>NZ_FOXG01000011.1:0-295615 GCF_900115645.1 Pseudomonas sp. NFPP07
CCTCGAAAGACAGCACCTGCAAGTCACCCTGGAAGTCGTCGACCGTCAGGCTGAAGTGGGTTTCATTGGAAGGATTGAACATAGCTTGCTCCCTGTTCGATGGTCATCCGTTACGCCGATGGAACCAGCGTTGCAGCCAGGACGAATCCGCGCGCATGGCATCGCGCAATGCTTGGGCGGAGATGGTGCGTTCCGCCACGTCGAAGGCCAGCGCCGCGCGCAGGGCTGGCCAACAGTGTCTGGGTAGATGCCTGGGCGCTTGCAGCGAGCGGTCCAGGCGTTCGTCGCGGGCCTGGGTCGACGGCAACCGGCGATACGGGTGCTTGCCGCAGGCCAGTTCATAGATCACACAGGCCACCGCATACAGGTCGGCACTGGCCGACAAGGCGCCGCCCTCCAGCAATTCGGGGGCGGCATAGCCGGGCGTCCAGGCGTTGAAGCGGCTGCGGCTCAGTTGCGGCAGGCCGGGAAGGATGCCCTCCTCGGCCTGGCTCAGGCCGAAGTCGAACAGCCGCACGCCGTCTTCGCAGAGCATCACGTTGCTCGGCTTCAGGTCGCCGTGCAGCACACCGCGAGCGTGGCTGTACGCCAGGGCATCGAGCAGCGGCCGCACCACATCGCGCAGCTCTTTCCACGGCAGCCCCAATGGCCGCTCGCAGAGCAGTTTGTCCAGGGTCAGGCCGCGCATCAGCTCCATGGTGATGAAGGCGCGCTGGCACTGGGTGTCCACCTCGAAGCTGTGCAGGCGCACGACGTTCGGGTGGCGCAGGCGTCGGGTCAGGGCGAACTCGCTGTAGAGCAAGGCGCTGGCATCCGGCGTCTCGGAGAATTCTTCGCTCATGACTTTGAGCGCTATGTAAGGGTCGGGATCGCCGAACTGCTCATGCAGCAGGTCCCGCGCGCGGTAGACCGCGCCCATGCCACCGGCCCCGAGCAGGCGCTCAAGGCGGTAACGTCCGGCCAGCACGTCCGGCAGCCCGCCCACAGGCACCACGGCCTGAGCCTTGGAACGGGGGCGATTCCTGGAGCGGTTGCGGCCTTTGCCCTTGGCCTTGGGCGCCACGGGACGCGGCGCCTCATTGGCCTTGGCGAAGGCGAAATAGGTCAGGTTGCTGGCCTCTTCCTCGCTCATCAGGATGTTATCCAGACCGGATTTGAGATCACTCATTGGCGGATCACCACGGCGGTCAGGTTGTCCCGCGCCGAGCCGCGCAGGGCGCCGTCGAACAGACGCTCCAGCGCCACCTGCGGCGAAGCCAGGCTCAAGGCGTTGCCCAGCGCATCGCTGGTCAACCCCTGGTACAGGCCGTCGCTGCACAGCAGGAAGGCATCGCCGGGGTAGACCTGCAACTCCAGCACATCCAGGGTCAGCTGCTCGCTGGCGCCCACCGCCCGGGTCAGGGCATTGGCCGCCGGATGGGCCCGCGCCTGCTCGACGCTCATCTGCTGCTCGTCGATCAGTTGCTGCTGCAGCGAATGGTCCTTGGACAGCTGGTACAGACGCTGCCCGCGCCATAGGTAACAACGACTGTCGCCGGCCCAGATGCACGCCGCGCGGTCGCCTTCCAGCAACAGCGCGACCACGGTGCTGCCCATGATGCTGTCGTGGCGCTCGGCGGTGACGGTCAACTCCTGGCCCAGGCGCCGGTTGAGCCAGTGCAGGCACTGGCGCAGGCCCTTGAGTCGCTCGTCGAAGCTGTCTTGCGCCGGCAACTCGGCCAGGCTGGCGACGATCAACTGGCTGGCGATGTCGCCACCCTGATGCCCGCCCATGCCGTCCGCGACCACCCAGAGCCCCTGCTCCGGACAGTCGAGGAAGGCATCTTCGTTGCGCGCCCGAACCTTGCCCGGGTCGGTGCGCGCAGCGCTGCGCCAGGTACTGGCAACCAGCATCAGAGCTGCACCGGCATGCGGAAGGTACGCAGCACGCCCATGTCGAACGGGTTCGGCGTGCGCTGGCTCATCAGCAGGTAGTTGGCGCGCAGGCCGCCCAGGTCGGCCTTGAGGACCAGCACGTCACGGCCGGTCAGGTACTCGGTCTGCATCAGGTCGAACAGACGGAACAGCGACCAGGGGCCGGTGTTCTTTTCGATGCCCACCGGGCGCCCGGCCATCTTGTCCAGCACCAGGCTGGTGCGGCCGTCTTCGGCATCGGTCGGCCACTTGAAGGACACCGGCACGATCGGGCCGTGGCGGTACTCCATGGTCTTGTCACCGAAACGGAACTCGGAACGGCTCACCGCCGGGTCCAGGGTGTAGGGCTCCAGCTTGAACTGCACCTGCGGCTCCGCCGGGTTCTCCGAGAAGAAGCTCTGGCGGATCACCTGGGCCGCGGCCATCTGGTCGAGGTAGACCTTGGACATCGGCAGGCTATGGCCGTCGATGCTGCGCAGGCGGTAGTTGCCCGGATCGCCGCTGACGAAAGGCCGCATGTAGTTTTCGAAGAAGCGATCGGCGATGCCCTGGGCCTTGAAGAACTCGCGGAAGTCGCTGATGGCGACATCGCTGGTGCTGTGGGCGCTAAACGGATAACGCTTGCTGATGGCCTTGCCGTAGAAGCTGTACAGCTCGCTCTGATAACGCTGGTTCAGGTACTGGTAGGAGTCGTTGAGCACCAGGCGCCAGGTGTCTTCCGCCAGCACGTTGAACCACACGCTCACCGGACGCGGCAGGCGCACCGAGGCGTTGCGCAGGTTGCTCAGGGCATCGCGCTGGCCGCTCATGCGGGTCTTGGCCATTTCGAACGCCGCCTGCTCGGGCGCGCTGGCACGGGCCAGGCCGGCCAGTTGCAGTTGCAGGTCGTTCAACGCTTGCAGCGCCGGCGTCAGGTCCGCCGCCGGGCCGTTGTTGTCGTCCAGCAGGCGGTGCAGTGGTTCGAAGCGACGTTGCAGCGACTTCTTCGCGGTGTCCGGCAGGTTCTTGGCCAGGGCTTCCTGGGCCTTGCCCGCGGCAGCTGCCGCGACCTTGCCCAGCGCCCCGCCCTTCTCGGCGGCCTTGTCCGCCGCGGCGGTCACGTCTTCGGCGCTTTCGGCGATGGCCTGGAAGCGGGTGTTCTCACGCACTTCCACCAACAGTTGCAGCACCGGCGAGTTGGCCGAGGTCAGGCCGGCGACCTGATCGGCGCCTTCGCCGGCATCGTTGAACGGCTGCAGGCCGACCTGGCCCACCGCTTCGCTCCAGAAATTGGCGTAGTCGCGGAAGTACAGCTGCTCCAGCTCCACCATCAGGCGGCGCAGGTCCATGCCGCTGATGCCGCTGCCTTCGCCCAGCACCCAGTTGTCACGCAGGATATCGGTGACCAGCGCCGTGCCCTGGACCGAGAAATACTGCTGGTAACCCTGCTGGGTGTAGAAGCCCGGGATCGCGTAGTCGGTGCCGACGAACAGGCTACCCTGCGGCCCCAGGTGCTGGCTCAGGCGGTACTCCGGCAGGCTCCGCGCCTGTTCGCGCAGCACGCGGTAGACCACGTTGGCCAGCGACTCGCTGCGCAGCACCTGGCGCGCCTGGGCCACCAGCGTGTCGTTGAGCGGGTAGCTGAACGGCAGCTTGAGCAGGCGTTCGAAGTGCGCGTTCAGGCCGTTCTGCACCGCGGTGTTGCCGGCGTAGCGCGTCGACCAGTCGCTGGCCACCCAATCCTTGAGCCAGGACGGATCGCGACGGTCCTGCATGTTCAGCATCAGGTACGCCCGCAGGCTGTTGAGCAGGCGGTCGCGGTCGCGCATGTTGCCGCGGATCTGCCCTTCGAGCATCTGCGCCACCCGTGGCAACAGCTGGGCTTGCAGCTCACGCTCGTAGGCGCTGAGCACCACCGGGTTGCTTTCTTCGCCCTGGTATAGGCCGACCCGCTCGTGCAGCGAGACGTCGCCCTTGGCCGGGAACACCTTGGTGGCTTCGAAGCTGGTGTCGAGGGTCTTGAGCGCCGCCATCGCGTCGTCGCGGGCGGTCAGGGCCGTGCGCTGCTGGTTCCAGTTCTGCGCCAGGGAGCGCAGGTTTTCCAGGCGCTCGTAGTTGGCGGAGAAACCGCCGGCCCACAGCAGGCCGAACAAGGCCAGGGCCACCAGCGCGCCAACGTACAGCGCACGCTGGCCCCAATGGATGCGATTGCGCTCGCGCTTGTCCAGGCCAGCCAGGTCGGCCTCGGGGAAAATCACCCGGCTCAGCAGGTGGTGAATGAAGCGCGAACGGCCGCTGCGCAGGGTCGGCAGCACGCCGGCCGCCATGCCCAGGCTGGCGCCGATGCTGGCGGTGTCGGGGTCGAGCTTTTCGGTCAGGTGCGGCGCGCTGGTCAGGTAGAAACCGCGCAGCTGGCTGGCCCGCTGGTAGCGGTTGCCGGTGAACGCCATGTCGACGAACAGGCACAGGCGCTCGCCGATCTGGCCCAACTGGTGCGGGAAGTCGAGGATGCGGCCACGGCGCTGGGTGTCGCGCTCCTGGTGCATGCGCATGATCACCTGGCTGTTCAGGCGCCGCAGCAGCTCTTCGAACTCCTGGCGCAGCACGGCGACGTCGGTGCCGTTCTGTTCCTTGCGGAAGCTGGTGCCGAGCACCTGGTCGCTTTCCTCGCGGCTCAGCTGGTCGAAGAACTCGTCGAAACCCAGCAACTGGTCGGCCTTGCTCAGCACCAGGTACACCGGCACATCGACATGCAGTTTCTGATGCACGTCCTGCAGGCGCGCGCGGACCTGGCGCGCCAGGGTCTCGAGATCCTGCTCGTTGCCGCTCAGCAGCAGCTCCACCGGAATGGTCACCAGCACGCCATTGAGCGGACGCCCGCGACGGCGCTTGCGCAGCAGGTTAAGCAAGGTGCTCCAGGCACTGCCGTCGACTTCCGCGTCGGGCTGGGTCAGGTAGCGGCCGGCGGTGTCGATCAGCACGCCGTGGTCGGCGAAGTACCAGTCGCAATGCCGGGTGCCGACGGTGTCGCGGGTCAGCTTGCGGTCGATCTTGTTGATCGGGAACTCAAGGCCCGAGAAGTCCAGCAGGCTGGTCTTGCCGCTGCTCTGCGGACCGATCAGCAGGTACCAGGGCAGGTCGTTGCGCCAGCGCTCGCTGCGCCCGCGGTACAGGCTGGAGGTCTTGAGGGTGCGCATGGCTTCCTTGAAGCGGCTGCGCAGCTCTTTCTGTTCCTCGTCGATCAGCTCTTCGCGGCGCAGGCGTTCCTGGCCGTCTTCGCTGTCTTCCATTTCTTTCTTGCGGACCCCGGCGCGCCAGCTGACGAAGACCATGGTCAGGCCCCAGATCAGGAACAGCACGCTGATGGTCAGCAGGCGCGAGGTCGCGCTTTCCCAGAACTTGTAGTCGTTGACCGCCAGCAGCGGCCCGACGAACCACACCAGCAGCGCCACGAACAGCACCAGCAACAGCGTCCAGACCCACGTCTTGCGCAGGAAGGCGCCGACTTTCTTGAAGAAGTTTTTCATCACACGTCCCTGTATTACGGCTGGGGCTGGACCACGGCCGGGTCAAGCTGCTGATAAGGTTGCAGAACGGTCTCGCGCTGCTCGCCCAGAACCCAGGCGAACCCCGAATACATCACCACCAGGCAGACCACCGTGAACAGCGCGACCATCCACCACGGCACGATGCGCACCAGGCTGCGGCGCTTGTCGTGCAAGCCTTCCCAGTGTGGCGACAGCTCGCGCGGCACGTCGCCACGCAGCTGGCGGATCTGCCGGTACAGCGCATCGCGAATGCCTTCGAGTTCGAGCATGCCGCGGGCCATGACCCGGTACTTGCCCTCGAAGCCCAGCGACAGGCACAGGTACATCAGTTCCAGCATCGGCAGGTGCTTGACCGGGTTCTTCGACAGCCGGTCCAGCAGCTGGAAGAACTTCTCGCCACCAAAGGTCTCGTTGTGGAAGCTGCTGAGCAGGCTCATCTGCGACCACTCGCTTTCATTGCCCCACGGGGTGGTGACCACCGCCTCGTCGACCACGGTGCACAGCACGTAGCGGGCGGCCATGACCTGGCTGCTTTCGGCGCCGTTGTGCAGCGCGCGCACCTCGAACAGCTTCAGGGCCGAGGTCAGGCGCTCGTTGAGCGCGTACAGGTCTTCGCGGGTGTCGCTGTGCTTGAGGCGCACCACTTCCGACAACAGATCCGAGGCCGCCGCCACCAGCGCGTTCAGGCTGATGTTGAAGGCCTCGGCCGGGCGCAGGCGCGCGGCGTAGATCATCCGTTCTTCCAGTTGCTCGAAGCGCGGCGGCGCGGCGAAATCGGTCAGCGGACTCTGCGCCGGGCCATGGCCCTGGCGATCGAGCAGGACGGTCTTGTCGTCCTGGTTGTGTTCCATGTCCTTGATCATGTCGGTCAGTTCCTGATGGCCCAGAATTTCAGTTCAAGCTCGGCGAATTCGCCGGACACGTGGAAGGCGAAACCGCCGGAACGCTCCAGTTGCGCCAGGTCTTCGGAACTGAGTTCGAGGATGAAATAGGTTTTGTTGGAGTGGAACGCGATCTGCCGTGGCGCCACCGGCAAGGGTTTGACCTTGATCCCCGGCAGGTGCAGGTTGACCAGCTGGCGAATCCGCTCCACCGGGCCGACCTTGAGGTGCGCCGGCAAGCGATGGCGCAGTTCTTCGGAGTCGCAGTTGGCACTGGCGGCCAGGACGAACGAGGCCGACCCCAGCAGCTTGTGGTCGTGCAACGGCGACACGATGATCCCGTACTGACGCGCCTGCAGCACCAGCTCGATGGCGTGCTGTTCGAGCACCATCGACAGCACCTGGCGGATCGCGTCCATCAACTTGCGAAAGCTCGCGCCCTGGTCGCTGTGCTGGTAGCGGCTGTCCAGGCGCGGGCGCTTGCTGTCGCTGGCGAAAGTCGCAAGATCGCCGAGCATGGTCAGCAGCGTGCGGTACAGCTCTTCCGGGTGCACCTGCTCCAGGCCCAGGTAGTGGCGCAGCAGCAGTTCGGTGCGGTTGATCAGTTGCAGCATCATGAAGTCGCCGACTTCGGCGCCGCCGACCTTGCCGTTGGAGCGGATCCGGTCGGCAATGGTGTCGCCGCGGTGGCTGAGCATGCTGATCACTTCTTTCAGGCACGACAGCAGGTAGCTCGAGGCATGGGCGTGGATGAAGGTCGGCACGAAGTCCGGGTCGAGGCTGATCACCCCGTCGGGGGTGGTGTCGAGGACTTCGCAGAGCTTGAGCTTCACATAGGCCTGGTCGCTCTGTTGCTCGCCCAGCAGCAGGCGGAAGTCCGGCCGGGCGCAGCTGACCTGGCTGCTGGAATCGTCGCCGGCGTTGGAGTCGGCCACTTCCGCCTCGTAGGTGGTGTAGCGCGCCAGCACATCGGACTGCTCCGGACGGCGCGCCTCGATGTGGTTGCCGGTCACCAGCGGCAAGGCCAGGTACACCGGGGTGTTGCCGGTGTTCGGCGGCACGTCGAGGGCCAGCGGCTCGGTGTTGCCGCCCAGTTCGAACAGGCTGCCGTCGGGCAGGATGCCGGAGGCCTGGCTGATCACCAGCTTGCCCATGTTGAGGAACTGCAGGTCGATCTCCAGGCTCAGGAAACCCCAGGAATAACTGCCCAGCAACTGGGTGCGGGTTTTCATCTGGTAGTCGTAGTAGCGATCGTTGTGCTGGAAGTGCTGCGGGCGCAGCAACATGCCTTCCTGCCAAATGACTTTATGCACGTTCATAATTACTTGTCCGCCTTGGCGAGCGTTGCGTTGCTGGTGCGGATACCGGCCTGGTCGAGGGTCAGATCGGCTTCGGTCAGCTCCACCGGAGTGAGCTGCACCACATAGCGCCACTGGGCTTCGGAGATATCGCGGTAGGCCGCCAGCACGCCGACGTAGCGGCTGCCTTCTTCGACGCTGAGCTTGAGTTCCACGGTTTCACCCGGGCGCAGTTCCAGTTCTTCGCTGGCCACCATGTCCGGCGCCAGGGACTCCTTGGCGCGCTCGTAGAGGCTGAAGAAATCGGCATTCTCGAAGGCCACCGGATGCTTGAGCTCGATCAGCCGCACCACGATCGGCGACGGGCGACCGTTGAGGTCCGGGTTGAGCTGGTCGCTGGCGGTCAGCTTTAGGTTGAGCTTGGTCATGGTCGAGTACGGCGACAGCGACGAGCAGCCGGCCAGCAACGCCAGGGCGGTCAGCATGGCCAGCGTCTTGAGTAACAGGGTCGAGCAGCGAGACATGCGCATCATCCTTGGTGTTCGGTGTGAAGGGTGGAGATCAGGCGGATCTGTTCTTCGTAGGCCTGGGCGAAGTCACGGGCCAGCAGGCGTTCGCTCCAGTCATCGTCCTGACGCAGGGCCTGGTGATAGCGGTTGTAGGCTCTCCAGCGGCTGCCGGAGGTGGCCAGCAACGGCTTGTTGTCGCGCTCGAAACGCAGGGTCAGCTGCTGCGGCGAGAAATGCTCGAGGGTGCCGCGCACGGCCGCGCGGCTGGCGGTCAGCAGCGCCACCTGGTGCGCCTGTAGATCGCGGAAGGCGCGGGAGATCGCCTGCTCGGCCGGCAGCTGGCCGGGCTTGTTGCCTTGCAGCAGGATGCCCAGCGCTTCGCTGGCGTCCACGGCGAACTTCAGTGGGTTCTTGCTGCCGCCCTGGGCGGTGGTCAGGGCCAGGCGCAGTTCGTTTTTCAGCTCGCTGCGGGTGCGCAGGCTCTGCTGCAGGCCGCCGATGCTTTGCTTGAGCAGGCGCGCGGCATCGATCGCCAGGGCTTCGCGGGCGTCGTGATCGAGGCCTTTGAGGTCCACCCCCAGCGCCGCGCCGAAATGCTCCCAGAAACCTTCGCTCTGGCGTTCCACCGGGGCCGGCTCGACGGCGACCGGCGCCTCGGGCTGCGCCACCAGTTCCGGCACCAGCAGGCTTTCCATGTCGATCCGCGCATAGTCCGCGCGCTGGCGCGGTTCCTGGCGCGGCGCGTTGAGCGCGGTCAGTTCGTCGATTTCCGAATACACCCGCTCCTGCTGGTCCAGCGCGTTGAGCGGGTCGAGGTCGAGGAAGGCGTCATCGGGAATGATGCTGCCGGCGGCCTGCGGACGCCCGACTTCGGCGTCGAAGGTCGCCGGATCGCGCACCAGGCGCGCGCGGATCTCGAAATCCCCCAGCACATAGACGCTGCCGTGCTCGATACGCTGCGGTTCGCCCTTGCGCAGGCGCGCGCCGCTGTCGCTGGCCTGGATACCGTTGCTGCTGGTATCGGTGAGGAAAAACATCCCGTCGCGGTAGCTGACGATCGCGTGGTGATTGGACAGGTGGCGCTTGCGGTCCGGAATGATCCAGTCGCAATCCTCGCCCCGCCCGATCACCCCGCCGGCCTGCTTGAAGGTTTTGCTGCTCAACTCCGTGGGCACGAACTGCTTGGTGTTCAGCATTTCGAAAACCAGTTCCATGATGATGCTCCTTGCGGTCACTTGCCGCGATTGACCGCCTGCGGATCACCCAATGGGCGATAGGTGTTGTCGTTGAATTTGTAATTACCGCTACAGCCGCCGAGGCCGCTGAGAACGATCAGAGCCAGCAGGGCGGCTTGCCAGTGACGAACAGACATCAGAGGGTCTCCATGGGTAGACAATGCACAAAGCGCCGACCCTTGCGGGCGACGCCTGGCGAAACGAAAAAGGCGCTTGGGGCAGTCATGTCGCGCTAGCCCTCGAAGTCGCCAAGATTGATGTTCAACCGCCCGAGGCGGTACAGCAGCGTGCGCCTGGGCAACCCCAACTCGCGAGCCGCCAGGGTCTGGTTGCCGTCGTTCTTGCGCAGGCAATCGAGCAGCAGATGACGCTCGACCTTCTCCAGGCGTTCGCGCAGGTTCAGCCCGGGTTCCTCCGGCAACGCTTCGATGCTCAGGGAGAAATGCTCGGCCAGCAGCTCGCCGCCTTCGCACAGCAGCACCGCCCGCTCCACCAGGCCCTTGAGCTCGCGCACGTTGCCCGGGAAGGTGTAGCCCGAGAGGTGATTGAGGGCGGTTTCCGACCAGCTCACCGGGTCGCGCTGGAGGAAGGCGCAGGCCTTGTCGGCGAAGTGCCGGGCCAGGTCGAGGATGTCGCCTTCGCGCTGGCGCAGGGCCGGCAGCTCGATCGGGAACTGCGCCAGGCGGTAGTACAGGTCCTCGCGGAACTTGCCCTCGCTGACCAGCACCGCCAGGTCGCGGTGGGTCGCGGCGATGATGCGCACGTCGATCTTGTGGGTATCGTTGGAGCCCAGCGGACGGATCTCGCCCTCCTGCAGCACGCGCAGCAGCTTGGCCTGCAGGGACAGCGGCATGTCGCCGATTTCGTCCAGCAACAGGGTGCCGCCATTGGCCGCGTCGAATAGCCCCGGACGGTCGCGATCGGCGCCGGTGAAGGCGCCCTTGCGGTAGCCGAACAGCTCGCTCTCCAGCAGGTTCTCCGGGAACGCCGCGCAGTTCTGCACGATGAACGCCTGTGAGCGTCGCGGGCCGTAGTCGTGGATGGCCCGCGCCACCACTTCCTTGCCGGTGCCGGTCTCGCCGCGCAGCAACACGGTGTAGGGGCTGTGCAGCACCTTGCTGATCAACTGGTAGGTCTGGCGCATGGCCGTGCTGTTGCCGATCAGCCCGTAGCCGCTGGCGCTGACCGGGGTGCTGGCCACCGGCGCCGCGTCGCCCACCGGACGCCGCAGGCGTTGCAGCAGGTGCAGTTGCCCGAGCACGAACGAGCCCAGTTGCCCCATGGAATCGGCGAAGCCCTGCAGGTCGACATGTTCGCGACTGGCACACAGCAGCAGGCCTTCGACAGCCTTTTGCGTGTTCACCAGCGGCACGCACAACAGCGACTGCCAGGGCGTGTCCCGGGCCGGCAGGAAACTGGTTTCGTGCAGGCTGCCGCTCAACCCCACCAGGCTCACCACGCGGTTCTGGCACAGGGCGAACTGCAATAGCTGCTCACCGTTGTAGTCCGCCGGCAGGCTCGCCGCTTCCCGCGGTTGCAGGATGCCGCCCAGGCATTCGGCGCTCAGGCCGAGCCGGGTATGGGTGGCATCGAGCAGGTACAGCTGGCTCAGCTCGCAACCGCTGAGCCCGGCCACGCCGCGCACGAAATCGCCCAGCAGCGCGCCACCGTCGGCCGCCCGCGACAGGCTGGCGAACTGCGCCAGCAGCGCCTCGGCGTAGATCAGCGGTTGCGGTACACGAGTGAACATCACACCCACCTCAGGCGAACTCGCAGGTCACGCCACCGCTGCTGTCGAGCGTCGCGTGCACGCGCTTGAGGTTCTCGCCGGTGGCCATGGCGTCCAGCAGGCGGTCGGCCACCAGCGGCAGTACGTGCAGGTCGAGCAAATGATCGATCAGGCGCGCGCCGCTTTCGCTCTGGGTGCAGCGCTCGGCCAGATGGTCGACCAGGTTCTGGCAGTGAGTGAAATCCAGCTGGCGACGGTTCAGGCGTTCACCTAAACGGCCCAGCTTGATTTCGATCAGTTCGCGCAGCACCGGGCCGCCCACCGGGTAGTACGGCACCACGCGCATGCGCGCCAGCAGCGCCGGCTTGAAGTGCTTGCTGAGCACCGGACGGATGGTCTCTTCCAGGGTCTCGGCGCTCGGCCGCTCGCCGTTCTCGCACAGCGCGCTGATGCGGTCGCTGGCCAGGTTCGAGGTCATCAGGATCAGCGTGTTGCGGAAGTCGATCTCGCGCCCTTCGCCGTCGTTGGCCACGCCTTTATCGAAGATCTGATAGAACAGGTTGAGCACGTCCGGGTCGGCTTTCTCGACCTCGTCGAGCAGAATCACCGAATAGGGTTTCTGCCGCACCGCCTCGGTGAGCATGCCGCCTTCACCATAGCCAACGTAGCCTGGAGGCGCGCCGATCAGGCGCGACACGGTGTGCTTCTCCTGGAACTCGGACATGTTGATGGTGGTGATGAAACGATCGCCGCCGTACAGCAGGTCGGCCAGGGCCAGGGCGGTTTCGGTCTTGCCGACGCCGCTCGGGCCCACCAGCAGGAACACGCCCACCGGCGCGTCCGGCTTGTTCAGGCCAGCGGCGGTGGCGCGCATCGAGCGGTCCAGCGCATGCACCGCCTGCTCCTGGCCACGAATGCGCGCGCGCAGGTCGCTGGCGAAACTCGCGACCTTGGCGTTGTGCTCGCGGGCCAGTTGCGCCAGCGGCACACCGGTCCAGGCACTGATCACTTCGGCCACCAGGCGCGGGCAGACTTCGAAGCTGACCAGGCGCTCCTGACTCTGGGCATCGCTCAGGGCGCGATGGGTTTCGTTGAGCGCGGCTTCCAGCGCCTCGACGCTCTGCCCTTCCTCCACTTCAGCGGCGAGGGTCTCGATCACCGTACCTTCGGCGTCTTCTTCCACCGACACCAGCGGCGGCTGGTTGGCCGCGTCGCGGGCCTTGGCCAGTTGCTGGCGCAGTTCGAGCAGGCGCTCGGCCAGGGTGCGCTGTTCGCTCCACAGGGTTTCCAGGGCTTGTTGCTCGGCCTCGGCTTCAGCCAGGCGGGCCTCCAACGCGTCCAGTGCTTCCTGGTCGATCACCAGGCCGGCTTCGGCATCGCGGCGCAACGCCTGACGCTGACGGCCGCCTTCGGCCAGTTCGCCACGCAGGCGCTCCAGGCTCTCCGGCGCTGCCGCCAGGCTGATGCGCACCCGGGCACAGGCGGTGTCGAGCACGTCCACCGCCTTGTCCGGCAGCTGGCGGCCGGCCAGGTAGCGGGCCGACAGTTCGGCCGCGGCCACCACCGCGTCGTCGCGCAGGTAGATACCGTGGCTTTTCTCGTAGACCTGGGCCAGGCCACGCAGGATGGTCACCGCCTCGCTGACGGTCGGTTCATGCAACTGCACCGGCTGGAAGCGACGGGCCAGGGCCGGGTCTTTCTCGAAGTACTTCTTGTACTCGGCCCAGGTGGTGGCGGCGATGGTGCGCAGCTCGCCACGGGCCAGGGCTGGCTTGAGCAGGTTGGCCGCGTCGGAACCGCCCGCGTTGCCACCGGCGCCGATCAGGGTGTGGGCTTCGTCGATAAACAGAATGATCGGCTTAGGCGAAGCCTTGACCTCGTCGATCACGCCCTTGAGGCGGCGCTCGAACTCGCCCTTCACACTGGCGCCCGCTTGCAGCAGGCCCATGTCCAGCGACAGCAGCTCGACGCCCTTGAGCACTTGCGGCACTTCACCGGCGGCGATGCGCGAGGCCAGGCCTTCGACCACCGCGGTCTTGCCGACACCGGCTTCGCCGACCACGATCGGGTTGTTCTTGCGGCGACGGGCAAGGATGTCGACCATCTGGCGGATCGCGCTATCGCGGCACAGCACCGGGTCGAGTTTGCCCTCGCGCGCCTGCTGGGTCAGGTTGTGGGTGAAGCGCTGCAACAGCGATTCGCCCGGCGCCGCCGGCTTGCCGCTGGCCGGTTCTTCCTTCTGCGACAGGGCGAAATCTTTCAGGCGCTCGATGTTCAACTTGGCCAGCAATGGCTGGTAGCGGCTACCGGCGTAACGCATCGGGTTGCGCAGCAGCGCGAGGATCAGCGCCGCCTGCTCGACCTGGCTCTGGCCCAGTTCGAGGTTGGCCACCAGCAAGGCGTCCTGCAGCCACTGCACCAGCTCCGGGGCGAACACCGGGTTGCGCGAAGCGCTGTGTTCGACCCGCGATTGCAGCGCCGCGCTCAGCTCGCCGGCGTCCACTTCGGCGTCCTGCAACGCGCGTGCGAGCAGGCCTTGCGGGCGCTCCAGCAAGCCCAACATCAGGTCTTCGACCAGGATCTTGCTGCCGCCCCGGGCGACACAGCGTTCAGCGGAGCTTTCCAGGTCACGGCGGGTTTCGGCGTCCAGCGCCTGGATCAGTTGCTGCAGGTCTACGTTGATCATGTCATCTGTCCTTAATGAATTTTGCTGCCCAGGGTCACCACGCCGTCCGCGCGTTCGCGGCCGAGCCAACTGGTCCACCCCAGGCGACAGGCGTTCTGCTCACCGATGCGCAGTTCGCGGATTTCTTCCTGGCGCAGGACCAGGCGAATGTCGTAGTCCAGCGGGTCACGCAGGGTGAACCGCACCAGCGCGCACAGCGGCTGGTAGCCGAAACCGATCGGCAGGAATTCGTGGAAGCGTTGCCAGTCGAGCTGGCGGATATGGATGCGGAACTTGCCGCTGCGGTCGCGCACCCGTTCGCCCAGCACCAGGTCCTCGCCGAGCTGGCTGTTGGCGCGACCGAGGCGGTTGCGCTGCTCTTCGAGAATTTCCACCCGACGCTCGATGCACTGCTCGATCACCAGGTCCGCATGCTTGAAGTAGTAGCGCAGCACGGCCTCGATCAATGCCGCCGAGTGGGCCCGCAGGCTGAGCAGGCCAAGGTACGGCAGCAGGCGCTTCCAGTTCAGCTCCTTGGCCTTGCGGATGTCCTCGCCGCCGAGGCCGATCAGGGCGAACAGCTGGGCAGAAAACGGGTCGAGCGCGCCGCTCTTGAAGCTGGCGCGGTAGCGGTACTTGCGCCAGATCGGCAGCATCAGCCGTTGCAGGCGATGGTGGAACAGGTCGAGGAAGTTGCGGGTCGGGTTGCCGTCTTCGCTGTCGCCCAGGGCTTGTTCACCGTAGAACGCCGGCAGCGGCGAGCCGGAACCGAACAGCCCGATCAGGTTGAACCGCAGGCGCGCGCGCATTTGCCCGTGCTCTTCGAAAAATTCCACGCGATCGACGTCGCTGCCAGGGAAACCCAGGCTCGGATTGGCCTGGAATTCCAGCTGGTCGTAGAGATCCTCTTCGCTCAGGCCCGGATGGGAATCGCGCAGCCGGTCCACCACCAGCAGCACGGCCTGAAACAGCGAGTACTCGCGAATGACCCGGGTCAGCCCACTTAAAGCAGGGGCTGTAGACCCATACGTGGTGTCCATTGGTACACCTCTCCCTGTGTACTTTTTACCCGCAGCTCGTGGTACGAGTTGAGACTGGCGTAAAGAGCGAAAAACTCGTTGAGAACCGAGGCGAAGACGAACATGTCGCCCTCACCGATATAGCCTTCCGGATCGATGGTCAGCTCGGTGCGCAGACCGCGCAGCGGCAGGCCCCGATGCAACCGGTCGACATGCTCGTGGCGGATCGACTTGAGCCCGCCCAGCAGGCGCTTGCTGACCTTTTCCAGGTGCTGGTCGTAGTAGCGCGGCAAGTCGTAGGTTTCGAGAATCACCTTGAGCGCATCGACGTTGGCCAGCGACAGATAGTTGAGCGACATGTTGCTGATCAGCTTCCACAGGAAGTCGCGATTCAGCGGCGGCGCGTAGCTCGAGGTGGCCGGGGTGATATTGCGGAAACTCAAAAACTCCGGCGTCTCTTCACAGGCCATGCAAATATCGCCGAGCTTGAGCTTGCGCGGCAGGTTCTGATTGGTGCACATCAGCTCGATCGACAGGGTTTCGTGGGCTTCGGTGTGGCGGATGCCGAAGCTCAGGTAGGTGTCGAGGCCGTCGTGCAGCAAGGACGAACGCTGGCGGATGCTGTAATGCGGACGGCTGTTGGGCACGTCGAAACTTGGGTCGTGCTCGAAGGATTCGAACGGTACATATTCCTGGTAACCCAGGCCGCCGGGCTTCCAGCCGGTCACGGTTTCCACCGAGAACACGCCGCAGTTTTCCAGGTCGTATTCGGCCGGCAGCAGCAGGTACTCGTCCTGCTTGCCGTCGAGGCGGATCGGCAGGGCGTCGTGCTTGAACAGGTTGGCGATCGGCGTGCAGTACAGCTTCACGTTGTCCAGGGTCGGCCGCAGGCGCTGGATGCCGCTCTTGCGAATGTCGAAGCGCACTTCCAGGCCGTGCAGCTGCTTGAGGGTGTCCTCCGGCAGCGATTTGAGCAGGTCCAGGCCGTTCAGGTCGACGAACAGGAACTTGTCCTGGAAGGCGAAATACTCCTGCAGGTAGCGATAGCCGCGGAAGGTGTTCAGCGGATACGGGATCAACGCCTCTTCCTCGGCAAAGCCCACCGGCTGCACGCGGTTGCCGGGCATCTTGAACGACATGGCATTGCCGCTGACACCCGGGAACGGCTTGCCGTCCATGCCCAGCGGCACCAGTTCGATGCCTTCGAGGTTGCGCAGCAGGCTCAGGTAGAGCATCTGGCTGATGTAGCGCTCGCCCGCCAGGTGCAGGCGCAGGCGGCTGAGGTTCAGCTCGCCGAGGTGGCCGTCGCAGCTCATCTCCAGGCGCAGGCTGAGCAGCGCGCCGTCGCCTTTCACCGAGTAATTCAGCGCCGTCAGGTCCAGCGGCAGGACTTCGGTCGGGTAGCAAGTGCGGAAGCGACAACGCACATCATCGATGGGCTTGCTCTCCACCGGCGTATCACGCTCCACGCGCAGGGCCGGCCCGGACTGCTTCAGCGGGTCGAACTGCAGAATGCTGAACGCCGGCAACGGCCGCATGTAGTTCGGCCACAGCAAGTGCATCAGCGAGTGGCTGAGTTCCGGCAGCTCGTCATCGAGCTTCTGTCGCAGGCGACCGGTGAGAAAGGCGAAACCTTCGAGCAGGCGCTCCACATCCGGATCCCGCCCGGCCTGGCCCAGGAACGGCGCCAGGGCCGGACTACGCTCGGCGAAACGGCGACCCAGCTGGCGCAGCGCGGTGAGTTCGCTTTGGTAGTAGTGGTTAAAGGACACGGGTTACCTGCCTGGTATTGAATCTCATGAATAAACCGTCCTGTAGAGCGCAACCGTCAGCCCGGAAACCACGTAGCCCACGATGAGCACACACGGAATGAAAACCAGCCAACCCAACATCGGTGCAACGTCACTGGCATCACCGCCAAGCATTTTTGCCAACCGGAAAAGCATCCACGAAGCGGCGTAAAAAGGGATGAACAGCAACGGCCCGAGCCAGACCCGCGCGAGTATTTGTTTCTCGCTCTTGCCACGCAGTAGGCGCATTTCCAGAAGGGCAAAGGCGATGTACGCCACAATGCCCATGCTCAACGCATAGGTCTCGAACAACTCGATGGTCAAAGGGGTGCCTCTCAGACACTCGTCCAGCAGCATGAGCAGGAGAACGGCCAGCGGAATCCAGAGGGCTGTGACAAGCAAGCGACGGCGGCCTGCACTGAGCATGCAATCCCTCTCTCCCATGATTACTGCGCCCCCGCTTTTTCAGAGGTAATCGCAACGCTGGTCTGTAGATAAAGCGCCTCGCCATCAAACCCGGTGATGGCCGCGGCACTCAGCGGAAAGCCATCTTTGCCGTCGTACCGAATCCAGCCTTCAGCCCAGATGTCCCCATTCTCGTGCCGGATCTCGACGTAATAATCCGGCGCCTCGGCCTTGGCGATTTCGACGAACACACCACCATCCTCCGCGCCAACCCACAGCGCATTGGGATGAGCGAACAGTTTTGGCTGGGTATCTCGCTGCCAGGTAAACAGCAGCGCACACAGCACCAGGATCGCCAGCACTCCGATCGAGCAAAGGAATGCGTTGAGGAGTCGCAACGCCTTGCCCCCCATCGAGGGTGCAGCGATGGCTGGCACCGGCCCGTTAGAACAATTCACGGGACACCCATTGATTGCAGCGACAAGGTTGGAATTTAGAAAATCTCATAAACAACCCAATCGCCGAACCGGCTCGAACCCACCCCTGAGATCTCGAAACCTGACCAAACGAACTGCACTTTTTACAAAATAATAAAGACCGACAACTATCATCGGAAAGTAAAGAAAAATACAAACCACGAAAAAAAATGTATACGCCACCTGAGGGAGCAACAAGCCCATAAAGTTGAAACTAATTCTCCACGGGGCTTTGGGTTCGATAAAGCTCAGAGACAGCATGACAAGAGAAATGAAGATAACGAAATATCGCATCATTTCAACGAAGCCCTTCGTCATAAAGCCGCTTTGCAAGCTCTCGATGATTGACCGTCCAGAGCAGGCCGGTGTCGGGTCGCCGACACCGGCTGTGGATTTACCTGACATCGTCGCCTCCTTAACTGACCTTGGCCTGTCCGCTAACCACAAAACAAATAAGCGCCAGAATCCCGAAACAGTCATTATCAAACAACCCTGTAAAGTAGCCTTCCATATTCATTCAGCCCACCCAAAATCAGCATTCAGGCCGGGGGCAAATTAGCGAAGTAGCTACCAACCACCTCAAGCAACGGAATAGACATCAGACACAAAAAAGCTAAAATCCTATGCCACTTAGAATTTCTAACACCAGCAAACAGGCCACTAATCGCCACAAAAAAACAGACTATTGCCAAAACACCAAACAGGTCACTATCCGCCAACACCGCCAAATAACCTTTAAGATCCATCACTTATTGAACCCCATGAAATTCCAGCGGTAGAGTTGGAAGATTTTCAGAAAATCTTCACGCGTCGAGTTTCTAACCAAATTATGAAAGCTCCACCCAACCGGCTTTTTTTCGTAAAATCCTTTTCCAATCGCCAGGCCTGCATATCCATCATTCTGAGGATCAGCCATATTAGAACCAATCATTCTTTTGAAGGTTGTATAAGGGCGGGTGCTCCAACCACCTGTATCTCCCTGCCTTATATCAATTCTTGTGGCACTTACTCCGACCACGACTTGAATATGGTGCGCAATATCTCCTGGGCGATCTAGAGCCTGAGCAAGAATATCGCCTGGCATCAAGTTTTCTGCCGCTGCTACGGGCAAGGTATTCTCACCCGTCTTTTGCATATCTGGAGCGCCGTAAGTCAACATGACCATTTCTGAGAAGCCATACATATTTGAAGCATAGCGATCATGTTCAGCAGCGTTATAATTCTCCATATTTCTATAGACTCTAACACCCGTTTTCAGTTTAACGGGAAGTCCTCTCTTAGCTGAAAACTCGCAGAGCATCCTTAGAGCAAAGTCTTCACATGTGAATTTATTATTGCTTATCGCCCCGTTCTTATCCCAATACTGTTCACTGATTAGTTTCTCTGCAATCAATGGTGCTTCATCATGATAAGCAGCAATATCCACGTCAGTCCAAAGAGCTGTCGTTTTCCAAAACACCTTGTAGGTAACTTTCTTTGGTGTTGGCTCTGCCTTTGGAGTCAAGGCAATAGATCGAGCCATTAAAGTAGATAGCACTTCCGCACTCACGCCGATACTCCATCAATGGCTGCGTGGAAGTCGAAGGTTTCTCCTTCCTTACCTCCTATAAGCTGAGTTCTACCCATAGCATCACTTTGCCCGGAAATAACTTCGCCTTTGGCAGTTGTAATCAGGTAAGGAATATCCTGAAGTGGATTTCCATCCTGGTCCTCCATCACAACATGCTGACAATGCGAGAAAAGCATCAATGGAGTCGGTGGAACAAACGGCGCCGCCGAATGCGAATTGCCGATAATCACCGTTCCCGACCCACCGATAACGATATTTCCATGAGTCCCGACCGAATCAACCGTGGCCGCCGGCTTGCCGTTGATCAGCACGGTAGTCGCCAGGCCGCCGGACATCGCACCGCCACAGGCCGAGGCATCGCCCTGGCGGGCGGCCGCGAGGCCGTCGAAAAACACATCGCCGGAACCGGCGGCGATCGGGTTGGTTGCGTGGCCGGGGAGCGGGCAGGCGGTGGGGTCGCTGACGCGTGCTGCGGGTTTGCCTGACATACTCGTCTCCTTAACTGACCTTGACCTGACCGCTGCCATCCAGGCGCGCGGAAAAACTGACCTGGCGCTTGAACCCGTCCACCTCAAGCAGGCCTTCGATATTGAAAGCCAGCTTGAGCTGGTCGTGATCACGCGGCAGGGAAACGACACGCACGTTGCTCAGACGCGGTTCGTAGGCTTCGATGAAGCTTTCGATGGCCAGGCGGGCCTGGCTCAGCGCGTCGTGCAGGCTCAGGCGCATGTCGTTGAGATCGGGCAACCCGTAATCGGACAGCGTCTGCACGCTGCCCGCACGGGTGCTGAGCATCTTGCCCAGATGGGCAGCCACCGACGCCATGGCGGAAACCTCGCGGCTCCAGCCGACACGTTTGTCGGCCTCGCCACTCAGGCGTTCGAAAAGGCTGCCGTATCCGGTCATGACCTAGCTCCTGGTTACTCTTTGTCCAGCTTGCCAACCAGCGACAGGGTGAAATCGGCACCCATGTACTTGAAGTGCGGGCGCACGTTCAGGCTGACGCGGTACCAGCCCGGCTCACCTTCCACATCGCTGACGATGATCTGCGCAGCGCGCAGCGGACGACGGCCACGCACTTCGGCGCTCGGGTTTTCCTGGTCGGCGACGTACTGGCGGATCCACTTGTTGAGTTCCAGCTCGAGGTCGGTACGCTCTTTCCACGAACCGAGTTGCTCGCGCTGCAGCACTTTGAGGTAGTGAGCCAGGCGGTTGACGATCATCATGTACGGCAGCTGGGTGCCGAGCTTGTAGTTCAGCTCCGCGGCCTTGCCTTCGGCGCTGATGCCGAAGAACTTCGGCTTCTGCACCGAGCTGGCGGAGAAGAACGCCGCGTTGTCGCTGCCTTTGCGCATGGTCAGGGAGATGAAGCCTTCCTCGGCCAGTTCGTATTCACGACGGTCGCTGACCAGTACCTCGGTCGGGATCTTGGTTTCGATCTCGCCCATGCTTTCGAAGTGGTGCAGCGGCAGGTCTTCTACCGCGCCACCACTCTGCGGACCGATGATGTTCGGGCACCAGCGGAACTTGGCGAAGCTGTCGGTCAGCTTGGTACCGAAGGCGTACGCGGTGTTGCCCCACAGGTAGTGCTCGTGGCTGTTGGCAACGGTTTCCTTGTAGACGAAGGATTTGACCGGGTTCTCTTCCGGATCGTACGGGTTGCGCAGCAGGAAGCGCGGTACGGTCAGGCCGATGTAGCGCGAGTCTTCCGACTGGCGGAAGCTCTGCCATTTGGCGAATTGCGGGCCTTCGAAGTGATCTTTCAGATCCTTGAGGTCCGGCAGGCCGGTGAAGCTTTCCAGGCCGAAGAATTTCGGACCGGCCGCGGCGATGAACGGCGCGTGGGACATGCAGGCAACGCTGGACACGTACTGCATCAGCTTCACGTCTGGCGAGCTTGGCGACATGAAGTAGTTGGCGATGATCGCGCCCACCGGCTGGCCACCGAACTGGCCGTATTCAGCGGTGTAGATGTGCTTGTACAGGCCAGACTGCATCACTTCCGGCGAATCTTCGAAGTCGTCCAGCAGGTCCTGCTTGGAGACGTTGAGGATTTCGATCTTGATGTTTTCGCGGAAGTTGGTGCGGTCGACCAGCAACTGCAGGCCACGCCAGGCCGATTCCAGGGACTGGAAGTCTTCGTGGTGGAGGATTTCGTCCATCTGGCGGCTGAGCTTGGCATCGATCTCGGCGATCATGCGGTCAACCATGGCCTTCTTGACTGGCTCGCCATCGTTCTGAGGCTTGAGCAGCTCTTCGATGAAGGCCGACACGCCGCGCTTGGCGATGTCGTAGGCTTCGTCGTCCGGAGTCAGGCGGGTTTCGGCGATGATGCTGTCGAGAATGCTGTACTCGCCGTTCTCGTTGCTTTTCTGTTGTGCTGCACTAGTGCTCATAGTGTTTGGCTTCCTTGACTGATAGAGACTCAGGCTTCGGTGGCTGCGGCGTTCAGGCCCAGCTCACCGAGTACACGACCGCGCGATTCGTCGTCGGCGAGTACGCCTTCGATGGCTTTACGGAATGCAGGGGCGTTACCCAGCGGACCCTTGAGGGCCACCAGCGCGTCGCGCAGTTCCATCAGTTTTTTCAGCTCAGGCACTTGCTCGACCAGGCTGGCCGGGTTGAAGTCCTTCATCGAGTTGACGCGCAGCTTGACCGCCAGCTCTTCGGTGTCGCCCTCTTCCTGAAGACGGTTAGGCACGCTCAGCGTCAGGCTCAGCTCCTGCTTGGCCAGCACTTCGTCGAACGTCATTTTGTCGATGCTGATCGGCTTGCGGTCTTCCACTTTGCGCTCGTCCACGCGCTGGGTGTAATCACCGATTGCCAGTAGCTTCAACGGCAGTTCAATCTCTTCCTGAGCACCGCCGGTGGCGGGTTTGAAGGTGACGTTGATGCGTTCCTTGGGGGCTACCGAGCCTTCTTTGGCCATGGCTTTTCTCCTTGCGGTTGTTGGCCCTGGGGCCTATTCGAGTACCACTTCGAGGTCGAGGTGGCACAGCCTGCGATAAATCTCTTCCTTGCGTTCTCGCACTGCGTGGTTCTGCGGCAACAACTCACAGCAGCTATGCAGGAGGTGCAGCACTTCCAACGCAAGATCCGGCTCCCAGGCATGCAGGCCCGAGCTCAGTAATTCTTGATCGAGGGTTTCGAGCTGGGTCTTGGCCAGCTCGTATTTCTTGGCCATGAAGCACAGCCGCGCCAGGCTGAACTGCCAGAAAAACCTCACCCGCCCGCCATGGGCGTTCTGCAGGCCTTGCTTGAGGATCTGCACGGCGGCCTTAAGGCCGTCCTTGCGCAGGATCGGTAAGACCTCTTCGAGGGCTTCTTCCCAGGCCGGCTGGCTGGCGGTCGCTTCGACCTTGCGCGGCGCGCTGGCGCTTTGCAGATGGGGCATGACGTGAGCGCTGATCCAGCTGCGGGTGGCCGGGTCGGCGAAAGGCGCGCCGTCGTGGAAACGCAACTCGACCACCCCCGGCAGGCGCTGCAACAGGAGCGCGAAGTGAAACTCCACTTCGCGCATCGCCTGGTCGGCGTTCAGCCCCTGCAGGCATTCCCAGACCATGCGCTGGCCGTCGAACCAGAACGGCGCCCTGGCCAGGCTGGCTTCGAGCTCCACCAACAGGTCGGCGTATTGCCCATTGGCAAAACGCTCCTGATAGGTCTTGAGCTTGTCGGCCGGCAGCCCGCGCAACGCAGTGATCTGCTCGGCGTTGCGCTCCGGGACGGCATCGATGGGCAACCACAGCATGGTGCGGTTCAGGCGCAGGGCGCGTACGTCAGTGGCCTTTTGCTTGAGCCACCAGGCGCTCAGCGGGCGGGCGTTTTCCTGCATCGCACGCAGGGCCTTCTGCGCTTCCTTCTCGTTGTCGATCGGCGCGCCAGGCGTGAACAGCTGTGTCGCGGCCTGCTTGACCTGGGCCACCACCGCGCCCACGGCGCCGGGTTCCGGCTGGTTGTCGGCGGCGCGCTGGACCATGGTCGACAGCCGCCGGCAGATCGGCAGCAGCAAGGGCGCGTTGTCACCCAGATGCTCGGTGAGCGCGGCGTCGAGTCCTTCCAGGTGTTCCACCAGGCGGCGGAACAGCGGCAGTTGCTCCTTGATCGCGATGTTTTCGCCCAGCACCTGCTCGAGACGCGGCACCAGCCAGCCGATGGCGGCAGCCCGGGTGCGCAGTTTGGCGGGGTGAATCTGCGCCCAATGCTGTTCGCACAGGTGCTGCAGAAGACCAAGGCCGGCCAGCAGGCCAGGGAAGGATTCACGCTGATACAAGGCCCAGGTGAGCCAGGCGGCCACCCGCAGATCCTTGGACTGGGTACGCAGCAGCGCTTCACTGTTTTCGAGGATTTTCAGCCAGTCGATCTGACCGCTTTCGTGCATGGATTGGGCTTTGCCCAGCTCACTTTCCAGCGCCTCGTATTCGCTGGAGAAGCGAACGTCCTCGCCCGCAAAACTCTCTTTGGAAACAGAGGCTTTGGCGAGTTCGAGGTAATGGGCAGAAAGTTTACTTGAGTAGGACATCCATGGCCTTTTTTGAGATTACGGTCTATACGCACGCGAGACTTTTTTCGCGGGCTGGACAGTATCGAAGAGAGTACTCATCCAATTGAGCCTGCTCTTTCAAGAGCGCGCATCGTAATCAGTATGATGGCCACTAGCAAGCATCCCTTCAAACGACAAGACGAACTGTCATCGGCTGTTCGTAAGAGATTGCCTTATATTTGGCAGGGTTTCCCCCTAGACAACCAGCTGAATCCCTATTCCAACCAGCAACACCAGAAGCCGCGGGCCAGAGCCTTGCGCGATATAAACCAGAGAGCGATTCAATGATTAAGGGTAATGCCAGGCAGAATCGAAATTGCCGGGTACGGAAATAAATCCTAATTCTGAACTTTTATGAAAGAGTGCAGTCGCGAACGCCCCTAACTTTGTAAAGTGCCACCAATATGATGGCATTCAAGACGATAGTTTGCCATCAAACAGTCTGTATGTTTTCTGAGTAATACAGATGTAGTTGCTCGCGAAACTTGCTGTATGCATTCCCATTCTTTATATGCCGAACAACCATCCATAAAAAATGGGCATCCGAATTATCGGCTTGCCCATTTTTCAATACGGTTCTCCCTGCTATCGAGGGAGTTTGTAACAGTTATGGATTGACGCTGTCTTTCAGCGATTTGCCTGGCTTGAAGGCTACGGTGTTGCTGGCCTTGATCTTCACCGGCTCACCGGTTTGCGGGTTCTTACCGGTACGGGCGCCACGGTGACGCTGCAGGAAGGTTCCAAAACCTACCAGGGTGACGCTGTCTTTGCGATGCAGGGCGCCGGTGATTTCTTCGAGAACAGCATTGAGAACGCGGTTGGCTTGTTCTTTGGTCAGATCCGCTTTTTCAGCAATTGCAGCGGCGAGTTCTGGTTTACGCATAGTGAAGCCTCTTTGACGGTTTTTTGTTGTTATGTCCGTGCTGTTCTTCCGGAACAGCGCCCAAGGCGCCGCAGGCTCTACTCTGCGGCAGACGGGTGTGAGGATGGCACGCAGTTAGGAGTGGCGCCAGTCTCTGCGCGACCTTTGTAGTGGCAAACACATGATTATTCCGACAGAACGACCGGTATTTAGGCCAACAAGCCGGGAAGCTCTTTGTTCAGGGCCAGTTTGTCCATGACCGCGGCCCCGGTCAGCGCATAACCCAGCAGTTTGCCGCTGGCATCGCGGCACAGCGCCTTGATGTCGGCGCCCTGCCCTTCGACCGTCCACGCGCCTTCCAGACCGCGTGGCGGTGGCGAAACCACCAGCGGGCAGACAGGGGTTTTCACGGTGATCGGCATCGGGCCATAGCTGACTGCCGTCGGGTTGCCCGCCAGGGTCTGCGCCAGCGCTCGCGCACAGCTCATCAGGGGCATGACGTACAACAGATTCAGCCCATCGACCTCAGCGCAGTCGCCCAAAGCATAAATGTTGGCATGGGACGTCTTGAGATGCCGGTCCACCACCACTCCACGGTTGACCATCAACCCCGCGGCGGCGGCCAGGTCGATACGCGGACGCAGGCCGATCGCCGACACCACCAGGTCGCAGGCAATCACCTCACCATCGGACAGATGCGCCTCCAGGCCATCCGCCGTGCGCTGCAAGCGATTGAGCACCGGCCCCAGGTGGAAGCGCGCGCCCAGGCTTTCCAGCCCGGCCTGTACCGCGGCGGCGGCCGCAGGGTGCAGCAGCGTCGGCATGACCTGCTCGCAAGGCGCTACGAGGTCCACTGCATAACCGCCGAGGATCAGGTCGTTGGCGAACTCGCAGCCGATCAGGCCGGCGCCCAGCAGCAACACCCGGCGCTTGCCGGCCGCGGCCGCGCGAAAGCGCGCGTAGTCTTCCAGGTCGTTGATCGGGAAGATCAGTTCGCCGGCATCTCCCTCCACCGGTACGCGTACGGTTTCCGCGCCCCAGGCGAGGATCAGGTCGCGATAGTTCACCGCTTCTTCGCCAATCCACAGGCGCTTGTGGCCAGGGTCGATGCCGCTGATGCGAGTATGGGTGCGCACCTCGGCCTTCAACTGCTCGGCCATGGCGCCGGGTTCGGCCATGCTCAGGCCGTCGGCTTCCTTGTTCTTGCCAAAACCGGTGGAAAGCATCGGCTTGGAATAGGAACGCCCATCATCCGCGGTGATCAGCAGCAGCGGCGTTTCGCTATCGAGCTTGCGAAACTCCCGGGCCAGGTTGTAGCCGGCCAGCCCGGTGCCCACGATGACGACAGGTGCGTTCATTCCTTACTCCTTCAGGTTCAGGGGATCACAGGGTGTGATCAGCCGATTTCGATCATTTCGAAATCCATTTTGCCGACGCCGCAATCCGGGCAGAGCCAGTCTTCAGGCACGTCTTCCCAGCGGGTACCGGGCAAGATTCCGTCGTCCGGCCAGCCATCGGCCTCGTTGTAGATCAGGCCACAGACCACACATTGCCACTTTTTCATTTACGCGTTTCCTCAGGTTCTCAGGCTGTTGCCGGCGGGATGGTCGATGAATCGACTCTGGATGACGCCAGGGGGCGCGTCCGGCCCAGCGCGTTTTGTACTGATGAGCACCGACGGATGCAAGCACGTTCGCTGCGGGCGGCCGCTCCATTGCGGCAAAATCGCCTGGCGCCATGCTAAGCTCGCGGCCTCATTTGCTGCCAATAATGACCCACTGTGCCGCACTCAATCTCTGCATTTTCCACCCCGGACTGGCTCTCGCAAAGCCGGCTGACGCCCCTCCCCGACGCACAGACCCTCGACTGGCTGTTCGATGAAGGTTCGCTGACCCGGCGCCTGACCCGTCTCTCCAACGACGGCTTCAGCGTGACGCCGCTGGTCGAGGGCTGGCAGCCCCTGCGCGCCGACGAATGCGCCGCGCTGGACCTGCAGCCAGGCAGCCAGGGCTGGGTACGCGAGGTGTATCTGCGCGGTCACGGCCAGGCGTGGGTATTCGCCCGCAGCGTGGCGGCCCGCAGCGCCCTGCAGGACGGCGGGCTGAACATGGACGAACTGGGTAGCCGCTCGCTGGGCGAACTGCTGTTCTGTGACCAGGCCTTTCAGCGCCGCCCCATCGAGGTCTGCCATTACCCTCGCCCGTGGCTGCCCGACGAGGTGCAGGCCGACGACCTCTGGGCCCGCCGTTCGCGCTTCGATCGCGCGGCCCTGAGCGTGCTGGTCGCCGAAATCTTCCTGCCGTCCCTGTGGAGCGCCGTCAGCGCCCAGCCGGAGAACCGCTGATGTATCAGAGCCTGCTCAAATCCCTCAACCGCCTGAATCCGCGCGCCTGGGACTTTATCCAGCTGACCCGCATGGACAAGCCGATCGGCATCTACCTGCTGCTCTGGCCGACCCTCTGGGCCCTGTGGATTGCCGGCAAAGGCTCGCCTTCGCTGGCCAATATCGTGATTTTCGTCCTTGGCGTAACCCTCACCCGGGCCGGCGGCTGCGTGATCAACGACTGGGCCGACCGCAAGGTCGACGGCCATGTGAAGCGCACCGAACAGCGCCCGCTGGTCAGCGGCAAGATCAGCTCCAGGGAAGCCCTGGTGTTCTTCGCCGTGCTGATGTTCATCAGCTTCCTGCTGGTGCTGTGCACCAACGCGGCGACCATCTGGCTGTCGCTGGGCGGCCTGGCCCTGGCGGCCAGCTACCCCTTCATGAAGCGCTACACCTATTACCCGCAAGTGGTGCTGGGCGCGGCGTTCTCCTGGGGCATCCCGATGGCCTTTACCGCCGAGACCGGCGAGCTGCCGGCCACCGCCTGGCTGCTGTACATCGCCAACCTGCTGTGGACCGTGGGTTATGACACCTATTACGCGATGACCGACCGCGACGACGACCTGAAGATCGGGGTGAAATCCACCGCGATCCTGTTCGGCGACGCCGACCGGGTGATCATCCTGACCCTGCAGGGCCTGGCGCTGGTGTGCCTGCTGCTGGCGGGCGCGCGTTTCGAGTTGGGTATCTGGTTCCACCTGGGCCTGCTGGTGGCAGCCGGGTGTTTTGCCTGGGAGTTCTGGTACACCCGCGATCGCGACCGGATGAAGTGCTTCAAGGCCTTCTTGCATAACCACTGGGCGGGATTGGCGATTTTCCTGGGGATAGTCGTGGATTACGCCGTTCGCTGAGGACCGTTATCGCAGGCCAGCCTCACACCTACCGTTTCTGTAGGAGCGAGGCTGGCCCGCGAAGAAACACTACGATCAATCAGGCTTGGCTACTTTCCAGGCGCCATCCATCTTGCCGTCGCCGGTCATGTCACCGGCTTTCTTGTCCATCACGAAGGTGTACAGCGGCTTGCCGTCGTAGGCCCACTGCATGGAGCCATCATCACGCTTGATGACGGTCCACTCGCCCATCGCCTTGTCGCCGCTGGCGGCCATCAGCGGCGGCCAGTTGGCGGCGCACTTGTCGTTGCACATGGACTTGCCGCCGCTGTCCTTGGCAAAGGTGTACAAGGTCATGCCCTTGTGATCGACGAACATACCGTCTTTGGTCATCGCCGGTTCCGCAGCGAACGCCAGCCCCGGCAGGGCCAGCGCAGCGCTCAGCAACAGGGCTTTCCAGGATTGCGTGTATTGAGTCATGGAAACCTTCTTTGGTGGTTGTCAGGATTCGGACCCAAAGCTTAGTCCACGAATGCAGCCCTCGCACCAGCACCTAAAATACTGTCACACGACTGCAATAATTCCGTTATCTAATGCGGCGCAAGACAGTTAAATGACAAGAGGATTAAGCATGGTTGGCAGGAGCATTCTGATCGTTGACGACGAAGCGCCCATTCGCGAAATGATCGCCGTTGCGTTGGAAATGGCCGGCTACGACTGCCTGGAGGCGGAGAACTCCCAGCAGGCCCATGCCATCATCGTCGACCGCAAGCCCGACCTGATCCTGCTCGACTGGATGCTGCCCGGCACCTCCGGCATCGAACTGGCGCGGCGCCTGAAACGCGATGAGCTGACCGGGGACATCCCGATCATCATGCTCACCGCCAAGGGCGAAGAGGACAACAAGATCCAGGGCCTGGAAGTCGGCGCCGACGACTACATCACCAAGCCATTCTCCCCTCGCGAGCTGGTCGCGCGCCTCAAGGCCGTGCTGCGCCGCGCTGGTCCGACCGACGGCGAGGCACCGATCGAAGTCGGCGGCCTGCTGCTGGACCCGATCAGCCACCGCGTGACCATCGACGGCAAACCGGCCGAGATGGGCCCGACCGAATACCGCCTGCTGCAATTTTTCATGACCCACCAGGAGCGCGCCTACACCCGTGGCCAGTTGCTGGACCAGGTCTGGGGCGGCAACGTCTATGTCGAAGAGCGTACCGTCGACGTGCATATCCGCCGCCTGCGCAAAGCCTTGGGCGATGCCTACGAGAATCTGGTACAAACCGTGCGCGGCACCGGCTACCGTTTTTCCACCAAGGCCTGAAGCCGGCCCCTTATTCGCCAGACGCTTACAAGGACGCGTGTTAAGTGAACCAGAACTGGCATGGCACCCTGATTCGCCACATGCTGCTGTTGGTCACCGGCTGCCTGCTGGTGGGCCTGATCAGCGGTTACTACGGCTGGAGCCTGGCCATCGGCCTGGGGATCTACCTGGCCTGGACCCTCAAGCAACTGCTGCGCCTGCACGAATGGCTGCGCCTGCACCAACCCGATGAAGCACCGCCCGATGGCTACGGCCTGTGGGGCGAGGTGTTCGACAGCATCTACCACCTGCAACGCCGCGACCAACGGGTGCGCGGGCGCCTGCAAGCCGTGATCGACCGGGTCCAGGAGTCCACCGCGGCGCTGAAAGACGCGGTGATCATGCTCGACAGCGACGGCAACCTGGAATGGTGGAACCGCGCGGCGGAAACCCTGCTGGGCCTGAAGACTCCACAGGACAGCGGCCAGCCGGTGACCAACCTGGTGCGCCATCCGCGCTTCAAGGAATATTTCGAGCAGGACAATTACAACGAGCCGCTGGAAATCCCCTCGCCGACCAACGACCGGGTCCGCATCCAGCTGTACATCACCCGCTACGGCAACAACGAACACCTGATGCTGGTGCGCGACGTGACCCGCATCCACCAGCTGGAACAGATGCGCAAGGACTTCATCGCCAACGTCTCCCACGAGTTGCGCACACCGCTGACGGTGATCTGCGGCTACCTGGAAACCCTGCTCGACAACGTCGAGGAAGTGAACCCACGTTGGAGCCGCGCCCTGCAGCAGATGCAGCAGCAAGGCGGGCGCATGCAGACCCTGCTCAACGACCTGCTGCTGTTGGCCAAGCTGGAAGCCACCGACTACCCGTCGGACAACCAGCCGGTGCCGATCGACGTGCTGCTGCAGTCAATCAAGAGCGATGCCCAGGCGCTGTCCGGGGAGCGCAACCAGCGCATCACCCTGGAAGCCGACGCGCAGGTCCTGCTCAAGGGCAGCGAGGCGGAACTGCGCAGCGCCTTTTCCAACCTGGTGTTCAACGCCGTGAAATACACCCCGGCCGAGGGCAACATCCGCATCCGCTGGTGGGGCGACGAGCAAGGCGCGCACTTGAGCGTGCAGGACTCGGGGATCGGCATCGACAGCAAGCACTTGCCGCGCCTGACCGAACGCTTCTACCGGGTCGACTCCAGCCGCAACTCCAACACTGGCGGCACCGGCCTGGGCCTGGCCATCGTCAAGCATGTGCTGCTGCGCCATCGGGCGCGCCTGGAGATCAGCAGCGTACCGGGCCACGGCAGCACTTTTACCTGCCATTTCGCCCCGGCCCAGGTGAAAAGATTGCGTACCGACACCCTGACCGACCAGCGGTGACAGCCACGCGCCACTAGGCAATCGCCCTGCCAGCCGCTACATTGGCTGGCTTGCGCCGGCTATTGCGCCGCGCATTTCTCTCTTTATTCGAATACACGGAACCCGCAAAACTCCATCATGGACCCTTCCCCTGGTTTTACCCTCGCGTCTCTTTTCGCCGACTTCGGCATGATTCTTTTTGCACTGCTCCTGGTTCTGCTCAACGGCTTTTTCGTAGCCGCCGAGTTCGCCATGGTCAAACTGCGCTCGACCCGGGTCGAGGCCATCGCCCACAAGAACGGCTGGCGCGGGCAGATCCTGCGCACCGTCCACAGCCAGCTGGATGCCTACCTTTCCGCGTGCCAACTGGGGATCACCCTGGCTTCCCTCGGCCTGGGCTGGGTCGGTGAGCCGGCCTTCGCGCATTTGCTGGCGCCGCTGCTCAGCGCCGTGGGCGTGGATTCGGCGGAAGTGGTCAAGGGCGTGTCGTTCTTTACCGCCTTCTTCATCATTTCCTACCTGCACATCGTGGTCGGCGAGCTGGCGCCCAAGTCCTGGGCCATCCGCAAGCCCGAGCTGTTGTCGCTGTGGACGGCGGTGCCGCTGTACCTGTTCTACTGGCTGATGTACCCGGCGATCTACCTGCTCAACGCCAGCGCCAACACCATCCTGCGCATCGCCGGCCAGGGCGAGCCCGGCCCGCATCACGAGCACCACTACAGCCGCGAAGAACTGAAGCTGATCCTGCACTCCAGCCGAGGCCAGGACCCTAGCGACCAGGGCATGCGCGTACTGGCCTCGGCCGTGGAAATGGGCGAGCTGGAAGTGGTGGACTGGGCCAACTCCCGGGAAGACCTGATCAGCGTGGAGTTCAACGCGCCGCTGAAGCAGATCCTCGCCCTGTTCCGCCGCCACAAGTTCAGCCGCTACCCGGTCTACGACAGCGAGCACAACGAATTCGTCGGCCTGCTGCACATCAAGGACCTGCTGCTGGAACTGGCGGCGCTGGACCACATCCCCGAATCGTTCAACCTGGCCGAGCTGACCCGCCCGCTGGAGCGCGTTTCCCGGCACATGCCGCTGTCGCAGCTGCTGGAACAGTTCCGTAAAGGCGGTTCGCACTTCGCCCTGGTGGAAGAAGCCGACGGCAAGATCATCGGCTACCTGACCATGGAAGACGTGCTGGAAGTGCTGGTCGGCGATATCCAGGACGAACACCGCAAGGCCGAGCGCGGCATCCTCGCCTACCAGCCTGGCAAGTTGCTGGTGCGCGGCGATACCCCGCTGTTCAAGGTGGAACGCCTGCTGGGCATCGACCTGGACCATATCGAGGCCGAAACCCTCGCCGGCCTGGTCTACGAGACCCTGAAACGGGTACCGGAAGAAGAAGAGGTCATGGAAGTCGAAGGCCTGCGCATCATCATCAAGAAGATGAAAGGCCCGAAAATCGTCCTGGCCAAGGTGTTGATGCTCGATTGAGCAAGGCCTGAGCCCCCATCGCGAGTAATCGACGCTCGATTGCTCGCGATCCCTCTCCCCCGATTATCACCTACTCCGCCGATCACCCTGTAGCCGCTGCCGAAGGCTGCGATCGACCTGGGCGGCACTCCGACGAAGCGGGCGCAGGATCTAGAGATCGCTGAAGGCCTGCGGCCTTATCGCAGCCTTCGGCAGCGGCTACATGGCTACTTTTTGCCCAGCGCGAAGTTCGGCAGGCTGCCGATGGGCTGGTTGAACTGATAGGGAATCGACACCAGCCCCAGCCCCGTATTGCGCTGCACCACGAAGTGCAGGTGCGGGCCGCTGCTGTTGCCGGTGTTGCCCGACAGTGCCAGCGGGCTGCCCACCACGACCTGCTGGCCTTCACGCACCTTTACCGAGCCGCGCTTGAGGTGCAGGTACACCCCCATGGTGCCGTCGTTGTGCAACACCCGCACGAAATTGCCGGAAGGGTCGGTGCCGCGCCCGCTCTGGCGATTCTCGGTCTTCACCACCACCCCGCCACGCGCCGCGATGATCGGCGTGCCCTCGGGCATGGCGATGTCCATGGCATAGCGGCTCTTGGGGCCGAAATGGCTGTACCGGCCGTTGGCGCCCTGGGTCAGGCGAAAGGGGCCACCACGCCAGGGCAGCGGGTAACGATAGGTCTGGGCGGCGCCCGCAGGGTCGCCCAGGGAGTAACGAAACTGCGGGACATAGATCAGCGGCTTGCCCGCCTGCATGGCCGTGAGCTGCGCCAGGCGCTGTCGGCTGCGGGCCGGCAGGACCCGGCGAATCGGCTGCCTGGGGGCACTGCGGATATTCTTCAGGCCGGTAAACCCCAGCTCGATCTCCACCGGCGCATACAGGTCGTTACGCACAAAGACGCTGTCCATACCCCAGCTCTTCTCGACGTCCAGACGCACCTGGCGTTCCAAGTGCTCGACCATGCGATCGCGAAACACGAACACTTGGGCGCCCGGCGACGGACGGTCGCTGTAGGACACCACGCCGTTGGCGTCGGTGGACTTGTAGATGGTCATGGCCATGGCCGAGGTGGCAGCCAGCAACAGACCGCAGGAAAATAGCAGGTGCATGAACATGGGCAAGATTCTGAGGAAAGCCTGAAGTCAGGCTAGCAGCCCGACGTGGACTTTGTATGAATCAACCCTGCACCAGAGGTTCCATTGCCGACGGACTGAAACTGATATCGACTCCCAGGTGCGCGGCGTCGGAGAGGTTGACCAGCGCATCCAGGGAAAACTTGTTGATCTTGCCGCTGAGCACGTCGTTGAGCCGCGGCTGGGTGATATTGAGCCGCCTGGCGGCCTCCTTCTGCGAAACCCCCCAGGCCTTGATGGTCTTGCCCAGCTCCAGCATGAGCTTGGAGCGCAGGCGCATATTGGCGGCTTCCTGGGGCGAACCTTCGAGCGCGTCCCAGACACTGGCGAAACGCTCGGTATGCATGTGATCGGTCATGGCGTGCACTTATCTCCTGAAGTCTGGCCCGAGCCAGCTCGATGTCCCGCGCTTCGGTCTTGCGGGTGGTCTTGCGCATGGCGTGCAGCACATAAATGGCCGCGGGCCGGTTGGCCACGTAAAACACCCGAAACGCCCCTGAATCCTCATTGATCCTGATTTCGAACACCCCCGGCCCCACGGTTTTCATCGACCGGCAGTCATAGGGCGGCTCGCCCTGCTGCAACAGATCCAGCTGAAAGCCCGCGGCCCTTCGCGCATCCAGCGGAAAAGCCCGGAGATCCCGAAGCGCGCTCCCGACAAACACCACATCCTTGTGCCTAGGCATCGAACCTCTCCCGTTACTGACCCCAGAGAGGTTAAACAACCCGACCGCCACAGCGCGCGACCGGGTTGTTTCAAAGCGTGGCCAGGCACAAGAAAAGCCAAAAGCACAGACCACAACCTATATCAGTACAGATATAAATCAACCTGAAAAACCGAGAATCGGACACACGGCATCAAACCACTGCCCCCTCCCCCAACGCCTTGCACTGCGCCGCCTGCAACACATCACAACCATCATCCAGCAACAGATACAGCGCCTGAGTGACACGCCCCAGATCACCCTCATCAGCGTGCAGAAGCGTGGTACAGGAAAGTGTTTGCAGCAGGTTTCGCGCCGCATTCAAACGCGGACTGGCACTGGTATGGGGATGTTGTAGCCGCTGCCGAAGGCTGCGATCGATTGGTCGGTATTCCGTGCCGAAGGGGGCGTAAGGTTTTGAGATCGCTGAAGGCCTTCGGCCTTATCGCAGCCTGCGGCAGCGGCTACAGGGTCGGGGCCAGCCGTCCGGAAAGTGCGCCGTCAGGACGGACGTCATCGCGGGCAAGCCTCGCTCCTATGGAAACGTGGCTGCCCGCGAAACAGCGGGCAGGAACCCGTCAGGCGCCGGGGACGAAGTGTTTCTGCGCCGTGCCGCGGGCGATCAGGCGGGAGATGTAGTCGAGCTTCTGCGCATCCTGGTCGACGAAGCGGAAAGTCAGTTGCAACCACTCGCTGTCCGGCTTCGGCTCATAGGCCACCACCGCATGCAGGTAGCCGTTCAAACGCGCCACTTCGGCATTGTCGCCCTGCTCCAGGTCCAGCACGGCGCTGTCCAGTACCTGCGGCAGCGTATCGGTGCGCTTCACCACCAACAGCGCCTCCTTGATACTCAGCGCCTTGATCACGCACTGCTGGGTACCGCTGGGCAAGCGCAACTGGCCCTGGCCACGACCACCAGCAGACGCAGCGGCGGCAGGAGCCGGCGCCTTCACCGGCGGACTGTTGAGCAACCCACGAGACGGGGCTGCGGCGGGAGCAGGAGCGGACACCACGGCAGGCTTGGCAAACGGATTGACCGCCGCAGCCGTCGGCGCGGCGCCGATGACTTCGGCCTTGCCGCCGGTCAGGGCACTCAGGGAGTCATTGCCGAACGCCGAGTTCATCTTGGTCGGCGCGCTGTTCATCAGGGTGTCGAGCTTGCCGACCTTGTTCAGCGCCTGCTTGACCTTGGTCAGCAGCTGCTCGTTGGTGAATGGCTTGCTGACGTAGCCGGAGACGCCGGCCTGGATCGCCTGCACCACGTTCTCCTTGTCGCCGCGACTGGTGACCATGATGAACGGCATGGCCTTCATCGCCTCCTGGCCGCGGCACCAGGTCAGCAGCTCCAGGCCGGACATTTCCGGCATTTCCCAGTCGCACAGGACCAGGTCGAAGGCTTCACGGGCCAGCAGGGCCTGGGCTTTACGGCCGTTGATGGCGTCCTCGATCTTGATGCCAGGGAAGTAGTTGCGCAGACATTTCTTCACCAGGTCACGAATGAACGAAGCGTCATCCACCACCAACACACTTACCTTACTCATCGACCACCCCTTTAAAAATCCCGGCTAGCATAACGCTTTACTGATGGCACTTTGCCAAAACTCTTCAGTCACGCCAGGACTTTTCGTTCGCGGGCGCTGCTTTTCAAGTTCGCTTCCCGCAAACGAAAACGCCCGGCCAAAGGGCCGGGCGCTTCTCTCGGGCAACCTTACTTATCGTCAGCTTCACCCGGAACATTAGCGGTTTCGGCACTGGTGCCTTCAACTTCTTCCTTCATCCGCTTCAGGCCCAGATGGCGCACATCGGTGCCGCGCACCAGGTAAATCACCAGCTCCGAGATGTTGCGCGCGTGGTCGCCGATCCGCTCCAGGGAGCGCAAGACCCAGATGATGCTCAGAACGCGCGAGATCGAGCGCGGATCTTCCATCATGTAGGTGGCCAGCTCGCGCAGCGCGGTCTTGTACTCGCGGTCGATGATCTTGTCGTACTGGGCCACCGACAGCGCCAGGTCGGCGTCGAAGCGGGCAAAAGCATCCAGCGCATCGCGGACCATGTTGCGCACCTGGTCGCCGATATGCCGCACTTCCACGTAGCCGCGCGGGGCTTCGCCTTCTTCGCACAGCTGGATGGCGCGACGGGCGATCTTGGTCGATTCGTCGCCGATGCGCTCCAGGTCGATCACCGACTTGGAGATGCTGATGATCAGGCGCAGGTCGGAAGCCGCCGGCTGGCGACGGGCGAGAATGCGCAGGCATTCTTCGTCGATGTTGCGTTCCATCTGGTTGATCTGGTCGTCGATCTCGCGCACCTGCTGGGCGAGCCCCGAGTCGGCTTCGATCAGCGCGGTGACGGCGTCGTTGACTTGTTTCTCGACCAGCCCGCCCATCGCCAGGAGGTGGCTGCGCACCTCCTCGAGCTCGGCGTTGAACTGCTGGGAGATGTGGTGAGTAAGGCCTTCCTTCGAAATCATCTTGTTCACTCCGCGAAAGTTGCAAGCTTCAAGCTGCAAGCTTCAAGCAGTTAAATATTGATCCGGTACCGCACCATTTCTGTCTTGCCGCTTGAAGCTTGCGGCTTGCAGCTGCTTCCTAGCCGTAACGACCGGTGATGTAGTCTTCGGTCTGCTTCTTCGCCGGATTGGTGAACAGCGTATCGGTGTCGCCGAATTCCACCAGTTTGCCCATGTACATGAACGCCGTGTAGTCGGAGACACGCGCGGCCTGTTGCATGTTGTGGGTCACGATCACAATGGTGAACTTCGATTTCAGTTCGTAGATCAGCTCTTCGACCTTCAAGGTGGAGATCGGATCGAGCGCCGAGCACGGTTCGTCGAGCAGCAGCACTTCCGGTTCCACGGCGATGGTGCGGGCGATCACCAGACGCTGCTGCTGACCACCGGACAGGCCGAGTGCCGATTCATGCAGGCGATCCTTGACCTCGTCCCACAGCGCCGCGCCCTTGAGGGCCCACTCGACGGCTTCGTCGAGGATGCGCTTCTTGTTGATGCCCTGGATGCGCAGGCCGTAGACCACGTTCTCGTAGATGGTTTTCGGGAACGGGTTGGGCTTCTGGAACACCATGCCCACGCGGCGGCGCAGCTCGGCGACGTCTTCGCCCTTGCGGTAGATGTTGTTGCCGTAGAGGTTGATCTCGCCTTCCACGCGGCAGCCGTCCACCAGGTCGTTCATCCGGTTGAAGGTACGCAGCAGGGTCGACTTGCCGCAGCCGGACGGGCCGATGAAGGCAGTCACGCGCTGCTTCGGAATGTTCATGCTGACGTCGAACAGCGCCTGCTTCTCACCGTAGAACAGGCTCAGGCCCGGGACTTCGATGGCCACGGTTTCCTGGTCCAGGTTCAGGCTCTGCTTGTCGCGGCCCAGGGCCGACATGTTGATGCCGTGGGTATGTGCTTCTTGTTGCATGATCTCACTCCGTTCGTAGCTGCAAGCTTCTAGCTGCAAGCTGCAAGTTTGAGCAAAAGCGGCTTGTGGCTTGCCGCTTGTGGCTAATGGCTTTAGCTATCCAGCGCCTTGTATTTCTCGCGCAGGTGGTTACGAATCCACACTGCCGACAGGTTGAGCGTCGCGATCACCAGCACCAGCAGCAGCGCCGTGGCGTACACCAGCGGCCGCGCGGCCTCGACGTTCGGGCTCTGGAAGCCGACGTCATAGATATGGAAGCCCAGGTGCATGATCTTCTGGTCCAGATGCAGGTACGGGTAGTTGCCGTCCACCGGCAGCGACGGCGCCAGTTTCACCACACCCACCAGCATCAGCGGTGCCACTTCACCGGCGGCGCGGGCCACCGCGAGGATCATGCCGGTCATCATCGCCGGACTGGCCATTGGCAGCACGATCTTCCACAGGGTTTCCGCCTTGGTCGCGCCCAGGGCCAGGGAACCTTCACGCACGGTGCGGGGAATCCGCGCCAGGCCTTCCTCGGTGGCCACGATCACCACTGGCACCGCCAGCAGCGCCAGGGTCAGGGAAGCCCAGAGCAGGCCCGGGGTACCGAAGGTCGGCGCCGGCAGCGCTTCGGGGAAGAACAAGCGGTCGAGGGAACCGCCCAACACATAGACGAAGAAACCCAGGCCGAAGACGCCGTAGACGATGGCCGGCACGCCCGCCAGGTTGTTCACCGCGATGCGGATCACCCGGGTCAGGGTGTTCTGCTTGGCGTATTCGCGCAGGTACACCGCGGCCAGCACGCCGAACGGGGTGACGATCATCGCCATGATCAGGGTCATCATCACGGTACCGAAGATCGCCGGGAAGATACCGCCCTCGGTGTTGGCTTCACGCGGGTCGTCGCTGAGGAACTCCCAGACCTTGCTGAAGTAGAAGCCCAGCTTGGTGAAGGTGCCCATGCCGTTCGGCTGGTAGGCGTGCACCACCTTGCCCAGGCTGATCTCGATCTCTTTGCCGTTGGCGTCGCGGGCGGTGAGGCTGTCACGGTTGAACTGCGCGTGCAGGTCGCTCAGGCGGGCCTCGACGTCCTGGTAACGGGCGTTCAGCTCGGCGCGTTCGCTTTCCATGTCGGCCTGGGCGGCGGCATCGAGCTTGCCGTCCAGTTCCAGCTTGCGACCGTGCAGGCGGATGCGCTCAAGACCGGCGTTGATCGCGCCGATGTCGACTTTCTCCAGGGTCTTGAGCTGGGCCGCCAGCTTGTTCACTCGCTCGATCCGCGCCTGCAGTTCCGGCCAGGCCGCTTCGCCTTCGGCGATGACCTTGCCATCCTGCTTGACGTTGACCAGGTAGCCGTAGAAGTTGCCCCACTCGCGCCGCTCGATGGCCATCAGCTCCGGCGGCGTGGTCTGGTTGGTCAGCCAGTCGCCGACGATCCAGGTGAAGTCGTTGCCGTTCAGGTCACGGTTGCCGACCTTGATCAGCTCGCGGGTCATGAACTCGGGGCCTTCGTCCGGCACCGGCAGGCCGGCGCTCTTGAGGCGTGCCCGCGGCACTTCTTCTTTCTGGACCACTTCGCCGATGACCAGGTGGTTGGCCTGGCCCGGCACGTCGTAGTGGGCATGCACCAGGTCCGCCGGCCAGAAGTGGCCCAGACCGCGCACGGCGATCACCGCCAACAGGCCGATAGTCATGATGACCGCGATGGACACCGCGCCACCGCTGATCCAGACGCCCGGGGCGCCGCTCTTGAACCATCCATTCAGGGAGTTCTGTTTCACAGACTTCTACCTTTCTTAAAGCGACGAGTATTTCTTGCGCAGACGCTGACGGATCAGCTCGGCGAGGGTGTTCATGACGAAGGTGAACAGCAGCAGCACCAGCGCCGAGAGGAACAGCACGCGGTAGTGGCTGCCGCCGACTTCCGACTCCGGCATTTCCACCGCGACGTTGGCCGCCAGGGTGCGCAGGCCTTCGAACAGGTTCATTTCCATGACCGGGGTGTTGCCGGTGGCCATCAGCACGATCATGGTTTCGCCGACCGCGCGGCCCATGCCGATCATCAGCGCCGAGAAAATGCCCGGGCTGGCGGTGAGGATCACCACGCGGGTCATGGTCTGCCACGGCGTGGCGCCCAGGGCCAGGGAACCCAGGGTCAGGCCGCGCGGCACGCTGAACACGGCGTCTTCGGCGATCGAGTAGATGTTCGGGATCACCGCAAAACCCATGGCCAGACCGACCACCAGGGCGTTGCGCTGGTCGTAGGTGATGCCCAGGTCATGGGAGATCCACATGCGCATGTCGCCGCCGAAGAACCAGTTCTCCATGAACGGGCTCATGTACAGCGAGAACCAGCCCACCAGGATGATCACCGGGATCAGGATCGCGCTTTCCCAGCCATCCGGCACCTTGAGGCGCACCGACTCAGGCAGGCGGCTGAAGACGAAACCGGCCACCAGGATGCCGATCGGCAGCAGCATCAGCAGGCTGAAGATGCCCGGCAGATGGCCTTCGACGTAAGGCGCGAGGAACAGGCCGGCGAAGAAGCCGAGGATCACCGTCGGCATCGCTTCCATCAGCTCGATCACCGGCTTGACCTTGCGGCGCATGCCCGGAGCCATGAAGTAAGCGGTGTAGATCGCCGCGGCCACCGCCAGCGGCGCCGCCAGCAGCATCGCGTAGAACGCTGCCTTCAACGTACCGAAGGTCAGTGGCGAAAGGCTCAGCTTGGGTTCGAAGTCGGTGTTGGCCGCGGTCGATTGCCAGACGTATTTCGGCTCGTCGTAGTTCTCGTACCAGACCTTGCTCCACAGCGCGCTCCAGGACACTTCCGGGTGCGGGTTGTCGAGCACCAGCGGTTGCAGCTTGCCGCCGGCTTCGACGATCACCCGGTTGGCCCGTGGCGACAGGCCGAACAGGCCTTCGCCCTCGACCACCTGGTCCACCAGCAGAGTGCGGTGCGCGGTGCTGTGGAACACGCCGAGCTTGCCCGAGGCGTCCAGGGCGACGAAGCCCTTGCGGCGCTCTTCGGCGGTGATTTCGATGATCGGCGTGGTGCCCATCTGGAAGGTACGGATCTGCTTCAGGCGCAGTTCGCCGTCCGGGTCGCGGGCCATGAACCACTGGGCCAGGCCGCCCTTGGAAGTGCCGATGATCAGCGAGATACCGCCCACCAGCTGGGTGCTGGCCGTCACTTCGGCATCGGCATCCTCCAGCAGTTTGTAGCGACCGTTGAGGCTCTTGTCGCGCAGGCTGAACACGTCGGCCTGGGCACGCCCGTTGATCACGTACAGCCACTGCTGGCGCGGGTCGATGTACATGGCCTTGACCGGTTCGGTCATCTGCGGCAGCTCGATGCGGTTCTGCTCGCTGGTGACCTCGCCGGTCATCATGTTTTCTTCGCGGGTCAGCTGCAGCACGTGCAGTTGCGCGCCGCTGGAACCGGCCACCACCAGCGCCGAATCGGTGGCGTTGAGGTTGACGTGCTCCAGGGCACCGCCCTGCTCGTTCAGCACGATCGGGGTTTCGCCATAAGGGTATTCGATGGCCGGCGAGATGGTTTTCTTGCCTTCCGGGTAGCTGACCTTATAGGTGTGACGGAACACCAGCGCCTGGCCGTTGGACAGACCAACCACCACCAGCGGGCTGCCCGGCTGATCCTTGCCGATGGCGGTCACGGTGGTGCCGGCCGGAATCGGCAGGTCGACGCGGCGCAGCTCGGCACCGTTGTCGATGTCGAAGAACAGTGCCTGGCCCTTGTCGGAAACCCGCATACCGACCTGGTTCTGCTCTTCCAGGGAGAACATCAGCGGCTTGCCGGCGTCCTGCATCCAGGCTGGCGTCAGCGGGTCCTTGGCGGTCAGGTCGGCGCCCTGGAACAGGGGCAGCACGACATAGGCGAGGAAGAAGAAGATCAAGGTGATCGCGGCCAGCACGGCCAGACCGCCGACGAGGACGTACCAGCGGGTCAGGCGATCTTTCAGCGCGCGAATGCGGCGCTTGCGTTGCAGCTCAGGCGTATTGAAGTCAATGCGCTTGGGGGGAGAAGTCGGAGTCATGGTGGAGTTGGCCAGATCATTCATGCGCACACCCTAGCGATCCTGTATGACAGAAAGATGACAATGCAGTGACGCAACAAATCCGCCGCGGAGCAGAGCTGGCAGCGGATCGAAAATTGGGGGGTGTAGGAGCGAGCTCGCTCGCGATGGGAGCCGCCAGACACAGATGCTGCGTTGGCCTCGCCATCATGTCGCGAGCAAGCTCGCTCCTACAGGGTCCGGGACAGGCCCGGACCTAGGGTGTTACTTTTTTACGACTGCAGCGCCTTCCTGCAGGCCCAGGTCAGCCAGTGCCTTGGCGGCGACTTTGGCTGGCAGTGGGATGTAGCCGTCTTTCACTACCACTTCCTGACCCTGTTTCGACAGAACCAGTTTCACGAACTCGGCTTCCAGCGGGGCCAGAGGCTTGTTCGGGGCCTTGTTGATGTACACGTACAGGAAGCGCGACAGCGGGTACTTGCCGTTCAGGGCGTTTTCTTCGGTGTCTTCGATGAATTCGCTGCTGCCTTTCTTGGCCAGGGCCACGGTCTTCACGCTGGCGGTCTTGTAGCCGATGCCCGAGTAGCCGATGCCGTTCAGCGAGGAGCTGATGGACTGGACCACCGAAGCCGAACCAGGCTGTTCGTTGACGTTAGGCTTGTAGTCGCCTTTGCACAGGGCTTCTTCCTTGAAGTAGCCGTAGGTGCCGGATACCGAGTTACGACCGAACAGCTGGACCGGCTTGTTGGCCAGGTCGCCGGTCACGCCCAGGTCGCCCCAGGTCTTGACGTCGGCCTTGGCGCCGCACAGGCGGGTCGACGAGAAGACCGCGTCAACCTGTTCCATGGTCAGGTGCTGGATCGGGTTGTCCTTGTGCACGAACACGGCCAGGGCGTCCACGGCAACCGGGATAGCGGTTGGCTTGTAGCCGTACTTCTGCTCGAAGGCAGCCAGTTCGGTGTCCTTCATCTTGCGGCTCATCGGGCCCAGGTTGGAGGTGCCTTCGGTCAGCGCAGGTGGCGCGGTGGCGGAGCCAGCGGCCTGAATCTGGATGTTTACGTTCGGGTATTCTTTTTTGTAGTGCTCGGCCCACAGGGTCATGAGGTTGGCCAGGGTATCGGAGCCGACGCTGGACAGGTTGCCCGACACACCAGTGGTCTTGGTGTAGCTCGGGATAGCAGGGTCAACAGCGGCAACCGCGTGGGCAGTCGCAACGCCAGCAGCGACAAAAGTCATTGCCGCCATCAAACGCTTCAGTTTCATGCCTTACTCCTAGCAGATAGGGTGTGTTAAGTCGGGCCAAGTATCTGTAGGCCGTGTGAACACTCTATGGCTGAAATATGACAATTAGATGAAAGGCCAGCATTCGCGATGGAAGGCTGGCCTTTCTTTATTAAGAGGGGGCAAAAGATATTTGTAGCCGCTGCCGCAGGCTGCGATAGGTCCGCAGGACCTCCAGGGCCCTGAAGATCGCCGCGCCCCTTCGGGTCGTTCGCAGCCTTCGGCAGCGGCTACAGGGTCACAGGATCAGCGATCCTTTTTCCACAGGTACAGGCCGACCAGGATCCCGATGCTGCAAATAATTGCAACATAATAGGCCGGGCCCATCGGGCTCTCCTTGAGCAGCGCGGTCACCACCATCGGCGTCAGGCCACCGAAGATCGCGTAGGCCAGGTTGTAGGAGAACGACAGGCCGCTGAAGCGCACCACCGCCGGGAAGGCCTTGACCATCACATACGGCACCGCGCCGATGGTGCCCACCAGCAGGCCGGTCAGCGCGTACAGCGGGAACAGCCAGTCCGGGTGATCCAGCAGGCTGTGGTAGAAGGTCCAGGAAGTCGCCAGCAGCAGCGCGCTGCCGAACACGAACACCCGGCCGGCGCCAAAGCGGTCGGCCAGCGCACCGGACGCCACGCAACCCAGGCTCAGGAACACGATCGCCAGGCTGTTGGCCTGCAACGCGGTGGTCGGGGAGAAGTGATAGACCGTCTGCAGCACGGTCGGGGTCATCAGGATCACCACGATGATCCCGGCGGACAGCAGCCAGGTCAGCAGCATCGAGAGAATGATCGCGCTGCGGTGGTCGCGCAGCACCGCGCGCAGCGGCACTTCCTCGGCCAGGGCCTTGCGCAGCTGCAGCTCGGCGAACACCGGGGTTTCGTGCAGCCAGCGGCGCAGGTACACCGAGAACAGGCCGAACACGCCGCCGAGCAGGAACGGAATCCGCCAGGCGTAATCGGCGACTTCGCCCGGGGTATAGATGCTGTTGATCGCGGTGGCCACCAGCGAACCCAGGAGGATGCCGGCAGTCAGGCCCGAGGTCAGGGTGCCGCAGGCGTAGCCGATATGCCGCTGCGGCACATGCTCGGAAACGAACACCCAGGCGCCCGGCACTTCACCGCCGATGGCCGCGCCCTGGATCACCCGCATCAGCAGCAACAGGATCGGCGCCCACATGCCGATCTGCGCGTAGGTCGGCAGCAGGCCCATGATCAGGGTCGGCACCGCCATCATGAAAATGCTCAGGGTGAACATCTTCTTGCGCCCGAGCAGGTCGCCGAAGTGCGCCATGACGATCCCGCCCAGGGGCCGGGCCAGGTAGCCGGCGGCAAAGATGCCGAAGGTCTGCATCAGGCGCAGCCACTCGGGCATGTCCGCGGGGAAGAACAGCTTGCCGACCACCGTGGCGAAGAACACGAAAATGATGAAGTCGTAGAACTCCAGCGCGCCGCCCAGGGCGGACAGCGACAGGGTCTTGTAGTCATTGCGGGTCAACGGACGAGCAGGTTGCGCGGGCTGCGCGACGCTCGAAGGCACAGTGGTCATGGCAAGGGCTTCTCTTATAGTCGGTTCTGGAAGCCGCAACAGCGCTGGTTGTGGCCTGGCAGGTTCGGCACGATAGCAAATTGTTCGAAAAAGCACATAGACGGGCACAATTGACAATCAAAATCAGAACCGGATGGTCGTCGCCGAGCCTGTCGACCGATATACTCGCAGGCATTGGAGCAACGCCGCCCCGGCAAGGGTTGCTGTGCGAAAACGCCGCTGGGCGCCCCAGGCGCCGACTGGGCCAGCCGGTTTCGCAGAGTTTCCCTTTAGTACGCCTTACGAAGAACGTGACGAACGTAGTATGTTCGGGCTGAATCGTTTTTCCTCAAGACGGCTATTCACCTGAAGTACCAATGAAGAGTCACGGGTCAGAGGCACCCCCGGCATGATAGAGCTCGAACAAGAAGATCCGATCCCGCAAGGCGACCTGGCCTTGCAAATCACCGCGCTTCCCCGCGAAACCAACGGCTTTGGCGATATTTTCGGCGGCTGGCTGGTGGCCCAGATGGACCTGGCGGGTACCGCCATGGCCAGTCGCGTGGCCGGCGGGCGTGTCGCCACGGTCGCCATCGACCGCATGGCATTCCTGGTGCCGGTCGCGGTCGGCGCGCAGCTTTCCTTTTATACCCAGACCCTGGAAATCGGTCGCAGCTCGATCCAGATGATGGTCGAGGTCTGGAGCGACGATCCGTTGTCCAGCGAATGGCGCAAGGTCACCGAGGCGGTGTTCGTGTTCGTTGCCATCGACGGCAGCGGCCGCACCCGCTCGGTTCCACCCAGGGCCCGTTAAATTCGGCGTGGGTTAAACCCGGCGGCTGTTACGTGGTCCATAGCAGCCCTGCTTTTGAACGAGAACAGCACCATGCCTACCCCTCACGTTGAAACGGTGAAACTGGATGAACTGAACTGCTGGCGCATCCGCCACGGTCAGGCCGAACTGCTGGTGGCCCAGCAAGGCGCGCACATCCTCAGCTATCAATTGGCCGGGCAACCGCCGCTGATCTGGCTCAACGACGAGGCCGTGTTCAAGACCGGCAAAAGCATCCGCGCCGGCGTTCCGGTGTGCTGGCCGTGGTTCGGCAACTTCGCGCGCAACCCGCAAAGCGTCCAGGCCATGCGCCAGGGCAGCGAGCCGGCCGGCGCCCACGGCCTGGTCCGCGCCACCGACTGGGAACTGCTGGGCATCCAGAGCGAAGGCGAAAGCCTGCTGGTGGAGCTGCAACTGCCGATCCCCGAAGGCGGGCTGCCAGGCTGGCCGCACCAGGTCGAGCTGAAGCTGAGCATCCGCCTCGATGAGCAACTGCACATCAACCTCACCAGCCACAACCTGGGCGACGACACGGTCACCATCAGCCAGGCGCTGCACAGCTACTTCGCGGTCAGCGATGTGCGCAAGGTGCATGTCGAAGGATTGGACGGCCTGAATTACATCGAGACCCTGGATGACTGGAAGACTGCGCAACAGTCCGGCGACCTGCATTTCACCGGCGAGACCGACCGTATCTACCTCGACCCTCCGCCACAGCTGAGCATCGTCGACCCGGCCTGGGAGCGACGCATCCAGCTGACCAGCAACGGCTCGCGCTCGGCGGTGATCTGGAACCCGTGGATCGCCCGCGCCAAGCAGTTCAGCGACATGGCCGACGATGGCTGGCAACGCATGCTGTGCATCGAGACCGCCAACGTGATGGATGACGTGGTGACCCTGGCGCCGGGCGCCAGTCACACCCTGGGCGTGAGCGTTACCAGCGTACCGCTGTAACGCCGTCTTACAGATCCGACTCCTGCACCACCCGCACTTTCTGCGCATCCAGCGCATAGGCCGCGTCGGCCAGGTCGTTACTGACCGTCTCGATCTTCAGGTGGCCGGTCACCCACAGCGGCGTGTAGATATCGTCCAGCTTCACGCCCTTGGGGAAACGCACCAGCACCAGTTGATTGGGCGGCGGTGGCGGCACATGGATGCAGGCGCCCGGGTAAGGCACGAGGAAAAACAGCGTGCTGCGCCCCTTGGCATCGGACTCCAGCGGCACCGGATAACCGCCGATGCGAATGTCCTTGCCGTTCATGGCCGGCACGGTCTTGGTCGAATACATCACCGCCGGCAACCCCTTGCTCTGCTTCAGGCCGCCCTTTTCGGTAAAGGTGCCATTGGCTTCGGGGGAGTTGTGATCGATTTCCGGCATTTGCTCGAGGGCTTTCTGGTCCGACTTGGGCATCAGTTCAAGCCAGTCGGTTTCCGGCAGTTCGCCGGCATGAGCCAGGCCCGGGCCCAGCAGAACAAGAGTCAACAGAAGACGGCGCATGGAGGAGCTCGGCAAGAAAGGGACAAGACAACGCCGGGCATTCTAGCCCTCTCTACCTGCGCAGCAGAGAGGGCTTTGTCGCTAAATCAGTTCTTTTTGACCAGGCCGTAGACCACCAGCAGCACGACCGCGCCAACCAGCGCGCCGATGAAGCCCGCGCCCTGGCCCGCCTGGTAGATGCCCAGGGCCTGGCCGCCGTAGGTGGCTGCCAGCGAACCGCCGATACCGAGCAGGATGGTCATGATCCAGCCCATGCTGTCATCGCCCGGTTTCAGGAAGCGAGCCAGCAGGCCAACGATCAAGCCGATAAAGATGGTTCCAATAATTCCCATGGCATTTCCCTCTGTATGAGTTAGGTATGCCAAAGCCTAGCCAGCGCCTTGGCATCCTGCCATCAGAGAACGGCGGCCCCAATTGGTTCCACCGCGGCCTCAGGAAGTTATTCGGCGAGCAGCGCTTCGACCTTGAGGATCTGCGCCTCGAGGGTCGCCCTGTCCTTGCAGCGCAGGTTGGCGTGACCGACCTTGCGCCCGACCTTGAAGGCCTTGCCGTAGTGATGCAGGTGGCAATCGTCGATGGCGATGACTTTCTCCACCGCCGGCACTTCGCCGATGAAGTTGATCATCGCGCTCTCGCCGACCTTGGCGGTCGAACCCAGCGGCAGGCCGGCAACAGCCCGCAGGTGGTTTTCGAACTGGCTGCACTCGGCGCCTTCGGTGGTCCAGTGCCCGGAGTTGTGCACCCGTGGCGCGATCTCGTTGGCCTTGAGGCCACCGTCGACTTCAAAGAACTCGAACGCCATCACCCCGACGTAGTCCAGCTGCTTGAGCACGCGGCTGGAATAGTCTTCGGCCAGGGCCTGCAGCGGGTGATCGCTGCTGGCCACGGACAGCTTGAGGATGCCGCTGTGGTGAGTGTTGTGCACCAGCGGGTAGAAGCGGGTTTCGCCATCGCGGGCGCGCACGGCGATCAGCGAGACTTCGCCGGTGAACGGCACGAAGCCCTCCAGCAGGCACCCCACGCTGCCCAGCTCGGCGAAAGTGCCGACCACGTCTTCAGGGCTGCGCAGGACTTTCTGGCCCTTGCCGTCGTAACCCAGGGTGCGGGTTTTCAGCACGGCCGGCAGGCCGATGCTGGCCACGGCGGCCTCCAGGTCGGCTTGCGACTGGATGTCGGCGAACGCCGGGGTGGGAATCCCCAGATCCTTGAACATGCTCTTCTCGAACCAGCGATCGCGAGCGATGCGCAGGGCTTCGGCGCTCGGATAGACCGGGACGAACTGCGACAGGAAGGCCACGGTTTCCGCCGGCACGCTTTCGAACTCGAAGGTCACCAGGTCCACTTCGTCAGCCAGCTGGCGCAGGTGATCCTGATCGCCGTAATCGGCTCGCAGGTGTTCGCCCAGGGCAGCGGCACAGGCGTCCGGAGCCGGGTCGAGGAAAGCGAAGTTCATCCCCAGCGGAGTGCCCGCCAGAGCCAACATGCGACCCAGCTGGCCGCCACCGATTACACCGATCTTCATCGTCAAAAACCTCAGGCGATGCGTGGGTCTGGATTGTCCAGGACGCTGTCTGTCTGCTCAGCGCGGAATTTTTTCAGCACAGTATGAAATTGCGGATGCTTGGCGCCAAGGATGCTAGCCGACAGCAATGCGGCGTTGATCGCGCCGGCCTTGCCGATGGCCAGGGTGGCGACCGGAATGCCCGCGGGCATCTGCACGATGGAGAGCAGCGAGTCGACGCCCGAGAGCATCGACGACTGCACCGGAACGCCCAGCACCGGCAGGTGGGTCTTGGCCGCGCACATGCCTGGCAGGTGGGCCGCGCCACCGGCACCGGCGATGATCACCTCGATGCCCCGCGCTTCAGCCTCTTCGGCGTACTGGAACAGCAGGTCCGGGGTGCGGTGGGCAGAGACCACTTTCACCTCGTAAGGGATGCCGAGCTTTTCCAGCATATCGGCGGTGTGGCTAAGGGTGGACCAATCGGACTTGGAGCCCATGATCACGCCAACCAATGCACTCATCGTCGTGCCTCTTCTCTCTGGGCGCCCGCGGGCGCGTCAAAAACAACAAGCCACGCAGAATGCGTGGCTTGAATGTACGAATTATGGCCGGACGAACCGGCCGAAGGCCGCGCAGTATACCGAAAAAGGTGAGTTAAACGCACTTTTGCCGACCATCTGTCATACACCATGTTTCAAGCGCAAAGCGGCGGTTTTATTGACTTCGGGGTCAGTCAGCATGGGCCAGGATCGTTGCCAGATTCCTGTAGCCGCTGCCGCAGGCTGCGATCGACGGCGAAGCCGACGCAAAGGGGGTATTCCCAATCCTTCAGACAGACCGCGTCGCCAGGTTTTTCGGCCCCTGCGACGGAGTGCCGCCCAGAGCGAGCGCAGCCTGCGGCAGCGGCTACAGGTCAGGTGTTGCCTGTGCCCTGCGCCGCGCCGCCTTCGAGCTTGCGCCACAGCAGCCGGACGTTGGCCTTGCGCACCAGGGCGCAGCGGTACAGGCGGATCTCCAGCGGCACATGCCATTGCGCGCCGCCACAAACCACCAGTTCGCCGCGGGCCAGTTCGGCGCGCACGCTCAGGTGCGGCACCCAGGCAATCCCCAGGCCTTCCAGGGCCATGCTCTTGAGGCTGTCGGCCATGGCGGTTTCATAGACCGTGGTGAACCGCAGGTTGCGCTGGCGCAGCAGCTGGTTCACCGAACGCCCGAGAAACGCCCCGGCGCTGTACGCCAGCAGCGGCACGCTGGCCTCGCCTTCCAGATCGAACAACGGCTTGCCGGCTGCATCCGCCGCGCACACCGGCAGCATTTCGGTCTGCCCCAGGTGCAGCGAAGGAAAGATTTCCGGGTCCATCTGCATGGCCGAGTCCGGGTCATAGAAAGCCAGCATCAGGTCGCAGCCGCCTTCGCGCAGAGCATGCACGGCGTCGCCGACGTTGGTCGCCACCAGCCGCGTCGCGATATTCAAGCCTTCGTTACGCAGCTGGGCGATCCAGCGCGGGAAGAACCCCAGGGCCAGGGAGTGCGCCGCGGCGACCTGCATCACTTCGCCCTGCCCGCCTTCGAGGTGATGCAAGTGCCGCAGCACTTCGCCCAGTTGCTCGACCACCGTGCGCGCGGTCACCAGGAACAGCTGCCCCGCCGCCGTCAGTTCGATCGGCGTGCGCGAGCGGTTGACCAGGGTCAGCCCCAGCGCCGCTTCCAGGCTGCGGATCCGCCGGCTGAAAGCCGGCTGGGTCACGAAGCGCCGTTCGGCGGCCTGCGAGAAGCTGCGGGTGGCGGCCAGGGCACTGAAGTCCTCGAGCCATTTGCTTTCCAGATTCATCACGTCCTCCCGGGGAACGCACCATTTTAGGTCACACGCTTGCCGCGCAAGCGGCGTCACACGGACATTATGCCGTTTATGCATAGGCCAGTGTTTAACAGCATTGGCCCAAATTTTCCCGCAGGCCTAGGATTCGCAGCGTTCCGGCACCGACCGGGTCCATATCGAGATGATTTCTATCATGTCCTCCGCTGCATCTTTCCGCACAGAAAAAGACCTGCTTGGCGTACTCGAAGTACCTGCTCAAGCGTATTACGGCATCCAGACCCTGCGAGCGGTGAACAACTTCCGCCTCTCCGGCGTTCCGATTTCGCACTACCCAAAACTGGTCGTGGCCCTGGCAATGGTCAAGCAGGCAGCTGCTGACGCCAACCGCGAGCTGGGTCACCTGAGCGAAGCCAAGCACGCTGCCATCAGCGAAGCCTGTGCCCGTCTGATCCGCGGCGACTTCCACGAAGAATTCGTGGTGGACATGATTCAAGGCGGCGCTGGCACTTCGACCAACATGAATGCCAACGAAGTCATCGCCAACATCGCGCTGGAGGCCATGGGCCACAGCAAGGGCGAATACCAGTACCTGCACCCGAACAACGACGTGAACATGGCGCAGTCGACCAACGACGCCTACCCGACCGCGATCCGCCTGGGTCTGCTGCTGGGCCACGACGCGCTGCTGGCCAGCCTCGACAGCCTGATCCAGTCGTTCGCCGCCAAGGGTGAAGAATTCAGCCACGTCCTGAAGATGGGCCGTACCCAGCTGCAAGACGCCGTGCCGATGACCCTGGGCCAGGAGTTCCGCGCCTTCGCCACCACCCTGAGCGAAGACCTGGCCCGCCTGAAGACCCTGGCGCCGGAAGTGCTGACCGAAGTGAACCTGGGCGGTACCGCCATCGGTACCGGCATCAACGCCGACCCGCGTTACCAGGCCCTGGCCGTCCAGCGCCTGGCCACCATCAGCGGCCAGCCGCTGGTACCGGCCGCCGACCTGATCGAAGCCACCTCCGACATGGGCGCCTTCGTGCTGTTCTCCGGCATGCTCAAGCGCACCGCGGTCAAGCTGTCGAAGATCTGCAACGACCTGCGCCTGCTGTCCAGCGGCCCGCGTACCGGGATCAACGAGATCAACCTGCCAGCGCGTCAGCCAGGCAGCTCGATCATGCCCGGCAAGGTCAACCCGGTGATCCCGGAAGCGGTCAACCAGGTGGCGTTCCAGATCATCGGCAACGACCTGGCCCTGACCATCGCGGCCGAAGGCGGCCAGCTGCAACTGAACGTGATGGAGCCGCTGATCGCCTTCAAGATCTTCGACTCGATCCGCCTGCTGCAACGCGCCATGGACATGCTGCGCGAGCACTGCATCACCGGTATCACCGCCAACGAGCAGCGCTGCCGCGAACTGGTCGAGCACTCGATCGGCCTGGTCACCGCGCTGAACCCGTACATCGGCTATGAAAACGCCACCCGTATCGCCCGCATCGCCCTGGAAAGCGGCCGCGGCGTACTGGAATTGGTGCGCGAAGAAGGCTTGCTCGACGACGCCATGCTCGCCGACATCCTGCGCCCGGAAAACATGATTGCCCCGCGTCTGGTCCCGCTCAAAGCCTGACCAACGCCCGCCCTGGCCAAAGGGCACTGCTCACCAGGTCGAGGGACTAGACACCTCTCACCTTTTGAGGGCTTGGAGATTCTTCTCCAAGCCCTTTTTTTTTGCCTGCCGTTCTCCCTCCCGACCTCCCGCCGACGCTCGTCATTAAGATCGCCACGCCCGCTTCGCGGCCGATCGCAGCCTTCGGCAGCGGCTACACCATCGGTCCTGATCGAACATTGGCTCCGTAGCCGCTGCCGAGCCCGCGAGGCTGCGATCGCTCTGGGCGGCACTCCGTCGCAGGGGCCGCAAAAACCTGACAGCACAATCTGCCTGGCAAACCACTCGCTTTAAACAAGCACACTCCCGCGGCGCGGAGGATAATCGGCCCTCCGCCCAATCAGACACCGAGGCACCACCGTCGATGGACCCGACGCAAATCCAGGCGATACAGCAACTGCGCAGCTTGATCCCCGTGGGCCTGCGCCATGCCCAGGCCTTGCTCGAACGCTGCGCGGGCAATCCCCAGCAAGCCGCCGAGCTCTACAAGTCCGAGCTGTTGCCGCTACTGATGGACAAGTCCGGCCTGCCTCCCGAGCAAGCCCGGGAATACCTGCACAACGCCGGCTACGACCTGAACCGTGCCCTGCACGCTATAGAAGAAGCACGCTTCACCCTGACCCAGCGCATCCTGCGCAAGCATCACCGAGACAAGGGCCGGGCCCTGGACCTGATCGCCCAGGCCATCGAAACCGAGGAGCGGCTGCCGCGCCAGTACTGGCTGGCCTTCGAGCCGCTGGAACAACTGGCACCGGCACCGCGCTGCTTCATGGTGCTCCACGAGTGGCTGGCCTTTGAGGACTGGGAAGGCTTTGACAGTGCCCTGCACTTTCACCTGCCCCAGGCCATCGTCCAATTCAGGCACCTGCAACTGGACGCCCTGGCGGACACCCTGGAACAGGCCGATCAGCGACAGAAATACCTGAGGGCGAGCCATGCCGGGAGCGACAGCCCCACCGCGCTGGCCGCGCGGATCAATCAGGACCCGCTCTTCAACAGCCACCAGGACGCCTACGACCGCTACCGCGCGCTGCTCGACGAGCGCCTGTTCGAGTGGGTGGAACAGCATATACGGCAGTTTCCAGCCTGAGCGGCAAGCGGCCGGGGCTTTACCTTGAGCAACACCAAGGGCGGCAAGAGCACGCTGGCCTGGAAGCAGATCGCGCACCTGCGGGAAACGCCCGCCTTCTACACCGTGGCCAGCGCCGAGCTGGAACATAAGGGCCTGGTCTGCCGCATCGCCAAACACAGTGACCTCATGCCGCCCCAGGAGTATCGACAAGGACTGCAACAGTTCTTGAGCAAATGCCCGCCCAGAGCAGTTACAGCGTCGAGCTGAAAAAGTCCGGAATAACCCTGTCCGTGGAGCCCGGCCTGAGCCTGCTGGATGTGCTGCTCGAAGCCGGCTGCGACATCGACCACAGCTGTCGCGAAGGGGTCTGCGGCTCCTGTGAAACGCGGGTGGTGGAAGGCGAGATCGACCACCGCGCCGGCGTGCTGACCAAGGCCGAACGGACAGCCAACCGATCGATGATGGTCTGCGTCTCCGGCCGCAAGAGCCGGCGCCTGGTGCGGGATCTCTAGCGCGCTATGTAATTGCTACGTAACGGTTACGTAATTGCTACGTAATCGTTGCGAGGCAAAGGCTGTACGGCAGTTGCGTACCGCCAAACCCACAAAACCACTGAGAATCTGCAAAACCGCTGTTGTAGCCGCTGCCGAGCCTGCGAGGCTGCGATCGGTTGCGCAGCAGCCGCAAAACCTGCCAACCGCGCTTCCATTGATACATCGCGGCGCCCGGATGGCGGCCCCTGCGGTGCCGTTCGCAGCCTCGCCAGCTCGGCAGCGGCTACAGCCGGATGATGAAAAAACCAGAGCGGCTGGGACGACTCGCCGATGTACACCGTGGGCGCGCAGTTCCTGGGCCCGGAACGCCAACCCCTACGGCGGCGCGGAGAACGGCAGCGGCTTCACCAGCACCAGCTCGGTGGGCAGCAACCAGTGGTACTACCGGACCAACGTCAATATCGGCTACTACTTCTGAGGCCCGCGGCCGGTCGACGCTCCTGCGTAAACGCAAAGGTGTCGCCGGTACATGAGCGACGGGAATCTTCCGTAGGAGCGGCCGGTCGACGCTCGATTGCTCGCGATAGCCGCAAAGCGGCGCTCCACCTGCCCCACCGCGTGATCGTCGACCGCCACCGGCGCGCCTGCGCAAGCGCGCCGAGGCGCTTGCGCAAGAACCGATTCAGCCCCTTTCCCCGCCTGCCGTTCCTCGGCTCGACGCGCTACATGCAGACGGCGGGCGCGCGCACCGGTATAGTGCGCCCCCTCTTCACGTGGGCGGCCGTCGGTAACGAGGCTCAACCTCACGGGAAACCCGAACTAATAACAACCCGCGAATTGGAACCGGGACGAACACTCGCCCCACCTGTCGTGCTGCCCGCGCGACGGTGTGTAACTCGATGTTTCGGACCGCCCAGCTTCTGCCTTTGCAAAAAACAGCGAGGAATACTTCATGCTCGAAGTCATCAACGACTTCCTCTCAGGGAAAGTGCTGATCGTGCTCATTGTCGGGCTCGGTAGCTACTTCACGATCCGCTCGCGTTTCGTTCAATTGCGCCACTTCTTCCACATGTTCGCGGTGTTCCGCGACAGCCTCAAAGGCAGCGCCGGGCAGCTCAGCTCGTTCCAGGCCCTGATGCTCAGCCTCGCCGGCCGCGTCGGTGCAGGCAACATCGCCGGTGTCGGCATCGCCGTGACCCTCGGTGGTCCGGGTGCGGTGTTCTGGATGTGGGTGACCGCACTGGTCGGCATGTCCAGCAGCTTCTTCGAATGTACCCTGGCCCAGGTCTACAAGCGCGCCGATGGCGACGGCCTGTACCGTGGAGGTCCGGCTTACTACATCCAGCACGGCCTGAAGCTCAAAGGCATGGCGGTGGTGTTCTCGATCCTGCTGCTGGTCACCTACGGCTTCGCCTTCATCGGCCTGCAGTCCTACACCGTGACCCATTCGCTGCAAAACGCCTTCGCCTTCGATCCAAAGCACACCGGTATCGTCCTGGCCGTGCTGCTGGCCATCACCTTCATCGGCGGTATCAAGCGCATCGCCTCGGTGTCCGACCTGCTGGTACCGATCAAGACTCTGGCCTATATCGGCGTGACCCTGTACGTGATCGGCACCCAGATCGAACACGTCCCAGCCATGCTGGAAACCATCTTCAAGAGCGCCTTCGGTCTCGACCCGGCCTTCGGCGGCTTGCTCGGCAGCGCCATCGTCATGGGCGTGAAGCGTGGCGTGTTCGCCAACGAAGCGGGCCTGGGCAGTGCGCCGAACGTCGCCGCCGTGGCCGCCGTGAAGCACCCGGGCGCCCAAGGCGTGGTCCAGGCTTTCAGCGTGTTCCTCGACACCTTCGTGATCTGCACCTGCACCGCGCTGCTGATCCTGCTGTCGGGCTTCTACACCCCGGGCTTCGAAGGTGACGGCATCGTCCTGACCCAGAACTCGCTGGCCGCCGTGGTCGGTGACTGGGGCCGCATGTTCGTCAGCGTCGCGCTGTCGCTGTTCGTCTTCACCTGCATCCTCTACAACTACTACCTGGGCGAGAACAGCCTGCAGTTCCTCACCCGCAACCGCACTGCGCTGATGACTTTCCGCGGCCTGGTGCTGGCGCTGGTGGTCTGGGGTTCGATGCAGGACCTGTCGACCGTGTTCGCCTTCGCCGACATCACCATGACCTGCCTGGCCTTCGTCAATCTGGTGGCCCTGGCCATGCTGTTCAAGGTCGGCCTGCGTGTGATGCGCGACTACGATGAGCAGCGCCGCGCCGGCGTCAGCCAGCCAGTGTTCGACTCCAGCAAATTTACCGATCTGGACCTGGACCTGAAGGCCTGGCCGACCAGCCCGTCGGTTGCTGCCGAGGCCGACGTTCAGCCGCAAGGCATTCCCGCAGCGCAACGCTGATCGGGTAAAAAACCGGGCGCATGTCTTGCGCCCGGCGTGACACAAGCGGCGGTCAGCTTCATGCTCGACCGCACGCTGTCATCGTTCCGGAGACTCCCCAATGAATGCCAACACCTATCCTGCCGCGCAGCACGTCATGGTGCTCTACACCGGCGGCACCATCGGCATGCAGGCCAGCGCCCACGGCCTGGCCCCGGCCTCGGGTTTCGAGGCGCGGATGCGCGACTACCTGCACAGCCAGCCCGAGCTGGTGGTGCCCGACTGGCGCTTTCGCGAGATGGCGCCGCTGATCGACAGCGCCAACATGACCCCCGCCTACTGGCAGCGCCTGCGCGAAGCCGTGGTCGATGCGGTCGACGTGCAGGGCTGCGACAGCGTGCTGATCCTGCACGGCACCGACACCCTGGCCTACAGCGCCGCGGCCATGAGCTTCCAGCTGCTGGGCCTGCCCGCCCGCGTGGTGTTCACCGGCTCGATGCTGCCGGCCGGGGTGACCGACAGCGATGCCTGGGAAAACCTCGGCGGCGCCCTGGTCGCCCTCGGCCAGGGCCTGGCGCCGGGCGTGCACCTGTACTTCCATGGTGAACTGCTGGCGCCGACCCGCTGCGCGAAGATCCGCAGCTTCGGCCGTCATCCGTTCGCGGCGTTGCAGCGCCAGGGCGGCGGAGCCAAGGCGACCTCGATTCCGCCGCAATTGGATTACCGCCAGGGCAAGCAGCTGGCCAGGGTCGGCGTATTGCCGCTGGTGCCGGGCATCGCCGCCGAACAACTCGACGCCCTGCTGGGCAGCGGCATCCAGGCGCTGGTGCTGGAGTGCTTCGGCAGCGGCACCGGGCCGAGCGATAACCCGCAGTTCCTGGCCAGCCTGCAACGCGCCCGGGACCAGGGCATCGTGGTCGTGGCCATCACCCAATGCCATGAAGGCGGCGTGGAGCTGGACATCTACGAGGCCGGCAGCCGCCTGCGCGGCGTCGGCGTGCTGTCCGGCGGCGGCATGACCCGCGAAGCGGCGTTCGGCAAGCTCAACGCCCTGCTCGGCGCCGGCCTGGACAGCGCCGAAGTGCGGCGCCTGGTGGAACTGGACCTGTGCGGCGAACTGAGCTGACAGCGCGTCATCGTTCACCGTCATCGCGAGCAAGCTCGCTCCTACAGAAGCTCCACAGTCCCTTGTAGGAGCGAGCTTGCTCGCGATAGCCGCAACGCGGCGATCCAGCCGCCGCCCCACGCCAGCGTTGGAGTTTGTCGCTGGCGCGGCATACAAATTGCTCCGTTTTCAGCATCCCCCGGGCTGGAAACGGACATGCTGCACTCCCACCTCACCACCCTCAACGCCGTCTCGCTGGTGCTCAACACCTTCAAGGACCAAGGGCTGCCCAGTGACGCGCTGCTGGCCGGCAGCGGCATCAACGCCGCCGACCTGAGCCGCGCCGACACCCGCATCACCACCAACCAGGAAATGCTGGTGTGCGCTAACGCCGTGGCCCTGCAACGGGATATCGGCCTGGAGCTGGGCCGGCGCATGCACGTCTCCAGCTACGGCATGCTCGGTTATGCCCTGCTCACCAGTGCCACCTTAGGTGACGCTTTGCGCCTGGCGCTGCGTTATCCGGCGCTGTTGGGAACACTTTTCGAGCTGAGCCTGGAAGCGGACGGCGAGCTGATCTGGCTGACCGCCGCGGATTACCGCGAGAACCCGGCGCTGGCGACCTTCAATATCGAGTTCTGCCTGGTGTCGTTGAAGGTCATCTGCGACGACCTGCTGGGCCATCCGCTGCCCTTGCGCGGTGCCCGCTTCGACTACCCCGCCCCCGATTACCAGCGCCGCTATGCCGAGCGCTTCGACTGCCCGCTGCAATTCGATGCAGCCTGCAACGCCTTCGCCTTCGACCGGCGCTGGCTCGAACAGCCGCTGCCCCTGGCGGACGCCATCACCCACCAGGCCATGGCCGAGCGCTGCCGCAAGCAGAACACCGAATTCACCGGGCGCCAGGCCTGGCTCGGGCGCATCCGCCAGCTGCTGGCGGCGCAACTGGACGCCGCGCCGGGCCTGGAAGGCCTGGCCGAACAGATGAACTGCTCGGCCCGCACCCTGCGCCGACACCTCAAGGACCTGGGTTGCAGCTATCAGGAACTGCTCGACGAGCTGCGTTTCGAGCGGGCCAAGCAGATGCTCTGCGAGGACGACCTGCCGATCTACCGCATCGCCGAGGCCCTGGGCTTCAGCGAAACCGCGAGCTTCCGCCATGCCTTCGTGCGCTGGAGCGGCGTCGCCCCGAGCCAGTTCCGGCCCTGACACAAACCCCGGCATAAAACCGCCGATTGCATTACATTGCCGGCCTTTCATACCGGCAAGGGACTGCAAACGTGAACTTCTTTACAGGCATCGTTGCCAGGCACATCCGCTTTTGCGCGAACGGCCTGGCGCTGCTGATGCTCGCCATCGCCCCCGCCGTCCAGGCATTCGACCTGGACCTGGCCAAGATCAAATGGTGGCAAGTCTCCCGCGGTATCGTCCTGGACGAACCGGAAACCGCCACCCTGCAGATCAAGCCGTTCCCCCTGCCAGGCCTCGAGCAGCTTCCGGTGCGGATCGTGCTCAGCCAGTACCGCGGGCTGTTTTATCTCAACGCCTACCAGGACGCGCAGTACCAGCAGCGCATCTACAAGTCGCCGCCCTTGCCGCTGTTCAGCCCCGAGGAACTGCGGGCCTGCGTCTCGCCGGACGACCCGATCCAGGTCTCGGACAACTGGCCGCCGAGCAATCAACTCGAAGTCGGGCTGAGCCTGACGCCCTTGAGCTTCAACTGCATCAGCCCGGACTGGCAGCTCAGCCAGCGTTATCTGCTGATCGACCAGCGCTATCCGCAGCAGCCGATGCTGGCCATCAGTCACCGCCGCGACCTGACCCAGATGGACTTCACCCCATTGCAACCGATCGGTAGCGAGATCGAGCAACAGTGGCTGTACGCCCTGCAACGCTTTCCCCAGTGGTTCCGCCCCTTCAGCAGCGGCACGGGCCCGATCACCTTCAATGCCTATTCGCCAGCGGCCACGGCGGACGACGTCTGGACCCAGTTCCGCGAACTCCACGAGCAACTGCGCAAAGCCAAGGACAAGGGGCCGGGCATCCGCCAGGTGGAAGACTTCTTCGCCGCCCATGACTTTCGCACCATGGCCCTGGATCGCAGCGAATACCCGGGCCTGCTCAACGACATCGCCTACTGGACCAGCGAGGCCGGCCAGCTGAAAACTGCCCGCCCCTGGCTGTTGGAGGTGTTGCGCCGGGAACCCGGGCGCATGCCGACCTACCTCAACCTGGCCGACCTGGACTGGGCCCAGTTCGAACAACGGCCGCTGGACAACATCCACCAGGGCCGCGCCATCGAACGCTATCGGCTGTATTGCGGCATGCGCCTGCAACGCCAGTTGAGCGTGCCGCCGCGCGTATTGCAGCGCCTGGGCCTGAAATCCGCCAACCCGCAGGCGTGCCAGGGCTTCTGGCCGCTGGTGGCCGCTGTGGATGCTGGCGACGCGGCCGAGGTCCGGCGCTTGCTGGCCAGCGGCGTCAGTGGCGAAGTCATGGCCGATGACGGGCGCAGCGCCCTGCTGCACGCCCTGGACGCGCCAAACCTGGAGATCGCCCGACTGCTGCTGGCCCACGGCGCCCATACCAGCGGCCAGTACAAATGGACCACCCTGGCCCTGCAGGCCATGGAGCGCGACCTCAAGGACAGCCCTGACCTGAACCAGGGCGGGCGCCTGAAGTTCCTGCTGGAAGCCGGCGTCGCCATCGACGAACAAAACAGCCGGGGCTACACCCCGCTGATGCAACTGGCCGAGCAGAAGCGCAACCTCGAAGGCTTCACCTGGCTGCTGCAACACCCGCAGAACCTCGAACTGCGCACCGTGGATGACAACGAAACCGCACTGTACCGGGCGTTCTGGGGAAACAACTACGCGGCCATGAGGCAGCTGATCGAAGCCGGTGCCAATCTCAACCTGAGCTACGGTCGTGGCACCTGCTCCAACCAACAACCCGGCGGCCAGAGCCTGCTGACGTTCGTCGCCGACAAGACCTCCGCCGACGACAAGTCCCCCACTGTCAGCCAGCAGGAGACCCTGGACATGTTCACCCTGCTGCTGGAAAAAGGCGCCGATCCGAATGCCGGCCAGCGCTGCGAGAAAAACGGCCGCGCCCTGCTGCTGGGTATCCTCGCCCGGAAAAAACGCGAGGACATGCTCCAGGTGCTGCAGCGCTTCGATCAAGCGCCGCCCGCAAGCTGACCCCGCTGGCGCCCCGCAATGGGGCGCCGTGCTGTTTCAAGGGGCGAATTGCGGACACAGGTTTTGGCCATATCGATCCCCTTTTGGCCGCTCCTGCCGTTCTCCAAAAGCCCCGGCGCCGCAAGACTGTGAGCACCGAACCAGCCTGCGGAGAACAACAAATGCTGACGATCTACTCGGACGATCACCACCTGCACCACGGCCGCTGCGAACTGATCGACGGGCAGCTGATGCCCTGCTTCGAAATGCCGTCGCGCGCCGACCACGTGCTGGACCGCGTGAAGTATCGCAACCTGGGCCCGGTCGAGGCGCCCAGGGACTTCGGCCTGGGACCGATCGAACGCATCCACAGCCGCGCCTACCTGGACTTCTTCAAAGGCGCCTGGGAGCGCTGGGCGGCCCAGGGCATCGACGGCGACCTGCTGCCCTACACCTGGCCGGCGCGCACCCTGCGCAGCGTGATCCCCACGAGCCTGCACGGCCAGCTCGGCTACTACAGCTTCGACGGCGGCGCGCCGATCACCGCCGGCACCTGGCAGGCGGCCTACAGCGCCGCGCAAGTCGCCCTGACCGCCCAGGCGGTGATCCAGCGCGGCGCGCGCAGTGCCTTCGCCCTGTGCCGTCCGCCGGGACACCATGCCGCCGGCGACCTGATGGGCGGCTACTGCTACCTGAACAACGCGGCCATCGCCGCCCAGGCGTTCCTCGACCAGGGCCACAAGAAGGTCGCGATCCTCGACGTCGACTACCACCACGGCAACGGCACCCAGTCGATTTTCTACGAACGCAGCGACGTGCTGTTCACCTCGATCCACGGCCACCCGGAAGCCGAATTCCCGTTCTTCCTGGGTTATGCGGACGAGCTCGGCGAAGGCGCAGGCGTTGGCTTCAACTTCAACTACCCGCTGCCCGCCGGCAGCGGCTGGGACAGCTGGAGCGCGGCGCTGGAACAGGCCTGCGAGGAGATCCGCCGTTATGGCGCCGACATAGTAGTGGTATCGCTGGGCGTGGATACCTTCAAGGACGACCCGATCTCGCAGTTCAAGCTCGACAGCCCGGACTACCTGGCCATGGGGCAACGCATCGCCGCCCTGGGCAAGCCGACGCTGTTCGTCATGGAAGGCGGCTACGCGGTGGAAGAGATCGGCATCAATGCCGTGAACGTTCTCGAAGGCTTTCAAAGCGCCCAGTGAAGGAAACCCGCCACATGAACAGGCTCAAAAGCTACCTCGCGCCCGCGCTCTGCGCGGCGCTGCTGGGCGGTGCCGCACAGGCAGAAGAACGCACCCTGCGCGTCTACAACTGGTTCGACTACATCACCCCCAAGGCCCTGGAAGACTTCAAGGCCGAGAACAGCCAGGTCAAGCTGATCTACGACATCTTCGACACCAACGAGGCGCTGGAAGCCAAGCTGCTGACCGGCAACTCCGGCTACGACGTGGTGGTGCCGTCCAACGTGTTCCTCGCCAAGCAGATCGAAGCCGGGGTGTTCCAGCCGCTGGACCGCAGCAAGCTGCCGAACTGGAACCACCTCGATCCCAAGCTGATGCAGTTGATCGAGGCCAACGACCCGGGCAACCAATTCGCTGTGCCCTACATGTACGGCACCATCCTGATCGGCTTCAACCCAGCCAAGGTCAAGGCCGCCCTCGGCGAGAACGCACCGGTGGACAGCTGGGACCTGATTTTCAAGGAAGAGAACATCAGCAAGCTCAAGCAGTGCGGCGTGGCCCTGCTCGACTCGCCGTCGGAGATCCTGCCGCTGGCCCTGCAGCACCTGGGCCTGGACCCCAACAGCAAGCAGCCGGCGGACTACGCCAAGGCCGAAGCGCTGCTGCTGAAGATCCGCCCCTACGTCACCTACTTCCATTCGTCCAAGTACATGGCCGACATCGCCAACGGCGACATCTGCGTGGCGGTGGGGTATTCCGGCAGCTTCTCCCAGGCCGCCAACCGCGCCAAGGAAGCCAAGAATGGTGTGGTGGTGGACATGCGCCTGCCCAAGGAAGGGGCGCCGATCTGGTTCGACATGCTGGCGATCCCTAAAGGCGCGAAGAACCCGGACGACGCCTACACCTTCATCAACTACCTGCTGCAACCGAAGGTGATCGCCCCGGTCAGCGACTTCGTCGGCTACCCGAACCCGAACAAGGACGCCACCGAGCAGGTCGATCCGTCGATCCGCAACAACCCCAACCTGTACCCGACCGACGCGGCGATGAGCACGCTGTACACCCTGCGGCCGCTGCCACGGGACGCGGAACGGGCGCGGACCCGGGCCTGGACCAAGATCAAGGCCGGGACCTGATTACCCGGCGTCCGTAGGAGCGGCCGCTCGAACGCTCGATTGCCCGTGGCTGGCAGAGCGCCGCTGCGCGGCTTTCGCGAGCAAGCTTCGCTCCTACGGAGGAATGCGTGCTTCTGTAGGAGCGAAGCTTGCTCGCGATGAACGATAACGCGGTGCAACCGATACACCGCGGCGTCCCTATCGCGGGCGAGTCGGATCGCCACCCGCTCGCTCCTACAGAAGATGTTTCAACACCCCGTCAGCCCTTGCGGCTGACGCTCCTCGGCAAAGAACCACGGCCGCAGGCGCACGCCCACGCCGTTGCCGATAAAGGCCGCCACCAGCCACAGCCAGCCGTGCAGGCTGCCGGAGGCGATACCGCTGAAGTAGGCGCCGATGTTGCAGCCATAGGCCAGGCGCGAACCGTAACCCAGCAGCAAACCACCGATCACCGCCGCCACCAGCGAGCGCGCGGGAATCTTCAGGCTTGGCGCGAAACGCCCGGCCAGGCCCGCCGCCAGCAAGGCGCCGAAGACGATGCCGATATCCATCACGCTGGTGATGTCCTGCCACACCGGCGCGGCCAGGGCCTTGGCGTTCGCCGCGCCCTGCCAGAACACCCAGCTGCCGACATCCACCCCCAGCCCGCTGGCGACCTTGGCGCCCCACAGGGCAAACGCCGAGGTGATGCCCCAGGGCCGTCCGGCCAGGGCCAGGGTGGCGAAGTTCAGCAAGGCCAGGGCGACCGCGCCCCACACCAGCGGCCAAGGCCCGCGCAGCAGGCGGCGCCAGCCCTGGTGCGCGCTGTCGACCGGCGCTTCCAGCGTGCCGTGGCGGCTCTTCTCCAGGCGTACCGTAACCAGGGCGATCAAGGCGAACAGACCGAGGCTGAGCCCCAATGCCGGCGCCACGCCGAAGCGCTGCACGATGGACACCGGCGGCAGCGACGGCAAGGCGAACCACCAGTCCACATGGTGTGTGGCGATCAGCGAACCGCAGATGAAAAACAGCAGGGTCACCAGCATCCGCGCGTTGCCGCCGCCCACGGTAAACAGCGTGCCAGACGCGCAACCGCCGCCCAGCTGCATGCCGATGCCGAAGATGAACGCACCGACAATCACCGAGACGCCGGCCGGCGCCACCAGCCCCGTGACCGGCGAACCGAACAGGCTGCCCGCGCCCAGGGCCGGGAAGAACAGCAGCACCGCCAGCGCCAGCATGACCATCTGCGCCCGCAGGCCGGCGCCGCGACGATCGCGGATAAACACCCGCCAGGCCGAAGTGAAACCGAAGGCGGCGTGATACAGGGTCAGGCCCAGGGCCGCGCCCAGCAGCAACAGCCACACCTGGCGCGAGCCGACCTGGGCCTGCAGGAATACAGCGCCGGCCAGCAGCACGATCAAAGCGAACAAGGGCGCGCCGAACTTGCGTTCGGGCGCCGCGGAAAGAGTCAGGCTCATAAGGGTTCTCGATAAAGACAATGGCCGCGAGTATAGCCATCACACGCCCCAGGCCCGACGCAGCCGCTCCAGGGCGCAGGCGATATCGGCTTCGGGCACCGCGGCAAAGCCCAGTACCAGCCCGGCGCGCCGGTCCTGCGGCAGCGGCGAATCCGGCAGCCAGTAGTGGCTCAGGCCATTGATCTCGACATCCACGGCCGCGGCCTGCGCCACCAGTTCGCGCTCCCGGGCCAGGCTGTCCACCGGGATCGTCAGGTGCAGGCCCGCCGCCACGTTCGGCACCTTGCCCACCCCGGGGATATCCACAGGCCAGCCAGCCAGCAAGGCATTGCGCCGGCTCAAGGCGGCGCGGCGCATGCGCCGGATATGCCGCTGAAAATGCCCGGCGGCCATGAATTCGGCCATCACTGCCTGGGTGCTGACCTCGGAATGGCGCACATCCAGCGCCCGGCGCTGGGCGAAGGGTTGCACCAGCGCCGGCGGCAACACCAGGTAACCCAGGCGCAAGGCCGGGAACGCGACCTTGCCGAAGGTGCCGACGTACAGCACCCGGCCTTGTCGGTCGAGCGCCGCCAAGGGTGCCAGCGGCGCCCCGCTGTAGCGGTACTCGCCGTCATAGTCGTCCTCGACGATCCAGCCATTGCTGCGCTCGGCCCAGGCCAGCAGTTCCAGGCGCCGGGCCAGGCTCAGGGTGACCCCGGTGGGGTACTGATGGGACGGCGTGACATAGGCCAGCCGGCAATCGCTCAGGGCCGCCAGCGCCCCGCAGTCGAAGCCCTCGTTATCCACCGCCACCCCGTGCAGGCGCGCGCCGGCAATCGCGAAGGCATGCCCCGCCGCCCGATAGCCGGGGTTTTCCACAGCCACGCCGTCGCCAGGGTTCACCAGCAACTGTGCACAAAGGCTTATGCCCTGTTGTGCACCACTGGTGATCACAATTTGTTCAGCGCTGCATTGCATGCCGCGCGAACTGCGCAGGTAGGCCGCGATCAATCCGCGCAGGCGCTCCTCGCCGGCCGAATCGCCATAACACAGCTGGCCCAGATCCGGTTTGCGCCAGAAAGCCGCATTCAGCTTGGCCCAGACCTCGAACGGAAACAGATCGAAGGCCGGAATCCCCACCCGAAAAGCCCGTGGCGGACCGCTTTGCGGAGTCGCCAGATGATGCTGTTCGACCCTCTGCAAAGCCTCGCTGTGGATAACCTTACTGGATGTAATCCCAGGTAAAACCGGGGATTTTGTGGATAACCCTGTGGGTAAGCCTGGTGATAACCCTGTGGATACTTTTGTGGATAAATTTTTTGTGGCCTTTTTGATCGGCAGCCGGCTCTCGGGCAATTGCGCCACATAGGTGCCGTCGCCCACCCGCCCTTCGATAAAACCTTCGGCGTACAGCTGGTCGTAGGCGCGCACCACGCTGTTGCGGGAAATCTCCAGCGCCGCCGCCAGGTCGCGACTGGCCGGCAGGCGCGTGCCGCTGGCCAGCCGACCGTCCAGCACCCGCTGGCGCAAGGCCTGGTACAGCTGGCGGCTGAGCCCCTGGCCGCGGTCCAGCTCGATACCGGCGGGGTTGAAGGAAAGCGGCAATGTCTGGCTGTTCATGGGCTTGCCCCTCTGAGCGACGGGATAGAGCGTTCAAATGGACCTATGAAAATGACCAAAGATGGCTCTTACAACAGACCAATAGCCTGCCTAGGATGCAGCCATTCGCCAAGGATATTTTTCCATGTACCTACCCCGCGCTTTCGCCGAAGAAGACCTGCCCACCCTGCACCAGCTGATCGGGGAAACCCGCCTTGCCACCCTGGTGACCTACGGGGAGCGCGGCCTGCAGGCCAACCACCTGCCGCTGTCGTTCGCCCCGGACCAGGGCCCGTACGGCACCCTCTACGGCCACCTGGCCAGGGCCAACCCGCAATGGCAGGAACTGGCCAGCGGCGCCGAAGCGCTGCTGATCTTCCAGGGCGCCGAAGCCTACGTCAGCCCGTCGCTGTACCCGAGCAAGGCCGAGCACGGCAAAGTGGTGCCGACCTGGAACTACGTGAGCGTGCATGCCTACGGCGTGGCCGAGGTGTTCCACGATCCGCAGCGCATCCGCGAAGTGGTCAGCGCCCTGACCGACCAGCATGAAGCCGGCCGCGCCAGCCCCTGGAAATTCGAGGACGCCCCCGCCGAGTTCATGGACAGCATGCTGCGCGCCATCGTCGGCTTCGCCCTGCCGATCCAGCGCCTGGAGGGCAAACGCAAACTCAGCCAGAACCGCACCACCGCCGACATCGACGGCGTACGCGAAGGGTTGGCCGCCAGCGCCGATCCCCATGACCAGAGCATTTCCCAACTGATGCGCCAGGAGCAGTCATGAGCCAAATCCAGATTCGTCCCGTCACCGCCGCTGACCACGCAGCCTGGCTGCCGCTGTGGCAGGCCTACCTGCGTTTCTACGAGACCGAGCTGGCCGACGCGGTCACCCGCAGCACCTGGCAGCGCTTCCTCGATCCCGCCGAGCCGACCCACGCCGCCCTGGCCTGGGACGGCGAGCAGGCGGTGGGCATGGTGCATTTCATCTACCATCGCTCCAACTGGAGTATCGAGAACTCCTGCTACCTGCAGGACTTGCTGGTGGTCCCGGAGCAACGCGGCACCGGCGTCGGTCGCCAACTGATCGAATTCGTCTACGCCACCGCCAAGGCCGACGGCTGCTGCAAGGTCCACTGGCTGACCCACGAAACCAACGCCACCGCCATCCAGCTCTACGAGCGGATCGCCGAACGCCCGGGTTTCATTCAATTTCGCAAAGCCCTTTAAGCGTTCAAGGAGATTCCCATGCCGACCTCACTCGCCGATTGGAAAGGCGTACCGCCGCCGTCGACCACCCTGCTCGAAGGGCGCTTTATCCGCCTGGAAAAACTCGACCCGACGCGCCACGCCGACGACCTGTGGCGCGCCTTCCAGGGCCCGGGCGCCGACCCCAAACTGTGGGACTACCTGCCCTACGGGCCCTTTACCGAGCGCAGCGCTTTCAATGACTGGCTGAACAACCACGCGGCCAACAGCGACCCGTATTTCTTCAGCGTGGTCGACCGGGCCAGCGGCCAGGTGCAAGGCCTGCTCAGCCTGATGTCGATCGTCCCGGCCCAGGGCCGCATCGAGATCGGCCACGTCACCTTCGGCGCGCCCATGCAACGCTCGCCCAAGAGCACGGAGGCGGTGTACCTGCTGGCCAAGGAAGCCTTCGCCCTCGGTTATCGCCGCCTGGAGTGGAAGTGCAACAACGCCAACGCCCGTTCGCGTTATGCGGCCGAGCGCCTGGGTTTCAGTTTCGAAGGGGTGTTCCGCCAGCACATGGTGGTCAAGGGCCAGAACCGCGATACCGCCTGGTATTCGATCCTCGATTCCGAATGGCCGAAGGTCGGCGCCGGGTTCGAGCGCTGGTTGAGCGAGGACAACCAGAGCGGCTCGGGGCAGTTGAAGGGGTTGGCAGAGTGCCGGGGGTAAGCCGATGTAGCCGCTGGCGCAGCCTGCGATAGACCCGCAGGCTCTCCGGCGGTTGCAGGAGCCCCGCGAGCGTGCCGCTCGATCGCAGCCTTCGGCAGCGGCTACACAAAGCATGGAACGGCTGCATTATCGTGCCCGGCACTGCCCCTGTAGCCGCTGGCGCAGCCTGCGATAGGCCCGCAGGGTCTCCGGCGGTTGCAGGATCCCCGCGTGCGTGCCGCTCGATCGCAGCCTTCGGCAGCGGCTACACAAAGCATGGAACGGCTGCATTATCGTGCCCGGCACTGCCCCTGTAGCCGCTGGCGCAGCCTGCGATAGGCCCGCAGGGTCTCCGGCGGTTGCAGGATCCCCGCGTGCGTGCCGCTCGATCGCAGCCTTCGGCAGCGGCTACACAAAGCATGGAACGGCTGCATTATCGTGCCTCGCACTGCCCCTGTAGCCGCTGGCGCAGCCTGCGATAGACCCGCAGGGTCTCCGGCGGTCGCAGGATCCCCGCGAGCGTGCCGCTCGATCGCAGCCTTCGGCAGCGACTACACAAAGCATTGAACGGCTGCATTATTGTGCCCGGCACTGCCCCTGTAGCCGCTGGCGCAGCCTGCGATAGACCCGCAGGGTCTCCGGCGGTCGCAGGATCCCCGCGAGCGTGCCGCTCGATCGCAGCCTTCGGCAGCGACTACACAAAGCATTGAACGGCTGCATTATTGTGCCCGGCACTGCCCCTGTAGCCGCTGGCGCAGCCTGCGATAGACCCGCAGGGTCTCCGGCGGTCGCAGGATCCCCGCGAGCGTGCCGCTCGATCGCAGCCTTCGGCAGCGACTACACAAAGCATTGAACGGCTGCATTATTGTGCCCGGCACTGCCCCTGTAGCCGCTGGCGCAGCCTGCGATAGACCCGCAGGGTCTCCGGCGGTCGCAGGATCCCCGCGAGCGTGCCGCTCGATCGCAGCCTTCGGCAGCGACTACACAAAGCATTGAACGGCTGCATTATTGTGCCCGGCACTGCCCCTGTAGCCGCTGGCGCAGCCTGCGATAGACCCGCAGGGTCTCCGGCGGTCGCAAGATCCCCACGAGCGTGACGCTCGATCGCAGCCTTCGGCAGCGGCTACATAGAGCATCGAGCGTCGCCGGGATATCAAGGAGTCGCCCGGTTTAGGCCAGCTGCTGCGCCAGCACCGCAATGTGCTCCGGCCCGATACCGCAGCAACCGCCCAGGTGGCTGGCGCCGCGTTGCCGCCAGTCGGCCGCCCATTGCAGGTAACCCGGCGGGTCGAGGTCGTCGCGCAGCGGGTCGAGGCCATCGTTGGCCGTGGCTTCTTTCGGTTGCGGCGGGAAGGCGTTGGCGTAGGCGCCGATATTGATCTTCACCCCCAGCCGCTCGAAGGTTGCCCGCGCCGCGTCGATCGCCGCGCCTATCACTTCCGGCTGGCTGCAATTGAACAATAGGGTTTCCACCCCCAGCTCCGCGGCCACCGCCGCCGCGTCCGCCACCGGCTCGCCGGAGCGCAGGCGTGGCACCTGGTCTGGGTTCTCATCGTGCAAGGTGAACGATAGCCAGAAGGGTTTGCCGTCCTTGGGCAGGCCAGCATGGATCGCCCGCGCCTCGACCGTGGAGCTCTGGGTTTCCGCCAGCCACAGGTCGACATGCGGGGCCAGACCGTTGACCAGCGGCGCCAGCAACTCGGCGGCGCGATCGGCCTCGAACAGGTCCGGGCGATAGGAGCCGAACAGCGGCGGCAACGAACCGGCGACCCGCACGGGTTTGCCGGAAGCCTGTACCGCGCGCCGCGCCAGTTCGCCGGCCAAGGCCGCCAGCGCCTGGCCTTCGGCGGCAAAACGCGCTTCGCCGATGTGGAACGGCACCACCGCGTAGCTGTTGCTGGTGATGACGTTGGCACCGCTTTCGATATAAGCCGCATGCACCGCTTCCACTGCCTGCGGCGCTTCGCTCAGGGCCAGCGCCGACCACTCGGGCTGCCTGAAGGGCGCCCCGCGGCGTTGCAGTTCACGACCCATGCCGCCATCCAGAATTACCCTGCTTTCTGCGCCCATATGCTTTTTTCTCATATGCTTATGAAAATAACTCACTATCTGAGTCGTTCTTATAACTATTTAATACGCACCGTTCAGTTAATAACAACCTTTTTTCTGCCCGGGATTCCAATGAAATTCAAACCGCTGCTGGCCCTGGGCCTGACGATTCTCGCTGCCTCCAGCCAGGCTTTTGCCGGCGCCACCCTGGACCGTATCGAACAGAAAAAAGAGTTGGTCGGCGTGCTGATGGAAAGCTACCCGCCCTTCTCCTTCCTCAACGATCAGAACCAGCTCGATGGCTTCGACGTCGACGTGGCCAAGGCCGTGGCCGACAAACTGGGCGTGAAGCTGCGCCTGGAAACCCCGTCCTGGGACGTGATCGCCGCCGGCCGCTGGAGCGGTCGCTACGACATCTGCATCTGCTCCATGACCCCGAGCAAGGCCCGCGCCGAAGTCTTCGACTTTCCGGTGCAGTACTACGCTTCGCCGGCGGTGATCGTGGTCAATGCCAAGGACCAGCGCATCCACGGCGCCAAGGATCTGAGCGACAAGAAAGTCGGCCTGACCAGCGCGTCCAGCTACGAGAGCTACCTGAACAAGAACCTGGTGATCGAGGGCGCCGAGGACACCCGGTTGCAGTACCCGTTCGACAACGTGCAGATCGCCCCATACGACACCGACAACGTGGCCTTCCAGGACCTCGGCCTGGGCGCTGGCGTGCGCCTGGACGCGATCCTCACCAACCTGGTAACGGCCCAGCCGCGCCTGGCCCAGGACCCGCGCTTCAAGCTCGCCGGCGAGCCGCTGTACGCCGAACCCAACTCGGTGGCCATCGAGAAAGGCGACGCCCAGTGGCATGCCAAGGTCCGTGAAGTATTCGCCCAGCTGAAGCAGGACGGCACCCTGAGCAAGCTCTCACAGAAATGGATCGGCGCCGACATCAGCCAATGACTTCTCTTTCGCAACCGCCCCGGCCACCGCAAGCGCTGGCCGGGCCACGGGTCAAACGCCTCTTCGGTTTCCGCGCCCGCCTGTACCTGACCTGGGCGGTGCTGTTCGGCCTGTTCGCCAGTTTCTTCCTGAGCTTCGACCTGAAGTTCTCGATCATCCTCGACAAGCTGCCCAACCTGCTCGGCATCACCCTGGCCCCCAACGGGTTTCTGCAAGGCGCGGCGCTGACCCTGTTCCTCTGCCTCTGCTCGATCGTGCTGTCGTCGCTGCTGGGCTTCGTCACCGCGCTGGCCCGGTTGTCGAAAAGCGCCGTGGCCTTTGGCATCGGCAGCTTCTACGCCTCGTTCTTTCGCGGCACGCCGCTGCTGATCCAGATCCTGCTGATCTACCTCGGCCTGCCACAACTGGGCGTGGTGCCGGGCGCCATCGCCGCGGGGATCATCGCCCTGTCGCTGAACTACGGCGCCTACCTCAGCGAGATCTTCCGCGCCGGCATCCTCGGCGTGCCCCATGGCCAGCGCGAAGCCTCCCTGGCGCTGGGCATGCGCGACAGCGTGATCTTCTGGCGCGTGACCCTGCCGCAAGCCATGCGCACCATCATCCCGCCGGCCACCAACCAGTTCATCTCGATGCTCAAGGATTCGTCGCTGATCTCGGTGATGGGCGTCTGGGAAGTGATGTTCCTGGCCCAGTCCTACGGCCGCTCCAGCTACCGCTATATCGAAATGCTCAGCACCGCGGCGATCATCTACTGGCTGCTATCGATCGGCCTGGAACTCATCCAGGCGCGGATGGAGCGGCATTACGGCAAGGCCTACGCCGAGCGCAGTTGAGCGACAGTTTCACTGGCAGGATGCCTTCTTGAAAAAAAGTCCGAGCAAGGAGAGTCGGTTCTTGTAATACCAAACTGGCATATAGGACCATGTCATCCTTCAGAAAAGGACTTCCCCATGATTCTTGCGCCCCACCGTCTGGCCTTGCGTATTGCGCTGATCGTTTCCGGCAGCCTGACGGCCCAGGCCCATGCTACCAGTCTCATCATCGACAGCCCGATCACCACGCCCCCCGACACCCAGGACGTTACCAGGGTCACGGTTACCCCCACGGGCAGCCTGATCACCAGCCCAACAGCGCTGGGCCTGCACTCCGATTACGAAACCGGCGATCGACGCATCTATAACTCCGGCCAGATCATTTCCACGGGTAGCCTGGCGATAGACATAAGCCGCAATCCCGTCTGGTCGCTGGGTAGTTACCAGATTCAGAACAATGCGGGCGGACTGATTCAGGGCGCGGACGCGGCCATTCGCATCAATGACTACGCCGCCAGCTATATCGCCATCGATAACGCCGGCACGATTCGCTCGCTCAACGGCGAGGGTCTGGAATTAAGACAGGCCGGATGGTTCATGGACGGTGCTTCGGTGACCAACCGCGCGAGCGGTGTAATCCATTCCACTTTCAATGACGGCATCAAGACAATCGACAAGAGTCACATCATCAACTATGGAGAGATTTCGACCGGCGACACTCGAACCGCCAGTGACGAGTTCGACGGCATCGATGCTGGTAGCCCCGGTATCGACACGGGTATTGCAGTCTCGGTCGACAACCAAGGCCTGATATCCGGTGGTCGGCACGGTATAGCCACGCTTCGGGATGCCACGCTGGTGAATGTCGGGACCATCACGGGGCGCAATGGTGCCGGCTTTTTCAGCGCAGGCAACGGCGAAGTTTCCAATCGCTATACCGGCATCATCAGCGGCAATGTGAGCGGGTTGCACGACGCGGACGGTGACGGTATCAGGATCGCCAACGCTGCCTTGATAACCAACTCCGGCATCATCCAGGGAATCGGCGCCAGCGGTGTTAACCAACACGGCGCAGCCAATACCAGTGAAGGTCTCTCCATCGGCGGCGGCTCCATTACCAACGCGGGGATACCTGCACCCGGCATGTCGGCCGCTCTGATCAGCGGTGCCAACAACGGCATCCTGATCGACGATGGCAACGGCGGCTCAGCCGTCGCCGCAACGACCCTCAACAACGGCGGCATCATTCGTGGCCTGGATGGTTTTGGGGTGAAGTTCGTAGGCGACTTCGCCGACGAGGTCAGAAACAGCGGCCTGATCAGCGGCAGCAACGGCCTGGCCCTGGACATGGGCGGGGGTGACGACCGCTTGACCCTGCTCAACGGCAGCAGCTTCGAAGGTCTGGTAGATGGTGGCACTGGCCATAACACCCTGGTCATGACCGTAGACAACGATACTGCTCCCGCTGGCAGCTTCGGCGACAGCCGTAACTTCCAGGTCCTGGAAGTGCGCCAGGGCGACTGGACCCTGACCGGCAAGGGCGACTTCAGCGAAGGGGCGCACGTCTTCGACTTCGCGCACCTGACTAACCTGGGTGGTATCGCGGGCGATGTGCTCGTCGACCCGCAAGCGCAATACAGCGGCAACGGCGCGGTCAACAACCTGACCATCAATGGCTTGCTCAGCACCAGCGCTCAGCTCGGCGCTCCGCAGGTCAAGGGTGACCTGGTGATGGGGAGTGGCTCTACGTTGCTGTTCGGGGTCGATGCCGACGGTAGCGCCGGCACCACCCGGGTCGCAGGCAACGCCAACCTGACCGGCTCATCATTGATCGTGCGCGCCGACGACTCCGTAGACGACTATCCGTGGCGTAGCCAATACCGGGTGCTGGAGGCCGGCAGCATTACGGGGACCTTCGCCAAGGTCACCGGTGATACCTATGCCTTCCTCGATCCGGTCATTATCTATGGCTCCAACGCTGTTGATCTGACGTATACCCGCAACGGAGCCGACTTCAGCGAATACGCCCGCACCGCCAATGGTGCACGTGCCGTGCGCAGCATAGAAGAGATGCACCAGGCAGAAGAAAATGCCCTGTACAACGCCCTGCTGAACACCAGCGAAAGCAGCGCGGGCATCGCCATCGAAAAACTGGCCGGCAGCGGCAATGCCAATCTGGGCATCGCGACCCTGAACGCCAGTTCGCAAGTCGCGACATCCATGCTCGCCGCCATGCACCAGATGGGCAGCGGCGCCGGCCTGCTGGTGGGGCTCGACCCAGCACAAACCCCACCCCTCGCGGCTACAGGCGTGCCCAGCAGCCTGCGCAACCTGAATGACCCGAACGCCCGGGGTCGCGTCTGGCTGCAAGGTATCGGCAGCTACGGCAAGCTCGATGGCGAACACGGCAACCCTGGGCTGCAGCAGAAAACCGCCGGTAGCGTGCTGGGTATCGATTGGTCGTTGTCACCGGTCTGGCGCATGGGCGTACTGGGGGGCTACTCGAAAACCGACCTGAGCAACAGCGACGTCGACGGCAAGCTTCGCAGCTGGCACCTGGGGGTTTATGCCATGCGCCAGGACGGGCCGTTGGCGTTGCGCCTGGGCGCGGCGTACAGCCAGCACGACGGGGATAACAAGCGCACGGTGGAGTTCGACCGCTTCAGCGATCGCCCCAAAGGCAGCTACGACGCCGACAGCCAACAGGCCTTCGCCGAGCTGGGTTACACCCTGGGCACAGGCCGGCTCAATGTCGAACCCTTCGCCAACCTGGGCTACCAGCGTTACCACCGCGACCGCTATACCGAGAAAGGCGGCGCGGCGTCACTGGACGTGCACTCCCAGACCCAGGACAACTTCAGCAGCACCTTCGGCGTGCGCCTGGCACAACTCAATCAGCTGCAAAACGGCATCAGCCTGACGCCACGGGCCAGTCTCGGCTGGCGTCATACCTACGGGGATGTCGACAGTGAAACCCGCCAGGCATTCGTGCTGGGCGGCAGCGCTTTCAAGGTCGAAGGTAGCGCCCTGGATCGCGACAGCCTGATGATCGAGGCTGGCCTGGATGTCGGACTGTCGGCGCGCCATACCTTGAGTGTCGGCTACAACGGGGAACTGGGGAGCAACAGCCGCAACCATGCCTGGATGGGGCAGTGGCAGATGAGCTTCTGATCGCGAGACATCAGAAAATCCCAGGCAAAAAAAGGGGAGCATGTGCCCCCCCGAGGTAAAACGTTGCAGATGAAGGCCTGAACTCAGCCTTCGATCTCGATCAGGATTTCGCCCGGATTGACCCGGTCGCCCTTGGCCACGTGGATGGCAGTGACCTTGCCGGCGATGGCCGCCTGGACTTCGGTTTCCATCTTCATGGCTTCGGTGATCAGCACCGCCTGGCCGGCCTTGACGGTGTCGCCTTCCTTGACCAGCACGTCGACGATGTTGCCCGGCATGGTGGTGCTGACGTGGCCCGGCGCGCTGGCCTGCTTGCGCTTGCTGCTGCCACCGCCGACGAACTCGTTGAGCGGCTCGAACACCACTTCTTCCGGCATGCCGTCGATGGACAGGTAGAAGTGGCGCTTGCCTTCGGCCTTCACGCCGACGCCGGTGATGTCGACGCGGTAGGTCTCGCCGTGCACGTCGATGACGAACTCGGTCGGTACGCCTTCGCCGCCGGCCGAGCTCACGCCGCCCGCCTCCGGAATCGGCAGCAGCACTTCCGGCGTCAGGGTGCCGGCTTCGCGCTCTTCGAGGAACTTGCGCCCGATGTCCGGGAACATGGCATAGGTCAGCACGTCTTCTTCGGATTTGGCCAGGGCGCCGATGTCATTGCGCAGCTTGGTCATTTCCGGCTTCAGCAGGTCGGCCGGGCGCACGTCGATCACTTCTTCGCTGCCGATGGCCTGGCGCCGCAGCTTCTCGTCCACCTCGCCCGGTGCCTTGCCGTAGCCGCCTTGCAGGTACAGCTTCACTTCGTTGGTGATGGTCTTGTAGCGCTCGCCGGCCAGCACGTTGAAGAACGCCTGGGTGCCGACGATCTGCGAAGTCGGGGTCACCAGCGGCGGGTAGCCGAGGTCGTGACGCACCCGCGGGATCTCCGCCAGCACTTCGTTCATGCGGTTCAGGGCGCCCTGCTCCTTGAGCTGGTTGGCCAGGTTGGAAATCATCCCGCCCGGCACCTGGTTGACCTGCACCCGGGTATCGACCGCGGTGAACTCGCTTTCGAACTGGTGGTACTTCTTGCGCACGGCATAGAAGTACAGGCCGATCTCCTGCAGCAGTTCCAGGTCCAGGCCGGTGTCGAATTCGCTGCCTTTGAGGGCGGCGACCATCGACTCGGTGCCCGGGTGGCTGGTGCCCCAGGCGAAGCTGGAGATCGCGGTGTCGATATGGTCGGCGCCGTTCTCGATAGCCTTGAGCTGGCACATCGCGGCCAGACCGGCGGTGTCGTGGGAGTGGACGAACACCGGCAGCGATTGCTCGGCCTTCAGCGCCTTGACCAGTTCGCCGGTGGCGTAAGGGGTCAGCAGGCCGGCCATGTCCTTGATCGCCACGGAGTCGCAACCCATGGATTCCATCTGCTTGGCCTGGGCCACGAACGCCTCGATGGTGTGCACCGGGCTGGTGGTGTAGGCAATGGTGCCCTGGGCGTGCTTGCCGGCGGCTTTCACCGCTTCGATGGCCACCCGCAGGTTACGCACGTCGTTCATGGCGTCGAAGATGCGGAACACGTCGATGCCGTTGACCGCCGCCTTGGCGACGAAGGCCTTGACCACGTCGTCGCTGTAATGGCGGTAGCCCAGCAGGTTCTGCCCACGCAGGAGCATTTGCAGGCGGGTGTTGGGCAGCGCGGCGCGCAGTTTGCGCAGGCGCTCCCACGGGTCTTCCTTGAGGAAGCGCACGCAGGCGTCGAAGGTCGCGCCGCCCCAGACTTCCAGCGACCAGTAGCCGACTTTGTCGAGCTTGTCGCAGATCGGCAGCATGTCTTCGGTGCGCATGCGGGTCGCCAGCAGCGATTGGTGGGCGTCGCGCAGGATGGTGTCGGTAACGAAAATCTTCTTGCTCATTGTTCTTTTCCTCACAGGCCTGCGTGGGCGGCGATGGCGGCGGCGATGGCCAGGGCCAGCTCTTCGGGTTTGCGCTTGATCGAGTAGTTGGTCAGCTCAGGGTGGCTTTCCACAAAACTGGTGTTGAACTGGCCGCTACGGAATTCCGGGTTACGCAGGATTTCCTGGTAATAGGCGGCAGTGGTCTTGACCCCTTGCAGACGCATGTCGTCCAGGGCGCGCAAGCCACGGTCCATCGCCTCTTCCCAGGTCAGGGCCCAGACCACCAGCTTCAGGCACATGGAGTCGTAGAACGGCGGAATGGTGTAGCCGGTGTAGATCGCCGTGTCGGTCCGCACGCCGGGGCCGCCGGGCGCGTAGTAACGAGTGATCTTGCCGAAGCTCGGCAGGAAGTTGTTCTTCGGGTCTTCGGCGTTGATCCGGAACTGCAGGGCGAAACCACGGTGATGGATGTCTTCCTGCTTCACCGACAGCGGCAGGCCGGAAGCGATGCGGATCTGCTCGCGAACGATGTCGATGCCGGTGATTTCTTCGGTGATGGTGTGTTCCACCTGCACCCGGGTATTCATCTCCATGAAGTACACCTCGCCGTCGGCGAGCAGGAACTCCACGGTACCGGCGTTCTCGTAGCCCACGGCCTTGGCCGCGCGCACCGACAGGTCGCCGATGTAGGCGCGCTGTTCCGGAGTCAGTTGCGGGCTGGGGGCGATCTCGATCAGCTTCTGGTTGCGGCGCTGGATCGAGCAGTCGCGCTCGAACAGGTGCACCACGTTACCAAAGCTGTCGCCGAGGATCTGCGCCTCGATGTGCTTGGGATTGACGATGCACTTTTCCAGGAACACTTCGGCGGAACCGAACGCCTTGGTCGCCTCGGAAATCACCCGTGGAAACGCCTGTTCCAGTTCGTCGCGGCTGTTGCAGCGGCGAATGCCGCGGCCGCCGCCGCCGGAAGTGGCCTTGAGCATCACCGGGTAACCGATGCGGTCGCCTTCGCTCAGGGCTTCATGGATATCGGCGACGTTGCCTTCGGTGCCCGGGGTGACCGGCACGCCTGCCTTGATCATGCTGCGGCGGGCTTCGGTCTTGTCGCCCATGCGGCGAATCACTTCAGCCGAGGGGCCGATGAATTTGATCCCACGTTCGGCGCAGATCTCCGCCAGCTCGGCGTTTTCCGAAAGGAAGCCGTAACCGGGGTGCAGCGCGTCGCAGCCGGTTTCCACGGCCAGGTTCACCAGCTTGCGCGGGTTCAGGTAGCCGGCCAGGGGTTCGGCACCGATGCTGTGGGCTTCATCCGCACGCTTCACATGCAGGGCATGGCGATCGGCGTCGGAGAAGATCGCGACCGAGCGAATGCCCATCTCGGCGCAGGCACGCACGATTCGTACGGCAATCTCACCACGGTTGGCGATCAGGATCTTTTTTATCACTTGGAGGTACCCTTGAGCCGTTGGAACAAACAACCCGCTGGGTCTGTACGAAAAGTGGCTGCGCGCTGGGCGCCTTCGGCGCTACGCAGGCCATGCTGCGTTAAAAACAGGCTCGGAATGCTCATTTAGGCCCCTAAAGTCGAATGCGACCCCAGCCGTTCCTCGCCTGTTTTTGCCTTGCCTGACCTTCGCTCGCCTACTTTTCGTACAGACCCTCGACCGGGTCGGCGCGTGACCAAATGTTTCAAGCCAGTCGCAGGCCCACACTATTCCTGTCGATGAATTAACAAAAATCAATAATTATTGGGTCGCTCATAAGCAAAGACTTATAGTTGATCCGACAGCCCTCGGCGCGAGACCTTAGATAATGCGTAAGTCCTTGATGCGTATGACATTACGTCAATTGCAGATTTTCAATGAGGTCTGCGATCTGCGCTCCTACAGCCGGGCGGCCGACGAAATGTCCCTGACCCAACCCGCCGTCAGCCTGCAGATTCGCCAGCTGGAGGAGCTGATCGGCCAGCCCCTGTTCGATTACGTCGGCAAGAAGCTCTACATGACCGAGGCCGCCGAGGCGCTGCAACGGGCCAGCCGCGACATCTTCGGGCGCCTGGAAAACCTCGACATGCAACTGTCGGACATGCAGGGCTCCTTGCAGGGCCAGCTGAAACTGGCGGTGGAATCCAGCGCCAAGTACTTCGTGCCGCACCTGTTCGCCGCCTTCAAGCGCCAGCACCCGGAGGTCAACCTGCAACTGACGGTGGTCAATCGGGGCCAGGTGATCCGCCGCCTCTCGGACAACCGCGACGATCTGGTGATCATGTCCATGGTCCCGCAGGACATGGGCCTGGAATTCCTGCCGTTCCTCAATAACCCGATCGTCGCCGTGGCGCCGCCCGACCATCCGCTGTGCCACCTCGGGCCGCTGCGCCTGCAGGACCTGGAACCCTACAACCTGCTGGTGCGCGAACAGGGTTCGGGCACGCGCCTGGCCTGCGAGGAGTATTTCAAGGAAAAACGCGTGCACTTCACCCAGACCCTGGAAGTATCGTCGGCCGAGGCTCAGCGCGAGTGTGTGCTGGCGGGTCTGGGCGTGGCGCTGTTGACGCGCCACGCCCTGAACCTTGAGTTGGCGACCGGGGGACTCGTCGAGTTGCCGGTCGAAGAGCTGCCGTTGTATCGCAGCTGGTGCCTGGTGCAGGCCAAGGCAAAACGCCTGTCACCGGTAGCGCATGCGTTCCTGGGGTTTATCCGCAGCGAACGGGTGCAGATCAGCGGGCTTGTTGAACGTTTTGACGGGAAGCTGCCGAGGCTGCCTGCCAGTAATTGACGGCGTCCAGCTCGGGGTAGTCATTGATTTCCTGCTGCAGACGGCGCAGCTCACAGCGATGTTCGATTGCGCGGCGAAATTCCATGCGGCGCTGGTCTTCCTGTTGACGACGGGTCTTGACTGCGCTGCTGCTCTCTTCGTAAGGCCGGGCCATTTCGAGTCTCCCAATGCGAGTACGGGAGCTTCACGATGACGCCTGCCAATGACGATTTGGCTGCGGGTCGGTTACAGGATGATGAAAGTTACCGGCGATGAAGGCGCCGCGATCAGTCGTCGAGCGCCTTCACCGACTTGGGCGACAGGCGCAGGCTGCGAAGGCTGCGCTTGACGCTCTTGAGGTGGTTGACCAGGCTCGGGCCGCGGGCCATGGCCACGCCCATCGCCAGCACGTCGATCACCACCAGGTGGGCGATACGCGAGGTCAGCGGGGTGTAGATCTCGGTGTCTTCGTGCACATCGATCGCCAGGTTGACCGTCGACAGCTCGGCCAGCGGCGTCTGGCTCGGGCACAGGGTAATCAGCGAGGCGCCGCTTTCACGCACCAGGTTGGCGGTGATCAGCAGGTCCTTGGAACGCCCGGACTGGGAAATGCAGATCGCCACGTCGGTGGGCTTGAGGGTCACCGCCGACATCGCCTGCATATGCGGGTCGGAATAGGCCGCCGCGGTCAGCAGCAGGCGGAAGAATTTGTGCTGGGCATCCGCCGCCACCGCGCCCGAGGCGCCGAAGCCGTAGAACTCCACGCGCTGGGCCTGGGACATGAGGGTCACAGCCCGTTGCAACTCCACCGGATCGAGCTTCTCGCGAACCTCCATCAGGGTGTGCAGGGTGGTGTCGAAGATTTTCAGGCTGTAGTCGGCGACCGAGTCGTCTTCATGAATCGCGAACTGGCCGAAGCTCGCCCCGGCGGCCAGGCTCTGGGCCAGCTTGAGCTTCAGGTCCTGGAACCCCGAGCAACCGATGGCGCGGCAGAAGCGCACGATGGTCGGCTCGCTGATACCCACGCTGTGGGCCAGGTCGGCCATGGAACTGTGCATCACAGCCGCAGGGTCGAGCAGCACATGATCGGCGACCTTGAGCTCCGACTTGCGCAAGAGATGGCGTGATTGGGCAATGTGCTGCAACAGATTCAAAGGGCTGGACTCATTGTTATGGGGCAGACGCCCAAGGATGTAGCAATTTTGTAGTTATACTACATGAATTCGCTTTTTGCCTGCTCAATGCGTAACTGAATCACCTTTGCGCCCCACTGTTTTAGCCTCGCCTGCTCTTTGTAGCTGCTGGCGCCGGGCAGCCGGTATTCGTAAAAACGTCAGATATTCCTGGCCTTTTGCGGCCGATCGCAGCCTGCGGCAGCGGCTACAGGGTCTGGGCCCGCAACAGCGCCGCCAGGCCCTCGGCTTCCACCGGCCGGCTGATCAGGTAGCCCTGCACCTCATCGCATTTCTGCTCCTTGAGAAATGCCAGCTGCCCCGGATGCTCCACCCCTTCGGCCACCACCTTCAGCGACAGGCCGTGGGCCATGGCGATGATCGCCCGGGTGATCGCCGCGTCGGCGCCGCCTTCGCTCAGGCCGCGGATGAACGCCTGGTCGATCTTCACGTAGTCCACCGGAATCCGCTTGAGGTAGCTCAGCGAGGAATAACCGGTGCCGAAGTCGTCGATGGCCAGCTTCACCCCCAGGTCACGCAGCTGCTGGAAGGTGGAAACGATGTGGTCGACGCTGTCGAGCAGATGGCTTTCGGTCAGCTCCAGCTCGAGGAAATGCGGCGCCAGCCCGGTCTCTTCCAGCACACTGCGCACCTGGCTGACCAGCTTGCCCTGGCGCAGTTGATGCACCGACAGGTTCACCGACACCCGAATGGCCGGCAGCCCCTGGCGCTGCCATTCGCAGGCTTGCCAGCAGGCCTGACGAAGGACGAATTCGCCGATCGGGCCGATCAGCCCGATCTCTTCCGCCAGGCCGATAAAGTCTCCCGGCGGTACCCGACCCAGGTCAGGATGGTCCCAGCGCACCAGGGCTTCGGCGGCGTTCAGGCGGCCGGTGGCGAGGCACAGTTTCGGCTGGTAGAACACCTTCAGTTGGCGCTCCTCGACCGCCTTGCGCAGCTGGTTCTCCAGCTGCAGGCGCTCCAGGGTGCTGGCTTGCAGGCTGGCGGTGTAGAACTGGAAGTTGTTGCCGCCCAGGTGCTTGGCGTGTTGCATGGCGATGTTCGACTGGCTGATCAGCGCCGGAATTTCCCGCGCGCTGTCGGGCAGCATGCTGATGCCCATGGAAGCGCTGACCACCAGCTCGTGGCCTTCCACGGTGATCGGCAGGCGCAGCTTCGCCGACAAGCGGGTGGCCACCCGGGTCAGGCTCGACAGGCTGCCATAGGCATCGAACAGCACCGCGAACTCATCGCCGGACAAGCGGGCAATGGTGTCGGCTTCCGGCAGCGCGTTGACCAGCCGCCGCGCCATTTTCTGCAACAGCTGGTCGGCGATGTCGTGGCCCAGGCTGTCGTTGAGCAGCTTGAAACGGTCCAGGTTGATATGCACCAGGGCCAGGCTGCGGCCGCCCTGGCGCATCCGTTGATGGGCTTCGCGCAAGCGTTCGCGAAACAGCGAACGGTTGGCCAGGCCGGTGAGTTCGTCGTAATGGGTCAGGTAGCGCATGCGCTCTTCGGATTCGCGCCGCGCCGACAGATCGGCGAAGAAGCCCACAATATGGCTTACCTTTCCCCGCGTATCGCGCACCACGTTCAATTGCAGCCACTGCGGGTACAGCTCGCCGTTCTTGCGCGCCTCCACCAGTTCGCCCTGCCAGCTGCCGTGCTGTTCGAGGGCTTGATGAATCACCGGAAAGTGCCGCCGTGCATCGCGGCTGCACGGCAGGTCGACCACATTGCGCCCGAGCATGTCCTCGATCTGGTAACCGGTAACCCGGCTGAACGCCTGATTGACCGCCAGCAGCACGTAATCGGGGTCGAGGATGACGATGCCCTCGCTGGCCGCCTCGAACACCATCGCCGCCAGGCGGCGCTGCTCTTCCTGTTGCTTGCTGGCGCTGATATCGCGCCGGGTGCCGACCATGCGCAGCACTCGCCCGCCTGGGCCGCGCTCCACGGCACGGCCACGGTCCTCGATCCAGACCCAGCGGCCATCGGCATGCCGCACGCGATATTCCACCAGGTAATCCTCGGTGCGCCCCTTCAGGTGCTCCACCAGCGCGCGCTTGAGCAGCGGCAGGTCTTCGGGATGCAGCAGCGGCTTGAGGTGGCTGAGCATCGCCCGCACGAACTCCGGCTCCAGGCCGAACAGCTCCTTGATATGGCTGTGATGGACCTCGTCGGTCTGCAGGTTCCAGTCCCACAGCCCCAGCTGGCTGGCCTTGAGGGCCAGGGCCAGGCGCGCTTCACTCTTGCTCAGGGCCTGGTTGGCCGCGTCCAGCTCGAGGCTGCGCTGGGCCACCCGGCTTTCCAGGCCGACCTGGGCCTCGCGCAATTGCTCTTCGGCGCGGCGACGCTGCTCGACTTCCCGCAACAGCTCGCTGTTGAGCTGCTCGCTGCGGCTCTGCGCCTGCTGCAGATGTTCGATCAGGGCCTGGTTCTGGAAACGCCGCAGCAAGCCCATCTGGATCAGGCGGTTGACCTGCCAGGCCACCACGCTGAGCGACACCAGCAGGATCAAGCCCAGCCAGCCCCAGCCACGCTGCTGCTCGTCGCCACCCCAGAACAGGTAGCCGATCGCCGGTAATAGGCAGGGCAAGGTAAAGGACAGGAAGGCCGGCAGGCTGACCGCGTAGGCCACGCTGGCCGAGAGGATCGCCGCGCCGATCAGGCCGAAGACCCAGGCCTGTTGCAGGAAATTGTCGGTGGGCATCAGGGCGATGCCAGCGCAGGCCAGGGTCAGGCCGCTGACGGCAGAGCCGAGCAGGAACATGCGGCGCCAGACCGGCTGCGCCTGGCGGCTGGGAATCGCCGAGTCGAACGCCGCCACCTGGATCACCCGCAGGGCGACCAGGGCCAGCAACCAGACCATCCACACGCTGACCAGCCAATAACGCTCGGGGCTCCACAGCAGCCAGGCGCAGACCAGGCCGTTGAGCAGCATGAACAGGGTGGGCAACAGGGAGCCCTGATAAAGCAGGCGCGTGCGCTCTACCGCCATCTCCATGGCGTATTGCTTGCGAATAACCCGAGGCTCCACGAAGGGTCCGGACGGGCCAGTGCTGAGTGTCATAGGCAGTGTTCTTATAATGATTGAGCCCGAAACGTCGCCGGAGCATACACAAGCAACCGCCCGGACCAAACTGCCTGGAATCATAAAATCGGCAAATCCGCGCGAGCGTCGATCCCTGCGCAATTCCTCCAGCCAAGCCCGGCCAACGGCTGCAGCCCGTGACCGACCGGTCGTCCCCGACGTTCTTTTATCGGCTAAACCAAAGCTTGGTTTGCCCGGTGTGCGCCAGCCCCCTAGAATGCCCCGATGCGCGATGATCTCTCCCTTCTGCTGAACTCCCTCAACGATGCCCAACGCCAGGCCGTAGCCGCCTCCTTGGGTCGTCAGTTGGTCCTGGCCGGTGCTGGCTCCGGTAAAACCCGAGTGCTGGTGCACCGTATCGCCTGGTTGATCCAGGTCGAGAACGCCTCGCCCCACTCCATCCTGTCGGTGACCTTCACCAACAAGGCCGCTGCCGAGATGCGCCAGCGCATCGAGCAGTTGATGGGTATCAACCCGGCCGGCATGTGGGTCGGTACCTTCCACGGCCTGGCGCACCGCCTGCTGCGGGCGCACTGGCAAGAGGCCGGCCTGAGCCAGACCTTCCAGATCCTCGACAGCGACGACCAGCAACGCCTGGTCAAACGGGTGATCCGCGACCTCGGCCTGGACGAGCAGCGCTGGCCGGCCCGGCAGGCCCAGTGGTTCATCAACGGGCAGAAGGACGAAGGCCTGCGTCCGCAACACATTCAGGCCAGTGGCGACCTGTTCCTGGCCACCATGCGCGGCATCTACGAAGCCTACGAGGCCGCCTGTCAGCGTGCCGGGGTCATCGACTTCTCCGAGCTGCTGCTGCGTGCCCTGGACCTGTGGCGCGACCACCCGGGCCTGCTGGCGCACTACCAGAAGCGTTTCCGCCACGTGCTGGTGGACGAGTTCCAGGACACCAACGCCGTGCAGTACGCCTGGTTGCGCCTGCTGGCCAAGGGCGGCGACAGCCTGATGGTGGTGGGCGACGACGACCAGTCGATCTACGGCTGGCGCGGCGCGAAGATCGAGAACATTCACCAGTACTCCGAAGACTTCCCGGACACCGAAGTGATCCGCCTGGAGCAGAACTACCGCTCCACCGCCGGCATCCTCAAGGCCGCCAACGCCCTGATCGCCAATAACACCGGGCGCCTGGGCAAGGAGCTGTGGACCGACGGCGGCGAAGGCGAAGCGATCAACCTGTACGCCGCCTTCAACGAACACGATGAAGCACGCTACGTGGTGGAAACCATCGAAAGCGCCCTGAAGACCGGCCTGGCCCGTAGCGATATCGCCATCCTGTATCGCTCCAACGCCCAGTCGCGGGTACTGGAAGAAGCGCTGCTGCGCGAGCGCATTCCATACCGCATCTACGGCGGCCAGCGCTTCTTCGAACGCGCCGAAATCAAGAACGCCATGGCCTACATGCGCCTGCTCGAAGGGCGCGGCAACGACGCGGCCCTGGAGCGGGTGATCAACGTGCCGACCCGCGGCATTGGCGAAAAGACCGTCGAAGCGATTCGCGAACACGCGCGCCACAGCCATGTATCGATGTGGGAAGCGATGCGCCAGCTGGTGGCCAATAAAGGCGTGACCGGACGCGCCGCCGGCGCCCTGGGCGCCTTCATGGAGCTGATCGAGCACCTGGCGACGAAAACCGCCGAGATGCCGTTGCACCTGATGACCCAGACCGTTATCGAGCAATCCGGCCTGATCGCCTACCACGAAGCGGAAAAAGGCGAGAAAGGCCAGGCCCGGGTAGAAAACCTCGAGGAACTGGTCAGCGCCGCGCGCAACTTCGAGCACACCGAAGAAGACCAGGAACTGACGCCGCTGGCGGCCTTCCTCGGCCACGCTTCGCTGGAAGCCGGCGACACCCAGGCCGACGAGCACGAAGACAGCATCCAGCTGATGACCCTGCACAGTGCCAAGGGCCTGGAATTCCCTTACGTGTTCCTGGTGGGCATGGAAGAAGGCCTGTTCCCGCACAAGATGAGCCTGGAAGAGCCCGGCCGCCTTGAAGAGGAACGTCGCCTGGCCTACGTCGGCATCACCCGGGCGATGCAGAACCTGGTGATGACCTACGCCGAAACCCGACGCCTGTATGGCAGCGAGACCTACAACAAGGTGTCGCGTTTCGTACGGGAAGTACCGAAGGGGCTGATCCAGGAAGTGCGCCTGTCCAACAGCGTCAGCCGTCCGTTCGGCGGTGGCCAGTCGCAGAGCACCAGCAGCCTGTTCGGCGGCAGCGAGATCCCGGACACCGGCCTCAGCCTCGGCCAGGCGGTGCGCCACTCGGTATTCGGCGACGGCGTGATCCTCAACTTCGAAGGCGCCGGCGCCCAGGCCCGGGTCCAGGTGAACTTCAGCGAAGGCAGCAAGTGGTTGATGCTCGGCTACGCCAAGCTCGAAGCCATCTGAGGCCTTGACCTCCTTCGCCATGCCGGGGCGATGCTTCTGAACCAGAAGCATGCCCCGCGGCATGGAGCGAAGTCGGGCTGACCGGCCACTGAACCTTTGCATCCGCCCAACGGACAAACCTGTACAGGGCCCACTTGCCTCGACCCAAGCTGAACCACGGCTGTCAGGCAAAAGCCCGAAACACTCTGCCGCTAGCCAGTGACACTTCACCTGTGCAACATGGCGCGCGTGCCATCCACAAATGGGAATTCCCTTTATGAAACGTTTTCTTAGCATCGCCATGGCGTTGTGCATCGGCCTGACGATGAGCCTCGACGCCAACGCCAAGCGCTTCGGTGGCGGCAAAAGCGCTGGCGCCGCGCCGACCCACCAGACCAGCCAGATGGCTCCGTCCTCTTCCGGCATGGGTTCCACTGCCGCGACCGCCGGTGCTGCCGGTGCCGCGGGCGCTGCCACCAAGGCCAGCGGCGCCTCGCGCTGGCTCGGCCCATTGGCCGGTATCGCCGCAGGTGGCCTGCTGGCCTCCATGTTCATGGGCGACGGCTTCCAGGGCATGCAGATCTTCGACATCCTGATCATGGCGGTCATCGCCTTCCTGGTCTTCCGCTTTATCGCCGCCCGTCGTCGCAAGCAGCAGGAGCAGTACGCTCCAGCCGGCCACGCACCGATGCAGCGTGAAGCCTTCGAGCCAAAACCTGCCTCCGGTTCGATCTTCGGTGGTTCGGCTGCACCTGCCGCCGCGGCCCGTCCGGTAATCAACGCACCAGCCTGGTTCAACGAAGAGCGTTTCGTCGAAGCCGCGCGCAACCACTTCCAGTCCCTGCAACAACACTGGGACGCCAACGAAATGGACAAGATCGCCGAGTTCGTGACCCCACAGATGCTGCAATTCCTGAAGCAGGAACGTGCCGATCTGGGCGACGGCTTCCAGTCGACCTACATCGACAACCTCAATGTGCAACTCGAAGGCGTCGACGACCGCGCCGACAAGACCATCGCGACCCTGACCTTCACCGGCGTGTCGAAGACCTCGCGTTTCGACCAGGGCGAAGTGTTCAGCGAAAGCTGGAACATGGAGCGCGCCCAGGGCGAAAATCAGCCTTGGCTGGTTGCAGGTATCCGCCAGAACGGCTGATTCTCTCCAGTGTCACATCGGTAATCGCAAAACCCCGGCTCAGGTCGGGGTTTTGCATTTCACGATTGCACTTATAGCGAGCTACTGTATAAACCGCCGTCTATTAAACCGCGCCATAGAGCTAAGAGGACCCAGGCCGTGGAAGAAGTCATCGAGCAACTCCGTGAAGCAAACGAACCGGTACCCGTTCCTCTGGAACTGCCGGATGAAGACCTGCTGGTGGAAATCGAAGAACAGCTGTTCATCAATATCCCCTTCGTCTTCAAAGAGTTCCTGTTGACCGTGAGCGATGTCGTCTACGGCAGCCTGGAGCCGGTCACCGTGACCGACCCGCAATCCCACACCTACCTGCCGGAAGTGGCCGCTACCGCCTGGGACATGGGCGTGCCGCGCGAGCTGATCCCGATCTGCCAGGACGGTGACAACTACTACTGCGTCGAGGAAGACGGCACCGTGGTGCTGTGGTCCGGCGAAGAAGAGCTGATCACCGAAGAATCCTGGGAATCGGTGTGGCACTGGGCGCGGGACGTCTGGCTGGAAAGCTGATCGGCCTTGCGCGGTTTCGCCCCGCGGGCGCAGGCGCATGGATCGACTGCCACCCGTTGCATGACGTTCACAAGCGGTCGCGCCACCCGGTCGATCGCCGCATTGACACTACTCGCCAGCAGCCTGCTGGCGGGTTGTCAGTCGCCCATGGCTCAGTTGCAAAGCCTGAGCACGCAGTACGCCCATCAGGTCGAAGTCCTGCCCACGTCACCCTTCCCGCTCGCCAGCAGCCTGCCCCTGCGCTTACCCAAACAACCCCGCCTGCGCGTCTACCTTGAAGGCGACGGCCATGCCTGGACGACAGCCCGCCAACCCAGCCTCGACCCCAGCCCGCAGCACCTGCTGATGGTGCAACTGGCGCTGAGCGATCCGCGTCCCAGCGTCTATCTGGCCCGCCCCTGCCAATTCGTCAGCGCGGCCGACTGCACGGCGGCCATCTGGACCGACCAGCGCTTTTCCCCAGCGGTACTGCGCAGCCTCGACCAGGCCCTCGACCGCCTCAAGCTGCGTTATGGCAATCAGGATTTCGAGTTGATCGGCTATTCCGGTGGCGCGGCACTGGCCCTGTTGCTGGCCGCACGGCGAGACGACATTGCCCAGGTGCAAACCCTGGCCGGCAACCTGAGCCCTCGGCTATGGGTCAGTGCGCTGGGGCTGAGCCCGCTGCACGGCTCCCTCGAGCCGCTGGACCAGGCACCCAAGCTGACCCTGGTGGCGCAACGGCATTTGCTCGGCCAGGCCGACCGCAGCGTGCCTGCCAGCCTCTACCCCGCCTATCGGCAGGCACTGGGGACGCAAGCCTTCTGCGTACAATCCGTCAGCCTGCCCGGGGTCACCCACGACCAGGGCTGGGTCGAAGCCTGGCGACACTGGCGCGACCAACCGCTGAGTTGTGCATCACCGGGCAATTAGTGCCCATTGTCTTCCTTGTGGTTATCCAGGGTATCCAGCAAGGCCACCTGCATGCGGGTGTGCACGCGGATGAACCAGCGCCACAGCAGCGCGGCCACTGCCGCCGTCACCACCGCGATCAGCACCAGCAGCTCGGTGGTCGGCAGGATGCTCGAAGACAGCGCCGCCAGCAGCAGGAATATCACCAGCAGCGACAGCACCGGAATCACCTCGGCGATCACCCGGCGCACGCGCTGGGTGTGACGCCCGGCCATTTCCGGCTTCACCCCCATCTCCGCCAGCAGCATCGACAGGGCCTTGAGCTTGCGATAGGCAGCGATCAGGAACGGCAGCGACAGCAGCAGCGCCCCGCCCCAGATCAGCGCCTTCTGCCAGCTCGGATCACTGATCCAGTCCTGCAGGTATTCACCGATACGCGCGGCGAAATAACCGCCGGAGAAGAAGATCGCCACCACCAGCGCCAGATTGACCCCGACCTGCAACAGGATCCGCCGGATCATCGACGCCAGCAGCGCCCCCTCGCCATGGGGCTGGATACTGCGCAACCATTCGCCGTACATGCCCAGCACCCGGCTCAAGCGGGTCGGCATCACGGTGGCGAGCTTCAGCGACAGCGGGTCGGCGGCGCGGATCAGGTAAGGCGTGAGCAAGGTGGTAATGGCCGACACGGCGACCGCCACCGGGTAGAGAAAGTCGCTGGTGACCTGCAGGGTCATGCCCAGCGCCGCGATGATGAAGGAGAACTCGCCGATCTGTGACAGGCCCATGCCGACCCGCAGCGAGGTGCGGCCATCGTTGCCGGCGATAAAGGCGCCCAGGCCGCAGGACAGCATCTTGCCCAGCACCACGGCGACGGTGATCACCGCGATCGGCCAGGCGTACTGCAGGAGGATCTGCGGGTCGATCATCAGGCCGATGGCGACGAAGAAGATGGCGCTGAACATGTCGCGTACCGGCTCGATCAGGCGCTCGATCTTCAGCAATTGCCGCGACTCGGCCATGATCGCGCCAATCAGGAAGGCGCCGAGCACCATGCTGTACTCCAGCTTGACCACCAGCAGGCAGAAGCCGAAGCACAGCCCCAGCACGGTAATCAGCAGCATCTCGTTGCTTTCGAACCTGGCCACGTAGGCCAGCAATCGCGGGACCAGCAGGATACCGATCACCAGGGCGACGATCATGAACAGCGAGAGCTTGCCGACGGTGGAGAACACTTCCCCGGAGCTGACGGTGCCGCTGACCGCGATGCTCGAGAGCAAGGCGATGATGCCGATGCCGAGGATGTCTTCGACGATCAGCACGCCGAAGATCAGCTGGGCGAAGCGCTGGTTCTTCATCTTCAGGTCGTTGAGCGCCTTGACGATGATGGTGGTCGAGGAAATCGCCAGGATCGCGCCGAGGAACAGCGAATCCATGGTGTTCCAGCCGAACCAGCGGCCAATCTCGTAGCCGATCCAGATCATCAGCACGATTTCCATGAACGCCGCGATAAAGGCCGTGGCGCCGACCTTGAACAGCTTGCGCAGGCTGAACTCCAGGCCCAGGCAGAACATCAGGAAAATCACCCCCAGCTCGGCCAGGGTCTTGATCGTGTCTTCGTCGTGGATCAGGCCGAACGGCGGGGTGTGCGGGCCGATGATGAAGCCGGCGACGATATAGCCGAGGACCACCGGCTGCTTGAGCCGGTGGAAGAGAATGGTCACCACGCCCGCGACCAGCATGATCACTGCCAGGTCCTGAATAAAGCTGATGGCATGCATGGCGTGGGGCTCCTTGGGGTCGTGTTCTTGCGGGCGGCGCGGGGGCGTTGCGCAGCCGGCCGGCCAGCGGGAAAAGCCCTTGGGACGGGCTTTTGAAGGTTAACATCGCGACTTGTGCCAGAAAGGCGGTGCAATATATGGAAACAGATAGATCGCCGCGTGACGGCAACCGCGGGCGCAGCGTCCCGTTATCGATGGTTTGAAACGCTGACCAAGCACCCGCAGAGGTGCGCCCCGCAACCCCTGCCTTAACCCGTGAGTGTGCTATGGAACCCGGAAACGCCCAGCTGTCGATGACGGTATTGATGACCCCTGACATGGCCAACTTCTCAGGCAATGTCCACGGCGGCACCCTGCTCAAGTACCTCGATGAAGTCGCCTACGCCTGCGCCAGCCGCTATGCCGGCCGTTATGTGGTGACCCTGTCGGTGGACCAGGTGATCTTCCGCGAGCCGATCCACGTCGGCGAACTGGTGACCTTCCTGGCCTCGGTCAACTACACCGGCAACACCTCGATGGAGGTCGGTATCAAGGTGGTCACCGAGAACATCCGCGAGCGCTCGGTGCGCCATACCAACAGTTGCTTCTTCACCATGGTGGCCGTGGACGACCAGCGCAAACCCGCCGCCGTGCCGCCACTGCAACCGCAAACCAGCGAAGACAAGCGCCGCTTCATGCAGGCCCAGCAACGCCGGCAGATCCGCCAGGAGCTGGAAAAGCGCTATCAGGAAATCAAGGCCGACGCCTGATCGTCCGAGACAGGCTCGCTGCTACCGAGCGAGCCTGTTGGCAATAAGCCCCCAGGCAACCGTTACAGCTCGATCGGCACCGCCTCGAACCGCACCCGTGGATGGGTGATCCGGTCCTGGGCCCGGATCAGTTGCAGTTCGTAACTGGCGCAGGCCTGGGTTTCCAGCAGCACTTCATGCACCGCCGCGGCGGTGAACTCGAACGCCGCCACCAGGCTGTCGCCCAGCAGCACCCGGGCCAGGAACAGGCCCGAAGTCAGGTCGCCCACACCCACCGGCTGACGCGGGAATGCCAGCAGCGGACGACGCAGGTGCCAGCTGCCTTCGGCGGTCACCAGCAACATCTCGAAGCCGTCCGGCAGCTTGCCCGGATAATCCAGATGCTTGACCAGCACCGCTTTCGGGCCACGCGCCAGCAGCGCCCGGGCCATGGCCAGGCAGTCGAACAGCGACTGCGGCTTGCGCCCGGCGAAGCTGTCCAGTTCCAGCTGGTTGGGGCAGAGGAAATCCGCCACGGTCGCCGCCTCTTCCAACAGGAAGTCGCTGACCTCCTGGGGCACGCTGCAACCCTTTTCCGGGTGGCCCATCACCGGGTCGCACAGGTACAGGGCCTTGGGGTTGGTCGCTTTGATCCGCGCCACACCACCGAGGATCGCCCGCCCCTGCGCCGCGCTGCCCAGGTAGCCGGACAGCACCGCGTCGCAGTTGCCCAGCTCGCCGATGGCGGCAATGCCTTCCACCAGCTCCGGGATCTGGTGCGGCGACAGCACCTCGCCGGCCCACTGGCCGTATTGCGTGTGGTTGGAGAACTGCACCGTATTGAGCGGCCAGACATTCACCCCGACCCGCTGCATGGGAAACACCGCGGCGCTGTTGCCGGCATGGCCGAAGACCACATGGGACTGGATCGCGAGCAGATGAGGCGTACGTTTCATTCGGGTCATTCCGTAAAACGATTGAAATTCGAGCCGCGCAGTATGCGACTAAACGCAACCTGTACGACAGACCGAAGACGCAGTTAAGCTGGTGCGACTTCGTTGGAGCGCACCTCATGCTGACCCTTGGAAACATTTTCGTGCTGATGCTGCTGGCGACCGGCGCCGCCTGGCTATGGCACAACCACGGCCTGCGCGAGCGGGCGCTGGAGAGGGTCAAGCAGCATTGCGCGCGGCTCGATATCGAGCTGCTGGACGGCAACGTGGCGTTGAAGCGCATCGGTTTTGTCAGGGACGCCAGTGGTCGCCGGCGCCTGGCCCGGATCTACACCTTCGAATTCACCGTCACCGGCGAAACCCGCCATGCGGGGACCATCACCCAGTTCGGCGCCCACAGTGCGCAAATCGAGCTGGCGCCCTACCCGATTGCAACGCCCGCGCCGCCACCCGTGCCGACACACAGCGCCGAAGTGATCGAACTGAGCCAATGGCGCGAAGGGCGCAGCAAGTAGCATCGGAACGCCTGGATCATCCGTAGGAGCGAAGCTTGCTCGCGATAGCCGCGAAGCGGCGATTTTTCCTGGCAAAACGCGTCATCGTTGACGATTTTTTGCGCGAGCAAGCTTCGCTCCTACAGAAGCATCGGATTGCGTTGGATTATCGGCAGCACTTGGCCAACGACTGTTGCAGGGTGGCCACGTCCTGCGGCTCGCTGAAGATCAGCTCGATACGCGAATCGCGGCGCCATTCGCTGGCTTGCCAGTGCTGCTCGGCGTTATCCAGGGCGTTGCCCGAGACCCAGCCATCGGCGCCATGGATCACCAGCTTGGCCCGGCGCCAGTCGAGGCTCGCCAGCCATTGCTCGAGGCATCGAACATCGAACACCCGGCTCGGGTGCCAGCGCCAACCGATGCTCCAGCCGCCCTCCTGGGCCTGACTCAGGCAGATGGGCTGGGCCGGATCGGTCCAGATCGTCGGCAGCTGTGCCAATCCCTTGGGTACTTCGAAGGCCTCGATGGCAGCCCCCGCGCGAGCCTCCACGCCAGGCAAGCGCTCCAGCACCAAGGTCCCGCGGGTAGTCCAGAGCAGCGGACAGGCCGGCAACTGCTCGAGAATGCCCTGACGCTGCGCCGCGTCGAGCCCTTCGTCCTTGTTCAGCAGCAACAGGCCGGCGCTGGGCAGTGCTTCCTGTTGAGCCTGTGACAGCGGCTTGCCGGCCGCCAGCGCCTGGGCATCGAGGACCAGCACGCAAGGTTGCACAGCCAGGACCTTTTGCCAGGGCGCCTCGCGCAATTGCTGGAGCAGTTGCGCCGGGTGCCCCAGGCCGGAAGGCTCGATAAACAGGCGGTCGGGCCGGGCCTTGCGCAGCAGGCGCCCCAGGCCCACCTGGAACGGCGCGCCGTTGACACAGCACAGGCAGCCGCCGGCCACTTCGCCCAGGGCGATACCGTCCTCGTCCCGGGCCAGCAGCGCCGCGTCCAGGCCGATCTGGCCGAACTCGTTGATCAGCACCGCCCAGCGCTCATTGGCCGGACGCTGCGCCAACAGGTGCTGGATCAGGCTGGTCTTGCCCGCGCCGAGAGGGCCGGCGATGACGTGGGTGGGGATGTTGTGCAGCATCGGCGGAACGCTCGGAAAGGAGGTGATTGATCCTACGCGCTAAGCCGCGGCAGCGAAATTCCTGTAGCCGCTGCCGCAGGCTGCGATAAGGCGCGCAGCGCCTTCCGAGGGCCTCAAGAGCACGTTTCCTACGGAGCCGATCGCAGCCTGCGGCAGCGGCTACAGGGTCAGCCGAGCCAGTCCAGGGTGAGGATCAGCCGGCGCTCGCCGGGGGCCGGTTGCGGCGAGCGGTGGATCAGGCCGAAGCCCTCGTTGCCCAGCCATTTCTCACCCTTGAACAGGGCCACCTCGCCGCTGGCCATCTGCTGGATCAGCGCGCCATCCGTGGGCTCAGCCTCGGCCTGGCCCAGTTGCCGGCGATCCATCGCGCCCTCGCGCAACCATTGGCTGCCGATGCCGGCATAGGTGGTGATCAGCCGCACCGGCACATGGTCGACATGAAAGCGCGGGCACATGGCCTTATCCAGCACCCGCAGGCGCAGGCCGACGCGCTTGGCGCCCAGCAGGCAGGCAAAGGCGCTGACCAGCCAGGCGACATCGGCGATAAAGCCATCGTAGCCCTGCAGATCGCTGAAGCCAGAAGCCAGGCCGCGCAGGTTCGGCTCGGCGTCCTCGGTGTCGAATTCCAGCGACAGCGACTCGGCCAGCGGCTCGTTCAGCGACAGCAGCAAGGCACCGAAATCGGCGATATGCGCCGGCAACTGGCGCTGCCACAGGGCCAGGTTGACCTCGTCGTCCAGCGCCTCGGCCAGAACGATAGGGGCCGGGCCGCAAGCCTCGCGGCGTATCGGTTTGTGCAGGGTTGGCCGCAGGAGCGGCTTCGCAAGCAGGTTCGCTCCCACAGGGGACAGTGGTTGGTAGAGCATCAGGCGGCGGCCTCTTCATGCCAGGGGCCAAACGGGTCGCGCATCAGGCGCCAGCCCTCCGCGCCCAGGGCCATTTCATCGTCCGTCAGCAGGCAATCGTCGAGCTCGGCGGTGAGCCGGGCGAAGTCGATGTTCTGGCCGATGAACACCAGTTCCTGGCGGCAGTCGCCGGTGGCGGCGGTCCAGTTCTGCATGATCGCCGCGGTGCTTTCCGCATCCTGCGGCCAGTGCTGCTTCGGCACGAAACGCCACCAGCGTCCGGCGAAACCATGACGCATCAGCCCCCCCGCCTGGGACCAGCTGCCGGCCTCCTGGTGCTTGCTGGCGAGCCAGAAAAAGCCCTTGGAACGCAGCAGTTTGCCGTTGCTCCAGGGGCGGTTGATGAAATCGAAAAAGCGCTGTGGATGGAAAGGTCGCCGCGCCCGATAGGCGCTGGAGGCGATGCCGTATTCTTCGGTTTCCGGCACGTGCTCGCCGCGCAATTCCTGCAACCAGCCCGGCGCCTGGGCAGCGCGCTCGAAGTCGAAACGACCGGTGTTGAGGATCTTCGCCAGCGGCACTTCGCCCATCACCATGGGGATGATTTCCGCCTGGGAATTAAGGCGTTCGAGGATGGCGATCAGTTCCTGGCGCTCGTCGCTGCCGATCAGGTCGATCTTGCTGATCAGGATCACGTCGGCGAACTCGATCTGCTCGATCAACAGATCGGTGATCGAGCGCTCATCTTCCTCGCCCAGGGTTTCGCCGCGGGACGCCAGGCTTTCCGCGGCCTGGTAATCGAGCAGGAAGTTCATGCCGTCGACCACGGTGACCATGGTGTCCAGGCGCGCGATATCGGCCAGGCTCTGCCCCGCTTCGTCGCGAAAGGTGAAGGTCTCGGCCACCGGCAGCGGCTCGGAGATGCCGGTGGATTCGATCAGCAGGTAATCGAAACGCCCGTCCCTGGCCAGTTTGCCGACCTCTTCCAGCAGGTCTTCGCGCAGGGTGCAGCAGATGCAGCCGTTGCTCATTTCGACCAGTTTTTCTTCGGCGCGGTTGAGGCTGACATCGCGCTGCACTTCGCTGCCGTCGATGTTGATTTCGCTCATGTCGTTGACGATCACCGCCACCCGCAGGTTGTCGCGGTTGCGCAGAACGTAGTTGAGCAGCGTGCTTTTGCCGGCGCCGAGAAAGCCGGACAGCACGGTAACGGGAAGACGGTTGGTCATCAGGTGATCCTCATCGGGGGCTGGGTGGCTGGGTCAGATCGCCCGTTGATGGCGTTCGCGCAGCTCTTGGCGTTCTTTGGCTTCGATACACAGGGTGGCGGTGGGCCGCAGCAGCAGGCGCCTGAGGCCAATGGCCTCGCCGGTTTCGCGGCACCAGCCGTACTCGCCACGGGCCAGGCGTTCGAGGGCTTCGTCGATCTTGTCCAGCAGCTTCTTTTCCCGCTCCAGCAGGCGCAGTTGCCACTGACGCTGCTCTTCGGCACTGCCGATATCGGCGGGGTCGCTGTGGGGTTCCTGCTCGCGCAACATCTCGAACTCGCCATCGATGCGCTCTTGCAGCTCGACGCGCTGGGCCAGCAGCAGCTCACGGAAATAGGCCTGCTGGACGTCGTTCATGTAGTCCGCCTCGGGCTGGGCGAGAAGTTGCGCTTCGGTCATCGGGCGTTCAGTCATGGTGGGTCACGGATCAGGCTTTATTTAATGTTATAGTATAACAATACAAATAAACCAACCCTCTCTTGCCGCCCGCGACGAAGGGCGGGATGCTTGAGCGTCCCCAGCCGAGAAACCCCATGCGCCACGCCTTGAAATACACGCTGCTGAGCCTGTCCCTGCTGGTCGCGGACACCGCCATCGCGCAGGTGCCCAGCGCCCTGGCCACCTGCACCCGCAGCGCCAACCTGCTGGCCTGCGTGGATGCCGAAGGCAACGCCTACAGCGTCGCGGCCGCGGGCAGTACTACTTATCTGCGGGGTTTCGAGGTCGCCGGCAAACGTTATTGGGCACAGACCAACAGCCGTTACGGCCAGCTGACCTTCTTTACCGGCCTGGCCTCCGACGGCGAGGCCTGGGTCGGCTACAGCCAGCGCGTCGGCTGGACCACCCGCAACCGTTTTTCCAGCTCCGGCGGCAGCAGCGGCAAGTTCACTTGCAGCCGGATCAGCGGCTGCTGATCCACCCGCTGAAAATGGATGTGGGCTGCAACTTGTAGGAGCGAGCTTGCTCGCGATAGCCGCGAAGCGGCGATCCATCAGGCACACCGCGTCATCGTTGACGATCTTTTCGCGAGCAAGCTCGCTCCTACACATCAGGCCTGGGCTTTTTTCTGTTCCTGCAACCAGGCCATATAGCTGTTCACCGGCGGATTCTTCTGGAAGTAGCTCTGCAAGCCCGCGAACAGCCCATCGGCAATCGCCTGCTGGTGCCGCGCGGTGACCAGACGCTGGCTGTCGCGGCTGTTGGAGATGAAGCCTGTCTCCACCAGGATCGAGGGCACGTCGGGGGACTTGAGCACCGCGAAACCGGCCTGTTCCACGCGCTTCTGATGCAGGGTGGTGATGCCCGCCAGGCTGCCCAATACGGTGCTGCCCAACTGCAGGCTGGCGGCGATGGTGGCGTTCATCGACATGTCGAGAATCACCCCGGCGAGCATCGGGTCCTTGTCTTTCAGGTTGAGCAGGCTGGTGGCGCCCAGCAGGTCGGCGCCGTTCTCCCGCTGCGCCATGAAGCGCGCCGTAGCCGAGGTCGCACCACCTTCCGACAGCGCGTAAACCGAAGCCCCGGACGCCGTCAGGCGTGGCGCCGCATCGGCATGCACCGAGATAAACATGTCGGCCTTGTGCTTGCGGGCGATCTCCACCCGCTTGCGCAGCGGCACGAAGAAATCGTCGTTGCGCACCAGCTTCACATCGAAGCCCTTCTCGCGCTTCAGCCGCTTGGCCAGCAGCTGGGCGATCGCCAGCACCACGTCCTTCTCCCGTTCACCACGGGCGCCGACCGCCCCCGGGTCCTTGCCGCCGTGACCCGGGTCGACCACGACGATGATGTCGCGCTTGGGATGCGCCCGGTCCGCCGGTGTTTCACGCGGCAAAACGGAAGCGGCGATCGCCGCTATCTGCTGCGGGACGCGGCTGGCATTGCTCAGGTCAAGCACCAGGCGATGGCCCTGGCCGTCCTGGGGCGGCAGCAAAAAGCTGTCGAGCCGCAACGGTTCGGCGAGGTCGAGGACGATCCGTGTATCGCCCTGGCCAAAGTGCCCGGAACGGATCGAGCGAATCGGCGTGTTGGCCAGGGCCAGTTGGCTGAAATCGCCACTGAGCTGCGCGCCGCGAAGGTCGATGATCAGCCGCTCCGGCGCGCTGAGAGTGAAGGTCTTGTACTGCACCGGCCCACTCAGATCGAGCACCAGGCGCAGCTTGTCGGCCGAGTTCCATAACCGCAGGTTGCGAATCTGGGTGGCGGATGCCCCCACAGGCAGAACCAAGGCCGCGCTGGCCAACAGCAGGTTGAGCAACTGACGTCTGTGCATGACTTACACCGCAGATTGAGGAGCATCCTTGCTCGATAAGGCTTGGTGAAAAAACGTTCAGGAAAAAGGTTTCATCGACCGCATTGTTATAATATAACATGTCGAATTGTTTCCAACGATGGACCTGCTCATGAATGCGCTGACTCTGCCGGATATCGCCGCGCAGGCCGCACGCCAGGCCCTGCCCCTTGAGTGGGTGGGCATGTGTGGCATTGCCTTACCTGTGTTGTTTGATGGCCAGCGGATTGGCGCAACAGCGGATGCCGGCGTCAGCCTCGACGACGGCGAAGCCCGCGGCATTCATATGTCGCGCCTGTATCTGGCGCTGGAAATGCTCGAACAGGAAAACCTCACCCCGGCCCTGATGCGCCAGGTACTGCAACGTTTTCTCGACAGCCACGACGGTCTGTCCAGCAGTGCCTACCTGCGAATTCATGCCGATCTGCTGCTGAAACGCCCGGCCTTGATCAGCCCGTTGGCCGGCTGGAAAACCTATCCGGTGAGCATCGAAGCGCGTCTGAAAAACGCAATGTTCCACGTGGAACTAAAAATCGAGGTGCCATATTCCTCGACGTGCCCTTGTTCCGCCGCGCTTTCCAGGCAGCTGATTCAGCAGCAATTCATCGATGATTTCGCCAACCGGGCGCTGCACCATGAAGACATCCTGACTTGGCTCGGCTCCTCGAAAGGCATAGTCGCCACGCCCCACAGCCAACGCAGCACCGCGCAATTGCAGCTGCGCCTGGATGACTTTCTCGATGAGTTGCCGTTGATGGCGGCGATCAACGACGCCGAAGCCGCCCTCGGCACCGCCGTGCAAACCGCGGTGAAACGCGCCGATGAACAAGCCTTCGCCCTGGCCAACGGGCAAAACCTGATGTTCTGCGAAGACGCCGCGCGCCGCCTGAACCTCGCCTTGCAACGCTCGCCTGGCATCCGCGCCTTCCAGGTGCGCGTGGTGCACGCCGAAAGCCTGCACGCCCATGACGCCGTGGCCGAGAGCCGCTGGAACTGGGAGGCTGCATGATCAGCCTGCAATCGCTGCGTTGGGGCGCGCCCGGCCAACCATTGACGCCTGCGCTCGACCTGACGCTGGAGCCCGGCAGCCTGACCGCCATCATCGGCGCCAACGGCTCGGGTAAAAGCAGCCTGCTGAAGGTCATCGCCGGCCTGCAAAAGCCCTTGGCCGGGAAGATCAAGTTGCAGGTCCCGCGCCGTGGCGGCCTGTCCTATTTGCCGCAGCAGCAGTACCTCGACCGGCAGTTCCCCATTACCCTGCAGGAATTGGTGGCCGCCGGTTTCTGGGGCGATCGGCAAAGCGCGCAACAGCGTGCCGAACGCTTGCAACAGGTGCTCGAAGACTGGTGCCTGAGCGGCCTGGAACAACGCCCGCTGATGGCCTTGTCCGGCGGCGAATTGCAGCGTGCCCTGCTCGCCCGCCTGAGCCTCGCCGATGCCCCGCTGTTGCTGCTGGACGAACCCCACGCCGCCCTGGACGAACTGGGCCAGGCCCTGTTGTGGAAACACATCCACAGCTGGCATCAGCAAGGTCGCACGCAAATCGTGGTCTGCCATGACCTCGCCGCCGTGCGCCAGCACATCCCCCAGACCCTGCTGATCAAAGCCAGCGGTTGCCTGTTCGGCAGCAGCGAGGAACTGATCGTCCAGCCCATTCAGATGCAGGTGGCCTGATGCTCGCCGCCGCCCAGCTTTGGCAGCCCTTCCACGAGTTCGTGTTCATGCGCCGGGCATTGCTCGGCGGCCTGGCGCTGGCATGCAGCACCGCACCGTTGGGAGTGTTTCTGATTCTGCGGCGCATGAGCCTGATCGGCGACGCCGTGGCCCACGGCATCCTCCCCGGCGCGGCGCTGGGCTTCTGGTTCGCCGGGTTGAGCCTGCCGGCACTGACGCTCGGCGGTCTTGGCGCCGGACTCGGCATGGCCGGCCTGGCCGCCTGGATTACCCGGCGCACCGGCTTGCGCGAGGACGCCAGCCTGGCCGCGATTTACCCGATTTCCCTGGCCAGCGGCGTGCTGATTCTCGGCCTCGCCGGCAAACGCCTGGACCTGCTGCACCTGCTGTTCGGCTCGGCCCTGGCGGTGGACGGGCCGACCCTGGAGGGCATGCTCTGGGTCTCCGGGTTCAGCCTGCTGGCCATGGCGCTGATCTACAAAGCGTTGCTGCTGGACACCCTCGACCCACTGTTCCTCAACAGCGTCAGCCGCCTCGGCCCCCTCGCCCACGGCCTGTTCCTGACCCTGGTGGTGCTGAACCTGGTAATCGGTTTCCAGGCCATCGGCGCCTTGATGGTGGTCGGCCTGATGATGCTGCCGGCCGCCGCCTCGCGCTTCTGGAGTCGCCGCCTGCCGGTGCTGATCGGCATTGCCGCGCTGCTCGGTTGCCTCTCGGTGTGGCTCGGCCTGTTGCTGTCGTTCCACTACTCGCTGCCCAGCGGTCCGGCCATCGTCCTGGTGGCGGGCGGCCTGTACCTGCTGTCCGTGGTGTTCGGTCCGGTGCACGGTCTGCTGCGCCGCCCGCCTTTGCTCACATCCCCATGAGGTGTTCCCCGATGCGTGCCCTACTCGTGCTCTTCAGTCTGTTGCTGCCGTTGTTGCTGTCGCCCGCCCAGGCCGCGGACAAACTCGCCGTAGTCACCAGCTTCAGCATCCTCGCCGACATCACCCGCCAGGTCGGCGGCGAGCACATCCAGATCACCGACATGGTCGGCCCGGACGCCGACGCCCACACCTACGAACCGACACCGGACGATGCCAAGGCCCTGCTCAAGGCCCGGTTGATCATCAAGAATGGCCTGGGTTTCGAACCCTGGCTGGATCGCCTGGTGGCCAGCACCGGCACCCGGGCCACGGTGATCACCGCCAGTCGCGGGGTGATTCCGCGCTCGCTGGATGAGGATGGCGAGACCGTGCCCGACCCGCACGCCTGGCACAACCTGGCGAACGCCGAACTCTATGTGGGCAACATCACCAAGGCGCTGGTGGCCGCCGACCCGGCGAACAAAGCTGATTACGAACGCAACAGCCAGGCCTACCTGAAACGGATCTACGCGCTGCTGGCCGAGGCCAAGGCCAAGTTCGGCGCGCTGCCGCCGGGCAATCGCAAGATCGTCACCTCCCACGACGCCTTCGGTTACCTGGGACAGGCCTACGGCATCGACTTTATGGCCCCGCAAGGCCTGTCCACCGAGCGCGAACCCTCGGCCGCCGAAGTCGCGGCGCTGATCACCCAGATCCGCAACGCCAGGGTCAAGGCGGTGTTCATGGAAAACATCAAGGACGCGCGCCTGCTCAAGCAGATCGCCGACGAAAGCGGCGCCCACATCGGCGGCACCCTGTACTCCGACGCCCTCGCCGCCAAGGGGCCAGCCAGCACTTTCACCGGGTTGTTCGAATACAACCTGAACACCCTGTACGACGCCCTGAGCCAGCCATGAACAAGCGCCCTCCACTGTCGATGCTCGACCTGGAAAGCGCGCCCCTGGGCAGCGTTTGGCCGCTCACCGGAGTGCTCGATGCGCTGCCGTGGAACGCCGACGGCCTGATCGCCGCCATCGCCCAACAGCACGACAGCGGCGAGGTGCTGATGCTGGCCTGGATGAACCGCAAGGCGCTGGCCGAGACCCTGGCCAGCGGGCAGGTCTGCTACTGGTCGCGCTCGCGCCGGCAACTGTGGCACAAGGGCGAAAGCTCGGGGCATCGCCAGCGCCTGCTCGAAGCGCGCCTGGACTGCGACGGCGACGCCGTCCTGCTGCTGGTGGACCAGCAAGGTCCGGCCTGCCACACCGGGCGCCCCAACTGTTTCTACAACGCTATTCGCAACGGCGCGGTGCAGGTCATCAGCGCGCCGCTACAGGAAACCCCAGCATGATTCGCAAGAACCCCTCCGGCGATCTGCCGGTCATCGCCGAGTCGGCCTATGTCGACAAGACCGCCATCATCTGCGGCAAGGTGGTGATCGGCGAGAACGTATTCGTCGGCCCCTACGCGGTGATCCGTGCCGACGAAGTCAACGAACAAGGCGCCATGGACCCGATCGTCATCGGCGCCAATTCGAACATCCAGGACGGCGTGGTGATCCACTCCAAATCCGGCGCGGCGGTGACCATCGGCGAGTTCACCTCCATCGCCCACCGCTCCATCGTCCATGGCCCGTGCACGGTCGGCGACCGGGTCTTCATCGGCTTCAACAGCGTGCTGTTCAACTGCGCGGTCGGCAACGGCAGCGTGGTGCGGCACAACTCGGTGGTCGATGGCCGCGACCTGCCGCAAGGCTTCTACGTGCCCTCCACCACCCGTATCGGGCCCAATACCGACCTCTCGCAGTTCCCGCCGGTCAGCGTCAGCGCCTCGGAGTTTTCCGAAGACGTGGCGCGCACCAACGTCGATCTGGTGCGCGGTTACAAAGCCCTGCAGAACGAGTTCTGAACATGAGCAGCGTGCTGATTCGCAACGCCCGGCTGGTCAATGAAGGACGCGAGTTCGACGCCGACCTTCTTGTGGACCATGGGCGCATCGTCAAGATCGCCAGCAGCATCCAAGGCGAGAACGCCCGCACCGAGATCGATGCCCAGGGCCAGTGGCTGCTGCCGGGAATGATCGACGACCAAGTGCATTTTCGCGATCCCGGCGCGCCGGAGAAAGGCAGCTTCCACAGCGAGTCGCGGGCGGCCGTGGCGGGGGGCATCACCAGTTTCATGGACATGCCCAACACCCAGCCCGCGACCCTGACCCTGGCCGCGCTGGAGGACAAGAAACGCCGGGCGGCGATCCACTCGGTGGCCAACTATGGCTTTCACTTCGGCGTCAGCCGCGACAACCTCGACACCGTCGCCGCTCTCGATCCGTGCCTGGTGGCCGGGGTCAAAGTGTTCATGGGCGCCTCCACCGGCAACATGCTGGTGGACGATCCGCAGGTCCTGGAGCGGTTGTTCGCCGAGGTGCCGACCATTCTCCTGGCGCACTGCGAACACACGCCCAGCATCCAGGCCAACGAGCGGCGCATGCAGGAGCGTTTCGGCGAAGCGATTCCCGCCGTGGCCCACCCGCTAATCCGCGATGCCGAAGCCTGCTATCGCTCCTCGTCGCTGGCCGTGGACCTGGCCAAGCGTCACGGTACGCGCCTGCATGTCTTGCACCTGACCACTGCCCGCGAACTGGAACTGTTCGAAGACCAGCCCCTGGCGCAAAAGCGCATCACCGCCGAAGTCTGCCTGCACCACCTGCTGTTCGACGACCGTGATTACGCGCGCCTCAAGCACCTGATCAAATGCAACCCAGCGATCAAGACCCGCGCCGACCGCGACGCCCTGCGCCAGGCCTTGCTCGGCAACCGCCTGGATGTGATCGGCAGCGATCACGCGCCGCACACCTGGGCACAGAAACAGCTGCCCTACCGCCAGGCGCCTTCCGGGCTGCCGCTGGTGCAACACGCCCTGCCCGCCCTGCTGGAACTGGTGGCCGATGGCGTGCTGCCCATCACCACCCTGGTGGAGAAAACCAGCCACCGGGCCGCCGACCTGTTCGCCATTCCCGATCGCGGCTACCTGCGCGAAGGCTACTGGGCCGACCTGGTGCTGATCAGGCCCGAGCCCGAGGGCCTCGCCGTGGCCCAGCAACCGATCCTCGCCCAGTGCGGCTGGACGCCCTTCGCCGAACAGCATTTCCGGCACAGCGTCGACACCACCCTGGTGTCGGGGCAACTGGCCTGGCACGCCGGGCGCCTGTACGACAACTGCCAGGGCCTGCCGCTGCGTTTTACCCGCTGATCCCTTCCCTGAATCCCTCCCCTGGAACACCAAGGAACACCCGATGATTCACATCACCCTGCCCGACGGCTCACAACGTGAGTACGACCAGCCGCTTTCCGTGTACGAGGTGGCCGCAAGCATCGGTCTCGGCCTGGCCAGGGCGGCTGTTGCCGGCCGGGTGAACGATCGACTGGTGGATTGCTCCTTTATGCTCGAGGGCGATGCCCGGGTCAGCATCGTCACCGCCCGCGAGCCCGAGGGCCTGGAGATCCTGCGTCACTCCTGCGCGCATCTTCTGGCCATGGCGGTGAAGGAGTTGTACCCCTCGGCCCAGGTCACTATCGGCCCGGTGATCGAGGACGGCTTCTTTTACGACTTCGCCTACGAACGGCCCTTTACCCCCGACGACCTGCAGCGCATCGAAGCGCGCATGACCCGCCTGGCCGCGACCAACCATGCGGTGCACCGGCGCGAGCTGAGCCATGACGGCGCCCTGGAATACTTCGCCAGCCTGGGCGAGCACTACAAGGCCGAGCTGATCCACGACATCCCGCAGGACCAGGTGCTGTCGTTGTACCGCCAGGGCGATTTCGAAGACCTGTGCCGAGGCCCCCACGTGCCATTCACTGGAATCCTCCAGGCGTTCAAGCTGACCAAGGTCGCCGGCGCCTACTGGCGCGGCGACGCCAGGAACGCCCCGCTGCAACGGATCTACGGCACCTGCTGGGCCACCCAGAAAGACCTCAAGGATTACCTGACCCGCCTGGAAGAAGCTGGCAAGCGCGACCACCGCAAGCTCGGGCAACAACTGGACCTGTTCCACTTCGACGACTGCGCACCGGGCTCGGTGTTCTGGCACGCCAAGGGCTGGACCCTGTTCCAGCAACTGATCGGCTACATGCGCCGGCGCCAGGACCAGGCCGGCTATCAGGAAGTGAACACCCCGGACGTGATGGATCGCAGCCTCTGGGAAACCTCCGGGCACTGGCAGAACTACCGCGACCATATGTTCAGCACCACCACCGAAGACCAGCGGGTGTTCGCCCTCAAGCCGATGAACTGCCCCGGCGCGGTGTCGATCTTCAGTCGCGGCCTGAAAAGCTACCGCGACCTGCCGCTGCGCATCGCCGAGTTCGGCAAGGTGCATCGCTACGAACCCTCCGGCGCGTTGCACGGGTTGCTGCGGGTGCGCCACTTCACCCAGGACGACGCGCACATCTTCTGCACCCCGGCGCAGATGCAGGCGGAATGCGCGAGCACCATCGCCCTGGTCTTCGACATCTATCGCGACTTCGGCTTCCACGACGTCGCGGTCAAGCTCTCCACCCGGCCGGCTCATCGCATCGGCAGCGACGCGCTGTGGGACCAGCTGGAAGGCGCCTTGTCCGGCGCCCTGGAAACGATGGCGATCGACTACCGGATCAACCCCGGCGAAGGCGCGTTCTACGGCCCGAAACTGGAGTTCGTGCTGCGCGACGCCATCGGCCGTGACTGGCAATGCGGCACCCTGCAGGTCGATCTCAACCTGCCGGAACGCTTCGAGATCAGCTACATCGACGAGCACGGCGAACGCCAGCGTCCGGTGATGCTGCATCGCGCGCTGTTCGGTTCCCTGGAGCGTTTTATCGGCATCCTCATCGAGCATTACAGCGGCGCCCTGCCCTGCTGGCTGGCGCCGCGGCAGGCGGTGGTGATCAACATCAGCGAAAGTCAGGCGGACTACGCCCGGTCGGTGGCCGACAGCCTGTCGCGCCAGGGCCTGCGAGCCAGCGCCGACCTGCGCAACGAGAAGATCAGCTACAAGATCCGCGAGCACAGCCTGCAAAAGGTGCCGTACCTGCTGGTGGTGGGCGACAAGGAAAAGGACGGGGGATTTGTCAGCTTGCGCAGCCGCCATGGCGAGGACCTGGGGCGGTGGGCGGTGAGCGAGGTGATGGAGCGCTTACGGGTGGAGTTGTAGCGACAGACGCCATCGCGAGCAAGCTCGCTCCTACAGGTTTAATACGATCCCCTGTAGGAGCGAGCTTGCTCGCGATGCTCTTAGGCTCTTGGCTTGACCGTCCCGCAATCCTGCCCCAGCCACACCGCACGAGTATCCATGCTGCCCTTCTGCTGGAAGCCGGTGGCATTGAAGGTGCCGATGACGTTGGTGGTGAACTCACGATCGCTGAGGAATTTCGCCACGCCCGAGCCCTGGGCTTTCGGGCAGCTGAAGCGGAATTTCCACTGGTTGGAGGTGCGGTCGGTGACCTCCTGGCGGCAACCCGATTGCGGGTCCTGTAGCGGGATGGTGTCGGACTTCACCTGCTCCGGCGTCAGGCACACGCGGATGCCCTTGCCGCCCATGGTCACGCCCTGCTTCTCCAACTGCGCCCGTTGCTCGGGCGTCAGCTGTTGTTGCAACTGACCGAGAATCAACGACAGGTCCGGCAGGCTCTGGTCATCGACTTTCATGTTGCTGGTGGTCAGTTCCCACAGGCCCGGTTGCAGCATCTGGGCCTGCGCGGCCAGCGGAAGCGAGACAACGGCAGCCATGGCCAAACCCAGTAGACGAAGCTTCATCGAATGACTCCTAGACAGTAGTGGCCGTTAGACGCCAGAAATGCAGCGGCGTTGCATGGCGAATTAATTAGCGACAATCATGCTCGAACATGGTCTGTTAGGGTCTGCAACGAAGAGTTGGCGAGCAAGGTCGAGCCTGTTTGCACGTAGCGCCGAAGGCGCCCGGCGCGCCGCTTTTCATACGGACCCCAGCATTGAATCTTCAGGAGCAAGGCTGTCCCCATGGATTATTTTGGCCCACATATTTTTGGCTATCTGATTGCCACCCTGCACTTTCTCGGCCTGATCGCCGCCATCCACGCCGTGCTGACCGTCAGGACCGCCCAAGGCTCCATCGCCTGGGCCCTGTCGCTGTTGTTCATGCCGTACCTGACCCTTATCCCTTATCTGGTGTTCGGCCGCAGCACCTTCGATGCCTATATCAAGGCCCGGCGCCAGGCCAACCTGGAGATGCGCAAGGCGATCAACGAGCTGAACTGGCGCCCCTGGATCGAGGAGGCCCTGAGCGCCCGCGCCTCCGCCGCCTACACCTCGCTGCGGGCCATGCCCAAGCTGGGCCGCATGCCCTGCCTGGCCAGCAACCATGTACAACTGCTGGTCAACGGCGATGCCACCTTCGCCGCAATTTTCGCGGCCATCGAACGCGCCCGCACAGCAGTGCTGATCCAGTTCTTCATCATCCACGACGACGACCTTGGCCGACGCCTGCAAGCGCTGCTGCTGAAAAAGGCTGGCGAAGGCGTGGCGATCCACCTGCTCTACGACCGCATCGGCAGCCATTCCCTGCCCCACTCCTATGTGCAGCCACTGCGCGATGCCGGCATCCAGGTGCATGCCTTCGCCACCCGCAGCGGCTGGCTCAACCGCTTCCAGATCAACTTTCGCAATCACCGCAAGATAGTGGTGGTGGATGGCCTGCTGGGGTTTGTCGGCGGGCATAACGTGGGCGACGAATACCTGGGGAAAAAACCGCCGCTGGCGCCCTGGCGCGATACCCATGTTTCGGTCAGCGGTCCGGTGGTGGCCTGCCTGCAGGAATCCTTCGCCGAAGACTGGTTCTGGGCCTCGCGGCAATTGCCGCCGCTGATCCTGCCGGACACCTACCCCGACGACGGCGTGCTGTGCCAGGTGCTGGCCAGCGGCCCGGCGGACCCTTATGAAACCTGCTCGCTGTTTTTCGTCGAAGCCATCCACGCGGCGACCGAACGGGTGTGGATCACCAGCCCCTATTTCGTCCCCGACGAGGCCGTGTTCGCCGCCTTGCGCCTGGCCGCCCTGCGCGGGGTGGATGTGCGCATCCTCCTGCCGTCGCGCGCGGACCACCGGATCGTCTACGCGGCATCCAGCCTGTACGCCTTCGAAGCCGTACGCGCCGGGGTGCGGGTGTTCCGTTACCAGCCGGGTTTCCTGCACCAGAAAGTGGTGCTGATCGACAGCGAAATCAGCGCGATCGGCAGCGCCAACCTGGACAACCGCTCGTTCCGCCTGAATTTCGAGGTGATGTTGCTGACCGTGGACGAAGCCTTCGCCAGGGAGGTGGAACAGATGCTCAACCTCGACTTCGAGCGTTCCCGCGAAATCGCCAAAGAAGAAAGCCGGGAAACCCACCGCCTGCAACAACTTGGCATGCGGGTCGCCCGGCTTATTTCACCGATTCTTTAGCGTCGGTGTTTCACGAGTAATACAGGTCGTCGCGAGTCCAGGGCAGCTCATGACTGCCATCGGCGTGAGCCTTGACCGCGAGAATCTGGTGCAGGTTGATCCAGCCGCGGGCGAAGGCGTAGGCACAGCCGGCCAGGTACAGGCGCCAGATGCGCAAGGCCTGTTCCGGCACCAGCCGGGAGGCGGCTTCCAGGTTGTCTTCCAGGCGCTCGCTCCAGTGGTCCAGGGTGCGGGCGTAATGCAGGCGCAGGCTTTCCACGTCGACGATCTCCAGCCCCGCTTCGCTGATCTCGGCCGAGATCATCGCCAGGTGCGGCAGCTCGCCGTTGGGGAACACATACTTCTCGATAAAGTCGCCGGCTCCACGGCCCACGGGACGTCCATCGGTGTGCTTGGCGGTGATCCCGTGGTTCATCACCAGGCCGCCTTCGCGCACCGCGCCGAACAGTGTCTTGCAGTACTGCGCCAGGTTGGCGTGACCCACGTGCTCGAACATGCCGACGCTCACCACCTTGTCGAAACGGCCGTCCTGGGGCAGGTCGCGGTAGTCCAACAGTTGCAGTTCCACCTGGTCCTGCAAGCCTTCGGCGGCCACCCGCTCCCTGGCCAGCGCCAGCTGTTCCTTGCTCAGGGTGATTCCGAAGACCTTGGCCCCGAATTCTCGCGCCGCATACCGCGCCAGCCCGCCCCAGCCGCAACCGACATCCAGCAGGTATTCGCCGGGCTGCAAGCGCAACTTGCGGCACAGGTGGCGAAACTTGGCCTGTTGGGCCTGTTCCAGGCTTTCACTGCCGGTCTCGAAATAGGCACAGGAATAGGCCATGTCGCTGTCGAGCCACAGCTGGTAGAAGTCGTTGGAAAGGTCGTAGTGGTAGGAGATGGCGGCCGCATCGGTGGCCTTGTCGTGCAGGGAACGTACCGGCAGCGCTTCTTCCTCGCCGTCCAGCAGCGCCTGGCTCAGTTCATCGCAAACCCGAATGACTTCGCTGATAGAGCCTTCCAGCTCAAGTTTGCCCTCGACGAACGCCGCCCCCAGCGCGTCGAGAGTGGGATGGGCGAGCTGGGTGACCAGTTGCGGGTCCTTGACCACAATAGTGACGCTGGGCGCCGGCCCCAGGTTGAACTCATGGCCATCCCAGAGTCGCAGGCGTAGCGGTAGTTGCAGATTCTGTAAGGCCGGTGGAAGTTGCGCGAGCATGGATAATCCCCCTTGTTTCAGACGTCTGAGTGAGGTTAGACCATACTGAAAAATTAGCAGGCTATCGATCTGATAGCTGAAATTCATCAGTGCCGGCAGTGCCACAATCCCTGCTGAACAGCCAGCCGACCGTCCCGGAAGCTGGACCCTCTTCACAGATGACCGCCAAGCGGGCGCACAGTTCGACTTGGTTTAATTCTAGCTCCAGACGCTCAAACCCGCGCTTTTCCGCCCCGGCCCACGCCCCTACAACTTGAGCAATGGCTCCTGGAAACGCAGCAAACGCCCGGCATTGCCCAGCACCAGCAAGGTGCTGAGGTTATGCAGCAGCGCCGCGATCATCGCCCCCGCCGCGCCAAGCCAGCCGAACGCGGCAAAGGCGACGATGGCCAGGGTCCAGCCCAGGCCGATGATCACATTGACCTGCAGGGTCTGGCGGCACTGGCGGCTCAGCCGCACACAGGTGCCGAGGCGCCGCAGGTCGCTGCCGATCAGCACGATATCGGCCGACGCCAGGGCAATATCCGCCCCGCCCGCGCCCATGGCCACACCGACCACGCCAGCCTTGAGCGCCAGGGAATCGTTGATCCCGTCGCCCACCACCATCGGCCGGAAACCGCTGTCGATTTCCCCCAGCACGCACTTGAGTTTGTCTTCCGGCAACGCCTGGGCCTCGACATCGCCGATACCGACATCCCGCGCCAGGCTGTCGGCCACGCTCTGGCGGTCGCCGGTCAGCAACAACTGGCGGCCCAGCCCCAGTTCGCGCAGTTCGTCGAGGGCAAAACGCGCTTCCGGCTTGACGCTGTCGGCCAGCAACAGCCAGGCGAGAAACTCACCGTTCAGCGCCAGCCCGGCAATCGGACCGTCATGTTCGGGCACCGCCGTGGTGACGATGCCGAGCTGGCCGAACAACTCGGGGCGCCCCAGGGCGGCCTCGCCCTGTTCGGTCTGCGCCACCACTCCCAGCCCCTGGCGCTCGCGAATATCCGACAGCACCAGGAAATGCTCCTGGGCCACCAGGCCGGCCAGCGCGCGGCTGACCGGGTGGCTGCTGGCCGAACCGAGGCTCGCCGCCAGGTTCAGCAAAACCTGGCGATCTTCCCGCGGGCTATCGATGGATTGCAGGCGCAAGGTGCCGAAGGTCAGGGTGCCGGTCTTGTCCACCACCAGCGAGGTCAGGTCCGCCAGTTCCTCGAGGAACGCCGAGCTACGAATCAGGATGCCGTGCCGCGCCGCCACGGCGATCCCGGCAATCGCCGTGGCCGGCGCGGACAACACCAGAGCACAGGGACAGGCCGCCACCAGCACCGCGAGCATCGCCTGGGCATCGTGGGTGATGAACCAGGTCACCGCCGCCAGCAGCAACACCAGCACCATGTAGCTGCCGGCGTAACGTTCGAGCAAACGGGTGATCGGCGGCTTGGAACGCTCGGCGCTTTGCATCAGCGCGATGACCTTGCCCAGGGTCGATTCGTGGCCGGTGCGGGTCACTTCCAGGCGTAACAGGCCGTCGAGGTTGATCGCCCCGCCGAACACCTGCATGCCGACATCGGCCTCCAGCGGCACCGACTCGCCAGTGATCGGCGCAGTGTCGAGGCTGGCCTGCCCGGACAGCACCAGGCCGTCGGCGGGCACCCGGTCGCCGGCGCGCACTTCGACGATATCGCCGGCCTTGAGCGTGGCGTTGTCCACTTCCAGAATGCTGCCGTCGGCCTGCACTCGTCGCGCATGGCTGCGGGTCAAGCGGCCCAGGGCATGAATGGCTTCCTGGGAGCCGATGACGCTGCGCTCTTCCAGCACGTGGCCGAAGATCATGATGATCGGCAACAGCGCCGCGGTCAGCAGGTCGCCGGTGGCCCAGGCGCCGAGCATGGCCAGGGCGATCAACTGATCGGTGATGCCATGCAGGCTCGGGTAGCGCAGGCTGTACCAGGCCGAACGCATCACCGGCAGCGCCACCAGCAACGAGGCGAACCCCAGCAGCAACTGGCTGACGCCGGTCTGCTCCGGGGCCAGCCAGCGCCAGACCAGGCCCAGGCCGAGCAGCCCCAACGCGAGCATGGCCAGGGTCAGCTGGCGCGCGGCGCTGCGTTGTTCGGCAGAGGTGAGCATGCTCGCCGGCGCGGCGGCATGGGTGTGAACAGTCATGGTTGGGCTCCCTGAATGATCAGGCGGGAATCGTCTTTGGGATTGACCGTGGTCACCGAGCCGGCCTGCCCAAGGATCTTCGGCAAGCGCTCACGGTAGATACGCAGGAGCATTTCCGGGTCGGTGCCATTGCGTTGCGCCTGGGCCAGGCCCTGGATGGTCGCGGTATCGGCCTGGGCCTTGGCCAGGCGTTCACCGGCCTGGGCGTGCGCCACCTGCAAGGTGCGGTCGGCCTGTTCGTTGGCGGTTTGCGTGAGCTTTTCGGCTTCGGTGCGGGCGTTGGCCACCGCCTTGTCGGCCTGCTGGCTGGCAGTCAGTACCGCATTGAAGGCGCTGACCGCGGGCCCCGGCAAACTGGACTGGACGTCGACCCGGGTCACTTCGATACCGATTCCCTGCCCGGTCGCCGCCAGATCCGCCAGTCGCTGGTTGATGCCTTGCACCAGATCACCGCGCAGCCGTTCGCGACGCTCGGCGGCCTGGTTGTCGGCCCCGATCAGTTCCGGACGCGCCACCAAAATGGTGTCCAGATCGCGGGCGGCGGTCAGGGCCAGGGTACTGCGAGTCACCAGCCGATCCAGCGCCGGCAATACATGCTCGCCCTGCAATACAAAGGCATAAGGCTCGGTGACCTTGTAGAACACCCGCACATCCAGCTGCACCACCCCAGCGTCGCCAGTCAGCAAGTAACCGGAGCCAGCCAGGGCATCGCTCAGGGGCACGGCGAAACTGGCCACCTTGTCACCCTTTAAGGCCGCATCGGAACGCAACAGGCTTTCCACCCGGCGTTCGATCACCCGGTCTGCGGCAGGCAACAGCACCACCTGTTCGAACGGCTGCGGCCAGGCCAGTAACAAGCCGGCGTTCTGGATGCGATCCAGGGCACCGAAATGCAGGACCACCGCGCGATTCTGTGGATCGATCTGCCGCACATTGGAAAACGCCCAAGCCACGGCTGCCAGCACGGTCACCGCATACAGGGCGAGAAACGCCAGGCGACCGGCCTGAATCCATGGGCTGCCCAGTTCATGTGTTCCACGTGGAACCAAACTCATGGTTGCGACCCGGCGGCTTTATTGCCGAGCGTCGGCGGCCCGTCCACCAGCACCCGGAACGGCGCGGCATCGGTGCGCAGAATCAGCTTGGTGCCCGGGGTCACCACAGTGCCCAAGGTGTCCAGCGAACGCAGCAGGTTGTACAGCTGCGGCGAACCGGCGTAGGCGCGGCCGTAGATCTCCGCCGCCTGCACCCGCGATTGCGCTTCAATGTCCGCGGCTTTCACCGTGGCATCAGCCTGGACGATGCGCGCATCGCGCTCGGCGGCGGAACGAATTTGCGCCGCTTCGCGCTTGCCGATGGCCGTACGTTCGGTGGCGATGGTTTCACGCTCGGCGCGCATACGGTCGACGGTGGCGGTCAGGGTCACTGAGGGCAGCGTCAGACGTTCCACGCCGACTTGCAGCACGCGCACGCCGTAAGTGCTCAGCAACTGCTGTTCGATCTGTTTGCGCAATTGGGCTTCGAAGTCGGCGATGCGCACCTTGCTGGCATCGGTGTTCACCAGATTGGCCAGGTCGAAACTGCTGGCGGTGGTTTCCAGGGCCGAGCCGACAAAGGTGCGGATCTGCCGCGCCGCTTCGTCCGGCTGGTTCTGCACCGCGCGCATAAAGCGCTTCACGTTGTCCGCATCGCCCTGCACCTGCCACGCCACATAGGCCTGGACGATGATGCGCAGACCGTCGCGGGTGCCGACATCCTGCAAACCGCTGGAGGTGGTGCGCAGGCGCAGGTCCACCGGGATCGCCGCCTCGAACGGTGCCGGCCAGCGCCAGCCGAGGCCCGGCTCCAGCAGCACCCGCGCCGGGTTGCCGAAACGGGTAATCACCGTGGCTTCGCCGGAGCGCACTTGCACCAGGCTTGCCGCGGCGACGGCGAACAACACCAGCAACAGCGCCCAGGCCATGCGCCGCCAGGGAAAGGGCCCCGCCTCTTCCGGCGCGCCGTGGTGGTGATGATGTCCGTGGTGATGGCCGCCGTGGCCGTGATCGTGGCCGGCGTGATCCTGATGATCGTGGGAATGGGACTGGCTCAATGGACGGCTCCTGGCTGAGCGGTGTTACCCGGTACCGAAGGCTCGGTCGGCAAAGTGAATGTACGCAGGTCGAGGGTCGGTGCGTTGGCGCCGCCCAGGCGATGATCGAGCACCAGCAACTTGGCGTTGCGCAGGCCCTGGCTCAGCTGGCTCAAATACTGCTCCAGCACGAATGCCTGGCCGGCGCTGGCATAGGCCTTTTGCTCGGCGCTGAACCGCAGGTCGGCCGCTTGCGCCGTGGCCTGCACTTCATGGGCCGTGGCCTGGGCCTGATCGCGGGCGATGCTGGCCTGCAATTGCGCCTGGTTGGTCTGCTCGCTGGCCGCGCCACGCTCGCGGGAGATCAGCGCCTGGGCGCCGATCTGCGCAGCCTGGACGCCGTGATAAGCATTGGCGGCGCCGGCCGGCGGGTGAATGGCCTCGACCACGGTGGCGAGAATCTCCACCCCGCTGTCGAGTTTCTCCAGGTCGGCCTGCACCGCGCGGCCGATATCCTCGGCCAGGTTGGTACGGTCTTCGCCCAGCAGGCCGTCGAGGGTACGCGAGGCGAAGTCGTGGACCAGGATGCGGCTGGCGGTGCTGCGGATCAGCATCGGAATATCAGCGCTGTTGTAAGTCGCCGCCAGCGCCGCCTGATCGCTCAGGCCGATGCGATAGACGAAGCGCACGTCCATGTTGACGATCTGGAAGCTCTGCTTGTCGGCGGCGCCGCTGGCAATCACCTGGGACTTGTCGTTGACATGGCTGGCGTCCCACAAGCGGTTGGCTACCAGTGGCGGCGGCCCTTCGGCGGAGGCCGGTTCGATCACATTGGGCGCTTCGCCGACGCTGGTGGCCAGCTCGTGCACCACGCCGTTCTCGACACTCAGCACCCGGCCCAGCGGCCAGGGCAGGCCCGCGTGCAAACCCGGGCCAAAGACCGCCACCGGCTTGCCGAAACGCTCGTAGATGCCCCGCCCCTGCAACGGCACTTCATGCAGGCCAGTGAGCAGCCAGCCGACCCCGAGCACCACCAGCAGCACCGGCAGGAACGCGCGGCGCATATAAGTGAAGGCCCAGATCTGCCGCAGGTCGATGCCGAAGCGGTTGTGCAATTCGTGCTGCAAGGCCAGCAAGGGTTGCGGCGGCCAGCGCAGCAGATCGGCAACCACGCTGTGGGCCAGCATGCGCGGCTCCAGTTGCGCGCGACGCGGGCTGAATAACGACAAGACCGCGCGCAGCAGGAACTCCAGGGCCACCAGCGCCGGCAACACGCCGAGCAGCACGCCCAGGCGCACCGGCCAGAGCGCCGTGTCGCTGCTGAACAACAGGCCCAGCGCCGCCAGCACCAGGCTGATGATCGCCACTCGCGCCAACTGCGCCAGCGCCGCGGCTTCCGGCCATTCGCCGGGGTGTTCCTGGCTCAGTTGGCGCTCGAACACCAGCAAGCCGAAGGCCAGCAACAGCGCCAGCACCGCGCCGACATTGCCCGCCAGGCCCAGGCTCGCGGCGGGCAGGCCGAGGTTCCACGCCTGCTCGATCACCAACAGCACCAGCAAGGCCCAACCGCCCAGCCACAAGATCGGCGCGCCGATCTGCGCCAACAAACTGGACCAACGCCGGCTGATGCCCTCCAGCAGCCGCTCGTACCAGCCGTCGTCGGGTAGCGGTTCATCCGCAACCGGCTCCGGGCTCGGCGCCACCTCCGGCGTCCGCAACGCACCCGCGCGCCATGCACTGACCCAGCCCGCCGCCTGCAGGCCGCCGACCAGCACCAGCAACGCTGCGGCCAGATTGACCAGCAACGCCGGCCATAAGGATTGCGGGGCAAACAGGCCGACGAAAAACGCCAACACCAACCCCACCCCGGCCAGCCCCGCCAGCCCGATGCCCCAACGCTTCAGACGGCGTTCGTGAAAGGCCGCCCGCTGAAACCTCGGCAAGGCTTCGACCCCCGCCCCTTCAGTCTCAAGATCGACTTGCATAGCACCCCAACGCTGGTCGTTAACCCATTCCGGCCTGTGGATAACTCTCCGGCAGGCCGCTGTATTTGTCACAAATCGTTACGATATAACGATAGTAGTGAAATTTTCGTCCCTTACCTATGCCTTTATTTGCCATGGGCGCGTCACAAACCCAGGGAAAACCGCTGCTGTGCTGATGCCAGCCCGCGAGATCTGGGGCCATAATCCGTGGCCCACTTTGTGACAAGGAAACGTCCAGCCATGCTCTCCATCTACCAGCTCAAACCGCGCTTCCAGAACCTGCTGCGGCCATGGGTCCAGCGCCTGTACGAGAACGGCACCACGGCCAACCAGATCACCGTGCTGGCGGGAGTGATTTCGTTGCTGGTGGGCGCCCTGATCGCCAGCTTCGCCAGCCACCTCTGGCTGTTCATCCTGATCCCGCTGTGGATGATCCTGCGCATGGCGCTGAACGCCATCGACGGCATGCTGGCCCGGGAATTCGGCCAGCAATCGCGCCTGGGCGCCTACCTCAACGAATTGTGCGACGTGATTGCCGACAGTGCGCTGATCCTGCCCTTCGCACTGATTGCCGGCGTCAGCCTGCCGCTGGTCCTGTTGGTCACGCTGCTGGCGCTGTTCAGCGAATACGCCGGCGTGCTGGGGCCGATGATCGGCGCCTCGCGCCGCTACGACGGGCCCATGGGCAAGAGCGACCGGGCGTTCGTGCTCGGCGTGCTGGCCACCGGCATCGCCCTGGGCTGGCTGAGCGCCGCCTGGATCAACGGTGTGCTGGCGGTGGTCGCCGCGTTGTTGGTCTACACCTTGATCAACCGGGTTCGCCAGGGCCTGCTCGACGTACAACTGCAAGACACCCAACGACAAGAAGTCCAGCAAAACGCCCCCTCGGAATAAGGAAGTTGCCATGCGCGAAGCTCTCCACCAGACCTTCACCACCCACGACGGCGTCGAGTTGTTCTACCGCCACTGGCCGGCCACCGCCGCCCCCTCGGACGCCCCGCGCCAGGCCGTGCTGCTGTTCCACCGCGGCCATGAACACTCCGCGCGCATCGCCCACCTGGTGGACGAACTGGACCTGCCGGCCTTCGATTTCTTCGCCTGGGATGCCCGCGGCCACGGCCAGTCGCCCGGCGCCCGTGGCGACAGCCCGAGCTTCGCCACCAGCGTGCGCGACGTGCAGACCTTCTGCGATCACCTGCGGGCCAGCCACGGCATCGACGAAGAACACATGGCCGTGGTGGCCCAAAGCGTCGGCGCGGTGATTGCCGCCACCTGGGTCCACGATTACGCGCCGCGCATCCGCGCCCTGGTGCTGGCGTCGCCGGCGTTCAAGGTCAAGCTCTACGTGCCTTTCGCCCGCCCGGGCCTGGCGCTGATGCGGCGTTTTCGCGGCAACTTTTTCGTCAACAGCTACGTCAAGGCGCGCTTCCTCAGCCACGACCCGGCGCGCGTGGCCTCCTACGACAGCGACCCGCTGATCACCAAGGCGATCTCGGTGAACGTGCTGCTCGGCCTGTACGAAGCCGCCGAACGGGTGGTGGCCGATGCCCAGGCGATCCAGGTGCCGACCCAGTTGCTGATCTCCGGCGCCGACTTCGTCGTCCATCGCCGGCCTCAGGAACAGTTCTTCGAGCGCCTGGGCAGCCTGCACAAGGAAAAACACATCCTGCCGGGCTTCTTCCACGACACCCTCGGCGAGAAGGCCCGGGCCCCGGCCGTCGCCAGCGTCCGGCGCTTCATCCTGCAGAACTTCGCGCGACCGCTGAACCGCCCTGCCCTGCTCGACGCCGACCGCCTGGGCCTGACCTGCGCCGAGTCAGAGGCGCTGGCGGCGCCCCTGCCGCATAACTCCCTGCGTGACCTGTACTGGCGCATGACCCGCGCCAGCATGCGCCTGGGCAGCCAGCTCTCGGCCGGGGTCAAGCTGGGTTTCGACAGCGGTTTCGACTCCGGCAGCACCCTGGACTACGTGTACCGCAACCAAGCGACCGGCACCTCGGCGCTGGGCCGGATGATCGACCGCAACTACCTGGATTCCATCGGCTGGCGCGGTATTCGCCAACGCAAGCTGCATGTGGAAGAACTGCTGCGCCTGGCCATGGAAAAACTGCGCGCCGAGCAGCGCGAAGTGCGCATCGTCGACATCGCCGCCGGCCACGGGCGCTACATTCTCGAAGCCTTGCAGGGGGTCAGTCCGCTGCCGGAGTCGATCCTGCTGCGCGACTACAGCGACATCAACGTGCGCGACGGCAGCGCGTTGATCGCCGAGAAAGGCCTGGGCGAGATTGCCCGCTTCGTCAAAGCCGATGCCTTCGACCGCGACGACCTCGCGGCCCTGGCGCCCAAACCGACGCTGGCGGTGGTCTCCGGCCTGTACGAGCTGTTCGCCGACAACCAGATGGTCAGCGATTCCCTGGCGGGCCTGGCCGCCGCCGTGGAGCCTGGCGGTTACCTGGTCTACACCGGGCAACCGTGGCACCCGCAGCTGGAGCTGATCGCCCGCGCCCTGACCAGCCACCGCGCGGGCCAGGCCTGGGTCATGCGTCGCCGGACCCAGGCCGAGATGGACCAACTGGTGGAAGCCGCGGGGTTCCGCCGGATCACCCTGCGCGTCGATCAGTGGGGTATTTTCAGCGTGTCGCTGGCACAGCGGGTGCAATGATGACCGTCGCCGCGACATACACCCGCGAGCCCGGCCTGCTGAAACCCGCGGTGCTCTGGCTGTTGCTGCTGGCGCCACTGTTTTTCGGCACCTACGGCTTCGCCACCTGGGTCACCGCGCAACGGGCCGAGGTCGGCAGCCTGGTGTTCGACTGGGAGCGGCAGATGCCGTTCTGGGCCTGGAGCATCGTGCCCTACTGGTCGATCGACCTGCTGTACGGCTTTTCCCTGCTGTTGCCCACCAGCCGCGAAGAGCTCAAGCGCCACGCCTTGCGCCTGCTGACCGCGCAAGTCATCGCCGTCAGTTGCTTCCTGCTCTGGCCGCTGCGTTTCACCTTCCAGCGCCCGGAACTGGATGGCCTGTTCGGCTGGCTGTTCGACGTGCTGGCCGGCTTCGACAAGCCGTTCAACCAGGCGCCATCGCTGCACATCGCGCTGCTGGTGGTGCTGTGGGTCTGCTACGCGCGGCATGTCCAGGGCGCCTGGCGCTGGCTGGTGCACGGCTGGTTCGCGCTGATCGGCGTGTCGGTGCTGACCACTTATCAACACCACTTTATCGACGTGCCCACAGGCGCCCTGGCCGGCTGGCTGTGCGTCTGGCTGTGGCCGCTGGACCGCCCCGGCATGCTGCACAACCTGCGTCTGGCCCGCGATCGTCAGCGCTGGCGCCTGGCGTTGCGCTACGCCCTCGGCGCCGTGGCGCTCGCCATCCCGGCCTTCATCTGCGGCGGGGCCTGGCTGTGGCTGCTATGGCCGGCGGTGTCCCTGCTGCTGGTGGCGCTGAACTATGGGCTGTTCGACGCCAAGGGTTTCCAGAAGGGCGCGGACGGCCGCCTAAGCAACGCCACGCGCTGGCTGCTGGCGCCTTATCTGGCGGCGGCCTGGATCAATTCCCGGCTGTGGACACACAAGCATCCACAGCCCGACGAGGTTGTGGATAACGTCTGGCTCGGGCGCGTCCCGACCCCGGGCGAGCTGCAGGACAGCCCGTTCAGCGCGGTGCTCGACCTGTGCGCCGAACTGTCCGTGGACGGTCGCCACCTGGCCTATCGTTGCGTGCCGGTGCTCGACCTGACCGCGCCCACCACCGAGCAATGCCGCGAGGCCGCGCAAGCCATCGAAAGCCTGCGCGAACACGCGCCGCTGCTGGTCTGCTGCGCCCTGGGTTATTCGCGCAGCGCCACCGCCGTGGCCGCGTGGCTGTTGTACACAGGCCGCGCCGCCAGCGTCGATGCGGCCATCGTGCAGATCCGCCGCGCACGCCCGCAGATCGTCCTGCAACCCGCACATCGCAAGGCCCTGGAGCCTTTATCCACAGCCCTGGGGAGCGCCCATGGCCACTGATATGGAACTGCATGCGGTGGCCAGCCTGTTGCGCCGCGGGCATTCGCTGGACCTGTTATCCACAGGCCTGAGCCTGCTCGGCGCCCTGCTTGGCCTCGGTCAGTGGTTGCTCGGCGTGTCCGCCCCCTGGGCCATCGTCCTGAGCGTCGCCCTGCTGGTGCTGGGCTTGCTGCAAAAGTACTGGGCGCTGCGGGTGGCCTTCGATGCCGAGCTGTTCCAGCGGGTGGCGGACAGTCCGCTGCCGCTGGCCGAGCGCAGCGCCGCCCTGGACCAGGCGCTGAGCGCCCTCAACCTGCAACCGGCGAACGCCGGCGGCCGCCCGTGGCAACAACGCAGCCACGGCGCCCTCAACCTGTTGCGTCGCCAGGCCTGGCTACTGGCGGCGCAAGTACTGCTGACACTGGGCTTCATCCTGGCCAGCCCCTCGCTGGCCATCGCCGGATAAGGAATTCTCATGCTCGAACCCCTGGTCGCCACCCTCATCACCTCCGCCGCCCGTACCATTACCGGGGCGCGCAGCCTGTGGCTCGGCTGCGGGCCGCAGGCGGTGCAACGCATCTACTTCGCCAACCACAGTAGCCACGGCGACTTCGTGCTGCTCTGGGCCTCGCTGCCGCCCGCGCTGCGCAAGGTGACGCGGCCGGTGGCCGGCGCCGATTACTGGCAGACCCGCCCACTGCGCCGCTACATCATCAACCGCGTGTTCAACGGCGTGCTGATCGACCGCGAACGCAAGGAGCCTGTGGATAACCCCTTGCAGCCGATGCTCGACGCCCTGGCCAACGGCGATTCGCTGATCATCTTCCCCGAAGGCACGCGCAACCTGGAGGAGGAAGGCCTGCTGCCGTTCAAGAGCGGCCTCTACCACCTGGCGAAAAGTTACCCACAGGCCCAGGTGATTCCGGTGTGGATCGCCAACCTTAACCGCGTGATGCCCAAGGGCCGTTTCCTGCCCCTGCCGCTGTTATGCACCACCAGCTTCGGCGCGCCGCTGTCCCTCGAGGACGGCGAAAGCAAAGAGCACTTCCTCGAACGCAGCCGCGCAGCGCTGCTGGCCATGGCCCCGGAGCATTCTTGAGATGGATAGGCAAACCCTGATGTTGTTCGGCGGGATCGGCGCGGTACTGGTGCTGGCCTCGCTGATCGGTTTTCTGCTCAAGCTGCGCAGCCGTGGCGCGCCGAGCTCGGTGATCGACAACCTCAACGCGCGCATCAACGCCTGGTGGGTGATGGTGCTGGTGATCGGCATCGCCTTCTGGCTCGGCACCAGCGCGGTGATCCTGTTGTTCTACGCGGTGTCCTTCTACGCCCTGCGCGAGTTCCTGACCCTGATGCCGACCCGGCGCAGCGACTACCCGGCGCTGGTGGCGGCGTTTTACCTGGCCCTGCCGGTGCAATACCTGCTGATCTACTTCGACTGGTACGGGCTGTTCTCGATCTTCATCCCGGTCTATGTGTTCCTGCTGCTGCCGATCCTCGCGTCCCTGGGCGGCGACAGCACGCACTTCCTGGAACGTGCCTCCAAGGTCCAGTGGGGGCTGATGATCGCGGTGTTCTGCGTGTCGTTCGTGCCGGCGCTGCTGACCCTGGATATCGCCGGCTACGAAGGGCGCAACCTGCTGCTGATCGCCTACCTGGTGATCGTGGTGCAGATGTCGGACGTGTTGCAGTATGTCTGTGGAAAACTCTTCGGCAAACGCAAGATCGCCCCGCGGCTGTCGCCATCCAAGACCGTGGAAGGTTTTGTTGGCGGCATCCTCCTGGCCTCGTTGATCGGCGGCGCGCTGTGGTGGATCACCCCGTTCACTATCTGGCAGTCGTTCCTGATCGCCCTGCTGATCAACCTGCTGGGCTTCGCCGGCGGCATCGTCATGTCGGCGATCAAGCGCGACCGCGGGGTGAAGGACTGGGGCCACATGATCGAAGGCCACGGCGGCATGCTCGACCGCCTGGACTCGGTGTGTTTCGCCGCGCCGATCTTCTTCCACCTCGTGCGCTACTGGTGGACCTGAACACCCCGCTCCCCGTTCTTCTGTAGGAAGACGCAATCGCCACGCAAGACGCGATCGCGTGCTTGACCGGGGTTGCTGTGCGCGCTCATATTACGGTCATAATTTTTTGCTCGACTACCTTTAAAGCCTTCTTTTCCGATTGCAGGAGAACAGCCATGAGCAGCTACGACGTCGTCATCCTCGGTGGGGGTCCCGGTGGCTACAACGCCGCCATTCGCGCCGGCCAGCTGGGCCTCAAGGCCGCCTGCGTCGAAGGTCGCGCCACCCTCGGCGGCACCTGCCTGAACGTCGGATGCATGCCGTCCAAGGCTTTGCTGCACGCCTCGGAGCTATACGACGCGGCCATGGGCAAGGAATTCGCCGAACTGGGCATCGAGGTCAAGCCCCGCCTCAACCTCGCCCAGATGATGAAGCAGAAGGACGACAGCGTGGCCGGCCTGACCAAGGGCATCGAGTTCCTGTTTCGCAAGAACAAGGTCGACTGGATCAAGGGCTGGGGCCATATCGACGGCCCGGGCCAGGTCACGGTGACCGACAGCGCCGGCGGCAAGACCCGGTTGCAGGCCAGGGACATCGTGATCGCCACCGGCTCCGAGCCGACGCCACTGCCCGGGGTGGAGATCGACAACCGACGCATCCTCGACTCCACCGGCGCGCTGTCTCTCGGCGAAGTGCCCCGGCACCTGGTGGTGATCGGCGCCGGGGTGATCGGCCTGGAGCTGGGTTCGGTCTGGCGGCGCCTGGGGGCACAGGTGACGGTGGTCGAGTACCTGGACCGCATCTGCCCCGGTGTCGATGGCGAAGCCGGCAAGACCCTGCAACGGGCCCTGGCCAAGCAGGGAATCGCCTTCAGGCTCGGCACCAAGGTCAGCAGCGCCAGCACCTCGGCCAATGGCGTGCAGTTGAGTATCGAACCCGCCGCGGGCGGCACGGCGGAGCTGCTGGAAGCCGACTATGTGCTGGTGGCCATCGGGCGCCGGCCCTACACCCAGGGCCTCGGCCTGGAGAACGTCGGCCTGAGCACCGACTCGCGCGGCATGCTCGCCAACCGCCAGCACCGCACCGAGGCCCCCGGCGTATGGGTGATTGGCGACGTCACCTCAGGGCCGATGCTCGCCCACAAGGCCGAGGACGAGGCCATGGCCTGCATCGAGCAGATCGTCGGCAAGGCCGGCGAAGTGAATTACGACCTGATTCCCAGTGTGATCTACACCAAACCGGAGCTGGCCAGCGTCGGCAAGACCGAAGAGCAGCTCAAGGCCGAGGGCCGGGCCTACAAGGTCGGCAAGTTCCCTTTCACGGCCAACAGCCGGGCCAAGATCAACCACGAGACCGAAGGTTTCGCCAAGGTCCTGGCGGACGCGCAGACCGATGAAATCCTCGGCGTGCATTTAGTAGGACCGAGCGTCAGCGAAATGATCGGCGAGTACTGCGTGGCCATGGAGTTTTCCGCCTCGGCCGAAGACATCGCCCTGACCTGCCACCCGCACCCGACCCGCTCCGAGGCGTTGCGCCAGGCAGCGATGGATGTCGAGGGGATGGCGACGCAGATGTAGACCCCTGTAGCCGCTGCCGCAGGCTGCGATCGCGACCGAAGGGCGCGCAAGCTCTCAAGATCGCCGAAGGCCTTCGGCAGCGGCTACAGATGATCGCGTCAGGCCGGTAAATGCCCCAGCGGCAGCGCCCCCGGGGTTTTCACCGTGTGGATCGCGAAGTTGCTGCGGATATCGCTGACGCCCGGCAGTTTCAGCAGGCTGCCGGTGAGAAAACGGTCGTAGGCGCGCAGGTCCGGCACCACCACCTGCAGCAGGAAGTCCGACTCGCCGGACACCAGGAACGCCGAAAGCACCTCCGGCAGCGCCGTCACCGCCTTGTGGAAGGCTTCGGAATGCTCGTCGGTGTGCCGCTCGACCTTGACCCCGACGAACACCGTCAGCCCCAGGCCCACTTCATCGCGATCGAGGTTGGCCTGGTAGCCGCGAATCACCCCGGCTTCTTCCAGCATCCGTACCCGGCGCAAGCAGGGTGAAGGAGACAGGCCGATCTCCTCCGCCAGTTGCACGTTGCTCAAGCGGCCGTCGCGCTGCAGGGCGGCGAGAATCTTGCGGTCGTAGGCGTCCAGTTTCATTTTTGGCATTTTCCGATAGTCACTCCATGTTCAGCTGGAAGATTATGCCAATTTCCGCGTGCATGCTGGCTGACTACGCAAGCACCTGCCCTGCCCTTCGGCCCTAGACTCTACCTACCGAATCGACAACGAAAGGGGGTGGCAAGGTGGCGCAACTGTGGATGTTTTTCCTGGCATTGGCGGTGGTCTATCTGCTGCCCGGCCCCGACATGATCCTCCTGCTGCAAACCGGCGCCCGCCAGGGCAAGGGCCTGGCGCTGGCCACCGCGGTGGGCCTGGCGATCGCCCGGGGCTGCCATGTGGCGCTGGCGGCATTGGGCCTGGCCACCCTGTTCAAGGCCGCGCCCTGGACCTTCGAGGTGGTGCGCCTGGGCGGGGCCGCCTACCTGTTGTGGCTCGGCGTGCAATGCCTGCGGGCCAACCTGCTGCCCTGCCTGCAGGACGGCCAGGCCGCGAGCGCACTGCGCTGGCGTGGAGCGATCCGCCGCGGCCTGCTGACCAACCTGCTCAACCCCAAGGCGCTGCTGTTCTGCTCGGTGCTGCTGCCCCAGTTCATCGACCCGCAGGCCGGCCCCGTGGCCGCGCAGTTCGCCAGCCTCGGCCTGCTGCTGGTGCTGGTGGGTTTGCTGTTCGACAGCGCCTACGCCCTGGCCGGCGCCTGGATCGGCCGCTGGCTGGCACACAACCGCGCCGCCCAGCGGGTCCAGCAATGGCTGTTCGGCAGCCTGCTGATCGGCTTCGCCGTGCGCCTGACTTTTGTGCAACAGGCCTGAAGTTCTGTAGCCGCTGCCGAAGGCTGCGATCGCGACCGAAGGGCGCGCAAGGCCACAAGATCGCCGAAGGCCTGCGGCCTTATCGTCCGAACGCGGCCCGAGCCTTCGGCAGCGGCTACAAAAGACCGCACCTGAGGTTATTGCCCAAACCTGCCCCTGCCGTTATTTGCGTAGGCCCACCCTGGTCGATATTTGCGCAGATCCGCCCGTTGTAGCCGCTGCCGCAGGCTGCGATCGCGACCGAAGGGCGCGCAGGGTCGCAAGATCGCCGAAGGCCTGCGGCCTTGCGCAGCCTTCGGCAGCGGCTACAGGGGGCCGGTTCAAGCCGGCTTGCGGGCAATGATGACCTGGCTCTTGGCGACCACGGCGTCCAGCGCGTGCTTGATCTGCACCCCGCGCGGCGAGTTGAGGATGGTCTGCCAGGTGTTCGCCCATTGGTCCAGCAACGGGTGGTCGGGGTTGCTGAATTCGACCTTGGCTTCCCAGAACAGCAGCATCCACATCGACCAGTAGAAGCCGTACTGGCTATGGCTCAGCACCTCCAGCCCGGCGTCGCCGACCATCTGCTTGAACTGCTCTTCGCTGATGATGCGGATATGGTTGGGCTTCTGGAAATACTCCGGCGCGGCGATGTTCTTTTGCAGGTCCTCGGAGCTCGGGTGCGGCACGCTCAGCAGGTACAGCGCGCCCGGCTGGCCAACCCGCACCAGTTCGCAGAGAAACTGCGCCGGATCGTCCACATGCTCGATGACCTCGGTGGACACCACGCGACTGGCGGTGCCGTCGGCAATCGGCAGTGGATTGCAGTCGGTGACATGGCATTCCACGCCGCGGGCCGGCGTATCGCTCAGGCGCTGGCGCGTCGCCTCGACCTTGGCCGCGTCGATGTCGGCAATGATGATCTTCGCCCCGCGCATCGCGCAGTAATGCACGTTGCCGCCGTCACCACAGCCAACGTCCAGCAGGGTGTCCTCGGCCGTCACCGGAAAGCCGGTGAACAGCTCGCCGTTTTCCTGGTTGAACCAGCCGCTGAGCATGGCGTCCTGCAGGCCCAGCATGTACGGATCGACCTTGGCCGGCGGCGGTGCGTCGGGCGCTACGGCCGCAGGAGCGCTCGCCGTGAGTTTTTTCAGAAGGCTCAGCATGAAGTGACTCCTGTGGAAGGAACGGGAGAACGGGATGTGCCCAGGCGTTGCACCAGCTCGGCGCCCCGATTGCGCAGGGGCAACTCGATGACACGGTAGTTGAGTTCGCTCAGCAACAGCAGCAGGCCCAGGGCGCAGGCCAGCGCCAGCAGCGGCTGCTCGTTCAGCCCGGCCGTGCCCAGGGGCGCCAGGCGGAACCAGGCTTCGCGGACCAGCAGAAACACCGGGATGTGGATCAGGTAGATCCCGTAGGAACGGCTGCCGACCCAGGCCAGCAGGCTTTTCAGCGGGCCGCGGGGCAGCAGGTAGTCGCGGTTGTAGGAAGCGATCCACACCAACAGCGCGCAGAGCACCGCCAGGGCGCCGACCCGGTAACGGGTGACATTAAAACCATCGGTGGCCAACCAGCCCATGCCCAGGCAGGACAGGATCAACAGCAGCGGACCGAGCCCCGCATACCGTCCCAGCCACGTTGGCTCCCAGTGCCGGTAGCTGCCGCAGGCCGTCCACAGCGCCAGCAACACGCCGAGGGCCATGGCGTCGGTGCGGATGACCATCAGCAGCGCCGAGCGCAGGGTCAGGACCTGCACGAGTACCAGCGCCAACAACGCCCAGGCCAGGTACTTGCGGCACAACAGCACCAGCAGCGGCAGCAACAGGTAGAACTGCTCCTCCAGCGACAGGCTCCAGTAGACGAAACTGGCGCCGTACTCATAGTGGAAAAAGCTGTCGGCGAAACGGAAATTGGCGAACTGCAGCAGGCCGGCAACCGTGGCCCACAGGTTGGCGTGCAGACTGCCGAACGCTCCTGAGCGATTGAGGAACAGGCTCGCCAGCAACATCAGCAGCAGCCATAGCCAGGCCGAGGGCAGCAGGCGGAAGGCGCGGCGAATCCAGAAGTCGCGGGTCCGTTGCCAGCACTGCGCGCCGCTGGTGCAGGCGCGCAGCTGCGGGATCAGGCTACGGGCGATGACAAAACCGGAGATGGCGAAGAACAGGTCCACGCCCCACCAGAACTGGCCGTAGGCGGCGACGCCGCCCAACCAGGCGAGCCCGTCGCGAAACAGATTGCCTTGCAGATGATGGAACACCACGCCCAGCACCGCGATGCCCCGCAGCAGCTCGATGTCCATGATCCGCTTGTCGTTCAAGACGGCTCAGCCACGGCGCCGGGCAGCGGCTTGCGGGCAATGATGACCTGGCTTTTCGGCATGAAGCCATCGAGCACCTGCTTGATCGCCAGCCCGTCGGGTTGCGCCAGCAGCTCCTCCCAAGTCCGCGCCCAGCCTTCCATCAGCGCCGGGTACGGCGCCTGGATGCGGTCGCGCACGGCGCCCGGCGGCTCGCGTCCGGCGGCCCGTTCGCTGGCCCAGAAAAAGATCATGCCCATGACCCAGAAAAAGCCCGTGGCCTGCCGATGTTCGATGACCAGCCCGGCGTCCTCGATCATCTGGCCAAAGCCTTCGCGGGAAAAGATCTGCACATGGTTCGGCGCGCGGTAGTAGCCGGGCGGCGCGATGCCCTTCTGCAAATGCTCGCCCACCGGGTCCGGAACGCTGATCAGGTACTGCGCGCCGGGACGGCCCATGCGCACCAGCTCGGCGAGGAACGGCTCGGGCTGTTCGATGTGCTCCAGCACTTCCATGCACACCACTTTGCTCGCGCAGCCCTGGGCCAGCGGCAACGGCAGGCTGTTGCTGACCAGCCCCAGGGCGGGCACGTCCGATTGCTCGGCGACTTGCCGGGCCAGGTCGCGCACCTTGTCGAACTCGCTGTCGGTGAAAATCACCGAAGCGCCCTGGCGCATGGCGAACAGCGTCGCCACGCCCTCGCCGCAGCCGACATCGAGCAGGGTGTCGTCGGCGCTGATGGCAAAGCCCTTGAGCAGCTCGCCGGTTGCGGAACGGAACCAGCCATCGAGCATGGCGTCGCGCAAGCCGCAATCGCGGGGAGAAACCGCAGGCCTGGGCGCTTCGGCCAGCAGCGGCGCAGGCAACGGCGCGCCCCTGCGCAAACGCCGCAGAAATGCCCGCATCACGCGGGAAGCCCGGGGGTCGCAGACGCCTTGCGCCGCTCCAGCACCTGCTGGAAGAACTCGCCCAGGCGCTGTTCGGCCGTGGCCTGGCTACAGAAGCGCCGCAGGCTTTCGACCGCATGGCTCGACATGCGCGCATAACGCTCGGGGTCCTGCAGGGCAACGTCGTAGCTGGCACGATAGGCCGAGCACAATGAATCCCAATTGGTGATGTAGCGCAGGGTCCGGTAGGCCGCCCGCGGATCGTGGGGCCAGGCGGTCAACTCGTCGGTGGAGTCGACGATGAAGGTGTTGTCGTGGTCGATGTAGTCGGCCATTGCGGTGTTGCACGGCGCCACCGCCGGCTTGCCGCAGGACATGAACTCCATCAGCGGCAGGCACTGCCCTTCGCCGAACGAGGAATTGACCACATAGCGGGTGGCCTCCACCAGCCGCTCGTAGTCCGGGTCGGACAAAAAGCCGTGGATCAGCACGATCCGGCACTGGTAGGACTGGTTCTTGTAAAGGTGGTGCAGCATGTCGGCCAGCGCGTCGCCGATATCGTGGTGGGTCAGTTTCAGCACCAGGGTGGCGTCGGCACAGTCGCGAAAGGTGGTGCAGAACGCACTGATCATGTCCTGCCAGTTCTTGCGCCCGTCGTAGGGGTTGAACACCGAGGTGTAGACCACCCCGTCGAGCAGCAGCTGGCAATCGCGGGCCGTGGCATCGAGCGCCAGCGGCCTGTCTTCGCGCAGCATGCCCGGGCCGTAGGCACTCAGGTCCAGGGTCCGGCTGTCGAGCAACAGGCCATGCAGGTTGAGGGTCACCCGGGACGCCCGCGCCTGCTTGCCCAGTTGCTCGCCACGGCGGGCGAAGCGATCCCAGACCGGGGCCGGGATCGCGCAGATCGGGTAGTCCTCGCCCATCACCTCGCGCACCGCTCGCACGGTAAAGCTGGAGTGGGTGATCGCCGCGCCCGCGGTGCCCAGGACCAGCCGCCAGTCATGGCGCGGCTCGCCCTGCCAGCTTTCGGTGGGAATGGTGCTGAACTCCCAGGCGAACACCGGGATGGTCGGGCAGGCGTAATGGTTGGGCGTGCGATGGGGCGGCGAGAACGACAGGAAGATGCACGCCTCGCCGCGGCTCTGGCAGTCGAAATACAGGCGGTCCACCAGCTCGTCGGGGTTGCTGACCTCCAGCACCTGGCCCAGGCGTTCCAGCACCGGCCGGAACTCCTTGAGCACGAAGTAGTAGCTGTATTCGGGACGGCCCAGGTTCTGCTGGATGTTGCTCTTGTTGGTTTCCGAATGGATGAGGATCAGCATCAGGCGTTACCCGCCACGGCCAGGGAGGATGCGCCATCGGCCTCGGTCAGCGGGGTCAGGGCGAAGAACTCCCGCAGGCGCCCCTGGACGCTGGCGAAGCTGCTGTACTCCTGCATGCGCCGGGCCGCGGCCAGGGACATCGACTGGTACCCCGCGGGGTTTTCCTTGGCCATGCGGTAACTGTCCTGGTAAGCGGTTTTCAACGAGCCCCAATCCGGGCGGTGACGCAAGGTACGGAACAGGATGCGCGAGTCCTGCGGCCAGATCGCCGGCTCCTGGCTGGACTTGACGACAAAGGCCACCTCCTCGTCGATGTAATCGAGCATGGCCGTGTGCAGCGGCGCGATCACCGGTTTGCCGCAGGCCATGAACTCCATCAGCGGCAGGCACAGGCCTTCGCACCGCGAGGCGTTGACGTAGAAACTGGCTGCGCCGTACAGCCGGGCGAACTGCTCGTCGTCCAGATAGCCGTGCATGGCCACCACCCGGCAGCTGAACGGTGACAGCTGCGACAGCAGGGTCAGCATTTCGACGTAATAGGTCGACAGGTCGTTCTGGGTCATTTTCAACACCAGGGTGGCGTCTTCGGTGTCGCGCATCGCCCAGCAGAACGCGGTAATCAGTTGATGCCAGTTCTTGCGGCCGTCGTCGGGGTTGAACACGCTGACATAGACCACGCCATCGACCTGGAACTCCACCTGCTGGTCGGTGGCCGGGAGGACAGCCTGGGGGTGTTCTGGCTCAGGCGCGGGTGCCGGCAGGACCACAGGCAGCGCTGCCGCGTGCTCCGGTCTCGATTTCGCCATCAGCGCCCGCAGGCGCTCGGGAACCCGGTCGCGCAACCCCTCGCGGTAGCATTCGCGAACATAGTGCTTGCTGATGAACAGCGGCCGGCGCCATTCGCCGCCGGCCAGCGCCCGATACCATTCGCGCAGATAGTGCTTGGCAATGAACAGCCGGCGCCTGACGGTCAGCGGCGGGGCTTCGACGATTTCGACCTCGACGGGAGCGGGAGGCGGCGGCGCCTCATCCAGCACCGGCGCGATCAGGCCGTCGGCGCAAAGCCCCAGGGCCCGGCTGTCGATGATGCAGCCCTTGATCTGCAGGGTGGTACCGGCGTTGACCGGTACATTGGGGTATTGCCCGCGGACGCCGTCGAAGCGCTCCCACAAGGGGGTAGGCAGCACCAGCACCGGAAAATGCTCACCCAGCACCCGACGCACCGCACGGGCCGTATGACTGGACAGGGTGATCACCCGGCCATGGCGACCAAGGGTGCGGCTCCAGTCCTGGTGCGGGTCGTTATCCCAGTATTCGTGGGGGATCGAATCGAACTCCCAGGCCACCACGCACAGGGTCGGGCAGTCCAGGTCGACCGGGGTTTTCTGGGGTGGGGTGAACGAAAGAAACAGGCAGTCTTCGCCCTTGAGCCGCAGCTCGTGATACAGCCGGTCGACCTCGGCCGGCGTCTGCACCACATGCACGCGCCCAAGGCTTTCCAGCACCGGGCGATAAGCCTTGAGCACGAAGTAATAACTGTATTCCGGACGCCCGAGGCTCTGGCTGATGGAGCCGTCGTTAACATCCGAATAAAGAATGAAATTCATGGCATCTCACGATGAAGCCGCCATCCTGGCACCTTCACACAATGACGGTAGAGCCATGGCGCCACGCCTGTGTTGCGGGCGTGCATCCATCGTTCTCATGCCCGTCTACGTTCTTGTTCTATTTGGTCAGTTTCCAGCGGCTAAAGACAGCCGCCTCTGATCGTTTGGGTCGAGACGAAGGGCATTCTAAACACATCCATCGAATGTTCGGGAACCTACCGGAGAGATTTTTCCTATGCTCAAAAAGGAGAACTTACCGGTCACGATAGGACTTATTGAAATTGCCGCGCAATTGGCACAGATTGACTGCCAAACAACTACAACAATAACTTCGCGCGGCAGGCCATTTTCGATAGTTTTCGGAAGTTCCTGAATTTTCCCGCCTTTAAACCCGGGATTTCGCGCAAGTTCGTGATGAGGGGACTGCCGCTTGAAGAAGCGTCTGTTTGTAACGGACCTGAATGGATTCATGGGTCGTCACACCCAATCCCGCTTGAGCAGCATCGGCTCAGGCCGGAGGTCGCTGCCTGCCTCCTCCCATGGCCCGACCGCCCACCAAAACTTCCAGCGCCTGTTACCCCGATCACCCGACCCGGCGATCCACCTGACTGGCCAGCGCAACAACATCCGCCCTCTGCTTGCCCAGGTCGCCACCACCGCGCTCCAGCCCCCTGCCCGTCCACGGTGGACAGCATCGCGTCGCGTCCATGGTGGCCATGGCGAGCGGCTGAACAGCGAATGGGTGTCTGAAACACCTATACAACAATCCCCGCGAGCGATCCTGTCCGACGGGGAGTCACGGGTACTACAAGAATGACAAAAAGTGCACTGATCACAGGGATCACGGGGCAGGACGGCGCCTATCTGGCCAAGTTGCTGCTGGACAAGGGCTATCAGGTTCACGGACTGGTGGCGCGACGCAGCAGCGACTCGCGCTGGCGCTTGCGTGAGATGGGCATCGAGGGCGAGATCCGCTACCTGGATGGCGACATGGCCGACGCCTGCTCCGTGCAACGGGCGGTGATCAAGGCGGCACCCGACGAACTCTACAACCTGGCGGCGCAAAGCTTTGTCGCCGCCTCCTGGGACCAGCCGGTGACCACCGGTATCGTCGACGGACTGGGCGTGACCCACCTGCTCGAGGCGATCCGCCAGTTCAGCCCGCACACCCGTTTCTACCAGGCGTCCACCAGCGAAATGTTCGGCCTGATCCAGGCCGAGCAGCAGGACGAAAATACCCCGTTCTACCCGCGCAGCCCCTACGGCGTGGCCAAGCTCTACGGGCACTGGATCACCGTGAACTACCGCGAGAGCTTCGGCTTGCACGCCAGCAGCGGCATCCTGTTCAACCACGAATCGCCCCTGCGCGGCATCGAGTTCGTGACCCGCAAGGTCACCGACGCCGCCGCGCGGATCAAACAGGGCAAGCAGCAGGAACTGCGCCTGGGCAACATCGACGCCAAGCGCGACTGGGGATTCGCCGGCGATTATGTCGAAGCCATGTGGCTGATGCTGCAACAGGAGCAGGCCGACGATTTCGTGGTGGCCACCGGCGTCACCACCACCGTGCGCGACATGTGCCGGATCGCCTTCGAACACGTCGGCCTGAACTACCGTGACTACGTGAAGATCGACCCGGCGTTCTTGCGCCCGGCGGAGGTCGATGTACTGCTGGGCAACCCGGCCAAAGCTCAAAAGCTCCTTGGCTGGTGGCCCAAGACCGATCTGCAGGACCTGATCCACATGATGGTGGATGCGGACATGACACGTGTTGCCAAGGAGTAAGGCATGTTGATTCCTGTAATTGTTTCCGGCGGCGCCGGCACTCGTTTATGGCCAGTGTCACGCGAAGGCCAGCCCAAGCCCTTCATGACCCTGCCGGACGGCCAGAGCCTGCTGGGCAAGACCTACCGTCGTGCTGCCGGGCTGCTAGCCGGCAACGGCGAGATCGTCACGGTGACCAACCGTGAGCACTTTTTCCAAAGCAAGGACCATTTCCAGGCCGCCGGGCTGGAACAGCACCACGGCCACTTCATCCTCGAACCCTCGGGCCGCAACACAGCACCGGCGATTGCCGCCGCCGCGCTGGCCGTGCAGGCACGGCACGGCGATCAGGCAACCCTGGTGGTCATGCCCGCCGACCACCTGATCCAGGACGAGGCGGCCTTTCGCAATGCTGTCGCCCACGCCGTGCAACTGGCCGAAGCCGGTTACCTAGTGACGTTCGGCATCACCCCGACCGCGCCGGAAACCGGTTTTGGCTACATCGAATCCGGCGATAGCCTGGACGAACGTGGCGGCACCCGGGTTCGCCGCTTCGTCGAGAAACCTGACCCGCTGACCGCCCAGGGTTACCTCGACAGCGGCCGGTTCCTGTGGAACTCGGGGATGTTCTGCTTCACGGTCGCGACCCTACTGGCCGAGTTGCAGCAGCACGCTCCCGCGCTGCTGGAGCTGGGCCGCGCCTGCCAGGCGGCCAGCACGCCGGTGGAAACCGGACGCATTGTCCAGCACGAGTTGTCGGCGGTGCATTTCGCCGATATGCCGGATATTTCCATCGACTACGCGCTGATGGAAATCTCGGACAAGGTCGCGGTGATCCCGGCCGGCTTCGACTGGAGCGACATCGGCTCCTGGGGCGCGATCAGCGCCCTGGTCGATGCCGACGCCCAGGACAACCGCGCCACCGGCGAAGCCCTGTTCATCGACAGCCACGGCAACTTCGTGCAGAGCGAAGGCCGGATGATCGCCACGGTGGGCGTCGACAACCTGATCGTGGTCGAGACCGCCGACGCCATCCTGGTGGCCCACGCCGACCGCGCCCAGGACGTGCGCCAGGTGGCCAGGCAGCTCAAGGATCGCAACCACGAAGCCTATCGCCTGCATCGCACGGTCAGTCGCCCCTGGGGCAGCTACACCGTGCTGGAGGAAGGCCCGGGCTTCAAGATCAAGCGCATTGTGGTCAAGCCGGGCGCGGCGCTGTCGCTGCAGATGCACCACCATCGCAACGAACACTGGGTGGTGGTCAAGGGCACGGCCATGGTCACCAACAACGGCGACGGCTCGCATCTGGTCAACAGCAACGAATCCACCTTCATCGCCGCCGGGCACAAGCACCGCTTGGCGAACCCGGGGGTGATCGACCTGGTCATCATCGAAGTGCAGAGCGGCGAATACCTGGGCGAGGACGACATCGTCCGTTTCGAAGACCAATACGGCAGGACGGCCTGATGCTGCTCAATCTGTACCGCTCGCTGCGCAGCTACCGGGGCTTCATCCTCGGCAGCGTACAACGGGAGTTCCAGGCGCGTTATCGCAACTCGCTGTTCGGCGCCTTGTGGACCGTGCTCAACCCGCTGTCGATGATCGTGGTCTACACGGTGATCTTTTCCCAGGTGATGCGCGCCCGCCTGCCGGGGGTCGAGGACGGCCTGGCCTACAGCGTCTACCTGTGCGCCGGGCTGCTGACCTGGGGCCTGTTTTCCGAGCTGACCCTGCGCAGCCAGAGCATGTTCCTGGAAAACGCCAACCTGCTGAAGAAGATCAGCTTCCCGCGCATCTGCCTGCCGGTGATCGTGCTGCTCAACGCCGGCATCAACTTCGCGATCATCCTCGGCCTGTTCCTCGGCTTCCTGCTGATCACCGGGCGCCTGCCGGGCCTGGCGCTGCTGGCGCTGATCCCGCTGCTGCTGTTGCAAGTGCTGTTCTGCACCGGCCTGGGGATGATCCTCGGGGTGCTGAACGTGTTCTTTCGCGACGTCGGGCAGTTCTTTGGCATCTTCCTGCAGTTCTGGTTCTGGCTGACCCCCATCGTCTACCCCATCAGCATCCTGCCCGAGTCGATCCAGCGCCTGCTGGCGCTCAACCCGCTGACCGCGCTGATGCACAGCTACCAGAACCTGTTCCTGTACGACCAGTGGCCGCAATGGAGTTCGCTGACCCCGATGCTGGTGATCAGCCTGTTGTTCTGTGGCATGGGGCTGCGGCTTTTCCGCCAGCGCGTCGGTGAAATGGTGGATGAGCTCTGATGGGACATATACGCGTCACCGGCCTGGGCAAGGCCTATAAGCAGTACCCGAACCGCTGGAGCCGGCTGTTCGAATGGATGATTCCGTTTTCCAGGCCGCGCCATCACCTGCACTGGGTGCTGCAGGGCGTCGATTTCGAGATCGAGCCGGGCCAGGCAGTGGGCATAGTCGGGGTCAACGGCGCCGGCAAAAGCACCTTGCTGAAAATGATCACCGGCACCACCCAGCCAACCTGCGGCGAGATCCATCTGCGGGGTCGGGTGGCGGCGTTGCTGGAGCTGGGCATGGGTTTCCACCCGGACTTCACCGGGCGCCAGAACGCGGTCATGGCCGGACAGCTGCTGGGCATGCAGGTCGAGGAAATCGAAGCCCTGATGGCGGAAATCGAAGCCTTCGCCGAAATCGGCGAGGCCATCGATCACCCGGTACGCACTTATTCGAGCGGCATGCAGATGCGCCTGGCGTTCAGCGTGGCCACGGCCCGGCGCCCGGACATCCTGATCGTCGACGAGGCGCTGTCGGTGGGCGACGCCTACTTCCAGCACAAGAGTTTCGAGCGCATCCGCAGCTTCCGCCGCGCCGGCACCACCCTGCTGATCGTGTCCCACGACCGCTCGGCGATCCAGTCGATCTGCGACACCGCGATCCTGCTCGAGCAAGGCCGCGTGGCCATGCACGGCAAGCCGGAAGAGGTGATGGACTACTACAACGCCATGCTCGCCGAACGCGAAGGCCAGACGGTGCGCCAAGAAATGCTCGCCAACGGCCAGGTACGGACCATTTCCGGCACCGGCGAAGCCGCGATCCTCAGCGTGCACCTGCGCGACGAACGCGAGCGCTCGATCGAGATGGCCGAAGTCGGCCAGCCGGTGGTGCTGGAAGTACAGGTCGAGGTGTGCCAGGACATCGAACGGCTGGTGCTGGGTTTCATGATCAAGGACCGTCTCGGCCAGCCCATGTATGGCATCAACACCCATCGCCTGGACCAGGCCCTGACCGACTTGAGCGCCGGCGAGAAGGTCACCTTCCGCTTCGCCTTCACCATGGGCCTGGGCAAGGGCAACTACTCGGTGGCCCTGAGCCTGTCGCGGCTGGATTCGCACCTGGATCGCAACTTCGAATGGCGCGACTACGGCCTGGTCTTCCACGTCATCAATAACCGCCAGGAAGACTTCGTCGGTTGTTCCTGGTTGCAGGCGCGGACCAGTATCGAGCGCACCCTCCCGGGCTTCGTGGAGCCCGTCCAGCCAATCAGCCAGCAGGTGGAACCATGAGCCGCCTGTTGATCGAATGCACCTACGTATTCGAACACCCCGAAACCAACTCAGGCATCCAGCGCGTGGTGCGCAACGTCATCCGCGAGTTGCCCGCAGCCAGCGGCGCGGTGGAATGCATTCCGGTGGCGATGCTCGGCGGCAAGCTGTATCGGGTTCTGAGCCTCAAGCCACTGCCGACCCGGCGCTGGGACCTGATGAGCCTGCGGGTACGCCTGGAGCAGATCGCTAACGTTTTCTGGCTGCGCCACCGGACTCTGGAACGCCGCAAACCCTTTGCCGATTCATACATCGCCCGGCGCTTGCTCTACATCGCGTGCCGCCTGACGGCCTTTGCCTTTCTCAGCATCCCCCTGCGCCTGTGCAACCGCTTGGTGAACGTGGATGAAATCCCCCAGCGTTGTGTGCCGCTGCAACATCAACCGGGCGATCAACTGGTGCTGTTGGACTCGTCGTGGCACGCCGACTTTTTCCCCTTAGCCGAACAGCTCAAGCGCGACGGCGTGGGAATAGTTTCGGTGATCTACGACCTGATCCCCCTGACTCATCCGCAGTTCTGCGACGCCGGGCTGGTCCGGGTGTTCAACCATTGGTTCGACTGGATAGCCCGCACCGCCGACGGCTACGTGGCGATCTCCGCGACCATCCGCGATCAGGTGCACGCGGAAATGCTCCGCCGGGTTGGCCGCGAACAGGTCACGCAGCGTTGGTTCGATTTTTTCCACCTGGGTTCGGAGCTGGATCTGTGCAGCGAGAACTCGCGGATAGACCCGGACCTGACGCAGCTGTTCAAGCATCGGGCACCGGTGTTCCTGATGGTCAGCACCATCGAGCCACGCAAGAACCACGGGTTCCTGCTCGACGCCTTCGAGCGTGTCTGGGCCAGCGGGTCCCAGGCCCGCCTGTGCATCGCCGGGCGCATCGGCTGGAAGTGCGAGGCGCTGATCGAACGGATTCGCCGGCACCCGGAGTTGAACCGGCGCCTGTTCATGTTCAATTCACTGGACGACAACAGCCTGGAGTACGCCTATTCCAAGGCGACGGCGCTGGTGTTCCCCTCCTATGTCGAAGGGTTCGGCCTGCCCCTGGTGGAAGCCATGCAGCGTGGCCTGCCCGCCATGGGCAGCGACATCCCGGTATTTCGCGAAATCGGCGGCGAGTTCATGGCCTATTTCGACCTGAACGATCCGCAGAGCCTGGCCGAGCTGGTCATCCAGCAAGAGCGCACGGGGGTGTTCCCTGCTGCCCGTGATGTGGATGAGTGGCGTTGGCTGACTTGGCGCGACGCCAGCAACCAGTTGATCGAACGTATTGTCCGCCAGCACCGGAACGCCCCTGCGGTCCTGGAGATGAACGATGCGTGTAGCCCTTAACGCGCGCATTCTCCAGGCGCCACGCACCGGCATCGGCCACTACGTCGCGGAACTGGCGCCGGCCCTGGCCGGCGAGCCGGGCCTTGAACTGGCGCTGTTCCATGGCTGGGGTTGGAGCAATGAACTGCCGACTGCCGCGATGCCCGGTTACTCCCGGCTCAGCCCCTGGCTGCGCCAGGTTCCCGGGGCCTACCAGGCGCGGCGCTGGCTGGAACAGCGGCGCTTCGACCAGGGCCGGCACGCCACCATCGATCTCTACCACGAACCCAGTCTGTGGCCGATGTCGTTCGAGGGGCCGACTGTGATGACCCTGCACGACCTGACCCACGTGCATTACCCGGCCACCCAGCCACCGGCGCGGCTGAAGGAAATCGAGCGACGCCTGGGCGCCGGCATGGAGCAGGCGCGGGTGATCCTGACCGATTCGCAGTTCGTCGCCGATGAAGCCCAGGCCTACTTCGGCCTGCCACGCGAGCGTTTTGTCGTGGCCCCGCTGGGTGCGGCTCCACGCTTTCATCCCCGGGAGCCGGCCGAGCTGGAGCCCTGCCTCGCGACCTACAAGCTGCAAGCCCACGGCTATCTGCTCTGCGTGGGCACCCTGGAACCGCGCAAGAACCTGTCCCTGGCTTTGCTGGCGCATGCCCGGCTGCCGGAAACCCTGCGCCAGCGTTATCCCTTGCTGATCGTCGGCATGGCGGGCTGGGAACAGGGGCAATTCAGCGAAACGCTGTACAGCGCCCTGGCCAGCAGCCATGTGCGTCTGCTGGGCTACCTGCCGGACGAACAGCTGGCACAGCTGGTCGCCGGGGCCAGGGCCCTGGTTTTTCCTTCGCGATACGAGGGCTTTGGTCTTCCGGTCCTGGAAGCCATGGCCAGTGGTACGCCGGTGGTACTGACGCGATGTTCGGCGATGCCGGAAGTCGCGGGTGCGGCCGGCAACTATGTCGACCCCGACGATGTGGACGGCTTGCGCCACGACCTGCTGCGCCTGATCGAAGACGACCGCCATTGGCAGGCGTGCCGCGAAGCGGGATTGGAACAGGCAAGACTTTTTTCCTGGGGGCGCTGCGCGCGGATCACCGCGCGTGCCTACCGTCAGGCCATGGGAGGCTGAATGCGGGTCTTACACTTCTACAAAACATACCTGCCTGACTCGGTCGGCGGCACTGAGCAGGTCATCTTCCAGCTCTGCGAAAGCGGTGCCCACTATGGCATCGACGGCCAGGTCCTGACGCTGAGCCCCACTCCCTCCTCCGGCACACTGAAGGTGGGCCAGCATGAGGTGCACCAGGCAAAGCTGGATTTCCAGTTCGCCTCCACCGGTTTCTCCTACAGCGTGTTCAAGCAGTTTCGCGAAATGGCCGCCGAAGCCGACGTGGTCAATTACCACTTCCCCTGGCCGTTCATGGACCTGGTGCATTTCATGAGTGGCATGAACAAGCCCTGTGTGGCCACCTACCACTCCGACATCATCCGCCAGCGCCACCTGCTCAAGCTGTACCGGCCATTGATGAACCGCTTCCTGCACAGCGTCGACCGGATCGTCGCCGCGTCGCCGAACTACCTGCACACCAGCGATGTGCTGCAACAGTTCCCGGACAAGACCCGGGTCATCCCCTACGGCCTGAACAAGGCTGGTTATCCACAGCCTGACGCCGAACGCATGGCCCAGTGGCGCCAGCGCCTGGGCGAGCGTTTTTTCCTGTTCGTCGGGGTGATGCGTTACTACAAGGGCCTGCACATCCTGCTCGATGCCCTCAAGGACGTGGACTACCCGGTGGTGATCGTCGGCGCCGGCCCGCTCGAAGCCGAATTGCATGCCCAGGCCGCGGCGCTGGGTCTGCGCAACCTGCATTTCCTCGGCCGCCTGGGGGATGAAGACAAGGTGGCCTTGCTGCAACTGAGCTACGCCATCGTCTTCCCCTCGCACCTGCGCTCCGAGGCGTTCGGCATCTCGCTGCTCGAAGGCGCGATGTACGGCAAACCGATGATCTCCAGCGAGATCGGCACCGGCACCAGCTACATCAATATCCATGGCGAAACCGGCCTGGTGGTGCCGCCCAGCGATCCCCTGGCCTTCCGCGCCGCCATGCGCCAGCTCTGGGACAACCCGGAACAGGCCGCGCAGATGGGCCTCAAGGCCGAAGCCCGTTACCGGCAGCTGTTCACCGCCGACCAAATGGGCCAAAGGTGGAGCGAGCTGTACCAGGAGTTGCTGGAGGAAAAAGCCCTGTCCTACGCCTGATCCGTCCAGCGCAGGGCCAGCGCCGCGGGTCGGCGCACCAGTTGCTCGACCTCGAAGCGCCACAGGCGCTCGGCGCCCGGGAAGGCGGCGATCTGCGGGTCGTCGAGCACGACTTCAGTGCGGCCGCTGAGCTGCAGCAGGTCGCCGCGGCTGAAGTCGATGAACAGCAGGCCGGCGCGGGGGTTGAGCAGCAGGTTGCCCAGGGTGTTGAAGTGCAGGTTGCCGGCGAAATCCGGAATGCTCAGGCGGTTGCCTTCGACCCGCACGAAACCGGCCGGGCCGCCGCGGTGGGACACATCGACCCAGAGCCGTCCCTCGAGCTCCACGTAACTGGCGACAAAAAACGTATCGGCGTCCCGGATCATCGCCCTCGCCGCTTCATCCAGCGCATCCAGGCGCTGCACCGGCCGGTGCGTGGCCAGCGGCACCGACTCGAACTGACGCAGCTGGATGTAGCGCGGGCAATTGCCGAAGGACTGTTCGACCCCCAGGGCAAAACCGCTGTCGTCCAGCTCGACGATCCGACCGTTGAGGCGGTTGCGCCGCCGGGTATGCAGCTCGATGCCCAGCAGGCCGACGGCCGCGCCCGGCGCCAGCTGGGTGGGGTCTTCGGCGGCGGGCAGGCTGTCGAGCCTTAGCCGCCCGGGGGTTGGCGAGTGGGCGAAACCGACAGCCCCTTCGAGCACACTGGCCCAGGGGTTGCCCTGGTTATCCACAGCCCCGAGCAGCATGAACGGCAGCTGTTGATAAAACTGCCGGTGCTGGTCGGGCATCTCGCTGCGGATCACCTTGCGCCCGACGACGTCCATGCGCTCGGCAACGCCAGCCTGGGCTTGCAGGCGGGTTTCGCCTGCATGCCAGGGGGATTCGATGTTCATGATGGGTCTCCCCTGCGTCGATGACGCAGCAGTCAGCGGGCCCGGGGGGGCCGGGCCGCCAGGTTCAGGCGCTTTGCAGGCCCACCGCGGTGCGCGGCATGCCGACGAAGCCAGGCAAAGCTTCGATGCGCGCCAGCCAGGCGCGGACCTGTGGATAATCCGCCAGCGACACATTGCCCTCGGGGGCGTGGGCGATGTAGCTGTAGCCGGCGATGTCGGCGATGGTCGGTTCGCTGCCCGCCAGGTAAGGGCTGGCCGTCAATTCCTGCTCGACCACCTTGAGCAACGCATGGGAGCGGTCGATGGCCTCCTCGGCGTTGCTCTGGGCGCCGAATACGGTGATCAGCCGCGCCACCGCCGGGCCGAACGCAATCGGCCCCGCCGCCACCGACAACCAGCGCTGGACCCGTGCCGCGCCAACCGGATCGCTGGGCAGCCAACGGCCCTGGCCGTACTTCTGCGCCAGATACACCAGGATCGCGTTGGAGTCGGCCAGCACCACGCCCTGGTCGTCGATCACCGGCACCTGGCCAAAGGGGTTCAGCGCCAGGAAATCCGCCTGTTTATGCTCGCCTTTCGCCAGATCGACGATGATCGATTCAAAAGGCAGCCCCAGCAGCGACAACATCAGTTCGACGCGATGGGCATGACCGGAACGGGGGAAGTTGTAGAGCTTGATGGGGTGCATGGGCAGACTCCGCTGGCAGGGGTGCGGCTCACAAGAGCGGCACTGACGGGCGCCATCTTCCCCCTCGCTTGAAAACAACGGAATCACCAGAAAACACAATCCATCATTTCAGCCAGCGCAACAATCCACGCTACGGTCGCAACGCCGGGTGTCCGCGCAGCGCCTGCACCGCGAAATCGACGAAACTGCGCACCCGCGCCGGGGCCTTGCGCCCGCCCTGATACACCACATGGATCGGCAGCGGCGCCAGTTCGAACTCCGCCAGGATAATCTCCAGCTCGCCCGCCGCCACCTTGCTCGCGACCTGATACGACAGCACCCGGGTCAGGCCCAGCCCCAGGCACGCGGCACTGATCGCCGCCTGGTTGGCGGTAACCACCAGCCGCGGTTCCGGACGAATATTCAAGGGCGTTCCGTTATCGTCGAACAGCCAGCTTCTGGACTGGCCGATGGACGACGGCGCAATCACCGGCGCCTGGCGCAGTTCCTGCGGATGTCGTGGTCGCCCATGCCGCGCCAGAAAAGCCGGGGAAGCACAGATGACCCGCCGCACCTCGCCGACGCGCATCGCGTGCTGGCCGCTGTCGGGCAACTCACCGATGCGCACCGCGACGTCCATGCCTTCCTCGACCATGCTCACCACCCGATCGACCAGCAGGGCATTGATGCTGACTTCGGGAAAGCGTTCCAGGTAATCCACCATCAGCGGAGTCACGAACAGCTCGCCGAACAGCACCGGAGCGGTGATCGTCAATTGTCCGCGCGGGAGGGCATGGATGCCGGCGGCCGAGGCCTCGGCGTCCTGCAACTCGGTGAGGATGCGCCGGCTGTCTTCCAGGTAACGCTGGCCGGCTTCCGTCAGCAGCACATTGCGCGTGGTGCGGGTCAGCAACTGGGTGCCGATACGTTGCTCCAGCGCCGCCACCGCCCGGGTCACACTGGGCGCGGACAGCCCCAGGCGCCGGGCCGCGGCCGCGAAGCCCTGCTCCTGGGCGACGCTGATGAACACCTGCATTTCCTGGAATCGGTCCATGACGGTCCTCGCAGTACGGCGCCCTGCCCCGGCACCGTCCCGCATGGACCGCCCGGGCTCAGGCAGGGACCTGGAGTCGCTGCCACAAGGCCTCATCGTTGAAGTCCCGGATGATACTCCGCGCACCCGCCTCGCGAAGCTGTGTTTCCTCCAGGCCCGAGAGCATGCCAAAGGTGTGGATGCCCGCCGCCGCCGCGGAACGCACGCCGGCCAGCGAGTCCTCGAAGGCCAGCGCCTGATCGGCGCTCGCGTCCAGCAAGCGCAAAGCCGTCAGGTAAGGCAGCGGGTCGGGCTTGCCGCGCGCCAGCTCACCGCCGATCACCAGCGCATCGAAGCGCTCGGCAATCCCCAGGCCCTGGAGCATGGCTTCGGCGTTTTCCCGGGGCGCGTTGGTCACCACCGCCATGGGGATGCCGGCCGCCTGGGCATAATCCAGGGTGCGCAGCACGCCAGGCACCGGAATGGTCTCGCGCAGCTGGGCGCGGAACATGGCCTCCTTCTGCGCCGCCAGCTCCGGGTATTGCGTCGCCGGCGCCTGGGGAAACAGGCCGGAGAAAATCATGTCGTCGGGAAAGCCCATCACATGGGCCTTGTAGTAATCCAGGCTCATGGATTTTCCCCAGCGCGCCAGCAACTGGTTGTAGGCGTTGAGGTGCAGGTCATCGGTGTCGATGAGGGTGCCGTCGAGATCGAACAACAGGGCAGAAAGCTTCAAGGGCGTGCTCCGGAAAAATGCAGACCGCGGGCGATCGGCAGCATGAGAAAGGGGTAGACGATCAACAGGCTGAAAGCCGCTTCGACACCGATCCGCGAGGACAGCAGGCCCAGCAGGAAAGGCGCCAGCAGCAGCGCCACGCCCACCGCCTGCGAGGCCTGGGCGCTGATGGCCGAGCTGGCCTGGGGCGCGATGCGCATCGCCGAACCGAGGATCAGCGGGAAGAAATTGCCCAGGCAGGCGCCCAGGACAAAGATGAACAAGGCCGTCGGCAGCCGGGTCTGGCTGAAGTACAGCAGCACCAGGGTGGCGATGGCCCCGAGCATCACGCCGACCAGCAGCGGCAACGGGCTGATGCGGATCAACGCATAACGGCTGGCCAGGCGCCCGCACACCGTGCCGGCAAAATACAGGCTCATCAGCGTGGCCGCGGCCGAGGCGCTGACCTGGACATGCACGGCCAGGTATTCCGCGCCCCAGAAACCGACGCCCCATTCCGCGGAAATACCCAGCAGCACCAAGGCCCACAGGCTCAGTTGCACCCGCCGGGTCATGAGGGTCTGCCCGCTCTCGCGGGCTTGATCGGTGGCGGCGAGTGTCGCCGGGGCGTTCCAGGCACTCAGCGCGAGCAAGGTCACCAGCAGCGCGATAGCGGCGATGCTGCCCGGCACCAGGCGCCAGGACAGGCCCAGGCCGGTCATGCCACCCACCAGCAGGGCGCCGCCGAGCACGCACAACCCGGCGACGATGTGCGCCTCCACCAGCCTCGACGCGGCCTGTTCGCGATAACGCTCGCCCAGGGCCGCCTGCCCTACCGCCAGTACAAATCCGCCCGACAGGCCCATCGCCGCGGCGGCGAACAAGCTCAGCGACCAGTGTCCGGCAAGGGCGAACAGGCTACTGGCAATAACCACCGAAAGGCAGGCGATGGTGCTCATGCTCGTCGAGCGCAACCGTCGTTCCAGCCAGCGATAGGGCCAGCCGACCAGCGCCAGGCCGGCGGCATAGGCGGCGAAATGCAGGCCGGCCCAACCGAGGTCGAGCGCCAGGGTGTCGCGCAGGAACGGCATGATCGGCCCGAGCAACCCTTGCTGGGCGCCGAACAGCCCGAACAGCAGGTACAGGAACCATGGGCGTGCCTCGCGGACCTGCTCCTGACGGCTGAGCGCTTGACTGGAATCCCGCGCGGCTTCAGCCATGGGCCGTCTCCCGGCTGAACAGCGCCTGCCAATGCCGACAGCGCGCCGCCTTGTCGCGACTGGCCTGCAAGGCCGGCAGCGGTTGCAGCGCGCCGACCGGGTGAGCCTGGCCCGGCACGACCTTGCCATAGCGCTGGCTGATCTGCGCCGCGGCCGGGGTGAGCATCCACTGCAACGCCTGCTGCGCATAGGCGGCGTTGGGCGAGCCGGCCCGGCAGGCGAACACCTCGTCCTCATAACAGCGTGCATCTTCGGGCACGCACCAGCGCAGCTGCGGGTGCTGTTCGGCGGCGCGGGTGGCCGCGGTCGACACCGTCACCCCCAGCCAGGCCTGCCCCTGCACGACGGCCTCGATCGGCGCCGTGGAGGAACCGCTGATCGCAGGGCCGTGCCCGGCCACCTGGGCCAGCAGTGTCCAGGCGGGTTCGCCGTAATGCTCGAGCAACGCGCTGAGGTGCAGATAACCGGCACCGGAGCGCGCGGGGTCGGGCAAGGCGATGCGCCCGGCCCATTCGCGGCCTGTCAGGTCCTGCCAGCGGGTCGGCGCCGCCAGGCCCTCGCGGGCCAGGACCTTGGGGTCATAACAGAAGGCCGGGACGAAACCCGATGCCGCGAACCAGCGGCGATCGGTGGCCACCGCGGCGTCCGGCAGGCCGGAGAATTCGATGTCCGTCAGCGGCATCAGTTGCCAGGCCAGGGCCGGGTCGAGCAAGGCGGTGGCCGCCGTGCCCAGCAACAGGTCCCAGGCCCCGGCGCTGCCACCGTGCAGGCGCTCGATCAGCTCCGAGGTGGAACAACGGGTCAGGCGCACCGGCATGCCGATGTGCTGGCTGATGCCGGCGATGAATTCGGCCAGCTCGGCGTTTTCCATCGAGCTGATGGCGTTGAGCTCAGTCATCGGTGGCCTCCAGCAGCCGGTGCAGCTTGGCGTACTGCAGCAGCATGATGGTCTTGCCGTCGCAGATCTCGCCGCTGTCGATCATTGCCAGGGCCCGGTCGATCGGCAGCTCCAGCACTTCGATCTCTTCGCCCTCGTGTTCCAGGCCGCCACCCTCGCTTTGCTTGTCTTCATCGAAATATTCGCCGACGAAAAAGTGCAGGCGCTCGGTGACCGAACCGGGGCTCATGAAGGCTTCGAACACCTTGCGCACCTCACGGATGCGATAGCCGGTTTCCTCCTCCGTCTCCTTGTGGATGCAGGTCCGCGCATCGTCCTTGTCCAGCAGCCCGGCGCAGGTTTCGATCAGCATGCCGTCGTGTTCGTTGACGAAGGCCGGGAAACGGAACTGCCGGGTCAGCACCACCGTCTGCTTGGCCCTGCTGTACAGCAGGATGGTGGCGCCATTGCCGCGGTCGTAGGTTTCCCGGTCCAGGGTGCGCCAGACACCGTCGCGGCCCTGGAAGTCGTAGGTGGTCTTGCGCAGCACGTACCAATTGTCCGAAAGCACTTCGACCTGATGGATCCGCACCCGGTCCTTGGTGGAGATGGCCTGGTTCATCGCTTTATTCCTTGCTCGCAGAGAGATGAGTGGCATGGGGCGCAACGCTCAACAGACGCTCGACCATGCGCGGGTCGCGGTGCTCGGGCGCGGTCATCACCGCGGTGTCCAGGGCGCGGTCGCAACCGCAGGGGCAGGCACCGGCATGCTGGCCCAGGCGCGTCACGGCTTCGGTCACCAGGCGCCGGGTCAGGTTGAAGGTGTCCGCCATGCGTTGCGCCACCAGCGTGGCGTTCACCGGCTCGTGGGATTCGTGCCAGCAGTCGAAATCGGTCGGAATGGCGATCATCGCGTAGCAAAGCTCGGCCTCGCGGGCCAGCTTGGCTTCGGGCATCGCGGTCATGCCGATCACCGTGCCGCCCCACTGGCGGTACAGGTGGGACTCGGCGCGGGTGGAGAACTGCGGGCCTTCCATGACCACGTAGGTGCCGCCATTGCGCGCCTGGATATCGGCGGCCTCGGCACTCTCGGCGAGCACGCCACGCATGCGCGCGCAGACCGGCTCGCCAAAGGGCACATGGCCGACCAGCCCGGGGCCAAAAAAGGTTTTTTCCCGCTGGATGGTGCGGTCGATGTACTGGTCGATCAGCACAAAGCTGCCGGGAGGCGCGTCGTGGGTCAGGCTGCCCACCGCGCTGACCGACAGCAATTGCGTGCAACCGACGCTGCGCAGCGCGGCGATGTTGGCCCGGGCATTGATCGAGGCCGGTGGGATCACGTGCCCCACGCCATGCCGTTGCACAAAGGCCACGGGCACGCCATTGAGCGTGCCCAGGGTGAGCGGCGACGACGGCGTGCCGAAGGCGGTCGTGCATTCCACTTGCTGAATGTCCTGCAGGCCAGGCAGCTGTTGCAGGCCGCTGCCGCCGATGATGCCGATACGTTGAACGTGCTGGGTTGGAGTGGAATGGGTCACAGGCTACCTCTCGACTTCAGGGGGGACGGTTCGTGTTCGGTGCACACCAGGCGCTCATAGAGTTCGGACAGGGCCGTGGGCGCATTGCCGCGAGGCAACAGCAACCCTTCGCTGGCGTTGCTGCTGTAGCGCGGTTCGTGGATTTTCAGGTGCCGGTCGATCGCCGGCAGGTAGTTCCAGCGCACGCCGGGGTACAGGGAGTGCGCCAGGTGATAGGCGTCGGACGTCGGGGCGATGAATACCCGCACCAGCCAGCCGGAAACCCCGAAGTAATCGGTGGGCCGGCCCGCCAGGTATTCCAGCTCACGGCGATTGCGCGCGGTGCCCTCGATGAACCAGCGGTGTTCGGTCAGCAGCGAGATCCAGGCAAACACCGGATAGGACGTCAGCAACGGCAGCAACCAGCCGAACAACACGCCTTTCCAGCCGCCGAAGGCGTACAGCAACGCCGCCACCGCCGCCACGCTCAGGCACCGCACCAGGGTGGTCAGGCGGGAATGGTTGAGCAGGCTGCTGCGCACCAGGGTGGTGAGGTTCACCCAGGCCCCGCGGGGGGTCAGCGGGTACAGCAACAGCGCATAGAAACCGCTGGGCGACAGGCCCGCCACGTAGCCGCCGGCATGCACCCGGGCGCGGTTGGGGTCGAGTTGCGGATGGTTGGGGTGGCGATGGTGCTCCAGGGTGTGGGTCTGGTGCCGGCTGCGCATGTCGCGCTTGAACATCGGGAACTGGTAGAACACGTTGCTCAGCCACCACTGCCAGGCATGGTGGCGACACAGGGCGAAGTGCACCGCGTTGTGCCCGAACTCCTGCAACGCGCGCATGCGCCCGCCGCTCCACAGCAGCACCGCCAGCCAGGCCAGCGGCGACGAATAGATCGACGCCGCCTGCACCGCGGCGACTATATCCAGCCATGTCCAGACAAAGGGCAGCGGCGCGAACCAGGTATCCAGCGGGCGGTAATACTGCTCCCGCCGCCCCTCCAGGCGCGGTATCAGCTTGAGCAGGCGCAGCACCCGCTGCGCATCCCGGTAATAAAACGCCACCAGCGCGCGCAACAACAGCGAAACAGCGATCAGGCCCAGCAGGACCATGTGCTCGGTGTCCATGATCAGGCCCCCTCGTGAACGACGGCGCGCCGCTCGCCACTGGCGTAATGGCCCAGCAGTTCGCCCAAGCCGCTGAAGACCGGGGCGTCGGCCTGCCGCAGGCGGTCGATGTCCTGATGGCCGGTGCTGACCAGCAGCGGCTGCCAGCCGACGGCCCGCGCCACGTCGTAGTCGTGCAGGGTGTCGCCGATGAACAGGGTGCGCCCGGCCGGTGTGCCGAGCTTTTCCTGCAGCATCAGGGCCTCGGCGGTCTTGCTGGTGGCCTGGTTGTGGCTCAGCCCCACGACATGCTCGAAATGTCCGAGCAGGCCCTTGGCTTCCAGGGTCTTGCGCAGCACGTCGCAATGCGAGGCGGACACGATGGAGACGCCGATGCCGGCATTGCGCGCCGCTTCCAGCACCTCGAATACCCCATCGTGCAGCGGGCACTGCGCGACATGCGTATCGAAATGCTCCAGGTAGTGCTCGACGATTCGCGCGAAGGGCGTGCGCTGCAGGTCGAACCCCAGGGAGGCGTAGAAATCGGCAATCGGAAAGTCGAACAGCGCCCGGTAGCGCACGGCATCGATGGGCGGCACCGCATAGCGCTCGCCACAGCGATTGACCGCGCTGACCGCCAGGGCGATGTCGTCGATCAGGGTGCCGTTCCAGTCGAAGACCAGGTGTTCGATCCCCGAGAAGTGCAGTCGATCATCGATCATGGTCGGGTTTTCTCCGCAAGAAGGGCGTTGAGGGCGATGCGCGAGGCGATCGCCGGTGTGTAGAGCTTGCTCGGCTCCATCACCAGGTTGGTCACGCCAATCTGGGTTTCCAGGGCCCGCCGATTGTTCGCCGAGACCTGGCCCAGGCCGGCGCCGTACCAATGATGGAAACGCGTGCGCCAACTGCGCTGGCCAACGGTTTCGGGAAAACGGAAGTCTTCGGTGGTGGCCATGCTCCAGGCGCCATCGACCACTTCGCACAAGCGGCCCTGCAATTGGCGAAAGCCCTGGCCGCCCTGCAATACCTGGTCGATGTGGCGGTCGATGCAATCGGCCTCCAGCGCGCCGATGGTCATGCCCTGGCTGTACAGCGGGTTCATGCTGCTCAGGGCATCGCCGACCACCAGCAGCCCAGCCGGCCAGTGTTCGACCCGATCGAAGTGCGTGCGGCGACTGCCGGGCATCTTGAAGGTGTAGACCGGCGACAGCGGCTCGGCGTCGCGGATCACCTCATGGATATCCGGCACCGGAAGCGCCGCCAGCGCCTGCAGGAACTCCTGCGGGTCGTTGCCGGGAAAGTGACCGAACCAGCCACCGGTGGTGACCATCCAGCGGTCGCCTTCGATCGGGCTGATCACTCCCATGGAACGCTGCAGCGGCGCCTTGGGCAGCACCAGCAGGACCTGCCACTGCTCGGCATAGGCCGGAAGGCGCCGGTAGATGCGCGACGCATAACCCAGCTCGGTCTTGACCACGCTGGTCTCGACCTCGCCGAAGCCGGCCTCTTTCAGCCACGTCGGCAAGCGCGTGCCACGCCCGCTGGCGTCGACCAGCAGGTCGCAGCGCAGCGTCCGCTCGCCGTGGCCATCGTCGACGGTCACCGCCTCGACCCGCCGGGAAGGATCGACCCCGGTGAACTCGATCTGCGTGACCCGGGTGCTCGACAGCACCTCGACGTTCAGCACGCCGAGCAAGGCCCGGCGCAGTTGGTTGTCGATCAGGCGCCGGCTGCAATAATGGGCATAAATGCCACTGCGGTAGCGGTTTTTCCAACGCCCGCCCTGGTACCACTTCACGTCGTGACCCAGGTCGGCCACTTGCGCGCCGCCCTGCTCCAGGGCGCTCAGGGTGCCGGGGAAGATGCCTTCGATGATCTGCTTGCCGCGCAGCAGCAACAGGTGGACGTGGTGCTCCTGGGGCAGGCTCTGGCGAGGCCCGGTCTCGTCGAAGAAATCGCTCTTCTCGATCACCGTGACCCGCTGGAAACGCCGGGCCAGGACCGCGGCCGTCAGGCAGCCCGTCACGCTGCCGCCGATGACCACGGCATGTCGACCGCCCGTGGCGGTATCAGGCTGGGGAGTAGTCATTGAGCACCTTTGCAATGTAAGCCAGGTCGTCGCCCGCCAGGCCCGGGTGCAGCGGCACCGTGGTCAGCGAACGCAGCAACCGGGCGGCGTTGGGGCAATCGCGGCGGTACTGCGCCAGCAGCGGCAGCTGGTACAGCGGCTGGTTGTCGTACTTGCCGATGTCCGAAGGGATGCCGTGACGCTGCTGGTAGTGCACCAGTTCACGCCCGTCGTGCCCCACCGCCTGCAACAGCAAGGCATAGGCGTTGGCCTCTCCACCTGGGGTCAGCGGCAGTTCGCGGAGCGCCGGGTTGTCCAGTTGCTCCAGCAGTTGCCGGCGGTTGGCCTGGCGCTGGTGCAAGCGGCTTTCCAGCTGCCGCGAACGCGCCAGCCCGAGGGCGGCCTGCAGGCCGCCGAGCTTGAGGTTGATGCCCAGGGTTTCGCCGGTGAGGTTGCCGAACCGGGTGTAGGCGCGGATACGGCTGGCGCGCTCGTCGTCATCGGTCATGACAAAACCGCCCTCGCCGGTGGACATGAACTTGCAGTCGTGGGTGCTGAAGCAGCTGATGTCGCCATGCTGCGCCAGCCAGCTGCCGTTCAGGCGCGTCAGGTGCGCATGGGCCAGGTCCTGGATCAGCGGGATGCCGGCCTGGCGCGTGGTGGCCCAGGTGGTATGCGAGGCAACCGGATACCCCCACATCGGCACCTCGATCACCGCGCAGGTCCGCGGGCCGATGCAGCGTTGCAAGTCATCCGGGTCGAGCCCGAAGTTGTCCGGCGCCACATCGCAGAACACCGGGACCAGGCCCAGGGACAGGATCGGCAGGACGGTGCAGATCGGGCACGTGGGCGCGACTATCACTTCGTCCCCCGGCTGGAACCGCACGCCGGCCAGTGCCGCGGTGACCGAAGCGGCCCCCGACGACACGGCGATCACGTGGCGCACGCCGTACAACACGGCGAGCGCGGTCTCGTAGTCCTCGACGATCTGCGAGGTGCCGGTCAGCCCTGTCGCCAGGGCGCGTTGCAGTTCGGGCACATCGTCGGGGGTATCGTGGCCGCACTTGTCCGCGATGACCCGGGCCTGTTGAGCAAGGGCCTGGTTCATGGCGCCACCTTCCGGCCGACCATGTCCCATACCTCGGCATCGGCGAACACCCGGTCCACCATGCGCCGGAAATTGGGGAACATCTTCAGCTCGGCGGTTTCCTGCCGGCTGAAGAAGCGCGCGTTTTCCACCTCGCGCTCCGGCGGGCAAGCCCGCAGGTCGGTGGCGGTGAGGTAGATCAGGTCCAGGTGGTAATGCGGCCCGTGCTTGTCATCGATGTATTCGCAGAGGATCCGGTAAGGCTGGTGCAACACAGTGACGTCGGTCTCGGCATCCGCCAGTTCCAAGTCACGCTCGCCCAGCAGGGCGGCGTGAATCCCGGTTTCTTCGTAGATCTCGCGCAGCACCGCCACATCAGGGGTTTCCCCCTGCTCGATATGGCCGCCCGGATACAGCCAGACCCCCAGTTTGCGGTGGTGCAGCAGGAGCATCTTGCGGTCGGGGTTCAACACGAACGCCGAGGCCGTGAAATGCCGGTCCAGGGTCGAACGATCAGGAACGTCCGTCATCATGCGGCCCCGTACTGGTTGATCCGTTCGGCCATGTAATCCAGTTCGGCGCGGGTGATGTCCGGATGGACCGGGATGGTGGTCATGCTGGCCAGCAGCGCCTCGGCGTTGGGACAGTCGTTGCGGTACTGGGCCAACGCCGGGAACTCATAGAGCGCCTTGCAGCCGTAGCGCTTGATGTCCGACGGGATGCCCGCCTCGTCCAGGTAATCGATGAAGGCCCGGTTGTCGGCGAAATGCAGCTCCAGGTTGAGGAAGTAGTAGTTGGTCCGCCCGCCCTCGATGATGACCTTTTCCCGCACCTTGCTGTGGTCGAGCTGCTGCAGGAAGTAGGTGGCATTGGCGCGGCGCTGCTCGATCTGCGCGGCCAGCGAGTCCAGGCGGTTGGCGCCCAGGGCGGCGGGCAGCGCGGCCAGCTTGTAGTTGAGGCCGAAATCCTTGCCGTTGAGGTTGCCGAAGCGGCTGTAGTCGCGGCAACGCTGGGCCAGTTGGTCGTCGTCGGTGAGGATGAATCCGCCCTCGCCGGTGGCCAGCGGCTTGCGTTCGTGGGTGCTGAAGCACGACAGGTCGCCGTAGGCCGACAGCGGCCGGCCATTGAGGGTGCTGCCATGGGAATGCGCCAGGTCGAGGATCAGCTTGATCCCCAGCTCGCGGGTCAGGCCTTGCAGCTCATCGACTTCGGTGGGGTAGCCCCACATCGGAATATCGATGATCGCCCGGGTCCGCGGGGTAATGCGGGCCTTGATCGATTCCGGGTCGGCGCCGAAACCGTGACGGCGGGTGTCGACGAAGATCGGGTTGGCGCCCGCGGCGATGATTGGATAGATGGTGCACAGCGGGCAGCTCGGCGTCAGCAGGACGTCGTCGCCGGGACCGACGCCGGCGGCGTAGATCGCCACGCTCAGGGCCGCGCCACCCGAGGAGACCGCGATCGCATGCCGCGCCTCGAACCAGGCTGCCAGCTTGGCCTCGTATTCGCCCACCACATCGCTGGTGCCGGACAGCGGCCGTTCCAGGGTGTTCTGCAAGGTCAGCAGATCGTCGGCGTACACCGGACGGTATTTGTCGGAAACTGAGATGCGGGCGGCGCTGGAGAGATTAGAGGACATTGGTCTGAGCTCCGAGAAAGGCAGGGGACTTGGCGGCATGGGTGGAGTGGAGGGCAAGCACGGGGGCGACATCGGCGCGGGCGCTGTCGGCATGACAGATCTGCTCGATCACCCGGAAGGTCGGCAGCAGGCTCTCGAAGCTGGCCTCGTAAGGCGTACGGTTGCGCACCGCGTCGAAGAACTTCTCCAGTTCGCCGAAATAGCCGCTGCGCTCATAACCCGAATCCAGTGGCCCTGGCTGCCACGCGCCGCGCCAGCGCTTGGCGGTGCCGGTTGCCCCGGTGCCATGCACCGGCTCGTGCAGGGTGATGTTCCAGAGGTTGTTGAGCTCGACCATCATCGAATTGGAGCTGACGATCTTCATGTCGAATTCGAAGTACGGGAACATCGTCCCGCTCAGCAGGCTGACCGTCGCGCCGGAGCTGAAACCGAGCTCCAGGCTCACCAGCAGCGAGTCCTCGTGGCGCTGGACCCGGGATTCGATATCGCGCAATTCGCCGCCGCCGAAGGTCACGCCAAGGTCGATGGTGTGGATCGCCTGGGCCAGCAGGAACGAACGCAGTGTGGAATCCAGCCCCCACAGCGGCGCGGTGGGTTTGCTCGCATAGTGGTTGAGCTGGATGTGCACGACCTTGCCGAACTGCTCGGTGCGCGTCATATCGCGCAGCTGGCGCATGGGCTTGGCATATTTGAAGTTCATGCCCACGCCGGTGACGACCTGGGCCTGGCGCGCCGCGCCGATCAGGTATTCGAGCTCGGCGAGGGTGAAGCACGGTGGCTTCTCGACGAAGACGTGCACGCCCTTGGCCATTGCCTTGATCGCCAGGTCGCGGTGCGCCTGGGGCGGGCACGCCATGACCACCGCATCCAGCGCAGCGGTATCGAGCATGTCGTCGAAGTCGTCGGTGATCGCGACCTCGGAGATGAAGCGGTGAATCTGTCCGGCGCGGTTCAAGTCGCTGTCGCACACCGCGACGATGCGAATATCCGGCATTTGCAGAAGCGTGGGCAGCAGGTTTTCTTGCATCTGCGCGCCGAGGCCGACGATGCCAACTCTGAGTACAGTCATAACCATCTCCATCCTGGAAAAGTGGGTACTGCGTCATAAAAAGGTTGGACGAACGACTACACGGGATCCGCCTCGGGTCACCTGCGGGGTGAGCCGATCCGGTCCGACATTCGCTTCAATCGAGGCAGGATTGCCTCAGAACAACGGATCACCTTTACAGAGTCCGTTCGGGCTGTTGCCCAGGGTCACCCGGGTGGAACACTCGGATGTTTCTCGCCACACGCCGACACCCGGCTGATGCCGAGGAGCCATAGAGGCGCGATGGGCAGAAGGGATAGCGCCGCGAAGGCGATAGGTAGGAGGGGAATCAGGTCGAATCGAGCGCCGGTGGCAATGAGCTACCTGGCCGAAAACCTGGATCGAAGAATTGTGGCTTCGTTTAAAAACGGAACAACGACCGAAATGCCGATACGCATGCATGGCTGAATCATCCTTGAAGCGCTGTTTCTATCCCTTGTTATGCAGGAGCTCCGGTTCCGTGAGCCCTTGCTTTGCACACACCTCATCAATGTGTGGCTTGGATGTATAGATCAGCCTTTTTCGGAGTGCAAATCAGTTGCTATATCGTTTCATCATATTGTTTTGAATAATCCGGACATAAGGCAACGGGCCATATAGGCCCGTTGTCAAAGCGCCGACCGGGCCGAAAAATCAGCCCGGCTGTGGATAACTCACTCCACCGTGACGGACTTGGCCAGGTTGCGCGGCTGGTCGACGTCAGTGCCCTTGAGCACCGCCACGTAATAAGACAGCAGCTGCAGCGGGATGGTGTAGAGGATCGGCGACAGGATGTCGTGGATATGCGGCATGTGGATAACATGCGTGCCCTCGCCGTTGGTCATGCCCGCTTGCTCGTCGGCAAAGACAATCAGCTCGCCGCCACGGGCACGGACTTCCTGCAGGTTGGACTTGAGCTTCTCCAGCAACTCGTTGTTCGGCGCCACGGTGACGACGGGCATGTCGTTATCCACAAGGGCCAGCGGACCGTGCTTGAGTTCGCCGGCCGGGTAGGCTTCGGCGTGGATGTAGGAGATTTCCTTGAGCTTGAGTGCCCCTTCCATCGCCACCGGGAACTGTGCGCCACGACCGAGGAACAGGGTGTGGTGCTTCTCGGCGAACAGCTCGGCGATTTTTTCCACCGTGCTGTCCATCGCCAGGGCTTCGCCCAGGCGGGTCGGCAAGCGCCGCAGTTCTTCCACCAGGGTGGCTTCGACGCCTTCGCCCAGAGTGCCGCGGACCTGACCCAGGGACAGGGTCAGCAGCAGCAGACCAACCAGCTGGGTGGTAAAGGCTTTGGTCGATGCCACGCCGATTTCGCGACCAGCCTGGGTCAGCAGGGTCAGGTCGGACTCACGCACCAGCGAGCTGATACCGACGTTGCAGATCGCCAGGCTGGCGAGGAAACCCAGCTCCTTGGCATTCCGCAGCGCGGCCAGGGTGTCGGCGGTTTCGCCGGACTGGGAAATGGTCACGAACAGGGTATCCGGCTGCACCACCACCTTGCGGTAGCGGAACTCGCTGGCCACTTCGACCTGGCACGGAATCCCGGCCAGTTCTTCCAGCCAGTAACGGGCAACCATGCCGGCGTGGTAGCTGGTGCCGCAGGCGACGATCTGCACGTTGCGCACCTTGGCGAACAGCTCGGCGGCCTGTGGACCGAAAGCCTGGACCAGCACCTGGTTCGGGCTCAGGCGGCCTTCGAGGGTGCGTTGCACCACGGCTGGCTGCTCGTGGATTTCCTTGAGCATGAAGTGGCGGAACTCGCCCTTCTCGGCGGCCTCGGCGCCATCACGGTATTGCACGGCTTCACGCTCGACCGCTTTGCCGTCGACATCCCAGATCTGCACGCTGTCGCGGCGAATCTCGGCGATATCGCCCTCTTCCAGGTACATGAAGCGGTCGGTTACCTGACGCAGGGCCAGTTGGTCGGAAGCCAGGAAGTTTTCCCCCAGGCCCAGGCCGATCACCAGCGGACTGCCACTGCGGGCGGCAACCAGGCGGTCCGGCTGGCTGGCGCTGATCACGGCCAGGCCATAGGCGCCATGCAGTTCCTTGACGGTGGCTTTCAGGGCCACGGTCAGGTCGCCCAGGTCCTTGAGTTTGTGCTCCAGCAGGTGGGCGATGACCTCGGTGTCGGTGTCCGAGGTGAACACGTAGCCCAGGCCCTTGAGTTGCTCGCGCAGGACTTCATGGTTCTCGATGATGCCGTTGTGCACCACCGCCAGGTCGCCGGAGAAATGCGGGTGGGCGTTGCGCTCGCATGGCGCGCCGTGAGTGGCCCAGCGGGTGTGGGCGATGCCCAGGCGACCGACCAGCGGCTCGCCGGCCAGGGCCTGTTCCAGCTCGCTGACCTTGCCCGGACGACGCATGCGCTCGAGCTTGCCATCGTTGGTCAGGACCGCCACCCCGGCGCTGTCGTAGCCGCGGTATTCGAGACGCTTGAGACCTTCGAGCAGGATGGCCGTGATATTCCGTTCAGCAACGGCGCCAACAATTCCACACATGGTTTCTCTCCTAGATGACTGCCGCGCAAATCAGCGTGATGCCGCGGGCCTGAATCTGGTCGCGGGCCTCTGCAGGCAGGCGATCATCGGTAATAAGGGTATGGACGCTGCTCCAGGGCAGCTCCAGGTTGGGAATCTTGCGGCCGATCTTGTCGGCCTCGACCATCACCACGACTTCCCGCGCCACCTCGGCCATCACCCGGCTCAGGCCGAGCAACTCGTTGAAGGTGGTGGTCCCGCGCACCAGGTCGATGCCGTCGGCACCGATAAACAGCTGGTCGAAGTCGTAGGAACGCAATACCTGCTCGGCAACCTGCCCCTGGAACGACTCGGAGTGAGGGTCCCAGGTACCGCCGGTCATCAACAGTACCGGCTCGTGCTCCAGTTCGCTCAGGGCATTGGCCACATGCAGCGAGTTGGTCATGACCACCAGGCCCGGCTGCTGGCCGAGTTCGGGAATCATGGCCGCGGTGGTACTGCCACTGTCGATGATGATGCGGGCGTGTTCGCGAATCCGCGCCACCGCCGCGCGGGCGATGGCTTGTTTATAGGGGGAGACTGGCTGGCCGAGATCGCCGACCAGTTCCTGCGGCATGGTGATCGCGCCGCCGTAGCGCCGCAGCAACAAGCCGTTGCTCTCCAGGGCCGCCAGGTCCTTGCGGATCGTAACTTCCGAAGTTTCGAAGCGTTTAGCCAGCTCATCCACGCTCACCTCGCCCTGTTCATTGAGCAAGGCCAGAATGTTGTGACGGCGCTGGGGCGTATTGCGTTTCGACATGAGCACTTAAGTTTCGATTCGAAAGATAACGGAAGCAATCAAAACCTATTGCCGGAAATTCGTCAAGCGAGGGAAATGAAAAAATGCTGTGGATAACAGCCTGAAGGAATTATCCACAGGGATGACGCTTCGCGGCCACAGAAGGATGGGTATCAGTCCTGTAGCCGCGAGTTTGCTCACGATAGGTAGAGCGAACAGCACCGACCTTGCATCGGCTGTGGATAACTCAGCTTTTCTTGATTTTCACCGGGCGTTTCCAGCCGTCGATGTTCTTCTGTCGGGCACGGGCCACGGCCAGCTGGGCTTTTTCCACAGTCTGGTTGATGGTGGAACCGGCCGCCGTGGTCGCGCCATCCTGGATATCCACAGGTGCCACCAACGAGTTGTTGGAACCAATGAAGACGTCTTCGCCCAGCACCGTCCGATGCTTGTTGGCGCCATCGTAGTTGCAGGTGATGGTGCCGGCGCCGATGTTGCTGCGCGCACCGATCTCGGCATCGCCCAGGTAGGCCAGGTGCCCGGCCTTGGCGCCCTCGCCCATGCGTGCGTTCTTCAACTCGACAAAGTTACCCACATGGGCACGGGCTTCGAGAACAGTGCCCTGGCGCAGGCGGGCGAACGGACCGGCATCGCTGCCTTCACCCAGTACCGCACCTTCGATATGGCTGTTGGCCTTGATCACCACGCCCTTGCGCAGGGTGCTGTCCTTGATCACACAGTTCGGGCCGATCACCACGTCGTCCTCGATGACCACGCGGCCTTCAAGAATCACGTTGATGTCGATCAGCACGTCGCGGCCCACCGTCACTTCACCGCGCACATCGAAACGTGCCGGGTCGCGCAGGGTCACGCCCTGAGCCATCAGGCGCCGACCTTCGCGCAACTGGTAATGACGCTCCAGCTCGGACAGCTGCTTGCGATCGTTGGCGCCCTGCACTTCCATCGGATCGTGCGGTTGCTCGGTGGCCACCAACAAACCATCGCTGACCGCCATCTCGATCACGTCGGTCAGGTAATACTCGCCCTGGGCGTTGTTATTCGACAGACGACTCATCCAGTCGGCAAGGCGATTGGCCGGCACGGCAAGGATGCCGGTGTTGCCTTCGGTGATAGCGCGTTGCGCTTCGCTGGCGTCCTTGTGCTCGACAATGGCTGCTACCCTGCCGTCGGCATCGCGAACGATCCGGCCATACCCGGTCGGGTCGTCCAGCTCCACGGTCAGCAATCCCATTTGCCCGGGAACAACGTGCTTGAGCAAGCGCTGCAGGGTTTCGACTTCAATCAGCGGCACGTCACCGTAGAGAATCAACACAGTGTCGGCGGTAATGAACGGCACCGCCTGGGCGGTGGCGTGACCGGTACCCAGCTGTTTGTCCTGCAGCACGAAATTCAAGTCGTCCGCCGCCAGGCGCTCACGCACCGCATCGGCACCGTGACCGATGACGACATGGATACGCTGTGGATCGAGTTGCCGGGCGCTGTGGATAACATGACCAAGCATGGAGTTGCCCGCCACCGGGTGCAGCACTTTCGGCAACGACGAACGCATGCGAGTGCCTTGACCGGCAGCGAGAATAACGATTTCGAGAGACATGACTGGCTACCAATCCTGGGGGGGTCAGCGGTTGCGACCATGAGGTGAATTGCAAAAAAAGAAAAAGGGTAGCCGAGGCTACCCTTTTTAATCAATCACGCGGAAATCCCGCGGCTTAGCCGCCGAACTTCTTGCGGATCTGCTGGACGGTACGCAGCTGGGCTGCGGCCTCGGCCAGACGTGCAGCAGCAGAACCGTAGTCGAAATCTGCGCCTTTTTCATTCAGGGCCTTCTCAGCAGCCTTGACGGCTTCCTGAGCGGAGGCTTCGTCCAGGTCGGCAGCACGCTGCACGGTGTCGGCAAGAACCTTGACCATGTTCGGCTGAACCTCGAGGAAACCACCGGAGATGTAGAACACCTCGGCTTCCCCGCCCTGCTTGATCAAGCGGATCGGACCTGGTTTCAGATTAGTGATCAGCGGAGCGTGACCCAGGGCGATACCAAGATCCCCGAGCTCGCCGTGTGCGATCACCATCTCGACCAGACCGGAGAAGATTTCCCCTTCCGCGCTGACGATATCGCAATGGACTGTCATAGCCATCTGCTTGCCTCAACCTAAATTAGCGCCCGTTGCCGGGCGCCGGGATTACAGTTTCTTGGCTTTCTCGATCGCTTCTTCGATGCCGCCGACCATGTAGAACGCTTGTTCTGGCAGGTGGTCGTAGTCACCGTTGAGGATGCCTTTGAAGCCAGCGATGGTGTCTTTCAGGGAAACGTATTTGCCTGGAGAACCAGTGAAGACTTCAGCCACGAAGAACGGCTGCGACAGGAAGCGCTGGATCTTACGAGCGCGGGATACCAGTTGCTTGTCGGCTTCGGACAGTTCGTCCATACCCAGGATCGCAATGATGTCCTTCAGCTCTTTGTAGCGCTGCAGCACGTACTGAACGCCGCGAGCGGTTTCGTAGTGCTCGTTGCCGATCACGTTCGGGTCCAGCTGACGGGAAGTCGAGTCCAGTGGATCTACCGCTGGGTAGATACCCAGGGAAGCGATGTCACGGGACAGTACGACGGTGGCGTCCAAGTGGGCGAAGGTGGTCGCTGGCGACGGGTCGGTCAAGTCGTCCGCAGGTACGTATACCGCTTGGATCGAGGTGATCGAGCCTTGCTTGGTCGAAGTGATACGTTCTTGCAGAACGCCCATCTCTTCAGCCAGGGTCGGCTGGTAACCTACTGCGGAAGGCATACGGCCCAGCAGTGCGGATACTTCGGTACCGGCCAGGGTGTAACGATAGATGTTGTCGACGAACAGCAGAACGTCGTTACCTTCGTCACGGAACTTCTCGGCCATGGTCAGGCCGGTCAGAGCTACGCGCAGACGGTTTCCCGGCGGCTCGTTCATCTGGCCGTATACCAGTGCCACTTTGTCCAGAACGTTGGAATCCTTCATCTCGTGGTAGAAGTCGTTACCCTCACGAGTACGCTCACCCACACCGGCGAACACGGAATAACCGCTGTGCTCGATGGCGATGTTACGGATCAGTTCCATCATGTTTACGGTTTTGCCCACACCAGCACCACCGAACAGACCGACTTTACCGCCCTTGGCGAACGGGCAAACCAGGTCGATAACCTTGATGCCGGTTTCCAGCAGGTCGTTGCCGCCAGCTTGTTCAGCGAAGGACGGCGCAGGACGGTGAATGCCCCAACGCTCTTCTTCGCCGATCGGGCCAGCTTCGTCGATCGGGTTGCCCAGTACGTCCATGATCCGGCCCAGGGTCGCTTTACCGACCGGTACGGAGATGGCTGCGCCAGTGTTGTTGACGTCCAGACCGCGCTTCAAGCCCTCGGTGGAGCCCATCGCAATGGTACGTACCACGCCGTCGCCCAGCTGCTGCTGAACTTCCAGAGTGGTTTCGGCGCCTTGAACCTTCAAGGCGTCGTAGATGCTCGGTACGCTGTCGCGTGGAAATTCCACGTCGATAACGGCGCCGATGATTTGAACGATACGTCCGCTACTCATAGCTGGATCCTCTGAATATTTGAACCGTTAAACCGCGGCAGCGCCGCCGACGATTTCCGAGATCTCTTGGGTGATCGCAGCCTGACGCGCCTTGTTGTAGATCAGCTGCAAATCGCTGATCAAATCACCGGCGTTGTCGGTAGCGTTCTTCATCGCGATCATCCGCGCAGCTTGTTCAGCCGCGTTGTTCTCGACCACCGCCTGGTAGACCTGCGACTCCACGTAGCGAACCATCAAGCCGTCAAGCAGCTCTTTGGCGTCCGGTTCGTAGAGATAGTCCCAGTGGTGCTTGAGTTCTTGATCCGGGGTTGCCACCAGCGGAATCAACTGCTCCACCGTAGGCTGTTGCGTCATGGTGTTGATGAACTTGTTGGACACCACGGACAGGCGGTCAATCCGGCCGTCCAGGTAGGCATCCAGCATCACCTTGACGCTGCCGATCAGATCATTGATCGACGGCTCTTCGCCCAGGTGGCTGATTGCAGCGACGACGTTACCGCCGAAGTTACGGAAGAAAGCCGCACCTTTGCTGCCAACCACGCACAGATCGATCTCGACGCCATTTTCGCGGTTTACCGCCATGTCCTTGACCAAAGCCTTGAACAGGTTGGTATTCAAACCACCGCACAGACCACGGTCACTGCTCACCACGATATAACCGACGCGCTTGATTGCGCGGTCGATCATGAACGGGTGGCGATATTCCGGGTTGGCGTTGGCCAGATGACCAATAACCTGGCGGATGCGCTCCGCGTAAGGACGGCTAGCAGCCATGCGCATTTGTGCCTTGCGCATTTTGCTGACCGCCACTTTTTCCATGGCGCTGGTAATCTTTTGCGTGCTTTTGATGCTCGCAATCTTACTGCGAATCTCTTTTGCGCCTGCCATGTAACACCTATCAGGTTAGCAAGCGGGAGCCTCGCGGCCCCCGCTGCGGCTTACCAGGTTTGGGTGGCCTTGAACTTCTCGATACCGGCTTTCAGGCCAGCGTCGATTTCGTCATTGAAGTCACCCTTCACGTTGATCTTCGCCATCAAATCGGCGTGATCGCGGTTGAAGTAAGCAATCAGCGCTTGTTCGAAGCTACCGATCTTGGCGATTTCGACGTCAGTCAGGAACCCACGTTCAGCGGCATACAGCGACAGCGACATGTCAGCGATGGACATAGGCGCGTATTGCTTCTGCTTCATCAGCTCGGTAACGCGCTGACCGTGTTCAAGTTGCTTACGGGTCGCTTCGTCCAGGTCAGAAGCGAACTGGGCGAATGCCGCCAGTTCACGGTACTGAGCCAGGGCGGTACGGATACCACCGGACAGCTTCTTGATGATCTTGGTCTGAGCGGCACCACCTACACGGGATACCGAAACACCGGCGTTCACTGCCGGGCGGATGCCGGAGTTGAACATGGCCGATTCCAGGAAGATCTGACCGTCGGTGATGGAAATCACGTTGGTCGGAACGAACGCGGAAACGTCGCCAGCCTGGGTTTCGATGATCGGCAGTGCGGTCAGGGAACCGGTCTTGCCAGTTACCGCGCCGTTGGTGAACTTCTCTACGTACTCTTCCGAAACGCGGGATGCGCGCTCCAGCAGACGGGAGTGGAGATAGAACACGTCGCCTGGGTAAGCTTCACGGCCTGGTGGACGGCGCAGCAGCAGGGAAATCTGGCGGTAAGCCACTGCTTGCTTGGACAGATCGTCATAAACGATCAGCGCGTCTTCACCGCGGTCGCGGAAGAATTCGCCCATGGTGCAACCGGAGTACGGTGCCAGGAATTGCAGGGCAGCGGATTCGGAAGCACTGGCAGCCACGATGATGGTGTTGGCCAGAGCGCCGTTTTCTTCCAGCTTGCGAACAACGTTGGCGATGGTCGATTGTTTCTGACCGATAGCCACGTATACGCAGAAGATGCCGCTGTCTTTCTGGTTGATGATCGCGTCGATCGCCAGAGCGGTCTTACCGATCTGACGGTCACCGATGATCAGCTCACGCTGGCCACGGCCGACAGGGATCATGGCATCGACAGCCTTGTAACCAGTCTGTACAGGCTGGTCTACCGACTTACGCCAGATCACGCCTGGAGCAACTTTCTCGACCGCGTCGGTCTCGGTGTTGTTCAGCGGACCTTTGCCGTCAACTGGGTTACCCAGTGCGTCGACTACGCGACCCAGCAGTTCCTTACCAACCGGAACTTCGAGGATGCGGCCGGTGCACTTGGCGCTCATGCCTTCAGCCAGAGTCGTGTAGGCGCCCAGTACAACGGCACCTACGGAGTCTTGCTCGAGGTTGAGTGCCATACCGTAGACACCGCCCGGAAACTCGATCATCTCGCCGTACATGACGTCGGCCAGACCGTGAATCCGCACGATACCGTCAGAAACGCTGACGACAGTGCCTTCGTTACGGGCTTGGGAGGTCACATCGAGCTTTTCGATGCGGCCCTTGATAATTTCACTTATTTCGGAAGGATTGAGTTGCTGCATTGCTCTGCTGCCCCTTCAAACTCAAGATTTCAATGCTTCGGCAAGTTTCGCGATTTTGCCGCGAATCGAGCCATCGATAACCAGGTCGCCGGCGCGGATGACGACACCACCAATCAGGGCAGCGTCCTCCGCAACTTGCAGGCGCACTTCCCGGTCGAGTCGTGCACTGAGAACCTTGGCGAGTTTGTCTTGCTGTTCTTGGTTCAACGCAAAAGCACTGGTGACTTCCACATCTACCGACTTCTCTTGCTCGGCCTTGTACAGGTCGAACAGGGCGGCGATCTCCGGCAGAAGCAGGAGACGGTCGTTTTCGGCAACGACGTGGATGAAATTCTGTGCCTTGGCATCGAACTTGTCGCCGCACACGTCGATAAACGTGGCGGCCTTGTCTGCGCTCGTCAGTCGCGGGGCCTTGAGCACGCGCCGCATGGTGTCGTCTTGCGACACTGCTGCAGCCAGGCCGAGCATGGCTGACCAAGAGGCCAGCTGCTGGTGGGCCTGAGCGTGCTCGAAGGCCGCCTTAGCGTAAGGTCGGGCCAACGTGGTCAGTTCTGCCATGATCGCCCTCGCTTAAATTTCAGCAGCCAGTTTGTTAACCAGCTCCGCGTGCGCGTTTTGATCGATTGTGGCACCCAGGATCTTCTCGGCGCCGCCAACGGCCAGCACACCCAGTTGGGCACGCAGCGCGTCTTTGACACTGTTCAGTTCCTGCTCGATCTCGGCCTGAGCCTGAACCTTCACACGGTCAGCGTCGACACGGGCTTTTTCAACAGCCTCTTCGACGATCTGGTTACCGCGTTTCTTGGCTTGCTCAATGATTTCGGCTGCCTGAGCTTTTGCTTCGCGCAGTTGCTGACCCGCTTTCTCTTGGGCCAGTTCCAGGTCGCGAGCTGCTCGGCTGGCAGCGTCCAGTCCATCCGCGATCTTCTTCTGACGTTCGTGCAAAGCCGCGATGACCGGAGGCCACACGAACTTCATGCAAAACAGTACAAAAATGAAGAACGCAACGGACTGGCCAATCAGGGTTGCATTAATGTTCACGCCAACACCTCGCTCGTTCGTTGTCCATCACACCAATCAACTCGAAAATTCGAGTGATTAGCCAGCGAGTTGACCAACGAAGGGGTTCGCGAAGGTGAAGAACAGAGCGATACCAACGCCGATCATGGTCACGGCGTCGAGCAGGCCGGCAACGATGAACATTTTAACTTGCAGCATTGGAACCATTTCTGGCTGACGCGCAGCGCCTTCCAGGAACTTGCCGCCCAACAGGCCGAAACCAATTGCGGTACCCAGTGCGCCCAGGCCGATCAACAGTGCAACAGCGATAGCGGTTAGACCAACTACAGTTTCCATCTTTCCTCCCGACTTTTACGTCGTATGGTTTAGGTTTTTTAGATTAAAGCGGTAAAACAAATCGTTTCATCGTGCCCTAGACGGGCCCCCTCCCGTTTGACCGGGAGGGACATCAGACTGGTCGAGACCGGTCTTAATGGTTCTCTTCGTGCGCCATCGACAGGTAGACGATGGTCAGCATCATGAAGATAAACGCTTGCAGGGTGATGATCAGGATGTGGAACACAGCCCACGCCCATTGCAGCACCACGCCCAGGCCGCTGAGCCAGAGCAGGCCGCTGCCGAACATCACGGCGATCAGGATGAACACCAGTTCGCCAGCGTACATGTTGCCGAACAGACGAAGTGCCAGAGAGATTGGCTTGGCGATCAGCGTCACGAATTCAAGCAGGAAGTTCACCGGAATCAGCAGCGCCTGAATAAAGATATTCTTGCTGCCGAACGGGTGCAGGGTCAGCTCGCCGATGAAGCCGCCGATGCCCTTGATCTTGATGCTGTAGAAAATGATCAGTGCAAACACCGAGAAGGCCATGGCCAGCGTGGCGTTCGGGTCGGTAGTCGATACGGCACGGAAAGGAATGTGCGCATCGCCGGAGATCAGGATGGCCAGTTGAGGAATCCAGTCGACCGGGATCAGGTCGATGGCGTTCATCAGGAACACCCAGACGAAGATGGTCAGTGCCAGCGGTGCAATCACTGGGCTACGGCCATGGAAGCTGTCTTTCACGCTGCCATCGACGAACTGGACCAATACTTCAACGAAGTTCTGCAAAGCACCTGGCTGACCGGAAGTTGCCTTCTTGGCCGCCATGCGGAAAAGAAGAACGAAGATCAGACCCAACGCCACAGACCAGCCGAGAGTATCGACGTGGAATGCCCAGAAGCCCATTTCTTTGGCTTCTGCTGCGGTGTGGGCAAAGCCCCAGCCGCCATTAGGTAGCTGACCGAAGGTCAGGTTCTGCAAGTGGTGCTGGATATAGCCCGAAGCGGTTGTTTCTGCCATGGTTGCCTCAAACGCCCTAAGGTCTCGAAAGTCTTGTTCTCATAAGCAGGGGAGCGAACCAGCTGACCAGTTGGGTCAGCACGAAGACGCCGAATACTGCTAGCGGCGCCAATGGCTTCACACCTGCGAACGTCAATGCAAAGAGCACTGCCGTCAAAATCAGTTTGCCCGCCTCGCCGGCATAAAAAGACCGGACGATGGCTTGAGCTGCTCGGGCGCCGGAAAACCGAAATGCCCTATGAGCGAAATACACATTGGGGAGCAAGGCTATCAGTCCCCCACAAAGGCCTGAGTATCCGGCTACGACTCCATGCCAATGCCAGAGCGCCAAGGCGGCCAGCAATAAAACGACCAACTGAGCCAATAAAACCGGGAAAACCGCCAAGCGATGGAACGGCAGGCGGTTTGGCGTGCGGGTTTCCATCACTCTTGCTCCTCATGGGTCGGCTGCCAGAATTCAATAACTTGGCATAATTTGTGCCGACAAAATGCGCGCAGAGTATAGGGGCGGTTCAGCCCCTATTCAACTGCCGGGTAGTGATTTCCGACTGCACGCTACATGAGGAAATGTTTCAGCGGATGTGTGCAAGGACGCCTTGAAGCTCATCGAGGGAGTTATACCCGATCACCAACTGACCTTTCCCTTTCTTTCCGTGACGAATCTGCACCGCAGAGCCCAGGCGCTCGGCCAGGCGTTGCTCCAGGCGCGCGATATCCGGGTCGGGTTTTACAGGTTCGGCAGGCTGCTGTTTGCCACTCAACCACTGGCGAACCAGGGCTTCGGTCTGGCGTACGGTGAGGCCACGTGCGACAACGTGTCGCGCCCCTTCAACCTGTTGATTTTCCGGCAAACCCAGCAAGGCACGGGCATGACCCATTTCCAGGTCGCCGTGGGACAGCATGGTCTTGATCACTTCAGGCAAAGCGATCAGGCGCAGCAAGTTGGCTACGGTGACGCGGGACTTACCCACAGCCTCGGCAACCTGCTGCTGAGTCAGCTGGAATTCCTGCTGCAGGCGCTGCAGGGCAACCGCTTCCTCGATGGGGTTGAGATCTTCGCGCTGGATATTCTCGATCAGCGCCATGGCAATGGCGGTTTCGTCAGGCACATCGCGGACCATCGCCGGAATGGTTTCCTGACCCGCCTGCTGGCTGGCGCGCCAGCGACGCTCGCCGGCGATGATTTCAAAACGGCCGGAACCGATCGGACGCACCACGATTGGCTGCATTACGCCCTGAGTCTTGATCGAGCTCGCCAATTCTTCCAGTGCCTGAGGGTCCATGTCCCGGCGCGGCTGATACTTGCCGCGCTGGATCAGGTCCAGCGGCAAATGTTGCAGCTCACGCACATCGGCTTGAACCGCCTGTTCTTCCAGCGAGCTGACAGTCGGACCACTCAACAGTGCATCCAGTCCACGTCCGAGACCTCGTTTCTTGACGGCCATGGGGATTCCTTAAGTTGGCTGGGCAGCGGCTGCGCGTGAATTTTTCCGTTGCCGACGAACCATCTCGCCAGCAAGGGCCAGATAGGCGATGGCACCGCGGGACTGTTTGTCGTAGACCAACGCCGGCATGCCATAACTGGGGGCTTCCGCCAGACGGATGTTGCGTGGGATCACTGTGTCGTACAACTGATCGCCGAAGTGTTCCTTGAGTTGCGCGGAAACATCGTTCATCAGGCTCAGGCGCGGGTCGTACATGGTCCGCAGCAAGCCTTCGACCTTGAGGTTCGGATTGAGCAATTCGGAGATGCGCTTGATGTTATCCACAAGGTCGCTCAGCCCTTCGAGAGCAAAGTATTCGCACTGCATGGGGATAATGACCCCATCGGCGGCAACCAGGGCGTTGAGCGTGAGCATCGACAGCGACGGCGGGCAGTCGATCAGAATGTAATCGTAGTTTTCCCGGATCGGCGCCAGGGCACTGCGCAGACGGCTTTCCTTCATCTGCATTTCCAGCAGAACCACTTCCGCGGCGGTCAGGTCGCGGTTCGCCGGCAGCAGTTGATAGCCGCCGTGTTCGGAGTAATGCATGGCCTGGGACAGATCGCATTCGCCGATCAGCAGGTCGTAGACCGAATTTTCCAGGCCATGTTTATCCACACCGCTACCCATGGTGGCGTTGCCCTGTGGATCGAGATCGATCAACAGCACCCGGCGCTTGGTAGCAACCAGCGATGCTGCGAGGTTGATGCAGGTGGTGGTCTTGCCCACACCACCTTTCTGGTTCGCTATCGCGAATACCTTAGCCATTCTTGCTTGTGTTCCCAATCATGCCGTGCGGCGCAGTATCAGCAGATGGCGTTGGCCTTGGCAACCGGGTACGGCCAGGGCGTGTTCGCTATCGAGGTGGAAGTCCGCCGGCAATGCTACCAGCTCATCGGCGGGATGAACGCCCTTCATTGCCAGCCAACGTGTATCGCGGTCGCCGAGGTGGCGAGTCCAGTTGGTGAAGTTCTCCATGCTGCTGAATGCCCGGGAAATGATCCCGTTGAATGGCTGCTGCGGCTGGAAAGCTTCGACACGACTGTGGATAACTTGCAGGTTATCCAGCTTCAGTTCCAGTTTGACCTGGGTCAGGAAGCGGGTTTTCTTGCCATTGCTGTCCAGACAGGTCACTTGCGAATCCGGAAACAGGATAGCCAATGGAATGCCCGGCATCCCGCCGCCGCTGCCAACGTCCAGCCAGCGGCCGTTTTCGATGAACGACATCACGCTCAGGCTATCGAGCAGATGACGCGAGACCATTTCATCCGGATCGCGTACTGCGGTCAGGTTGTAAGCCTTGTTCCATTTGATCAGCAGGGCCAGATAACCCAGCAGCAACTCGTGCTGGGCTTCTGTCAGGTTGACACCGAGTTGGCGAGCACCTGTGGATAACTCTTCTGCATGTTGCGAGGTGACCTGCGAACTCAAGCGCTTTGCTCCAACTGACGGCCCGCGCCGCGTTTTTTCAAGTGAATCATCAACAGCGAAATCGCTGCAGGGGTCACGCCCGGAATCCGTGAGGCCTGGCCCAGGGTTTCAGGACGCGTGGCGCCGAGCTTGCTCTGGATCTCTTTCGAGAGACCGGAAATGTTGCTGTAGTCGATATCCACAGGCAGCTTGGTGTCTTCGCTGGCCCGCAGACGAGCGATTTCATCCTGCTGGCGGTCGATGTAACCGGCGTACTTGGTCTTGATCTCGACCTGCTCGGCGACCTGTGGATCTTCTGCGCCCTGCCCGGTCACTTCGACCAAACCAGCGTAGTCGATTTCCGGACGGCTCAGCAGATTCAGCAAGTTGTACTCATGGGTCAGCGGTGTGCCGAACTTTTCGGCGATCGCATCACCCTGCTCGGTACCCGGACGAACCCAGGTGCTTTTCAGGCGTTGCTCTTCCAGAGCGATACCTTCGCGTTTTTTGCAGAACGCGGCCCAACGGACATCGTCCACCAGACCCAGTTCCCGACCTTTTTCGGTCAGGCGCAGGTCGGCATTGTCTTCGCGCAGGATCAGGCGGTATTCGGCACGGGATGTGAACATCCGATACGGTTCCTGAGTTCCCAGGGTAATCAGGTCGTCGACCAACACACCGATATAGGCTTCATCGCGACGCGGGCACCAGCTGTCTTTGCCCTGCGCGCGCAATGCGGCGTTGGCACCGGCGAGCAGACCCTGGGCGCCGGCTTCTTCGTAACCGGTGGTGCCGTTGATCTGGCCGGCAAAGAACAGGCCGCCGATCACTTTGGTTTCCAGGCTGTACTTCAGGTCGCGCGGATCGAAGTAGTCGTACTCGATGGCATAGCCGGGACGCACGATGTGTGCGTTTTCCATGCCGCGGATCGATTGCACGATCTGCAACTGCACATCGAACGGCAGACTTGTGGATATCCCGTTCGGGTACAGCTCGTGAGTGGTCAGGCCTTCCGGCTCGATGAAGACCTGATGGCTTTCCTTGTCGGCAAAGCGATGGATCTTGTCTTCGATCGACGGGCAGTAGCGCGGGCCAATGCCCTCGATCGAGCCGGCATCGGAATACATCGGCGAACGGTCAAGGTTTGCAGCGATGATTTCGTGAGTCCGCGCATTGGTATGAGTAATCCAGCAACTGACCTGCCGCGGATGCTGTTCCTTGTTGCCCAGGAAGGACATGACCGGGATCGGCGTATCGCCCGGTTGCTCGGTCATCACCGAGAAATCCACAGACCGGCCGTCGATGCGCGGTGGCGTACCGGTTTTCAGGCGGCCGACACGCAGAGGCAATTCGCGCAGACGGCGAGCCAGAGCGATCGACGGCGGATCACCGGCACGGCCGCCGGAATAATTCTGCAACCCGATGTGGATAAGTCCGCCGAGGAAGGTACCGGTGGTCAACACCACGGATTCGGCGAAGAAACGCAGGCCCATTTGGGTCACGACGCCGCGGACCTGGTCCTGTTCGACGATCAGGTCATCCGCTGCCTGTTGAAATATCCACAGGTTCGGCTGGTTTTCCAGGATTTCGCGGACAGCAGCCTTGTACAGAATACGGTCGGCCTGGGCGCGGGTAGCACGCACGGCCGGACCTTTACGGCTGTTCAACACCCGAAACTGAATACCACCTTTATCGGTAGCCATGGCCATCGCGCCGCCGAGGGCGTCGATTTCTTTGACCAGATGACTTTTACCGATCCCGCCAATCGCGGGATTGCAGCTCATTGCTCCGAGGGTTTCCACGTTGTGCGTCAGCAACAGGGTTTTTGCCCCCATGCGTGCTGATGCAAGTGCTGCCTCGGTACCGGCATGACCGCCGCCGATGACGATCACTTCAAAACGGGAAGGGAAATCCACCACGCACCTCGTGCCTGCTTATATGGGTAAAAAAGGATGGGTTCTTGGGATAACGGACAAGTATAGGGTCTTCGCCCTTCCTAAAGAACCCTTTGCACAAAATTTAACCAGCTGTGGATGACTCACGGACAATAAAAATTAAAAAGAAAGAAATTTATTAAATCTTTGTTTTTATGTTTATTCTTAGGCACCAACCCATCTGTGGATAGATTTATACAGCCCTTTGTTTTCAACGTGTACAGAGATTCAAAAGTCTGTGGTTAGGTAGCAACGAGGCCCTTGGATAACCGGTGTAAGCCTGTGGATTAAAGTGATGCTTATCCACAGAGCGGGTTTTCCTCAGTTTTGACGCCCTGTTATCAACTGAGCCTAAGGGCAGTTATTCACAGGGCTTAATCCACAGAAAAAGGCTCAGCCGACCAAAGGGCGCCCACGAGAAATCCGCCGAAGCGCCCAATTGCGCCCGACAAACTTGGAAATGATGGGGAGTACGAGGGATTGCAGGAGCGGGTTTGCCCGTGATGCCGGCGGAACACCGTCATGAGCATCACGAGCAACCAAGCCGTCGAACGGCTGCTCCTATAGGGAGATGGGGTTATTTACCGATGCAGAAGCTGGAGAAGATCCGGCCCAGCAGGTCGTCCGAGCTGAAAGCGCCGGTAATTTCTCCCAGGGATTGCTGGGCCTGGCGCAGGTCTTCAGCCAGCAGCTCGCCGGCACCGGCCAGGGTCAGTTGCGCACGGCCATGTTCAAGCGCGTCGCTGGCGTGGTGCAAGGCTTCCAGGTGACGCCTGCGTGCACTGAAGCTGCTTTCGGAAGTCTGTTCGTAACCCATGCAGGCCTTGAGGTGCTCACGCAGCAGTTCCAGGCCCTCGCCGCCTGCCTTGGCACTGAGGCTGATAGTCACGTGGCCATCGTCGCTGACCTCCAGGGCGATCGCTTCGTTGGTCAGGTCGGCCTTGTTACGAATCAAAGTGACTTTCGCCGGATCCGGCCGCTGTTCCAGGAACTCCGGCCACAAGGCAAAGGGGTCCAGCGCTTCCGGGGCCGTGGCGTCGACCACCAGCAATACGCGGTCGGCCTCGCTAATGGCCTTGAGGGCACGTTCCACGCCGATCTTTTCCACCTGGTCCTCGGTATCGCGCAACCCTGCGGTATCCACAACGTGCAACGGCATGCCGTCGATGTGGATATGTTCGCGCAGCACATCCCGGGTGGTGCCGGCGATCTCGGTGACAATCGCCGCTTCGCGTCCGGCGAGGGCATTGAGCAGGCTGGACTTGCCGGCATTCGGCCGGCCAGCGATGACCACAGTCATGCCATCACGCAGCAAGGCGCCCTGGCCAGCTTCGCGGACCACGGTGGATAACTCGTCGCGCACCGCGTCGAGCATCTGCAGGACATGGCCATCGGCCAGGAAGTCGATTTCTTCCTCGGGAAAATCAATGGCCGCCTCGACGTAGATGCGCAGCGCGATCAGTTGCTCGGTCAGGTTATGCACACGCTTGGAGAATGCCCCCTGCAAAGAGCGCAAGGCATTGCGCGCGGCCTGTGCGGAACTGGCTTCGATCAGGTCGGCGATAGCTTCGGCCTGGGCCAGGTCGAGCTTGTCGTTGAGGAACGCGCGCTCGCTGAATTCCCCCGGCCGGGCCAGGCGGCATCCCAGCTGCAGGCAACGCTGCAACAACATATCCAGGACGATCGGGCCGCCGTGGCCCTGAAGTTCCAGCACGTCTTCGCCAGTAAAGGAGTTCGGCCCCGGGAAATACAGGGCGATCCCCTCATCCAGGACCTCGTCCCGATCGTTGAAAAACGGCCCGTAATGCGCGTAACGCGGTTTCAGCTCGCGGCCGCTGATGGCCTTGGCGGCAATGCTGGCCAACGGTCCGGAAATACGCACGATGCCCACACCACCACGCCCCTGGGCGGTGGCGACGGCTGCGATGGTTTCACGAGGGACATTCATAACCCGCTCCAGACATAAAGAGGCAGACAAAAGTGACAGATAGCAAAACGCCCCACTAGGGGGCGTTTTGAGTGGTTATCCACAGAGTAGGTCAGGCAGCTGCTTTCTTGGTAGCCGCTTCGATCTTACGTGTGATGTACCACTGTTGGGCGATCGACAGGCAGTTGTTCACAACCCAGTACAGCACCAGACCCGCCGGGAACCACAGGAAGAAGAAGGTGAAGATGATTGGCATCATTTTCATCACCTTGGCCTGCATCGGATCCGGAGGAGTCGGGTTCAGCTGCTGCTGGATGAACATGGTGGCGCCCATGATGATCGGCAGGATGAAGAACGGATCCTTGATCGACAGGTCGGTAATCCACAGCATGAACGGTGCCTGGCGCATTTCCACGCTTTCCAGGAGTACCCAGTACAAGGACAGGAACACCGGCATCTGCACGAGGATTGGCAAGCAGCCACCCAGCGGATTGATCTTCTCTTTCTTGTACAGCTCCATCATGGCTTGCGACATTTTCTGCCGATCGTCGCCATGTTGCTCTTTCAGAGCCGCCAGTTTCGGTGCCACTGCACGCATGCGCGCCATGGATTTGTAGCTGGCCGCCGACAGTGGGAAGAAGATCCCCTTGATCAGCATGGTCAGGAAGATGATCGACCAACCCCAGTTACCCACAATGCTGTGGATATGTTGCAGCAGCCAGAAGATCGGCTGGGCAATGAACCACAGAATACCGTAGTCGACAGTCAGTTCCAGGCCTGGGGACAACTCTTTCAGCACGGCCTGGCTCTTCGGACCGGCGTACAGAGTGGCGGTGGTTTCAGCCTTGGCACCTGGTGCAACGGTCAGCGCCGGGCCGGTGAAACCGATGATGTAGTTGCCTTGGTTATCCTTGCGGGTCTGCACCACGTTACTTTCGTTCTTCGCCGGGATCCAGGCGGTCACGAAGTAGTGTTGCAGCCAGGCAACCCAGCCACCTTGCACGGTTTCTTTCAGCGAGCCCTTGTCGATATCTTTCATCGACACTTTTTTGTACGGCTCGGAACTTGTCCACAGGGCGGCGCCCAGGTAAGTCGCGGTACCGGTGGCGGTGCTGGAAGAAGGATCGGAGCTGGCGTCGCGTTTGAGCTGGGCAAACAGGTTGCCAGTCCAGGCCTTGTCGCTGGTGTTGTCGATCAGATAGGTGACTTTCAGATCGTACAGACCGCGGGTAAAGGTGAAACGCTTGATGTAGTTGACGCCGGCATCGCTGAATTTCAGGTCGACATTCAGCTGATTCTGGCCGTCAGCCAGTTGATAAGTCTTTTTCTCGGTCGAGTAAACCGGGCGTCCAGCAGGACGGGCATCCGGACCGTTGGTACCGGTCAGACCGCTTTGCGCCAGATAAGTACGTTCGCTACCGTTATCGAACAGCTGGAACGGAATTTCCGGATGGTCTTGACGACGTGGATACAGCGGCAGCTTCAGCTGGGCGATATCACCACCTTGAGGATCGATAGCCAGATCGAGCACATCCGTTTTTACCTGGATGAGGTCTTTGCTTGCCGCTACCGGAGTTTCGGTAGGGGTGCTGGTATCGGTATTCGCGCTGGGTACATCGGCACTGGCGGAAGCATTGTTACCAACAGGCGTATCCGGTAGAGCCGGGGTGGCAGTGTTGGCAGCAACATTCTGAGTCGGCAGGGCAGCCTGGCCATAATCCTGGTTCCACTTAAGAACCATGACGTAGGACACGATTGCCAGGGCGACGATCAGGATCGTGCGTTTAATATCCATGATTACTCGGCCATCGAAGAAGAACGGGAGGTAGGGATAGGTGGAACCGGGTCATAACCACCGGGATTCCACGGATGACAGCGACCTAAACGACGAAAGGTCAGCCAGCCACCGCGCAGAAGGCCATGATTTTCGATGGCTTCATACGCGTAGCAGGAACAGCTGGGGTAGAAACGACAGTGACTGGCCATCAGAGGACTAATGGCATAGCGATAAAACTGGATCGGAACGAGTGCCAGTTTACGCATTCGGGCTGTCTACCCCTACAGTTTCGGGTTTGGCTGCTGGTGCCGGCTTGTTACGGGCCAGACGCTTCCAGAGCTTGTCGAAATGCTGAATCAATTCGGGGTTTTCTACATCGCCCAAACCTTTGCGCGCGACGATAACGATGTCCCAGCCGACCAGAGCATCCTGGTGCAGGCGAAACGATTCGCGCATCAGACGTTTGAGGCGATTGCGCTCAACGGAGAGCTTGACGCTCTTTTTTCCGATAACCAGCCCCAGACGGGGATGATCCAGATCGTTGTTGCGCGCAAGGAGCAGGAGATTTTTCCCCGGAACCTTGCCGGTAGGGGAGTCAAAGACTGCCTTGAAATGCCGGGGGGTAAGCAGACGCTTTTCCCGACTGAAGTCCTGACTCACCTCCAGTGCCGGAGTATCAAACTGCCAGACGCGCACGACCTTTGGCGCGACGACGCGACAGGACGGCACGACCGTTCTTGGTAGCCATGCGAGCACGGAAACCGTGGGTACGAGCGCGTTTGATAGTGCTTGGTTGGAAAGTACGTTTCATTGTCGTGTTACCTGGTTCGTCCACAACGGGCCGGAATGGCCCCCGTTTTAAGAGATCGGCGATTCTAGAGAAAGCAAGCCTCTAGGTCAATTTCCAACCAGCTTTTCCTTTGTCTGGGTATCTCCACATCGAAGACTGAAGAACCCGGTCAACCAGATATAAAAATAAAGAAGGGAATTATTTAAAGCTTTTCTGTAACGCTTATAAAGGCTAGGGATGCCTCTGTCTGTGGATAACTACATTCAGCCCTTGTAGACCGTGATGTACAGAGAATGACAACACTGTCGAGAAACGGTGCTCTGCCTGTGCTGCGCTATCGGAAAAGCTGTGTGTGGAAAGGTGAGTTATCCACAAGCTGGTTATCCACCGATTTTCGCCCCCAGTTGTGCAATGCCCTCAGGCATGGTTATCCACAGAGCTTATGCACATACCATTGGTCGTGTTTTTTCGGGATAAAGCGTTGATTCGTAGTGCCCTGTGATCAACCTACATGTGGATAAGTGTGCGTCTGGTCGCTACAATGGCGGCTTGTTTTTGCCTCACCGGCTTTCAACTTAGGGGATATCCGTGTCAGTGGAACTTTGGCAGCAGTGCGTGGAGCTTCTGCGTGATGAGCTGCCTGCCCAGCAATTCAACACTTGGATCCGTCCGCTACAGGTCGAAGCCGAAGGCGACGAGTTGCGTGTATACGCACCGAATCGTTTTGTTCTCGATTGGGTCAACGAAAAGTACCTGGGCCGCGTGCTCGAGCTGCTGGATGAGCATGGCAATGGCATGGCGCCGGCGCTTTCCTTATTAATAGGCAGCAAACGCAGTTCCGCTCCTCGTGCGGCACCCAATGCTCCGCTGGCCGCCGCGGTTGCCTCTCAGGTTCAGCAGGCAGCCGCTGCCGCCCCAGTCGCTGCGCCGGCTCCGGCCGCACCGACCAAACCGGCGACCCAGAAAGCCGCCGAAGTCAGCGAAGAACCCTCTCGTGACAGCTTCGACCCGATGGCGGGGGCCAGCTCGCAGCAGGCTCCAGTACGCGCCGAACAGCGCACCGTTCAGGTGGAAGGTGCGCTCAAGCACACCAGTTACCTGAACCGCACCTTTACCTTCGAAAACTTTGTGGAAGGCAAGTCCAACCAGCTGGCCCGCGCCGCGGCCTGGCAGGTAGCCGACAACCCCAAGCATGGTTACAACCCGCTCTTCCTTTATGGGGGCGTAGGTTTGGGTAAGACCCACTTGATGCACGCTGTGGGTAACCACCTATTAAAGAAGAACCCGAATGCCAAGGTCGTGTACCTGCATTCCGAGCGCTTCGTGGCGGACATGGTCAAGGCGTTGCAACTCAACGCGATCAACGAATTCAAGCGCTTCTACCGTTCGGTGGATGCGTTGCTGATCGACGATATCCAGTTCTTCGCCCGTAAGGAGCGTTCCCAGGAAGAGTTTTTCCACACCTTCAACGCCCTGCTCGAAGGCGGCCAACAGGTGATTCTCACCAGTGACCGCTATCCGAAGGAGATCGAAGGCCTGGAAGAACGCCTGAAATCGCGCTTCGGCTGGGGCCTGACGGTGGCGGTAGAGCCACCGGAACTGGAAACCCGCGTCGCGATCCTGATGAAGAAAGCCGACCAGGCCAAAGTCGAACTGCCTCACGATGCGGCGTTCTTCATTGCCCAGCGGATTCGCTCCAACGTGCGCGAGCTGGAGGGTGCGCTCAAGCGTGTCATCGCCCACTCGCACTTCATGGGGCGCGATATCACCATCGAGCTGATTCGCGAATCGCTGAAAGACTTGCTGGCCCTGCAGGATAAGCTGGTCTCTGTGGATAACATTCAGCGTACTGTCGCCGAGTACTACAAGATCAAGATCTCCGATCTGCTGTCCAAGCGTCGCTCGCGTTCTGTCGCGCGTCCGCGCCAGGTAGCCATGGCCTTGTCCAAGGAACTGACCAACCACAGCCTGCCGGAAATCGGCGATGTGTTCGGCGGCCGCGATCACACTACGGTCTTGCACGCATGCCGCAAGATCAATGAACTTAAGGAATCCGACGCGGACATCCGCGAGGACTACAAGAACCTGCTGCGTACTCTGACCACTTGATGACTCCAGCGCAGCTTATTAAGGCAAGGGACTAGACCATGCATTTCACCATTCAACGCGAAGCCCTGTTGAAACCCCTGCAACTGGTCGCCGGCGTCGTCGAACGTCGTCAGACCTTGCCGGTACTTTCCAACGTGCTGTTGGTTGTCGAAGGCCAGCAACTGTCGCTGACCGGTACCGACCTGGAAGTCGAGCTGGTCGGTCGCGTGCAGTTGGAAGAGCCGGCGGAGCCAGGCGAAATCACTGTCCCGGCGCGTAAGCTGATGGACATCTGCAAGAGCCTGCCGAACGATGCGCTGATCGACATCAAGGTCGACGAGCAGAAGCTGGTGGTCAAGGCTGGCCGTAGCCGCTTTACCCTGTCCACCTTGCCGGCCAACGACTTCCCGACCGTGGAAGAAGGCCCGGGTTCGCTGACCTGCCAGCTGGAGCAGAGCAAGCTGCGTCGCCTGATCGAGCGCACCAGCTTCGCCATGGCCCAGCAGGACGTGCGTTATTACCTCAACGGCATGCTGCTGGAGGTCTCCGCCGGCATCATCCGCGCCGTGGCCACCGACGGTCACCGCCTGGCCATGTGCTCGATGCAGGCCGATATCGGTCAGCCGGATCGCCACCAGGTGATCGTGCCGCGCAAAGGTATCCTGGAACTGGCCCGCCTGCTCACCGAGCCGGATGGCATCGTCAGCATCGTGCTGGGTCAGCACCATATCCGCGCTACCACCGGCGAGTTCACCTTCACCTCCAAGCTGGTCGACGGCAAGTTCCCGGACTACGAGCGTGTGCTGCCTAAGGGCGGTGACAAGCTGGTACTGGGTGACCGTCAGGCGCTGCGTGAGGCCTTCAGCCGTACCGCGATTCTGTCCAACGAGAAGTACCGCGGTATCCGTCTGCAACTGGCCAACGGTCAGCTGAAAATCCAGGCGAACAACCCGGAGCAGGAAGAGGCAGAAGAAGAAGTAGGTGTGGAATACAACGGCGGTTCGCTGGAGATCGGCTTCAACGTGAGCTACCTGCTCGACGTGTTGGGCGTGATGACCACCGAACAGGTACGCCTGATCCTGTCCGATTCCAACAGCAGTGCGCTGGTGCAGGAATCCGACAACGACGACTCGGCCTACGTTGTCATGCCGATGCGCCTGTAATCATGCTCAGCAGAAGCTAGATGTCCCTCAGTCGCGTCTCGGTCACCGCGGTGCGCAATCTGCACCCGGTGACCTTCTCCCCCTCTCCCCGCATCAATCTCCTCTACGGCGCCAACGGCAGTGGCAAAACCAGCGTGCTGGAAGCCATCCACTTGCTGGGGCTTGCTCGCTCGTTTCGCAGTGCTCGTTTATTGCCGGTGATCCAGTACGAGCAACTCGCCTGTACGGTGTTTGGTCAGGTCGAGCTGGCGGAAGGAGGACACAGCAGCCTGGGAATATCTCGCGATCGCCAGGGTGAATTCCAGATTCGCATCGACGGGCAGAACGCCCGCAGCGCGGCGCAACTGGCGGAGATCCTGCCCCTGCAGTTGATCAACCCGGACAGTTTCCGCTTGCTGGAAGGTGCTCCGAAAATCAGGCGCCAGTTCCTTGATTGGGGCGTGTTCCACGTGGAACCCCGCTTCATGTCAACCTGGCAGCGCTTGCAGAAGGCCCTGCGGCAGCGGAACTCATGGCTGCGGCATGGTACACTTGACGCCGCTTCGCAAGCAGCCTGGGACAGGGAACTGTGTCAGGCCAGCGCTGAAATTGATGAATACCGCCGCGCTTATATCAAAGCCTTGAAACCAGTCTTTGAGCGGACCTTGAGCGAGCTGGTAGAGCTCGAGGGCTTAACGCTTAGCTATTACCGTGGTTGGGATAAAGAGCGAGAGCTCAGTGCAGTGCTCGCGACATCCCTCCATCGTGATCAGCAAATGGGTCATACCCAGGCCGGCCCCCAACGTGCTGATTTGCGTCTCAGATTGGGCGCACACAACGCTGCGGACATCTTGTCCCGCGGTCAGCAGAAGTTGGTGGTCTGTGCCTTGCGGATCGCCCAGGGGCATCTGGTCAGCCAGGCCCGGCGCGGTCAGTGTATTTATCTGGTGGATGACTTGCCGTCCGAACTGGACGAGCAGCATCGCCGCGCACTTTGTCGCTTGTTGGAAGACTTACGCTGCCAGGTGTTCATCACCTGTGTAGACCACGAATTATTGAGGGAAGGCTGGCAGACGGAAACGCCAGTTGCCCTGTTCCACGTGGAACAGGGCCGTATCACCCAGACCCACGACCATCGGGAGTGAAGGCATGAGCGAAGAAAACACGTACGACTCGAGCAGCATTAAAGTGCTGAAAGGTTTGGATGCCGTACGCAAACGTCCCGGTATGTACATTGGTGACACCGACGATGGCAGCGGTCTGCACCATATGGTGTTCGAGGTGGTCGATAACTCGATCGACGAAGCTCTGGCCGGCCATTGCGACGACATCAGCATCATCATCCACCCGGACGAATCCATTACCGTGCGTGACAACGGTCGCGGCATCCCGGTAGACGTGCATAAAGAAGAAGGCGTTTCCGCAGCCGAGGTCATCATGACTGTGCTGCACGCCGGCGGTAAGTTCGACGACAACTCCTACAAAGTATCCGGCGGTCTGCACGGTGTGGGTGTGTCGGTAGTGAACGCCCTGTCCGAAGAACTGGTCCTGACCGTTCGCCGCAGTGGCAAGATCTGGGAACAGACCTACGTTCACGGTGTGCCTCAGGCACCTATGGCGATCGTCGGTGACAGCGAAACCACCGGTACCCAGATTCACTTCAAGGCTTCCAGCGAGACCTTCAAGAACATCCACTTCAGCTGGGACATCCTGGCCAAGCGGATTCGTGAACTGTCCTTCCTCAACTCCGGTGTCGGTATCGTTCTGAAGGACGAGCGCAGCGGCAAGGAAGAGCTGTTCAAGTACGAAGGCGGCTTGCGTGCGTTCGTTGAATACCTGAACACCAACAAGACTGCGGTCAACCAGGTGTTCCACTTCAATGTGCAGCGTGAAGACGGCATCGGCGTGGAAATCGCCCTGCAGTGGAACGACAGCTTCAACGAAAACCTGCAGTGCTTCACCAACAACATTCCGCAGCGCGACGGCGGCACCCACCTGGTGGGCTTCCGTTCGGCGCTTACGCGTAACCTGAACAACTACATCGAGCAGGAAGGCCTGGCGAAGAAGCACAAGGTCGCCACCACCGGTGACGATGCCCGCGAAGGCCTGACCGCGATCATTTCGGTCAAGGTGCCGGATCCGAAGTTCAGCTCCCAGACCAAAGACAAGCTGGTGTCTTCCGAAGTGAAGACCGCGGTCGAACAGGAAATGGGCAAGTACTTCTCCGACTTCCTGCTGGAAAACCCGAACGAAGCCAAGCTGGTGGTCGGCAAGATGCTCGACGCCGCCCGCGCCCGTGAAGCAGCGCGTAAAGCCCGTGAGATGACCCGTCGTAAAGGCGCGCTGGATATCGCCGGCCTGCCGGGCAAACTGGCGGACTGCCAGGAAAAAGACCCTGCCCTTTCCGAACTCTACCTGGTGGAAGGTGACTCTGCTGGCGGCTCCGCCAAGCAGGGACGCAACCGTAAGACCCAGGCGATCCTGCCGCTCAAGGGCAAGATCCTCAACGTCGAGAAAGCGCGCTTCGACAAGATGATTTCCTCGCAAGAGGTCGGCACCTTGATCACTGCACTCGGTTGCGGCATCGGCCGCGAAGAGTACAACATCGACAAGCTGCGTTATCACAACATCATCATCATGACCGACGCCGACGTCGACGGTTCGCACATCCGTACCCTACTCCTGACCTTCTTCTTCCGTCAGTTGCCGGAGCTGATCGAGCGTGGCTACATCTACATCGCTCAACCGCCGCTGTACAAGGTCAAGAAAGGCAAGCAAGAGCAATACATCAAAGACGACGACGCCATGGAAGAGTACATGACGCAGTCGGCCCTGGAAGATGCGAGCCTGCACCTGAACGAAGAAGCACCGGGTATTTCCGGCGAGGCGCTGGAGCGCCTGGTGAACGACTTCCGCATGGTCATGAAGACCCTCAAGCGTCTGTCGCGCCTGTACCCTCAAGAGCTGACCGAGCACTTCATCTACCTGCCGGCCGTGAGTCTGGAGCAACTCTCCGATCACGCGGCGATGCAGGATTGGCTGGCCCAGTATGAAGTCCGCCTGCGCACCGTCGAGAAGTCCGGCCTGGTCTACAAGGCCAGTCTGCGTGAAGACCGTGAACGTAATGTGTGGCTGCCAGAGGTCGAACTGATCTCCCACGGTCTGTCGAACTACGTCACCTTCAACCGCGACTTCTTCGGCAGCAATGACTACAAGACCGTCGTCACCCTCGGCGCTCAACTGAGCTCCCTGCTGGACGAAGGCGCTTATATTCAGCGCGGCGAGCGCAAGAAGGCGGTGACCGAGTTCAAGGAAGCCCTGGACTGGCTGATGACCGAAAGTACCAAGCGCCACACCATCCAGCGATACAAAGGTCTGGGCGAGATGAACCCGGATCAGTTGTGGGAAACCACCATGGACCCAAGCGTGCGCCGCATGCTCAAGGTCACCATCGAAGACGCCATCGGCGCCGACCAGATCTTCAACACCCTGATGGGTGATGCGGTCGAGCCTCGTCGTGACTTCATCGAAAGCAACGCCCTGGCGGTATCCAACCTGGACTTCTGATCCGGGTTGCATCGCCGAAATGAAAAAGGCCAACGCTCAGCGTTGGCCTTTTTTATTGCCTGGTAAAAAGAGGCGCCCTACTCGGCCGCTGAAACACTTTCCAGGCGATAGCCATAACCATAGATGGTCAGCAACTGCCAGCCACGATCCGCGGTCAACCCCAGCTTGTTGCGCAAGCGGTAGATGTGAGTGTCCAGGGGACGGGAGGAGACGATTTCCTCGTGGGTCCAGAAGCGTTCGTAGAGGTATTCCCGGGATAACGGCCGACCCAGGTTGGCGAACAGGCAGCGGGCCAGGCGGTACTCGCGTTCGGTGAGGCTGATCGGGCTGCCGGCACGGGTCACGGTCAGCTCGGCGTCATCGAAGGCCAGGTCGTTGAAGGTTTGCACCTCGACGGCTGCCGATCGCTGCAAGCCATGACGCCGCAGGACGGCGGTTACCCGTGCCTTGAGTTCGTTGGGGCGGAAAGGTTTGCTCACATAGTCGTCGGCACCGGTGTTCAGGGCCTGGACGATATCGCTCTCGGCATCGCGGCTGGTGAGCATGATGGCCGCCGGTGGTGCCTCCATGTGTTCACGGGTCCAGCGCAGCAACGACAGCCCACTGAGGTCTGGCAACTGCCAGTCGAGAATCAGCAGGTCGAAGGTTTCGCGCCGCAGCTGCCGCAGCAGGTCCTCGCCACGCTCGAAGCTGTGCAGCGTCCATGGCTGTTCCCCGGGGCCGGGGATCTGTCGCAGTGTCTGTTCCACCCGCGCCAGTTCGGCGGGCTCGTCATCCAGTATTGCGACACGCATGCGGGGCAGTTCCTTTTATCGCGAGAGAATGCTGATGGCTTTATTTGAGGCCTTACCTGGCGCTGAGTTTAGGCTGATCAGACGAATCTGAACAATTGTGGCGAATTGCTCTGGTTCATACCTTTGCTCGATACGCTGATGTCATATAGCCGGTAGCCGACAGGAGTACTGTCCATCCGGCCTGCATTCATTGCAGAACGATACCGGCTCGAATGTGCGAGGAAAAGGACTATGGGGAACCTTCTGGGGAAGGGGCGGTTGCTCTACGCAGGCATTGCGCGGGCAGCGGGCCTGGCTCGATTTACCACACTGATGCTCGCGGCTTGCCTGGGCTTGGGTTCAACCGCGGAGCAGCCTGCGCTGCCGTCTTCGGACTACGCCTTGCCGGTGCAGCGCTATTTCAGCCCGTCCGTAACCACTATCGGGTTCAGCGATTCCCAGGGATTCGCTCCGATCAGCGCGCCACAGATGACCCAGCCAATGGTCTATCAGGAGCAGCAGCGTTGGGTGTTCTAGATCAGACAATTCTGAACAAATATTGCAAACCGGCCCGGCCTCCACACCATGCCGGTAAATTCGTAGTCGCTGAGTGGCACACAGGGGCATTCGGAAGTGCTCCGACACAGGGAGTGTCAACCGCCGGATTGGCGGGCGTCAGACCGAGGCCTGGCCTCGATTTGCAGTACAGGGGAATACAGGGAGTGCCTCCTCAGGACGTAATGCTTCGACACAGGGATGTGTCATCCCTCCTCTCCCGCGCGGCCCCACGGCGCCGCCAGCCAACAAACAACTCCTCATTTTTTATCTGTGAAGGCCTCTGATGAAGACATTCGGCGCTGAGTTTTTCGGTACGTTCTGGTTGGTCCTGGGCGGGTGCGGGAGCGCCGTACTGGCGGCCGGCGTTCCGCAGTTCGGGATCGGTTATCTGGGGGTAGCCCTGGCCTTTGGCCTGAGCGTCCTGACCATGGCTTATGCATTGGGTCCGATTTCCGGGGCTCACCTCAACCCCGCAGTCTCGGTTGGCCTGTGGTTGAGTGGGCGTTTCCCGGGTAGCCGGCTGCTGCCTTATATCGTCGCCCAGGTTCTCGGTGGACTCGCCGCGGGTGGCGTGCTGTTCCTGATCGCTTCCGGCAAGGTCGGTTTCGACGCGTCGGCGGGCTTCGCGGCCAATGGCTATGGTGAGCACTCGCCTGGTGGCTACTCGATGTTTGCTGCGCTGTTGACCGAAGTTGTGCTCACGGCGATGTTCCTCCTGATCATCCTGGGTGCCACCGCCAAGCGTGCTCCAGCCGGTTTTGCCCCGATTGCCATTGGCCTGACGCTGACCCTGATCCACCTGATCAGCATTCCGGTCACCAATACCTCGGTCAACCCGGCCCGCAGCACCGCGGTAGCTTTCTTCGCCGGTGAGTGGGCAGTGTCCCAGCTGTGGCTGTTCTGGGTAGCACCTCTGTTGGGCGCAGGGCTGGGAGCCCTGGCCTATCGGTTGATCTCCATCGAGCGGGACTGACCCGTGTGGCCGGATGCGCCGATTCGCATCCGGCCGGCATGGAGCCAAGCAGCGCAGCCGCTCTCCAGCGGTTGTGCTGTTTGTCCCGTAAGGGAATGACCCTGGCCGGCCTTGGTTCGAGAGGTATGGTCAGAACGCTAACAATGCAGTTCTAATGGCACGGACTTCAGAAGAGCGCGACTACGGACCTATGAACCCATGACCTCCTTGCACATCCGCCACCGGGCCATGCTCGTGTCGTTTCTTCTCGGTAGCGCACTGGCCTTTTCCACGGTGCAGGTTGCCGTTGCAGCACCCAAGCGCCCTCTCTATATCGATGAAAACCAGCAATGCCGTGGCCAGCCGTTGCCGGCGACGGTCGAGCACCTCACGGGCGAAGCCTGGAAGCTGGATGCCAAGGGTAACCAGGTGCCCCTGGAAGAAGGCATGAGCGTCGATGAACTCGAAGGGGTGAAGACCTCGCCTTCGGCATTCGTCAGCCTGTCCCTGGGTGATGGCTCGCTGGTGGTACTGCCCTCCAGTTCCCAGATCACCCTGCACCTGAACGAAGAACATGCGATCCCCCAGGTCGCGCTCGAGCAGGGGCAGATCGAATCCTATGTCATCAAGCGCCCGAGCGATTACGACCGTTTCCAGATCGTCACGCCGATCGGCGTGCTGGGTGTACGCGGCACGCACTTCCGGGTGCGTAACGACGATCAGCAGTCGCTGGTGGAAGTGCTCAACGGCCAGGTAGCGGTCAACCGCGAAGACGACGAAGCGCCGAAAAAGACCCTGGGCAAGAAACGCCCTGTGGATAAACCGGTCGGGCCGGTTCCCGGTGAAGTCCAGGTCATGGCTCGCCAGGGTTTGCGCATCCAGAAAGAAGGCCCGCTGAAGCCAGTCGATCTGTTACCCGCGCCGCAACTGATGGGCCAGGCGGGCCAGACGGGCGATCTGCCGGTCTGGCAACTGATCATGAAGCCCTTGCCGGGCGCCAAGCGTTACCGGGCCCAGGTGGCGACCGACAAAAGCTTCCTCAATATCAAGCAGGAACAATTCTCCAGCACGCCGGAAGTCAACTTCAGCGGCCTGGAAGCGTTTTTTTATCATGTCCGCCTTTCTGCTTTCGATGAGCACGGACTCGAAGGAGAGACGGGCGTCTATGACATCTTCTATTACCCCAGGACCACGCGTGTTCAGTAAGTGCGCGGCGGTTTGTCGGTGAGGCGCTGGCGCCGACCCGAGGGCCGGGAGCCGACGCAAGCCCAGCGACTGTTTGGCGGTCTGGTGCGGGAATGGGCATGGGTCAGCCTGATCCTGCTGCCCTTGACCGCCCTGCTGTCGTTGAGCCACGGGTTGGCGCTGAATAACCTGCTGTATGACAACCTGCGGCGGCTCAGCCCGCTGCCGGTCGATTCGCGGCTGCTGATGATCACCATCGACGACTACAGCCTGCAGCAGCTGGGCCAGTGGCCCTGGCCGCGCACCCTGCACGCCGACCTGCTGGATCGGCTGACGGCGGCCAAGGTCCAGGGCGTGTTGTTCGACGTGATCTTCAGCGAACCCGACAGCATTCCCGAAAACGATCAACGACTGGCCCAGGCGGTCTGCCGCGAGGGCAAGGTATTCCTGCCCCTGCTGCGCGAGAGCGTGGCCCGCTACGGCCAGCCGCTGGGTGAGATCGAACCGGTGCCGGCGTTGAGTCAGTGCGCCAAGGCGGTCGGCCATATCAATGCCGAGGCCGACGCCGACGGCACGGTTCGCAGCGTCTATCTGCGCGAAGGCCCACCGCAGGCACCGAAGGCGCAACTGGCCTGGCTGCTTTATCAACAGGCATACCCGGGCACGGCCCTGTCGATGCCCGGTTCGGACACCGCGCAAATCGCCCAGGGCTGGCTGCGCAGCAACCCAGTACGCATCCCCTTCATCAGTCCCCATGGCGGTTTCCCCAGTGTTCCTTATGTCAGCGTATTGCGCGGCGAAGTCCCGCCGGAGCTGTTGCGCGACAAGCTGATCCTGATCGGCACCACCGCGCCCGGCCTGGGTGACCGCTATGTCACCCCGCAGTCGGCCAGTGTCGGCACCACCCCAGGTATCGAGATCCAGGCCAACCTGCTCAATGGCTTGTTGCAGCAGCGCACCATCGTCGCCCTCGGGCAATGGCCGGTCGCGGCGCTGTCGGTGCTGCTGGTAGCGGCCCTGCTGGGATTGCTGCTGGTGCGGCCGCGGCATGCGTTGTGGCTGACCCTGGCCTGCATGGCGGCAGCCCTGCTCGGTTCGGCCGGGCTGCTGCGCCTGGGGCTGTGGTGGCCACCGGTGGCCAGCCTGTTGGGGATGTTGCTGGCGTACCTGATCTGGAACTGGCGCCGCCTGAGCGTGATCCTGGCCTACTTCGGCTGGGAGCTGGCGCGCCTGGACAGCGAGCCTAAGGTACTGCCCGAGCGCCGACGCACTCAGGCTCCCGCAGGGGATGTACTGCAGGGGCAGATCGTGGCCCTGGAGCAGGCATTGAGCCGCACCCGCGACACTCGCCGGTTCATTGCCGACGGCCTGGAATACCTGCCGGTGGCTACCCTGATCAGCGATCCGGACGGCCGTGTGTTGCTGGCCAATCGCAACGCCCGCGAAGTGTTTGGCAACGCGCTGATCGGCGAGGACTTGGTCCACCAGTTGGCCGGCCTGGGTTATCCCGGTTTGCAGGACGGGCAACGCCCTGCCCTGTCGCAACTGCAGCCTGTGGAGTTTCGGGATATTGAGCAGCGCAGCCTGCGCGTGGACCTGGCGCCCTTGCTGCCGATCGACAGCGATACGCCGATCGGCTGGCTGCTGAGCCTCACCGACCTGAGCCTGGAACGAGACGCCGAACAGCAACGGGCCACCCTGTTGCGCTTCCTGTCCCATGACCTGCGCGCGCCTCATTCGGCGATCCTGGCCTTACTCGATGTACAGCGGCACCAGGGCTCGGGCGACACGCGGATTTACAGCCAGATCGAACTCCAGGTGCGTCGCGCCCTGGGGCTCACCGAAGCCTTCGTACAACTGGCGAAGGCCGAGTCCGAGGCCTATCAGTTCCAGCCGAGCATGTTCGCCATGCTGGTGCTGGATGCGTTCGACCAGGCCATGACCATCGCCCAGCTGAAAAACATCCAGCTGGTGCATGACCTCGACGACGATGCCGAAGGCATGGTGCTGGCCGATCAGTCCCTGCTGACCCGGGCCTTGTTCAACCTGCTGGAAAACGCCATCAAGTACAGCCCGTCGGGCTCGACTGTCCGGGTGCAAGTCGCGTGTACGGAGGGCTGGCTGACCTGCGATATCACCGATCAGGGCAAAGGCATTGCGGCCGATGAACTGCCGCAGCTGTTCGTGCAGTACCAGCGCTTCGCCTCGGCGCAGGGCAGCGAAGGCCTGGGGCTTGGGTTGTCGATGGTCAAGGCGGTGGTCGACCGGCATGAAGGGCGGATTGTCTGCCGTAGCGTGGTCGGCGAGGGGACGACCTTCAGCCTGCAATTGCCTCTACTCACGGACTGAATATCGATAGGCGAAAAAAACCGGCTCCAGGCCGGTTTTTTCGTATCCAGAAAACTTATGCACGTTTTTCGGTATTTTATGGGTTTAGGAAATATGTATATAAATCATCTGGTTATGGATTTTATATAGCGATTTCCAATAAAACGGTACACAGGTTATCCACAGAAACTCAGATGGCCATTTTGTCCGGCGCCGCGGCTACCGGAGGCAGCGAACCCATGTCCCGCTGCGCCTGCTCATTCCAGGCCGCGACCCGGTCGTTGAGCTCGGCGATGGCCCGTGGTCCGGAGCCTTCGGCGTACATCGGCGCACCGATCACCACGGTGATGGTGCCGGGGTGCCTGACCCAGCCGGTCTTCGGCCAGTATTTGCCGGCGTTGTGCGCTACCGGCAGCACCGGCAAGTCGGCATTGACCGCCAGGGCGCTGCCGCTGCGGGAGAACTTGCCCATCTGGCCGTAAGGCACCCGGGTGCCTTCCGGGAAGATCAGTACCCAGACATTGTCCTTGAGCAGCTCGTCGCCCTTGCTGGCGACCTGCTTGAGCGCGGCCTTGGGATTGTCGCGGTCGATGGCGATCGGACGCAGCATGGCCATGGCCCAGCCGAAGAACGGCACATACAGCAGCTCCCGCTTGAGCACCTGGCTCAGCGGTTCGAAATAGGCCGAGAGAAAGAACGTCTCCCAGGTGCTCTGGTGGTTCGAGACGATCACGCAAGGGCGCTCGGGGATGTTTTCCGCACCCTTCACTTCCACGTTGATCTTGAGAAACACCTTGGTCAGCCACAATGCGCAGCGGCACCAATAGACGTTGATAAAGCGATAGCGCGCCTTGAACGGCAGGAAGGGCGCGATAAAAAAGCTCAGGGAGCACCACAGCAACGAACTGGTGCCCAGCAGCAGGTAAAAGAAGAAGGTTCTGATTGCCTGCAGGATCGACATAGCGGCGTTTACCGTTGCGGGCATTGCCCGCCTCTAAAAAAGCGCACTCCCGAACAATCCTTGGTCAGGATCTCAGAAGGACTCTAATTGTGGATAAGTTCAGCGGCAACTGCCGCCAGGTCGTCAAAAATCAAGGTGCCTACCGGTAGGGTTTTACCCAGGGTCTTTTCGCCCTTCCCGGTCTTTACCAAAACTGGCTGAGAGTCGACGGCTTTTGCGGCTTCCAGGTCACCGAGACTGTCGCCCACAAACCATAGACCAGCCAGATCCACTGCGTAGTGCCGGGCAATGGTCTGCAACATGCCGGGCTTGGGTTTGCGGCAGGCGCAACCTTCGTCCGGGCCATGGGGGCAGTACACGATGAGGCCGAGTTCGCCGCCCTGCTCGGCCACCAGAGCGCGCAGGCGCTCGTGCATGGCGTCGAGGGTGGCCACATCGTAGTAACCGCGAGCGATGCCCGACTGGTTGGTAGCGACCGCTACCGTCCAGCCGGCCTTGCTCAACTGCGCGATGGCTTCGACCGAGCCGGGGAGCGGAATCCACTCCTCCACCGATTTGATGTAAGCGTCGGAGTCGTAATTGATCACTCCGTCCCGATCGAGAATCAGCAGTTTCACGTACGCCTTACCCCAGCAACGAGATGTCGGCGACACCGAGGAACAGACCTCGCAGACGTGCCAGCAGCGCGTAGCGGTTGGCCCGCACGTTGGCGTCTTCGGCGTTGACCATCACCTTCTCGAAGAAGGCGTCGACCGGCTCGCGCAGGGCGGCCAGGCGGGCCAGGGTCTCGCTGTACTGGCGCGCCGCGGCCATTGGCTGCACGGCCTGGTCCGCTTGCTGGATCGCCGAGTACAGGGAGAACTCGTTGGCGTTGTCGAAGTACTTGGCTTCCACGGTGGTCGGCACGCTGCCTTCGACCTTGCTCAGCAGGTTCGAGACGCGCTTGTTCACCGCGGCCAACGCGGCGGCTTCCGGCAGCTTGCGGAAGGCCTGCACGGCCTGCACGCGCTGGTCGAAGTCCAGGGCCGAACCCGGCTTCAGGGCACGGACCGACAGGTAGGTGGCGACATCCACGCCTTCGTCTTCGTAACGGGCACGCAGGCGGTCGAAGATGAACTCCAGGACCTGATCGGCCAGGCCGGCGCTCTTGACCTTGCTGCCGAACGCGCTGACGGCGAACGCCACGGCTTCGGTCAGGTCCAGGTCGAGCTTCTTGTCTATCAGGATGCGCAGCACGCCCAGCGCGGCACGACGCAGCGCGTACGGGTCCTTGCTGCCGGTTGGCAACATGCCGATGCCGAAGATGCCGACCAGGGTGTCGAGCTTGTCGGCGATGGCCACGGCGGCACCGGTGACGGTGCTTGGCAGCTCGGCGCCGGCGCCACGCGGCATGTACTGCTCGTTCAGCGCCAGGGCGACGTCTTCCGGCTCGCCGTCATTGAGGGCGTAGTAGTAACCGGCGATGCCTTGCATTTCCGGGAACTCGCCGACCATTTCGGTGGCCAGGTCGCACTTCGACAGCAGGCCCGCGCGCGCGGCACGCTGGGCGTCGCCGCCGATGCGCGGGGCGATGAACGCGGCCAGTTTCGAGACGCGCTCGGCCTTGTCGTAGACGCTGCCCAGCTTCTCCTGGAACACCACGTTCTGCAGGCGCTGGTTGAAGTCTTCGAGCTTCTGTTTCTTGTCCTGCTTGAAGAAGAACTCGGCGTCGGTCAGGCGTGGGCGAACGACTTTCTCGTTGCCCTCGATGATCTGGCGCGGGTCCTTGCTTTCGATGTTGGCCACGGTGATGAAACGCGGCAGCAGCTTGCCGTCGACGTCCAGCAGGCAGAAGTATTTCTGGTTGTCCTGCATGGTGGTGATCAGGGCTTCCTGTGGCACTTCGAGGAAACGTTCCTCGAACGAGCACACCAGCGGCACCGGCCATTCCACCAGGGCAGTCACTTCGTCCAGCAGATCAGCTGGAACGATGGCGGTGCCTTCCTGCAGGCGCGCCAGTTCTTCGGTGCGCTTGCTGATCAGCTCGCGACGCTCGTTGGCGTCGGCCAGCACGTAGGCGGCGCGCAGGTCGTCCAGATAGTTGGCCGGCGAGGTGATGAGCACGCTTTGCGGGTGATGGAAGCGGTGGCCACGGGAGTCGCGACCGGCTTTCTGGGCGAGGATGGTGCAGTCGATGACCTGGTCACCGAGCAGCATCACCAGCCATTGGGTCGGACGCACGAACTCTTCCTTGCGCGCAGCCCAACGCATGCGTTTCGGAATCGGCAGGTCGTTCAGCGAGTCTTCGACGATGGTCGGCAGCAGGCTGGCGGTCGGCTTGCCCTTGATGCTTTGGCTGTAGCGCAGCTTCGGCCCGCTCTGGTCGATTTCGCTCAGCTCCACGCCACATTTCTTGGCGAAGCCCAGGGCGGCCTGGGTCGGGTTGCCTTCGGCGTCGAAGGCGGCCTGGCGCGGCGGGCCGTCGAGGTTGATGCTGCGATCTGGCTGCTGGGTGGCCAGGCCGCTGATCAGCACCGCCAGGCGGCGCGGCGCGGCGTAGACGTGCTTGGTCTCGAAGTTCAGGCCGGCGGCCTGCAGGCCTTTTTCGATACCGCCCAGGAAGGCTTCGGCCAGGGTGTTCAGGGCTTTGGGTGGCAGTTCTTCAGTGCCCAGTTCAACCAGAAAATCTTGCGCACTCATTGTGCCGCCTCCAACTTAGCCAACACTTCATCACGCAGGTCCGGGGTCGCCATCGGGAAGCCCAGCTTGGCGCGGGCCAGCAGGTAGGCTTGCGCAACGGAACGCGCCAGGGTGCGCACACGCAGGATGTACTGCTGGCGTGCGGTCACGGAGATCGCGCGACGGGCATCCAGCAGGTTGAAGGTGTGCGAGGCCTTGAGGACCATTTCATAGCTCGGCAACGGCAGCGGCTGATCCAGCTCGATCAGGCGCTTGGCTTCGCTTTCATAGAAATCGAACAGTTCGAACAGCTTCTCGACGTTGGCGTGTTCGAAGTTGTAGGTCGACTGCTCCACTTCGTTCTGGTGGAACACGTCGCCGTAGGTCACCTTGCCGAACGGACCGTCGGCCCAGACCAGGTCGTAGACCGAATCCACGCCCTGCAGGTACATGGCCAGGCGTTCCAGGCCGTAGGTGATCTCGCCGGTCACCGGGTAGCACTCGATGCCACCGGCTTGCTGGAAGTAGGTGAACTGGGTCACTTCCATGCCGTTGAGCCAGACTTCCCAGCCCAGGCCCCAGGCGCCGAGGGTCGGCGATTCCCAGTTGTCTTCGACGAAACGGATGTCGTGCACCAGCGGGTCGAGGCCGACGTGCTTGAGCGAGCCCAGGTACAGCTCCTGGAAGTTTTCCGGGTTCGGCTTCAAGACCACCTGGAACTGGTAGTAGTGCTGCAGACGGTTCGGGTTTTCGCCGTAGCGGCCGTCAGTCGGGCGACGACTGGGCTGCACATAAGCGGCGTTCCAGGTTTCCGGGCCGATGGCGCGCAGGAACGTGGCGGTATGGAAAGTGCCGGCGCCTACTTCCATATCGTAGGGCTGAAGTACCACACAACCTTGCTCGGCCCAGTATTGCTGGAGGGCGAGGATCAAGTCTTGGAAGGTACGCACGGCTGGCGTAGGCTGGCTCACGAAATTCACCTGTTACTTGGGCTGCGATTTAAAGAGCGGGAGTATACCCGATTCAGTTGTGCGCACGCCCACTGGAGCCTTATGCCACGCTGCTTTTGGTGCAACGAAGATCCCCTGTACATGGCGTACCACGATCAGGAGTGGGGCGTGCCGCTACGCGATGCGCAGCGTTTGTTCGAGTTGTTATTGCTCGAAGGGTTCCAGGCCGGCCTGTCCTGGATCACCGTCCTGAAGAAGCGCGAGCGTTATCGCCAGGTTCTGTTCGGCTTCGATGTGCAGCGCGTGGCGCAGATGAGCGATGCACAAATCGACGAGTTGATGCTCGATCCCGGAATCATCCGCAACCGTCTCAAACTCGCTGCCGCCCGGCGCAACGCCCAGGCCTGGATGGCGCTGGAAGACCCGGTGGAATTCCTCTGGTCGTTCGTCGGCGGGGTGCCGAAAATCAATCATTTCAAGGATCGCAGCGAAGTCCCGGCGGTTACCCCAGAGGCCGAAGCGATGAGTAAGGGGCTGAAAAAGGCCGGCTTCACCTTTGTCGGGCCGACCATCTGTTATGCGCTGATGCAGGCTTCGGGCATGGTCATGGATCACACCCGCGACTGCGATCGCTACGCCATCCTCGCTCCACAGGCTGTGTGAAAACTGCTGCGTTCGGCAATACGGCGTTAAAAACAGGCTCGGAATGCTCATTTAGGCCCCTAAACTCTGCTTCCTCGCCTGTTTTTGCCTTGTCTTGCCTTCCACTCGCGACGTTTTCACACAGCCTGTGATGGCCGGTTAGAATAACCGGCTTGCGACAAGGTTCATGACCCGGATATCAGGAGTCACCTGTGGATAAGTTTAAAGGCGCCCTGCTGGTGGGCGCTCTGCGATTGTTTGCCCTGCTGCCCTGGCGCGCGGTGCAGGCGGTCGGTTCGGCCATCGGCTGGATCATGTGGAAGACCCCCAACCGTTCCCGCGATGTGGTGCGGATCAACCTGGCCAAGTGCTTTCCGCAGATGGACGCCGCCGAGCGCGAGCGTTTAGTGGGACAGAGCCTGAAAGATATCGGCAAGTCCCTGACTGAAAGCGCCTGCGCCTGGATCTGGCCGGCCGAGCGTTCGATCGCCCTGGTGCGTGAAGTCGAGGGCCTCGAGGTGCTGCAAGAAGCGCTGGCGTCGGGCAAGGGCGTGGTCGGCATCACCAGCCACCTGGGCAACTGGGAAGTGCTCAACCACTTCTATTGCAGCCAGTGCAAACCGATCATTTTCTACCGCCCACCGAAGCTCAAGGCGGTGGACGAACTGCTGCGCAAGCAGCGGGTCCAGCTGGGCAACCGGGTGGCGGCCTCGACCAAGGAAGGCATCCTCAGTGTCATCAAGGAAGTGCGCAAAGGGGGGGCGGTGGGCATTCCCGCCGACCCGGAACCGGCCGAATCCGCCGGGATCTTCGTGCCCTTCTTCGCCACCCAGGCGCTGACCAGCAAGTTCGTGCCGAACATGCTCGCCGGCGGCAAGGCGGTCGGGGTGTTCCTGCATGCGCTGCGCCTGCCCGACGGTTCGGGCTACAAGGTGATCCTCGAAGCCGCGCCGGACGCGATGTACAGCACCGACACCGAAACCTCCTGCGCGGCGATGAGCCAGGTGGTCGAGCGCTATGTGCGGGCTTATCCGAGCCAGTACATGTGGAGCATGAAGCGTTTCAAGAAACGTCCGCCTGGTGAAGAACGCTGGTACTGACCGCCTGGCACGATCTGTGGATAACCTTTCGCCCAAGGTTATCCACAAAGGCTGAAGCAGAGCACAGCATATGCCCGATTCGCGCAAATCCCTGAGGATCAAGATCCAGCACGAAAGCTTCGGCGAGTGCCTGGGGCAGACGCGCAATCTGTCCGCCAGCGGGGTGTACGTCAAGCACCCGGCATTGGCGGCGCTGCCCAAGGGCGCGGTGGTCTACGGCCAGGTGCAAGGCCTGCCGATGAACGCGCCGCGGGTGAAGATGGAGGTGGTGCTGGTGGACGCCGAGGGTATCGGCCTGCGTTACCTGTGAAGCGTCCGGACATTGCCTCTGTAGCCGCTGCCGAGCTTGCGAGGCTGCGATCGGCTGCGAAGCGGTCGCAAGACCAGGCGCTGCGATTCGTCTGACAATCCCGGTGTTCAGGTTTAGCGAGGACTACGTCCTCGTACGCAGCCTCGCAAGCTCGGCAGCGGCTACCTACAGTCCGCCTTTGCCCTGGCGCTCGAGCTTCTTGAGGAACACCGTCATTTCCTTTTCCGCCTGCTTGTCGCCATGCCCGCGGGCCGCTTCCAGGCCCTGTTCCCAGGCCTGGCGCGCCGCTGGATAGTCCTCCAGGCCTTGATAGGCCTTGCCCAGCAGCTTCCACGCCGCCGAATACTTGGGGTCGAAACCGACGCAGCGTTGCAGGTGTTCGGCGGCCTTGGCGTATTCGTGCAGATCCAGATACCCCTTGCCCAGGCCGAAGCGCAGCAGCGAGTTATCCATGCCCTTGGCGAGCATTTTTTCCAGGGATTCGAGCATGGGGAGGGTTCCTTCGACGGTTATGTGGCGTATTCGAGACAGCTATCGCGAGCAAGCTCGCTCCTACAGGGATGTACGTCTCTCATTGTAGGAGCGAGCTTGCTCGCGATTGGCCGGTCCTGACAGCGCAGGTCCCGGATCAGAAGAAGCTCAAGCCCACGTGGAACAGCTTCTCGACATCGCGGATATGTTTTTTATCCACCAGGAACAGAATCACGTGGTCGCCGGCTTCGATCACCGTGTCGTCGTGGGCGATCAGCACTTCCTCGTCGCGGATGATCGCGCCGATGGTGGTGCCTGGCGGCAGCGCAATGTCCTCGATGGCGCGGCCGATCACCTTGCTCGATTTGGCATCGCCATGGGCGATCGCCTCGATGGCTTCCGCCGCGCCACGGCGCAGCGAGTGCACGCTGACGATATCGCCACGGCGCACGTGGGCCAGCAGGGTTCCAATGGTGGCCAGCTGCGGGCTGATGGCGATATCGATATCGCCGCCCTGGATCAGGTCGACATAGGCCGGGTTGTTGATGATGGTCATCACCTTCTTCGCCCCCAGGCGCTTGGCCAGGAGCGAGGACATGATGTTGGCCTCGTCGTCGTTGGTCAGGGCCAGGAAGATATCGGCGTCGGCGATGTTCTCTTCCATCAGCAGGTCGCGGTCCGAGGCGCTGCCTTGCAGGACCACGGTGCTGTCGAGGTTGTCCGAGAGGTAGCGGCAACGCGCCGGGTTCATCTCGATGATCTTCACCTGGTAACGGCTTTCGATGGCTTCGGCCAGGCGTTCGCCGATCTGCCCGCCGCCGGCGATGACGATGCGTTTGTAGGATTCGTCGAGGCGGCGCATCTCGCTCATCACCGCGCGGATGTTGGCCTTGGCGGCGATGAAGAACACTTCGTCGTCGGCCTCGATCACCGTATCGCCTTGGGGCAGGATTGGCCGGTCACGGCGGAAGATCGCCGCCACGCGGGTGTCGACGTTGGGCATGTGCTCGCGCAGCTGGCGCAGTTGCTGCCCCACCAGCGGCCCGCCGTAATAGGCCCGGACCGCCACCAGTTGGGCCTTGCCTTCGGCGAAGTCGATCACCTGCAGGGCGCCGGGGTGTTCGATCAGGCGCTTGATGTAATTGGTCACCACCTGTTCCGGGCTGATCAGCACGTCGACCGGAATCGCCTCGTTGTCGAACAGGCCGGCGCGGGTCAGGTAGGCCGCCTCGCGGACCCGGGCGATCTTGGTCGGGGTGTGGAACAGGGTATGGGCGACCTGGCAGGCGACCATGTTGGTTTCGTCGCTGTTGGTCACCGCGACCAGCATATCGGCATCGTCGGCGCCGGCCTGGCGCAGCACCGTCGGGAACGAACCGCGGCCCTGTACGGTGCGGATGTCCAGGCGGTCGCCGAGATCGCGCAGGCGATCGCCGTCGGTGTCGACCACCGTGATGTCGTTGGCTTCGCTGGCCAGATGTTCCGCCAGGGAACCGCCCACCTGCCCTGCTCCGAGGATGATGATCTTCATCCAGTCACTCCCTTAGAACATTTATTGACCGCGCGCGGCGGCAATCTTGATCAGCTTGGCGTAGTAGAACCCGTCGTGGCCGCCCTCTTGCGCCAGCAGCTGGCGACCGTGGGGTTGCTTCAGGCCGGCCGGAGGCTGACCCAGTTGCCCGGCGATGTCCAGTTCGCGAGCACCCGGGGTACGGGCCAGGAACGCCTCGATGACCTCGGTGTTTTCGGTCGGCAAGGTCGAGCAGGTGGCGTACAGCAGGATGCCGCCGACTTCCAGGGTCGACCACATGGCGTCCAGTAGTTCGCCTTGCAGGCTGGCCAGGGCGGCGATGTCGTCGGCCTGACGGGTGAGCTTGATATCCGGGTGGCGGCGGATCACCCCGGTGGCCGAGCACGGCGCGTCCAGCAGGATGCGCTGGAACGGCTTGCCGTCCCACCAGGCGGCGGTGTCGCGGCCGTCGGCGGCGATCAGCTCGGCGTTCAGCCCCAGGCGGTCGAGGTTCTCCTGGACGCGCACCAGGCGCTTGGCTTCCAGGTCCACCGCGACCACGCCGGCCAGCGCGGGCTCGACTTCGAGGATGTGGCAGGTCTTGCCGCCGGGCGCGCAGCAGGCGTCCAGCACCCGCTGTCCCGGCGCCAGCTCCAGCAGCTCGGCGGCCAGTTGCGCGGCTTCGTCCTGCACGCTGATCCAGCCTTCGGCGAAGCCCGGCAGGGCGCGCACGTCGGCGGCTTCATCGAGCACGATGCCGTCCTGGCTATAGACGCAAGGCTTGGCGGCAACGCCGGCCTCGCCCAGCAACTGGAGGTAGGCGGCGCGGGAATGATGGCGGCGGTTGACCCGCAGGATCATCGGCGGATGGGCGTTGTTGGCGGCGCAGATGGCTTCCCACTGCTCGGGCCAGAACGCCTTGAGGGATTTTTGCAGCCAGCGCGGATGGGCGGTACGTACCACCGGGTCGCGCTCCAGCTCGGCGAACAGTGCTTCGCTCTCACGTTGGGCACGGCGCAGCACCGCGTTGATCAGTGCCTTGGCCCAGGGCTTTTTCAGCTTGTCGGCGCAGCCCACGGTTTCGCCGATGGCGGCATGCGCCGGGACGCGGGTATAGAGCAACTGATAGAGGCCCACCAGCAGCAGCGCCTCGACGTCGGCATCGGCCGCCTTGAACGGCTTCTGCAACAGCTTGGCGGCCAGCGCCGCCAGCCGTGGCTGCCAGCGCGCGGTGCCGAAAGCCAGGTCCTGGGTGAAGCCGCGATCGCGCGCTTCGACCTTGTCCAGCAGGGTTGGCAGCGAGCTGTTGAGCGAGGCTTTGCCGTTGAGGACCGAAGTCAGGGCCTTGGCGGCGGCCAGACGCGGGTTCATTGGGCGTCCGCCGCTTGTCCGAGCACGGTGCCGGTGGCGAATTTCTCGCGACGGCTGTTGAACAGGTCGCTGAAGTTCAGCGCCTTGCCGCCGGGCAATTGCAGGCGGGTCAGGCACAGCGCCTGCTCACCGCAGGCGACGAGCAGGCCGTCCTTGCTGGCGCCGAGGATGGTCCCCGGTGCGCCCTTGCCTTCGGCGAGGCTGGCGGCCAGCACCTTCAGCGCTTCGCCGTTCAGCGTGCTGTGGCAGATCGGCCAGGGATTGAAGGCTCGCACCAGGCGCTCCAGCTCCAGCGCAGGGCGGCTCCAGTCGATCCGCGCTTCGTCCTTGTTCAGTTTGTGGGCGTAGGTGGCCAGGCTGTTGTCCTGCACTTCGCCTTGCAGGGTTGCGGCGGCGAGGCCGGCGATGGCCTGCACCACGGCCGGCGGGCCCATTTCGGCGAGACGGTCATGCAGGCTGCCGCCGGTGTCGGTGGCGCTGATCGGGGTGCTGACCTTGAGCAGCATCGGCCCGGTGTCCAGGCCGGCTTCCATGCGCATCACGGTCACGCCGCTCTCGGCGTCGCCGGCTTCCACGGCGCGCTGGATCGGCGCCGCCCCGCGCCAGCGTGGCAGCAGCGAGGCGTGGCTGTTGATGCAGCCCAGGCGCGGAATATCCAGCACCGCCTGCGGCAGGATCAGGCCGTAGGCGACCACCACCATCAGGTCCGGCGCGAGGGCCGCCAGTTCGGCCTGGGCTTGCGGGTCGCGCAGGGTCGGCGGTTGCAGCACGGGGATGTCGTGCTCCAGCGCCAGCTGCTTGACCGGGCTCGGCATCAGCTTTTGCCCGCGCCCGGCCGGGCGGTCCGGCTGGGTGTAGACCGCGACGATCTCGTAAGGGCTATCGAGCAAGGCCTTGAGGTGTTCGGCGGCAAATTCCGGGGTGCCGGCAAAGACGATGCGCAGTGGCTCAGTCATGGGAGTTCTCGGTAATAAACACGCGGAAAAGAAAAAGGCTTGCCGCTGCAAGCCTTTGGAAGAAGGGAATCAAGCTTGCTGACGATGCTGCTTTTCCAGCTTCTTCTTGATCCGGTCGCGTTTGAGCGTGGACAGGTAATCGACGAACAATTTGCCGTTGAGGTGGTCGCATTCGTGCTGGATGCACACCGCGAGCAGGCCTTCGGCGATCAGTTCGTAAGGTTGGCCGTCACGGTCCAGGGCCTTGATTTTCACGCGTTGCGGACGATCGACATTCTCGTAGAAGCCCGGTACCGACAGGCAGCCTTCCTGGTACTGGCCCATTTCGTCGGTGAGCGCTTCGAACTCGGGGTTGATGAACACCCGCGGCTCGCTGCGGTCTTCGGACAGGTCCATGACCACGATGCGCTTGTGCACGTTGACCTGGGTAGCGGCCAGGCCGATGCCGGGCGCCTCATACATTGTTTCAAACATGTCGTCGACCAACTGACGCACTTCGTCGTCCACTACGGCCACTGGTTTGGCGATAGTGCGCAGGCGCGAGTCGGGGAATTCGAGGATGTTTAAAATGGCCATAAGCGTAATTGCTACACGTGTGAAGTAAGTTCGGAGTCGGAGGCCTTGCGGGTTCTGGAAGGGCAACCGTTGTAAAACGTGCTCGGTCAGGAGCAGGGAGCGCACAGGCGCTGGCGTTTCACGCGAATACACATAATAAAGGGATTCACCGCATGAGGAAATCACTACTCGCCTTGCTGCTCGTGGGCTGGGCCGGTTTCGGCCAGGCGCAGGTGCCGCTCCGGGAGGGTTATCCACAGCGCTACACCGTAGTGGCGGGCGATACCTTGTGGAGCATCGCCAGCCGCTTTCTGCGCGATCCCTGGCAATGGCCGGCGCTCTGGCAGGCCAATTCCAGCCTCGCCGACCCCGACCTGATCTACCCCGGCGACTCCCTGGCGCTGGTCCGGGTCGATGGCGAACCACGCCTGACCCTGGAGCGCGGCGCTTCCCGGGGTACGGTCAAGCTCTCGCCCCAGGTGCGCCGCACGCCGGTGGCCGAGGCGATCCCGAGCATTCCACTGCAGGCCATCGACAGCTTTCTGCTGAGCAACCGCATCCTCGACCGGGCCGACGCCTTCGACAGCGCGCCCTACATAGTCGCCGGCGATGCCGAACGGGTACTCAGCGGCACCGGCGACCGGATCTTCGCGCGCGGCCGCTTCGACCCGGAGCAATCGGCCTACGGAATCTTCCGCCAGGGCAAGACCTACACCGACCCGCAGAGCGGCGAAGTACTGGGGATCAATGCTGACGAAATCGGCGGCGGCGAGGTGGTCGCGGTCGAGGGCGATATCGCCACCCTGCAATTGCAGCGCACCACCCAGGAAGTGCGCCTGGGCGACCGCCTGTTCGGCGGCGAGCCGCGGGTCATCAACTCGACCTTTTTCCCCAGCGCGCCGAGCCGGGCGGTCGAGGGCCTGATCATCGACGTGCCACGGGGTGTCACCCAGATCGGTGCGCTGGACGTGGTGACGTTGAACAAGGGACGGCGCGATGGCCTGGCTGAAGGCAACGTGCTGGCGGTAATGAAAACCGGCGAAACCGTGCGCGACCGGGTAGCCGGTGGACAAGTGAAGATGCCGGATGAGCGGGCCGGTCTGCTGATGGTTTTCCGCACCTACGACAAGCTCAGTTACGGCCTGGTGCTCAACGCTTCCCGTTCCCTGGCGATCATGGACAAAGTCCGTAACCCATAAAAACCCTCAACAAGTTACCAACAGAGTTATCCACAGCTTATTCCTGCTGCGACCGGGCTTATAACGATCAAGGATGATCCCATGTCACTGTCTGCCCAGGCTCCGGTTTCCCCCGCGGAACTGGAAGCCCGTCTACGTTTGCACCGCTTGCCGGACCTCGGCCCGAAGCGTTTTCAGCTGCTGCTCGAAGCCTTCGGTTCGGCCTCCAAGGCCATCAGCGCACCGGCCAGCGCCTGGCGCGCGCTGGGCCTGCCGGCGAGCGCGGCCGAGGCCCGGCGCAACGCCGAAGTGCGTGATGGCGCCAGCCATGCATTGGCCTGGCTGGAGCGTCCGGGCCAGCATTTACTGATGTGGGACCAGCCGGACTACCCGCCGCTGTTGAATGAAATCGCCGATGCGCCACCGCTGCTGTTTGTCGCCGGCGACCCACGCATCCTGGAAAAACCGCAGTTGGCGGTGGTCGGCAGTCGTCGCGCTTCGCGGCCCGGGATGGACACCGCCGCGGCCTTTTCCCGCAGCCTGGCCGCGGCCGGTTTTGTCATCACCAGCGGCTTGGCGCTGGGGATCGATGGCGCGGCGCACCAGGCTGCGCTGGAGGTCGGCGGACAGACTGTCGGCGTGCTGGGCACCGGCCTGGAAAAACTTTATCCACAGCGCAACCGGCGCCTGGCCGACGCCATGATCGCCCAGGGCAGCGCGCTGGTTTCCGAGTTCCCGCTGGAGACCGGGCCCCACGCCAGCCACTTTCCCCGGCGCAACCGGATCATCAGCGGCCTGTCCCTTGGCGTGCTGGTGGTGGAGGCCAGCGTCGCCAGCGGTTCGCTGATCACCGCCCGGCTCGCCGCCGAACAAGGCCGCGAGGTGTATGCGATACCCGGGTCGATCCATCACCCCGGAGCCCGGGGCTGTCATCAGCTGATTCGCGATGGCGCGGTGCTGGTGGAAACCATCGAACATATCCTCGAAGCCCTGCGTGGCTGGCAACGGCTGCCGTTATCCACAGCCCCGCCAACAGCTGCGCCCGCTCACCCGTTGCTGGCGCTGTTGCATGCCGCGCCGCAGACCAGCGAGGGCCTGGTGCAGGCCAGTGGCTGGAGCCTGCCCAGGGTGCTGGCGGCGCTCACCGAACTGGAGCTGGAGGGCCATGCGACGTGCGAAGGCGGTTGCTGGTTTGCCCGGGCAAAAGGCTAAGGCTCTGTACGAAAAGTGGCTGCGCTCGGCCATGCTGCGTTAAAAACAGGCTCGGAATGCTCATTTAGGCCCCTAAACTCCGCTTCCTCGCCTGTTTTTGCCTTGCCTTGCCTTCGCTCACCGACTTTTCGTACAGACCCTAGGCTTTATAGGCAGGATCGGTAAACTGCGCACAGCCTTAATCCGGAGAGTCAGCAATGGTCAGCAGTTGGCGTGTGCAACAAGCCGCACGAGAAATTCGCGCAGGGGCGGTGATTGCCTATCCAACCGAAGCAGTCTGGGGGTTGGGTTGCGACCCGTGGAACGAAGAGGCGGTGGACCGGTTGCTGGCCATCAAGTCGCGCTCCGTGGACAAGGGCCTGATCCTGATCGCCGACAACATCCGCCAGTTCGATTTTCTCTTCGAGGATTTTCCCCAGGAATGGCTCGATCGCATGGCCAGCACTTGGCCGGGCCCGAACACCTGGCTGGTACCCCATCAGAATCTGTTGCCGGAATGGGTCACCGGGGTCCACGACACCGTGGCCCTGCGAGTCAGCGATCATCCACTGGTGCGTGAGTTGTGCGCCTTGGTGGGGCCGCTGATTTCCACCTCGGCCAACCCTCAGGGACGCCCTGCGGCCCGCACGCGGATTCGCGTCGAGCAGTATTTCCGCGGGGAGCTGGACATGGTCCTGGGCGGCAGCCTGGGCGGGCGCAAGAACCCGAGCCTGATCCGCGACCTGGTGACCGGCAAGATCGTGCGTCCGGCCTGACACCGCGTCGTCGTTTATCGCGGGCAAGCCGGATCGCCGCCCGCGATGCATTTCAAGGCAACAGAATGGTCGAACCCGTGGTGCGCCGCGCCGACAGTTCGGTCTGCGCCTTCGCCGCTTCCGCCAGCGGATAACGTTGACCGATCTCGATCTTCAGCTTGCCGCTGGCGATCATGGCGAACAGATCGTCGGCCATGGCCTGCAGGTTCTCGGCGTTGTTGGCGTAGGTGCCCAGGGTCGGACGGGTGACGTACAGCGAGCCCTTGGCCGCCAGGATGCCCAGGTTGACCCCCTCCACCGCGCCCGAGGCGTTGCCGAAGCTGACCATCAGGCCCCGTGGCTGCAGGCAGTCCAGCGAGGTCAGCCAGGTGTCCTTGCCCACGCCGTCGTAGACCACCGGGCATTTCTTGCCATCGGTCAGCTCCAGCACGCGCTTGGCCACGTCTTCATGGCTGTAGTCGATGGTTTCCCAGGCACCGAGGGATTTCGCCAGCGCGGCTTTCTGCGGCGAGCTGACGGTACCGATCAGCTTCACCCCCAGGGCCTTGGCCCACTGGCAGGCGAGCAGTCCGACTCCGCCAGCGACGGCGTGGAACAGCACGGTTTCACCGCCCTTGAGCTCGTAGGTCTGGCGCAGCAGGTACTGCACGGTCAGGCCCTTGAGCATCACCCCGGCCGCCTGTTCGAAGCTGATGCTGTCCGGCAGGTGCACCAAATTGTCCGCGGGCAGCACATGCACTTCGCTGTAGGCGCCCAGCGGGCCGCTGCCATAGGCCACGCGATCGCCGACCTTGAAGCGGGTCACGGCGCTGCCCACCGCCTCGACCACCCCGGCCCCTTCGGCGCCCAGGCCCGATGGCAAGGCCGGTGGCGCGTAGAGGCCGCTGCGGTAGTAGGTATCGATGAAGTTCAGGCCGATGGCCTTGTTGCTCACGCGGACCTGTTGCGGGCCCGGTTCGGCGGGTTGGTAATCCACATACTCGAGCACTTCCGGGCCGCCATGGGCACGGAACTGGATACGTTTGGCCATCTGCACTCTCTCCTCGGTCGTGTCGCGAAAGTGCCTTATCGGACTCCTATGCTTGACCGCCGTCAACTGCGACCGGCCCCTGTGCGGTGTTATGCTACGCGCCCATTTGCGCAGGCCCCCCGCTGTATCCCTGGCGCCGCGTAGCTTTGCCCGATTCAAGGTGATGCCATGACTACCCGCACCGAGGCCGTAAAAGCCTACCTGCTCGACCTGCAAGACCGTATTTGCGCCGCCCTGGAAGCCGAAGACGGCGGTACGCGCTTCGTCGAAGACGCCTGGACCCGACCGGCCGGCGGTGGCGGGCGCACCCGGGTGATTGCCGACGGTACGGTGATCGAGAAAGGCGGCGTCAACTTCTCCCACGTGTTCGGCAGCGGCTTGCCGCCGTCCGCCAGCGCCCACCGGCCGGAACTGGCCGGCCGTGGTTTCGAGGCGCTGGGCGTGTCGCTGGTGATCCACCCGCACAACCCGCATGTACCGACTTCCCACGCCAACGTACGGTTCTTCATCGCCGAAAAGGCAGGCGAAGAGCCGGTCTGGTGGTTCGGCGGCGGTTTCGACCTGACCCCCTACTACGCCAACGAGGAAGACTGCGTGCACTGGCACCGCGTCGCACAAAAGGCCTGCGCGCCCTTCGGCCCGGACGTCTACCCGCGCTACAAGGCCTGGTGCGACAGCTATTTCCACATCAAGCACCGCAATGAGCCGCGTGGTATCGGCGGCCTGTTCTTCGACGATCTCAACGAGTGGGACTTCGACACCAGCTTCGCCTTCATGCGCGCCATCGGCGACGCTTACCTCGAGGCCTACCTACCGATCGTCCAGCGCCGCAAGGCCCTGGGCTACACCGAGAAGCAGCGCGAGTTCCAGGAATACCGCCGCGGCCGCTACGTCGAATTCAACCTGGTCTACGACCGCGGCACCCTGTTCGGCCTGCAATCGGGCGGGCGCACCGAGTCGATCCTCATGTCCCTGCCGCCGCAGGTGCGCTGGGGCTACGACTGGAAAGCCGAGCCGGGCAGCGAAGAAGCGCGCCTGACCGAATATTTCCTGCAGGACCGCGACTGGCTGGCGGGCTCTGCGTAAAGCGTTGCAGCCGGCTGGCCGGCGCTGGACGATAATGCGATTGAACAGAACAGCGCAGCGTCCCTGTCGCCAGCAAGCTGGTTCCTTACAGGGATGTGCATGAGGGTTTTATTGGATGGATCAGTATGTCGTTTTTGGTAACCCGATCGGCCACAGCAAGTCGCCGCTGATTCATCGGCTGTTCGCCGAGCAGACGGCGCAGCGGCTGGTCTACACCACCCTGCTGGCGCCCCTCGACGATTTCGCCGGCTGTGCCCGCGGGTTCTTCGTGGACGGGCGTGGCGCCAATGTCACGGTGCCGTTCAAGGAGGAGGCCTACCGCCTGGCCGACAGCCTGACCGCCCGCGCCCAGCGCGCCGGCGCGGTGAATACCTTGAGCAAGCTCGCCGATGGCAGCCTGCTGGGCGACAACACCGACGGCGCCGGCCTGGTGCGCGACCTGACGGTCAACGCCGGCTTCAGCCTCAAGGGCAAGCGCATTCTGCTGCTGGGCGCCGGCGGCGCGGTGCGTGGCGCGCTGGAGCCGCTGCTGGCGGAGCAGCCGGCGTCGCTGATCATCGCCAACCGCACGGTGGAAAAGGCCGAGCTGCTGGCCGAGCTGTTCAGCGACCTGGGGCCGGTGTCGGCCAGTGGTTTCGACTGGCTGCGCGAGCCGGTGGACCTGATCATCAACGCCACCTCGGCCAGCCTCACCGGCGACGTGCCGCCGATCGCCGCCAGCCTGATCGAGCCGGGCCAGACGGTGTGCTACGACATGATGTATGGCAAGGAGCCGACCGCCTTCTGTCGCTGGGCCAGCCAGTATGGCGCGGCGATTTCCATGGATGGCCTGGGCATGCTCGCCGAGCAGGCGGCGGAAGCCTTCTTCCTGTGGCGCGGCGTGCGCCCGGACACTGCGCCGGTGCTGGCGGAGCTGCGGCGCCAGCTGGCGCTCTGACACTGCTTCCTTCTTTCTATTGTAGGAGCGAGCTTGCTCGCGATAGCCGCGAAGCGGCGGTGTGACAGCCACAGCGCATCATTGTTGAGGTTCATCGCGAGCAAGCTCGCTCCTACATAATCTTCGCCCGGCTCAATCCTCAAACCGGATCGGGCATTTCTCCGCGCCTTCGAGCTTTCTCAACTCTTCGATCACCGAGGCCCGCGCGCGACGCAGGGTCAGGCTGCGGTTCTGCCGCAGCAGGCGGCGGGCTTCCTGGTGCAGCATGGCCACCCCGGAATAGTCGATGAAGTTGATCTGCCGGGCGTCGATCACCAGGCGCGGCGCATGGCAGCGTTGCATGCGCACTTGCAGGTAATGGCTGGCGCCGAAAAAGATCGAGCCGCCGACCCGCAGGATGTCCTCGTCGCCTTCGCGTCCGTGCTGCACGCGCGGTTGCGAGGTGCGCTTGAGGTAGAAGAACAGCGACGCCAGGACCCCGGCATAGATCGCTGTCTGCAACTCCAGGAGCAAGGTGGCGACACAGGTCAGGCCCATCACCGCGAACTCGGCGCGGCTGACCCGGAACAGTGCGCGAATGCCGCGGTGGTCCACCAGGCCCCAGCAGATCAGCAGGATGCTCCCGGCCATGGCCGGGATCGGGATATGCGCGATCAGCGCCGCGCCGGCCACGGCGAACAAGGCCACCCACAACGCCGAGAACACTCCGGCCAGCGGCGAACAGGCACCGGCCTCGTAGCTCAGGCCGGAGCGGGTAAAAGAGCCGGACGACAGATAGCCGGAGAAAAACGCGCCAACGATATTCGACAGGCCCTGGGCGCGGACTTCCTGGTTGGCATCGAGCAACTGTTCGGAGCGTGCCGACAGCGAGCGGGCGATCGACAGGCTGGTCACCAGCCCCAGCATGCCCACCGCCACGGCGCTGGGCAGCAGGCGCAGGATCATGTCCAGGTCCAGCGGCAGCGGGCTGAACGGTGGCAGCCGGCCGGTAAAGGCGCTGACCAGTTTTACCTGGCCGAACAGCGCCGGCCACAGCCACACCACTAGAGCGCTGAGGATCAGGCTGATCAGCAGCGAGGGCCAGCGCGGCACCAGCAGCTTCAGGGCCAGGCCCACGACCAGCGTGCCCAGGCCGAGGATCAGCGAGGGTTTGTCCACGGCATCGAGATGGGCGAACAGCGAGGTCAGGCTGTTCAGCGCGGTGGCTTCGCTCGGCAAGTCCAGGCCCAGCAGGTTGGGCAATTGTCCCAGGGCGATCACCACCGCGGCGCCAAGGGTGAAGCCGAGCACCACCGAATGGGACACGAAGTTCACCAGCGCGCCGAAGCGCAACAGCCCCAGCAGCCACTGGAACAGGCCGGCGAGCAGGGTCAGCAGCAGGATCAGGGTGATGTAGTCCTGGGACGCCGGCACCGCCAGGGGGCTGACGCTGGCGTAGAGGACGATGGAAATCGCCGCGGTCGGGCCACAGATCAGGTGCCAGGAAGAACCCCAGAGGCAGGCGATCAGCACCGGGACGACGGCGGCATACAGGCCGTATTCCGGTGGCAGGCCGGCGATCAGGGCATAGGCGATCGATTGCGGCAGGGCGAGGATGGCGCCGCTCAGGCCCACCAGCAGGTCGCGCCCGATGCTGGCGCGGGTCTGCCGGGGCAGCCAGCTCAGGAAGGGCAAGAGTGAATGGCGATTGGGCCAGGCCATGGGTCCTCGCGGTCGGGATGGGGCGAAAGGCGTCAGGGTGGAGTGTCAGATCGGAGCGTGCAAGGCCCGTCAGTGACGGTTGTAGCCGCTGCCGCAGGCTGCGATCGACCCGCAGGGGCGCAGGGTTTTCGAGCCCGTTGAGGTCCTGCCGGACCTATCGCAGCCTGCGGCAGCGGCTACAGGTGGATTACAGCTTGGCCTGCACCGCCGGCAGCGCCTCCTTGCCGTCGAGGGTCTTCACCCCGTCCAGCCACTTGTCCAGCACTGCCGGGTTGGCCTTGATCCAGGCCTTGGCTGCGTCAAAGTTGCTGACCTTCTTGTTGGCCACCTCGGCCATGATGCTGTTCTCCATTTCCTGGGTGAAGCTCAGGTTGCCCAGCAGCTTGCCGACGTTCGGGCAGGCCTGTGCATACCCCTTGCGGGTCAGGGTGTAGACGCTGCCGGTGTCGCCGAAGTACTTCTCGCCGCCCTTGAGGTAATGCATTTTCAGCTGCACGTTCATCGGGTGCGGGGTCCAGCCGAGGAAGGTGACGAACTTCTGCCTTTTCACCGCCCGCGAGACTTCGGCGAGCATCGCCTGCTCGCTGGACTCGATCAGCTTCCACTGGCCGAGGTTGAAGTCGTTCTTCTTGATGATCTCCTGCAACGACAGGTTGGCCGGGGCCCCGGAGCCGATGCCGTAGAGCTTCTTATCGAACTTGTCTGCGTACTTATTCAGGTCGTTGAAGTCATGCACGCCGGCGTCCCAGACGTAATCCGGCACCGCCAGGGTGAACTCGGTGCCGTCCAGGTTCTTCGCCAGCTGGGTGACATCGCCATTGGCCACGAACTTGTCGTAGAAGCCCTGCTGCGCCGGCATCCAGTTGCCCAGGAACACATCCACCTGGCCGTCCTTGAGCCCGCCGAAAGTAATCGGCACCGCCAGGGTGTCGATCTTGGCCTTGTAGCCCATGCCGTCCAACAGGAAACCGGCGATGGCGTTGGTGGCGGCGATGTCGCTCCAGCCCGGGTCGGCCATCTTCACCGTTTCGCAACCCTGTTCGGCCCAGGCCAGGGCCGGGATCGAAACACTGCCCAGCGCCAGAAGCGCGGCCGTCACTGCTGTGGATAACCTTTGCATGCTCTTCCCCTTACGTTATTGGTTTGGGCAGGGTTGTGGATAACGAGCCTTGCGCTCCAGATCGTCGAGGTCGATGTGGTTGCGCATGTATTGCGCACTGGCGTCGACCAGTGGCTGGTGGTCCCAGCTCTTCAGCTTGCCCAGGCTCAAGGCGCCTGCGACGAAGCGACGGCGGCGCTGGCTGGCGAGTACCTGTTGGTGGATGGTCGGGATATCCCACTTGGCCCGCGCCTCGCGGAGAAAATCCTCGAATAGCGGGCGATGTTGCGGCGATTGGCTGAGTTCTTCCTGCTCGCGCGGGTCGTTGGCCATATCGAACAGCAGGCACGGGTCGTCTTCGCTGTAGATGAACTTGTAGCGGCCGCGACGAATCATCATCAGCGGGCTGATGGTGCCTTCGGCCATGTACTCGCCGAAGACTTCGTCATGCCCTCCCTGCCCTTGCAGGTGCGGCACCAGGGAGCGGCCATCCAGCGCCAGGCCCGGTTGCAGCTGGCCTCCGGCCAGTTCCACCAGGGTCGGCAGCAGGTCGGCGGTCGAGACCGCCTGGCTTACCCGGCCGGCGTTGAATTGCCCCGGCGCGCTGACCAGCAGCGGCACCCGCGCGGCCATTTCGAACCAATGCATTTTGTACCAGAGGCCGCGCTCGCCGAGCATGTCGCCGTGGTCGCCGGAGAAAACAATGATGGTGTCGTCGATCAGCCCGGTTTCCTCCAGGGTTTCCAGGAGTTTGCCGACGTTGCTGTCGATATAGCTGCACGCGCCGAAATAGGCGCGACGCGCGTCGCGAATCTTATCCACAGGCAGCGGCTTGTCCCACAGGTCGTAGACCTTGAGCAGGCGCTGGGAATGCGGGTCGAGCGCGGTCTGGGCCGGGGTCTGCGGTAGCGGAATATCCTCGTCGCGGTACAGGTCCCAGAAGGCCTTGGGAATGGTGTACGGGTCGTGCGGGTGGGTCATCGACACGGTCAGGCAGAACGGCTGGTCGCCGTCTTCGCGAACGTGATCGAACAGGTACTGGCGGGCCTTGAACACCACCTCTTCGTCGAAATCCAGCTGGTTGGTGCGCACGCATGGCCCGGCCAGCAGCACCGAAGACATGTTGTGGTACCAGCTCGGGCGCACGTCCGGTTCGTCCCAGTTCACCGCCCAGCCATAGTCGGCCGGGTAGATATCGCTGGTCAGGCGTTCTTCGTAACCGTGCAGCTGGTCCGGACCGCAGAAATGCATCTTGCCCGACAGCGCCGTGCGGTAGCCCAGGCGGCGCAGGTAATGGGCGTAGGTCGGGACATCGGCGGGGAAGTCGGCGGCGTTGTCGTAGGCACCGATCTTGCTCGGCAACTGACCGCTGACCAGGGTGAAACGCGAGGGCGCGCACAGCGGGCTGTTGCAGTAGGCGGCGTCGAACACCACGCCTTGGGCGGCGAGACGGCTCAGATGCGGCAGCTTGATGGGCGATGGACCGTAGAACGGCAACATTGGCGCGGCCATCTGATCGGCCATGATGAAAAGAATGTTCTTGCGCTTCATGTATTCGCGGCATTCCATAGTGGGCAGTTATGCGAAAGTGCTGCGATCGAGGATGTAACCCAAGGCATTTACGGTAAAGCCCATGTACGGCAATGACTAGGATAAGCACTGCTTATGTATGAAGCGCTTGGCGACCTGTCCCTGGACCTGTTTCGCGTCTTCGAGGCGGCGGCGCGCCAGCGCAGCTTTACCGCCGCGGCGGTAGAGCTGGGCACCACCCAGCCGGCCATCAGCCAGCAGATCAAGCGGCTGGAGGAGCAGCTCGGCACCCGGCTGTTCGACCGCATCTACCGTGGCATCGAACTGACCGAGGCCGGCAGCCAGTTGTTCGAACAGGTGCAGGCCGGCTTGCAGAGCATCGACAGCGGCCTGAGCGCCATCACCGCCCAGCACCAGCATGAGGTGCTGCAGGTGGCCACCGACTTCGCCTTCGCCGCCTACTGGCTGATGCCGCGCCTGCACCGCTTCCACGCCGCCAATCCACAGGTGGACGTGAGCCTGGTCACCAGCGAGCGCAGCCACAACATGCTGCGCACCGATATCGACGTGGCGGTGCTGTTTGGCGATGGCCGTTTCAAGCAGGGTGAAAGCCACTGGCTGTTCAACGAGGAAGTGTTTCCGGTGTGCAGCCCGTTGCTGCTCAAGGAGCGGCCGCTGCCCCTCGGTGCCCAGTCGCTGCTGGAGTTTCCGCTGCTGCATTTGAAGGGGGAAAACAGCAGCCACTGGTTCGACTGGAGCGGCGTGTTCCGCGAGTTGGGGATCGCCACCCCGCCGGCGCCGGGGCAGCTGCGTTTCGACAACTACACCCTGCTGATCCAGGCGGCGATCGGTGGCCAGGGCGTGGGTATTGGCTGGCGCCACCTTGTGGATAACTTGCTGGCGCAAGGTCTGTTGTGCCGGCCGATCAGCGAAACGCTGATTTCCCGCTACGGCTATTACGTGGTCCTGCCCCAGCGCAAACGCCGCGGGCCGTTGATCCAGCGGTTTTTCGACTGGCTGATGGCCGAGCAGGCCGACAGCGCGCAATCTTTGACCGGGCTGGGCCTGCCTTCGATTGCCATCTGAGGTTTGGGGTTGGCGTGGAAGCCATCGCGAGCAAGCTCGCTCCTACATGGGATCGCATAACCTTCTGTAGGAGCGAGCTTGCTCGCGATAAGGATTCAGCACACGAAGTTCACATGCTCGCCCACATGCAGGTTCAACTGCTGTTCATCGGCGATTCCGGCAGCTACCCGTGCCAGTCGCTGCACCGGCTCGACCCGCTCGGGTGCAAGGCTGTCGATGGGGTGGCTGAAGTGTTCCAGGGTCAGCCCGGGTACGCTTTGCGGCGCATTCACCAGGGTCCAGCGCAAGCTGCTGCCTTGCAGCGTGTCGAGGATGGTCTCGGCCGTCTGGTGGTGTGGGTAGCCTTCCATCTCCGGCTGGTCCAGCACCTCGAAATGCCCCACCAGGAACAGGCGCCGGACGCCCGCGGCCTGCATGCCAGCGATCAGCGCATCGACCGCGCGAAGTTGTTCCCGGGGTTCGAGCAGCAGGTTTTCCTGCTGTTCGAGGCCCATGGGCAGCCCCGGAGCATCCAGCAGGCAGGCCACTACGTCGCCTCCGGCCACGCTTTGCCTGACCCGCGCGGCATCGAACAGGTCACCGCATTTGGTGCGCAAGCCGGGAAGGGGCTCGAGGGCCGTCAGGTCGTCGAGGATGGCGATGACTTCATGCTGGCGCCGCAGGAATTCCGCCATCAGCGCGCTGCCCAGGCTGCTCATGGCACCGTAGAGCACCAGCTTGACCACCGGGGTTTCGGCATTTTTCATGGCGCGGCCCGTTTCTTTACACTGCTAAGGTTATGACCTGTGGGCGGTCGCCAGGGTTCGACTTTGTCATGAGAGGTTCCATGCAACGCATCAAGGGCTATCACGCCCATGTCTATTTCGACGCCAGCACCATCGACCAGGCGCGGGCCCTGTGCGAGCAGGCGGCGCAATTGTTTCCATTGAAGATGGGGCGGGTGCATGAACGGCCGGTCGGCCCGCACCCGGACTGGAGCTGCCAGCTGGCGTTCGAGCCGCAATACCTGGGCGAGGTGTTGCCGTGGCTGGCGCTCAATCGCAACGGGCTGGTGGTGTTTCTGCACCCGGATACCGGGGACGACCTGAAGGATCACACGGAGCATGCGGTCTGGATGGGGGCGATCAGGCCGCTGGACCTGTCGATTTTTTGAGGTTTTTCGCGAGCACGCTCGCTCCTACAAGGTCAGGCGCTTTCTGTAGGAGCGAGCTTGCTCGCGATGGCATCCTTTCAAGCGCCATCAGCGCCGATCAATACAACACGCCATCGAGGATCTCGTAGACGATCCCCGTGCCCACCGCGATCAGCACGATATCGGCGCCCATGCGCCGCCATTCATAACCCGGGTAGTACGGCAGGTGCGCCAGGGCGCGGTTGTCCAGGCGTTCGCCGTAGTAGCCGCGGGGCAGCGGCTGGCCGCGCACCAGATGGATGCCGTGGGGCGGCGGCGCGCCGCGTACGAAGTAGGCGTGGTTGTCGCGAATGGTCTCGCGCACCGGGCCGAAATCCCGGGGTGGGCCACCACGGCGGTCGGCCTGCGGGCCGCGATGCTCATCGCCCCGATTGTCTCCTCGATTGTCGTAGCGACCCGGTTGCGGGCCGCCGCGGTCGTGGTCGTCACGTGGGTCCGCGACCGCGTGCAGCAGCGGGCTGGCACTGAGCATCAGCACACCGAGACCGGCAATCAGGCGTTTGGGCATTTTCATCGGGTCTTCCTCAGAGCACGAACAACAAAAAGGGGTTCAGAACCTGGTTCTGAACCCCTTGGTCTTGCTGGTTAGTCTGTGGACTCTGAGGCGAATTCCTCTGTATCAGGAACTTTACCCTTGGCTGACACGGGCTTGACGCACCCCTTCGGCGAGGGAGGCGCACAGGCTCAGCACGCCGTCCACAGCTTGCTCGGAACTGCTGGCATTGGCGATCTGGTCGATCAGCGCCGACCCCACCACCACGCCGTCGGCGAGGCGGGCGATGGCCGCGGCCTGCTCCGGCGTACGGATGCCGAAACCGATGCTGATCGGCAGGTCGGTGTGGCGACGCAGGCGGGTCACCGCCTCTTCCACGTGCTCCAGGGTGGCGGAGCCGGCACCGGTCACACCGGCCACGGAGACGTAGTAGACGAAGCCCGAGCTGCCGTTCAGTACTTTCGGCAGGCGCGCGTCGTCGGTGGTCGGCGTGGTCAGGCGGATGAAGTCGATGCCGGCGGCCTGGGACGGGTCGCACAGCTCGGCGTTGTGCTCGGGCGGCATGTCGACCACGATCAGGCCGTCGACCCCGGCTTCCTTGGCTTCGGCGATGAAGCGCGGTACGCCGTAGTGGTGGATCGGGTTGAAGTACCCCATCAGCACCAGCGGCGTGTCGTTGTTGCCGACACGGAACTCGCGAACCATTTGCAGGGTTTTCGCCAGGTTTTGCTTGGCCTCCAGGGCGCGGATGTTGGCCAGCTGGATCGCCGGGCCATCGGCCATCGGATCGGTGAAGGGCATGCCCAGTTCGATCACGTCGGCGCCGGCGGCCGGCAAGCCCTTGAGGATCGCCAGGGAAGCGTCGTAGCCCGGGTCGCCGGCGGTGACGAAGGTCACCAGGGCAGCGCGGTTCTGTTGCTTAAGCTGGGCAAAGCGCGTTTGCAGGCGGCTCATCAGTGTTTCTCCTGCTGGGATTGCTCTTGTTGAGAGTGTTCCATGTGGTGCATCACGGTTTGCATGTCTTTGTCGCCGCGGCCCGAGAGGTTGACCACCATCAGGTGATCCTTGGGCAGGTTCGGCGCGCGCTTGAACACTTCGGCCAGGGCGTGGGCGCTTTCCAGGGCCGGGATGATGCCTTCCAGGCGGCAGCACTGGTGGAACGCGGCCAGGGCTTCGTCGTCGGTCACCGAGGTGTATTCGACACGGCCGATATCGTGCAGCCAGGCGTGTTCAGGGCCGATGCCCGGGTAGTCGAGGCCGGCGGAAATCGAGTGGGCGTCGATGATCTGGCCATCCTCGTCCTGCAGCAGGAAGGTGCGATTGCCATGCAGCACGCCAGGCAGGCCGCCGTTCAGGCTGGCCGCGTGCTTGCCGGTCTCGATGCCGTAGCCGGCGGCTTCGACGCCGATGATCTGCACGCTCTTGTCGTCGAGGAACGGATGGAACAGGCCCATGGCGTTGGAACCGCCGCCGATGCATGCCACCAGGCTGTCCGGCAGGCGGCCTTCCTGGGCTTGCAGCTGTTCGCGGGTTTCCTTGCCGATCACCGCCTGGAAGTCGCGGACCATGGCGGGATAAGGGTGCGGACCGGCCACGGTGCCGATCAGGTAGAAGGTGCTGTCGACGTTGGTCACCCAGTCACGCAGGGCTTCGTTCATCGCGTCCTTCAGGGTGCCGGTGCCGGCGACCACCGGGATCACTTCGGCGCCCAGCAGCTTCATGCGGAACACGTTGGCCTGCTGGCGCTCGATGTCGGTGGTGCCCATGTAGATCACGCAGTCCAGGCCGAAACGGGCCGCCACGGTGGCGGTGGCCACACCGTGCATGCCGGCGCCGGTCTCGGCGATGATGCGTTTCTTGCCCATGCGCCGCGCCAGGAGGATCTGGCCGATGCAGTTGTTGATCTTGTGCGCGCCGGTGTGGTTCAGCTCTTCGCGCTTGAGGTAGATCTTGGCGCCGCCGCAGTGTTCGGTCAGGCGCTCGGCGAAATACAGCGGGCTTGGACGGCCGACGTAGTCGCGCTGGAAGTAGGCCAGTTCCTTGAGGAACTCCGGATCTTCCTTGGCCGCTTCGTATTCGCGGGCCAGGTCGAGGATCAGCGGCATCAGGGTTTCGGCGACGTAACGGCCGCCGAACGCGCCGAACAGGCCGTTGGCATCAGGACCGTTGCGCAGGTTGGTCTGGTTCATGGGGCGCTCCCGGTGATTCGTCAAAAGGGTGAATGCTGGAAAGACAATGGCGTTCACTCTACCCCTGACGCCCCAGGCTGAAAACCGATAAGATCGCCACAACCTGTCAGGAAAACTCACATATCCCATGAGCCACGACCTGCCCCCGCTGAACGCCCTCCGGGCCTTCGAAGCCACCGCTCGCCTGAACAGCGTCAGTCAGGCAGCCGAACAGCTGCACGTCACCCATGGCGCGGTCAGCCGCCAGTTGAAGGTGCTCGAAGAGCATCTTGGGGTGAGCCTGTTCGTCAAGGAAGGGCGCGGCCTTAAACTCACAGATGCCGGTATGCGCCTGCGCGATGCCAGCAGCGATGCCTTCGAGCGCCTGCGCACGGTCTGCGCCGAGCTGACCCAGAGCACCGTCGATGCGCCCTTCGTGCTCGGCTGTTCCGGCAGCCTGCTGGCGCGCTGGTTCATTCCGCGCCTGGGGCGGCTGAATGCCGACCTGCCGGACCTGCGCCTGCACCTGTCGGCCGGTGAAGGCGATCTCGACCCGCGCCGGCCAGGGCTGGATGCCTTGCTGGTATTCGCCGAGCCGCCGTGGCCGGCGGACATGCAGGTCTTTGAGCTGGCCAGCGAGCGCATCGGCCCGGTGCTCAGCCCCCGCTACAGCCGTTACGAGCAACTGCGCGAGGCGCCGGCCAGTGCGCTGCTCAACGAGACGTTGCTACAGACCACCTCGCGCCCGCAGGCCTGGCCCAGCTGGGCACGGCAGAACGGCATCGACGCCGGGGCGCTGAAGTTCGGCCAGGGTTTCGAGCATTTGTATTATTTGCTGGAGGCCGCGGTGGCCGGGCTGGGTGTGGCGATCGCGCCGCAGCCGCTGGTGGCCGAGGACCTGCGTGCCGGACGCCTGGTTGCCCCGTGGGGCTTCTGTGAAACCCCGGGGCAACTGGCGTTGTGGCTACCCAAGCGCGCCGCGGACGGGCGCGCCCGGCAGCTGGCGCAGTGGCTCAGTAACGAGCTGCGCCAGACGCCTTAATTGCCGCGCTTGCACAGCAGGTAAGCGGCCAGCAGGCCCAGCGCGCCCACGGCGACGCCGGCGGTGGTCCAGGGGTGCTGCTGGGCGTAGTCGCGGGTGGCGATCCCGGTTTCACGGGTTTTCACTTTGACTTCTTCATAGGCATCGCTGAGCAGGCTGCGCGAATGTCTCAGCGCGCTCTCGGCGTTGCTTTTCAGCGCCTTGAGGGTTTTGCGCGATTCGTCCGAAGCGTCGTCCTTGAGGCTTTCCAGGGACTTGAGCAGACTTTCGATCTCGGCTTCCATGCTTTCCAATGAGGCTTTGCGTAACGAAGTGTTGGCCATGGTGGCTCTCCTGCATTGTTGATTGAGGGTCTGTAGGGTCCGACTGCGCGGCCTGGCGAAAGTGCATTAAATCTGAACTTCGATGGGCCGGGGCTCACTCAAGTGTTGCCGCTAATCGCTGCTAGGCTTTGATCTACCTCATAAGGAGAGCGCGCCATGTCTGATCATCACACCTACAAGAAAGTCGAACTGGTCGGTTCGTCCCCTAGCAGCATCGAAGACGCCATCAACAATGCGCTGGCCGAAGCCAGCAAAAGCATCCAGCACCTGGAGTGGTTCGAGGTCACGGAAACCCGTGGGCATATCAAGGATGGCAAGGCCGCGCATTTCCAGGTCACGCTCAAAGTCGGTTTCCGCATTGCCAACAGCTGAACCTGGGCTAGGCTGTTGAACTTGTGCGCTGGCCGATTGCCATAGGGAATGGCAAAGCGCTATATCTGCCTCGATGCCGAGCAGGCCGGGGCTTGACGCTTATTTTGATTCGACCAGGGAATGTGACCGATGAAAAAACTGGTAATGGCTTTAGCGTTGTTGAGTGTCGCGGGAACAGTCCTTGCTGCCGGCAAATCATGCGAAGAGCTGAAAAGCGAAATCGCCGCGAAGATCGATGCCAAAGGGGTGTCGGGTTATTCGCTGGAAATTGTCGAAAAAGGCAGCGCGACTGACGGCAAAGTGGTCGGTACCTGCGAAGGCGGTACCAAGGAAATCGTCTACAAGCGTGGCTGAGCCCTTGTAGCAATGAACAAAGCCGACGCGCTGCGTCGGCTTTTTTGTGCCCGGGTCAGGCCAGGCGTGCCCCTGTAGCCGCTGCCGCAGGCTGCGATCGCGACCGAAGGGCGCGCAGGGCCTCTGGATCACCCAGTCCTTCGGCCCGATTGCAGACTCAACCCTTCATCACTTGCGCCAGCAATTCGTAGGAATGCAGGCGGTCGGCGTGCTCGTACAGGTCGCAGGTAAAGATCAGCTCATCGGCGCCGGTCTGTTCGATCAGCACTTCGAGCTTGGCGCGGATCTTTGCCGGGCTGCCGATCATGGCCAGGCCGAGGAAGCTGCCCACGGCCTCTTTTTCATGGGGCAGCCACAGGCCGTCCATGCTCTTCACCGGTTTGCGCTGCACCAGGCTCTGGCCGCGCATCAACGCGAGGATCCGCTGGTACACCGAGGTCGCCAGATAGTCGGCCTGTTCGTCGGTATCGGCGGCCACCAGCGGCACGCCGAGCATCACATAAGGCTTGTCGAGCACGGCCGAAGGCTTGAAGTGATTGCGGTACACGCGAATCGCCTCGTGCATGTAGCGCGGCGCGAAATGCGAGGCGAAGGCGTAAGGCAAGCCGCGCTCGCCGGCCAGTTGTGCACTGAACAGGCTGGAACCCAGCAGCCACACCGGCACCTGAGTACCGGTTCCCGGCACCGCGATCACCCGTTGTTCCGGGGTGCGTGGGCCGAGATAGGCCATCAGCTCGGCGACGTCTTCAGGGAAGTCGTCGGCGCTGCCGGACCGTTCGCGGCGCAGGGCGCGGGCGGTCATCTGGTCCGAACCCGGCGCGCGGCCCAGGCCCAGGTCGATACGCCCTGGGTACAGGCTTTCCAGGGTGCCGAACTGCTCGGCGATCACCAGCGGCGCATGGTTGGGCAGCATCACGCCGCCGGAGCCGACGCGAATGCTCGAGGTGCCGCCGGCCAGGTAGCCCAGCAGCACCGAGGTCGCGGAGCTGGCGATACCGTCCATGTTGTGGTGCTCGGCGACCCAGAAGCGGGTGTAGCCGAACTTCTCTACATGGCGGGCCAGGTCCAGGGAATTGCGCAGCGATTGCGCCGGGCTGCCGTCTTCGCGCACGGGGACCAGGTCGAGGGTGGAAAACTTAACGTCGGACAGTGGTTTCATGAACCTGCTTCTCCTTTGGTGTGCAGGCCTTTGTCATGAGCCAAAACCTGCCGAATGCTGTAAGCCTGTTTCATGCAATGTGGGCATATACCCGAGTTTCAATAGCCAGGCTGAATTTGCTGTCCGGATAAACGGTGGATTCAGACAGGATGAACTTCGCCGGGCCTTCTATCCTCTAGAACCCTGAGTAGCAGAAAACCACATGGGCGCGGTCTTTCGCGCCCGTTCTCGAGGAGACAGACATGAGCATCATCAAGAAAGCATCGGCTCACTGGGAAGGCGACCTGAAAACCGGCATTGGCTCGATTTCCACGGAAACCGGGGTACTGCGCGATGCACCTTACGGTTTCAAGGCGCGTTTCGAGGGCGGCAAGGGCACCAACCCGGAAGAGCTGATCGGCGCCGCGCATGCGGGGTGTTTTTCCATGGCCTTCTCGATGATTCTCGGCGAGGCCGGGCTCAAGGCCGACAGCATCGACACCAACGCCGAAGTGACGCTGGACCAGGTCGATGGCGGTTTTGCGATCACCGCGGTGCACCTGATCCTCAAGGCGAAGATTCCCGGCGCCAGCCAGCAGCAGTTCGATGAGCTGAGCAAGAAGGCCAAGGAAGGTTGCCCGGTGTCCAAGGTGCTGAATGCCAGGATCAGCCTGGATGCGACGCTGGTCAGCTGACGGTGTTTTAACCTGCCCTGTCGCTTCGCGAGCCAGCTCGCTCACGCCTTCGAGCCCGTAGGCGCGAACTGGCTCGCGATTGCACTCCTGCCGAAACTCCCGCGCCCGATATGCGCGGCGTCAGAACTCGCTTCATGAAAATGTGGTCGAATAGCCGACTGCAGGCTCAGCCCATGACCATGGGCGCTGCATCAAAGGGAGCTCCATATCATGAAACGTTTTGCCCTGGCAGTTGTTTGTTGCGCGCTGGCCACCTCGGCCCTGGCGGCTCCGAAGGATTGCGAAGAACTCAAGAAAGAGATTGAAATCAAGATCCAGGCCAACGCCGTGCCCTCCTACACCCTGGAGATTGTCAGCAAGGAGGAGGCCGAAAAGCACGACGTGGCCATGGTGGTCGGTACCTGTGAAAACGGCACCAAGGCAATCATCTATCAGCGCAACGACAGCTGATCGTTCAGATCACGCAGTTGACCCTATGGTCTTCGGCCAGCAGCTCACGCTTGGCGTTGTACAGCCGGGCACTGGGAGAGAAACCCAGCGAGCGGGCTTCCAGCAGGTAACGCTGGCCGGCTTCGAAATGGTCGTAGCGCACGCTCAGGTAGCACAGGCGCTCGGCCGGATCGTTCAGCAGGCCGAGGCGCCCGCTGAACACCTCGAAATCGAAACGCACCATCAACTCATGACTGCCCGGGGTGACCTGGAAATAGCGGCCGTCGGTCAGGCGCTGGTTGTCCAGGCGCTCGGCCATCAGCAGCTTGCCGCCCGGCGTCGGGGTGGCGAAATCGACCCAGGCCTGCTGCGGATCCACCGCCGGCAGGGGGCTGGAGCAGGCAACGAGGCCGGTCAGGGCAAGCAGCAGCAAGGGTTGGCGCATGAGGTCGGGCCGTCCGGGGAAAGGCCTCAGCATAGCGCCGATCAGGTGCGCTGGCAGCCCGCCGGTTGGCCGGTACCCACCAGATTGCGCTGCTGGTCATAGAGTCTGGCCCAGGGCCGGAAGCCGATATTGCCGGTCTGCAACTGATAGCGCTGGCCGGCGTTGAAGTCCTTGTATTTCACATTCAGCTGGCAGTCGCGCCACAGCGGTTCGCTGTCCGGGCCGATATTGGTGGGCTCCACGGCGAACTGGTAGCGCACCTTCAGCTCATGGTTGCCGGGCTGTACCTCGAAATATCGGCGGTCCACCCAGGCCTTTTCGTCGACCTCCAGCGCCTGCAGGGCGGTGTCCTGGTGGGTGTCGAGGTCGATCCAGGCTTGCGTCGGATCGGGGGCGGGCAATCCGGCACAGCCGCTCAAGGTCAAGAGTCCGGTGGTCAGCAGCAACACGCGCATAGCGAAACTCCAGGCAGGCGAGATAGTCTTGGGGGCAGACTCTCGAAGGATGATTCGATTTGATTAGGCCGCGTTCAAGCCATGGGTTACTTGATCATCTTTTGCGCTTTTTGTTTCCGGGCTTGCTGCTTTTGTTGCTCAACGGTTGTTCCAGCGTGGGTTACTACGGCCAGCTGGCCAGTGGCCAATGGCAGCTGTTGCAGGCCCGTACGCCGGTCGAGCAGGTCATCGCCGACCCGGCTCGCGACCCGTTATTGCGCGCCCATCTGGCCCAGTCGCAGAAAGCCCGGCTTTTTGCCAGCCAGCACCTGCACCTGCCGGACAACCAGAGCTATCGCCTCTACGCCGACATCGGCCGGCCCTACGTGGTGTGGAATGTATTCAGCACCCCTGAGTTTTCCCTGAGCCCCAAGACCCACTGCTTTCCGATTGCCGGCTGCGTGGCCTATCGCGGCTACTACAGCCAGGGCGCGGCCCGCGGCGAGGCGGCCTTGCAGAAACAGCAGGGCATGGATGTGGCCATCGGCGGGGTGGAGGCCTATTCGACCCTGGGCTGGTTCAACGACCCGATCCTCAGTTCGATGCTGCATTGGGGCGACGAGCGCCTGGCGACCCTGATCTTCCATGAGCTGGCCCATCAGCGCTTTTATGTGAAGGACGACACCGAGTTCAACGAATCCTTCGCCACCTTCGTCGAGCAGGAAGGCACCCGGCAATGGCGCGCGGCCCGCGGCCTGGCGCTGGCCAGCGATGCCCTGGTCAAGCAGAAGGACCAGTTCATCCAGTTGATCCTCGATACCCGCCAACGCCTGGAACGCCTGTATACCCTGCCGCTCCCAGCCGAGCAGATGCGCCAGCGCAAGGCCGCCGAATTCGAACAGCTGCGCCGGGATTACCGACAGCTGAAGGACAGCCAATGGCACGGCGACGCGCGCTACGACTTCTGGATCAACACCCCGCTGAACAATGCCAGGCTGCTGCCTTTTGGCCTGTACGACCAGTGGGTGCCGGCATTCGCCGCCTTGTTCAAGCAGGTGAACGGGGATTGGCCGGCCTTTTACCAGGCCGTGGAGAAGCTCGGCGCGCTGCCGGCTGAAAAGCGCAAGGCGGCGCTGCAAGCACTGATGAACGCCGCCTGAAAAGGACGCCATCGCGGGCAAGCGAGCGTCGAGCAGAAGCCCGCGATGGCCGGTGGTTCAGCGCTGCAGGAACGCCTGATGCAGCTCATCCAGGGTCTGGAAGTGGTAGGCCGGCGCCTCGGCGCTCAGTTCTTCGTGGCTGCCGAAGCCATAACCCACCGCCGCCGCATCCAGCCCGTTACGGCGGGCGCCGATCAGGTCGTGCTTGCGGTCGCCGATCATCAGGGTATCGCTGGGGTCCAGGCCCTCTTCGCTGACCAGGTGGCGGATCAGCTCGACCTTGTCGGTGCGGGTGCCGTCCAGTTCGCTGCCGTAGATCACCTTGAAGTGCCGGGCGAAATCGAAGTGCCGGGCGATCTCGCGGGCGAACACCCATGGCTTGGAGGTCGCGATGTACAGCTGGCGGCCTTGCCCGCCGAGGGTTTCCAGCAGGGGCGTGACGCCGTCGAACACGCGGTTCTCATACAGGCCGGTAACCTTGAAACGCTCGCGGTAGAAATTCACCGCCTCCCAGGCCCTGGCTTCGTCGAAGCCGTAGAACTGCATGAACGCCTGCAGCAGCGGCGGACCGATGAAGTGTTCCAGCTTGCTCAGGTCGGGTTCGTCGATGCCCAGCTTGCCGAGGGCGAACTGGATCGAGCGGGTGATGCCTTCGCGCGGGTCGGTCAGGGTGCCATCGAGGTCGAACAGAACGGTTTGGTAATGCATGTGGATTCCTGGGCAGTGGGTCGGGGCTCAAGCCTGGTCGTAGCCTTCGGCCAGGTGCAGGTCCTTGAGCTTCACGTAGTTGGCGGCGCTGTAGGTGAAGAAGGCACGCTCCTTGTCGGTCAGCGGGCGGGCCTGTTTCACCGGGCTGCCCACGTAGAGGAAGCCGCTTTCCAGGCGTTTGCCCGGCGGTACCAGGCTGCCGGCGCCGACGATCACATCGTCTTCCACCACCGCGCCGTCCATGACGATGCTGCCCATGCCGATCAGCACCCGGCTGCCGACGCTGCAACCGTGCAGCATCACCTTGTGGGCGATGGTCACGTCGTCGCCGATCAGCAGCGGGAAGCCGTCCGGGTTGAAGGGGCCGGCGTGGGTGATGTGCAGCACGCTGCCGTCCTGCACGCTGGTGCGGGCGCCGATGCGGATGCGGTGCATGTCGCCGCGGATCACCGTGAGTGGCCAGACCGAACTGTCGGCACCGATTTCGACGTCGCCGATCACCACCGCCGAGCTGTCGACGAAGGCCCGCGGGCCAAGGATGGGCGTGTGGTTCTGATAGCTGCGAATGGCCAAGTTGGATACCTGCTCTGACATTTATTAATGGGGTCGATAGCTGCGGTGGGCGTCGATTGTAATTAAGATGATGCTACGTTTCTTCCAGCATGTTTCTTCCAGCCAAGGTGCCAACCGTGAGTGTGAACAACCCTCTTCTGCAGCCCTACGACCTGCCGCCGTTTTCGGCGATCCGCGCCGAGCACGTACAGCCGGCCATCGAACAGATCCTGGCTGACAACCGCGCCGCCATCGCTGAAATCCTCAAGAACCAGGGCGCGCAACCGACCTGGGCCGGCCTGGTGCTGGCCATGGACGAACTCAACGACCGCCTGGGCGCGGCCTGGAGCCCGGTCAGCCACCTCAATGCCGTGTGCAACAGCGCCGAATTGCGCGAGGCCTATGAGTCCTGCCTGCCGGCCCTGAGCGCCTACGCTACCGAGCTGGGGCAGAACCGCGAGCTGTTCCAGGCCTTCGAAGCCCTGGCGGGCAGCCCGCAAGCCGCCGGTTTCGACGTGGCGCAGAAAACCATCCTGGAACACTCCCTGCGTGACTTCCGCCTGTCGGGTATCGACCTGCCGCCAGAGCAGCAGAAGCGTTACGCCGAAGTGCAGAGCAAGCTCTCCGAGCTGGGCAGCCGCTTCTCCAACCAGCTGCTCGACGCCACCCAGGCCTGGACCAAGCACGTCACCGACGAAGCGGCCCTGGCCGGCTTGACCGCGTCGGCCAAGGCGCAGATGGCTGCCGCGGCCCAGGCCAAGGACCTGCAAGGCTGGCTGATTACCCTGGAATTCCCCAGCTATTACGCGGTAATGACCTACGCCGAAGACCGCGCGTTGCGCGAAGAAGTCTACGCCGCCTACTGCACCCGCGCGTCGGACCAGGGCCCGAATGCCGGCCAGAACGACAACGGCCCGGTCATGCAGGAAATCCTCGACCTGCGCCAGGAACTGGCCCAACTGCTGGGCTACGCCAACTTCGCCGAGCTGAGCCTGGCCACCAAGATGGCCGAGTCCAGCGACCAGGTGCTGAGCTTCCTGCGGGACCTGGCCAAGCGCAGCAAACCGTTCGCTGCCCAGGACCTGCAACAGCTCAAGGCCTACGCCGCCGAGCAAGGCTGCCCGGACCTGCAAAGCTGGGACAGCGGTTTCTACGGCGAGAAGCTGCGCGAGCAGCGCTACAGCGTGGCCCAGGAAACCCTGCGCGCCTACTTCCCGATCGACAAGGTACTCGGCGGCCTGTTCGCCATCGTCCAGCGCCTGTACGGCATCGAGATCGCCGAACTGAAAGGCTTCGACAGCTGGCACCCGGATGTACGCCTGTTCGAGATCAAGGAAAACGGCCAGCACGTGGGGCGTTTCTTCTTCGACCTGTATGCCCGCGCCAACAAGCGTGGCGGTGCCTGGATGGACGGCGCCCGCGACCGTCGCCGCACCATTGACGGTGTACTGCAAAGCCCGGTGGCCAACCTGGTGTGCAACTTCACCCCGGCCGACAGCGGCAAGCCTGCCCTGCTGACCCACGATGAAGTCACCACCCTGTTCCACGAATTCGGCCATGGCCTGCATCACCTGCTGACCCGCGTCGAACATGCCGGCGTTTCCGGCATCAACGGCGTGGCCTGGGACGCGGTGGAGCTGCCGAGCCAGTTCATGGAGAACTGGTGCTGGGAGCCGGAAGGCCTGGCGCTGATCTCCGGTCACTATGAAACCGGCGAGCCGCTGCCTCAGGACCTGCTGGAAAAAATGCTCGCGGCGAAAAACTTCCAGTCCGGCCTGATGATGGTGCGCCAGCTGGAATTCTCGCTGTTCGACTTCGAACTGCATGCCACCCATGGCGACGGCCGTAGCGTGCTGCAGGTGCTCGAAGGCGTGCGCGACGAGGTCTCGGTGATGCGTCCGCCGGCCTACAACCGCTTCCCCAACAGCTTTGCGCACATCTTCGCCGGCGGTTACGCGGCGGGTTACTACAGCTACAAGTGGGCCGAAGTGCTGTCGGCCGATGCCTTCTCGAAGTTCGAGGAAGAAGGCGTGCTGAATGCCGAGACCGGTCGCGCGTTCCGCGAGGCGATCCTGGCCCGTGGCGGTTCCCTGGAGCCGATGGTGCTGTTCGTCGACTTCCGCGGACGCGCACCGTCGATTGACGCACTCTTGCGCCACAGCGGCCTCACCGAGGACGCAGCGGCATGAGCGAGGGGCCAGTGAAGACGAAAAAACGCTTTATCGCCGGGGCGGTCTGCCCGGCGTGCAGCGAGCAGGACAAGTTGATGATGTGGAGCGAAGACGACGTTCCCCATCGCGAGTGCGTGGCCTGCGGTTATTCCGACACCCTGAATGAACAGGGGCTGTCGGTGCCCAAGGAACTGGGCACGCGGGTCAACACCACGGCCCTCAAGGCGCCGGATGCCAAGGTCCAGTCGGTGCAGTTTTTCCCCAACCCCAAGTTGAAGAAAAAGACCGACGAACCCAAGTAGCTCTGTAGGTGTAGGAGCGAGCTTGCTCGCGATAGCGGCGTATCAGACACACTGCTATCGCGAGCAAGCTCGCTCCTACAGTGACCGCATCGCCCTTTCCCTTGCTCAATTCGCCGGCTTGCTGAAGCTCACTGTCTCGAACCAGCTTTTCACCGAACAGGTGGCGAACACGCTGGTGCTGCAATCGCCATTGGCCAGGGCAGTGCGCAATTTGTCGACATCGGCCTGCATCATGTAGCGAATGCCGTCCTTGAAGTGGGAACTGTCGCCAAACCCGCCTCCGGTCATTTCATTCAGCGCCTCCTCCTTGCTCCAACCCTGGACCACCACCCGATACATCGCCGACATCAGGCCGGTGCGATCCGAGCCGTGCTTGCAGTGCATCAGCACCGGGCCCTCGCTTTCGGCGTTCTGGATCGCGCGCAAGGCCGCCAGCACATCGGCGTCGTCGACGTGATTGGTCCGGTAAGGCAGCTGCACCTGCTTGATTGCCGGGGCCTGCAGCCAGCTGGCGTCGGACTCTGGCAGGAAGTTGATCACCGTGCCCACCTTGAGCTTTTCCAGCAAAGGCACGGCGCCGCTGTCCGGCAAGGCGCTGCGGTAGAGCGTCGGCGACATCTGGTACAGGTTGTAGTGGGTTTCCACCGGCTGGGCCCACTGGGCCGGGCGGGTCGCGCCGGTTTCGGCGGCCTGGGCCTGGGGCCAGGCAAGCAGCGTCAGCAGGAACAGGCAGAAGGCGGGAAGGGTAGGAAAGTTGTGCATGCGCAAGGCCGTGACCGGAAATGGTGATGGATGGAGCCTAGCTTCCATCCGGGCCGGTCAACGGCCTGTGAGGCGCTCGTCAAAGAAACGTGAAGCCGCTGCGATAGAGGTTTTTTCTCGGCAATCGCGACTTTTTTGCAATGCAAACGATTTATTCGAATGCTTAGCCTGCTACCATTTGTAACCAAAGTTTGCTGAACTGTGTTTCCCCGGCGCTTCCAATCGCCGCCAGAACGACAAGCCACGCCATGACGCGGCTGCCCAACCCGTGAATGCCTAGTGTGAGGTGCACCCCCATGTCTGATCACGATCAAGACAACCCGCGGCGTGAGTTTCTGCGCAAATCCCTGACCTTGATCCCGGTGGTCACGGTCGCCAGTACCGGTCTTGGCAGCTCGATGCTGATGGCCGCCCCCGAAGCGCCCAAGCCGGTGGAGCCGGCCCGAACCCCGGTCAGCACCGAGGCTTACCAGCCGACCTATTTCACCGCCGAAGAGTGGGCCTTTGTCCAGGCCGCGGTAGAGCGCCTGATCCCGGCCGACGAACAAGGCCCGGGCGCCCTGGAAGCCGGCGTGCCGGAATACATCGACCGACAGATGAACACCCCCTACGCCGCGGGTGCCCTGTGGTACATGCAAGGCCCGTTCAACGCCGACGCCGCGCCGGAGATGGGCTGGCAGAGCAAACTGGTGCCCAAGGAGATCTATCGCCTGGGCATTGCCGCGACGGATGCATGGTCGAAAGCCTTCAACGGTAAAACATTTGCCGCGCAAGACAGCGCTACCCGAGACGATTTGCTCAAGCAGCTCGAAGCGGGAAAACCTCCATTCGACAGCGTTCCGCCGAAGATTTTCTTCAACCTTTTGCTGCAAAACACCAAGGAAGGGTTCTTCTGCGACCCGATCCACGGCGGCAATAAAGGCATGGTCGGCTGGACGTTGATCGGCTTCCCCGGCGCTCGCGCCGATTTCATGGACTGGGTGGAACGCAACGAGCAATACCCTTTCCCGGCAGTGTCGATTCGCGGCGAGAGGGCTTGAGCATGGCAACGGTAATGAAGAAGGTCGACGCGGTGATCGTCGGGTTTGGCTGGACCGGCGCGATCATGGCCAAGGAGCTGACCGAGGCCGGGCTCAACGTGCTGGCGCTGGAGCGCGGGCCGATGCAGGACACCTACCCGGACGGCAACTACCCGCAGGTGATCGACGAACTCACCTACAGCGTGCGCAAGAAGCTCTTCCAGGACATCTCCCGGGAGACGGTGACCATTCGCCACAGCGTCAACGACGTGGCCCTGCCGAACCGCCAGCTGGGCGCGTTCCTGCCGGGCAACGGCGTCGGCGGCGCCGGCCTGCACTGGTCCGGCGTGCATTTTCGCGCCGACCCGATCGAGTTGCGCATGCGCAGCCACTATGAAGAACGCTACGGCAAGAACTTCATCCCCAAGGACATGACCATCCAGGACTTCGGCGTCACCTACGAAGAACTGGAGCCGTTCTTCGACTACGCGGAAAAAGTCTTCGGCACCTCGGGCCAGGCCTGGACCGTGAAAGGCCAGCTGGTCGGTGAAGGCAAGGGCGGCAACCCTTACGCGCCGGACCGTTCGGAGCATTTCCCGCTGGAGTCGCAGAAGAACACCTACTCCGCCCAGCTGTTCCAGAAAGCCGCCGGCGAAGTCGGCTACAAGCCCTACAACCTGCCGTCGGCCAACACCTCGGGGCCGTACACCAACCCCTATGGCGCGCAAATGGGGCCGTGCAACTTCTGCGGGTTCTGCAGCGGCTACGTCTGCTACATGTACTCCAAGGCTTCGCCGAACGTGAACATCCTGCCGGCCCTCAAGCCGTTGCCGAATTTCGAGCTGCGCCCCAACTCCCACGTGCTCAAGGTCAACCTCGACAGCACCAAGACCCGCGCGACCGGCGTTACCTACGTCGATGGCCAGGGCCGGGAGATCGAGCAGCCGGCGGACCTGGTGATCCTCGGCGCCTTCCAGTTCCATAACGTGCGCCTGATGCTGTTGTCCGGCATCGGCAAGCCGTACGACCCGATCACTGGCGAAGGCGTGGTGGGCAAGAACTTCGCCTACCAGAACATGGCCACCATCAAGGCCTACTTCGACAAGGACGTGCACACCAACAACTTCATCGGCGCCGGCGGCAATGGCGTGGCGGTGGACGACTTCAACGCCGACAACTTCGACCACGGCCCCCACGGCTTCGTCGGCGGTTCGCCGTTCTGGGTCAACCAGGCCGGCAGCCGGCCGATCGCCGGCACCTCCAACCCGCCGGGCACCCCGGCCTGGGGCAGCGCCTGGAAGAAGGCCACCGCCGACTACTACACCCATCAGGTGTCGATGGACGCCCACGGTGCCCACCAGTCCTACCGCGGCAACTACCTCGACCTCGACCCGGTGTACCGCGACGCCTACGGCCTGCCGCTGCTGCGCATGACCTTCGACTGGCAGGAAAACGACATCAAGATGAACCGCTTCATGGTCGAGAAGATGGGCAAGATCGCCGAGGCGATGAACCCCAAGGCCATCGCGGTGCTGGGCAAGAAGGTCGGCGAGCACTTCAACACCGCGTCCTACCAGACCACCCACCTCAACGGTGGCGCGATCATGGGCACCGATCCGAAAACCAGTGCCTTGAACCGTTACCTGCAGAGCTGGGACGTGCACAACGTGTTCGTCCCGGGCGCTTCGGCCTTCCCCCAGGGCCTGGGCTACAACCCGACCGGCCTGGTGGCCGCGTTGACCTACTGGTCGGCCCGCGCGATCCGCGAGCAGTACCTGAAGAACCCCGGCCCGCTGGTCCAGGCATAAGGAGCGATGACCATGAAAACCCTCGTTATCGCGACCCTGGCGCTGCTTGGCAGCGCTTCCCTCTGCGCCGCCGAAACCGATCGGCAAGCCTTGATCAAGCAGGGCGAATACCTGGCCCGTGCCGGTGACTGCGTGGCCTGCCATACCGCCAAGGACGGCAAGCCGTTCGCCGGCGGCCTGCCGATGGAAACCCCGATCGGCACGATCTATTCCACCAACATCACCCCGGACAAGACCGGCATCGGCGAGTACAGCTTCGACGACTTCGACAAGGCCGTGCGCCATGGCGTGGCCAAGAACGGCAGCAGCCTGTACCCGGCCATGCCCTACCCGTCCTATGCGCGGGTCAGCGACGCCGACATGCAGGCGCTGTATGCCTACTTCATGCAAGGCGTGGCGCCGGTGGTCCAGGAGAACCGCGACAGCGACATCCCCTGGCCGCTGAGCATGCGCTGGCCGCTGGCCGGCTGGCGCTGGATGTTCGCGCCAAGCGTGGCGGGCCAACAAGGCAGCGGCCAGGCGCAGGCTGCGCAAGACCCGGTGGTCAGCCGCGGTGCTTACCTGGTGGAAGGCCTCGGCCATTGTGGCGCCTGTCACACGCCGCGCGCCCTGACCATGCAGGAGAAAGCCCTGAGCGCCAGCGAAGGCAGCGACTTCCTGGCCGGCAGTGCGCCGCTGGAAGGCTGGATCGCCAAGAGCCTGCGCGGTGACCACAAGGACGGCCTCGGCAGCTGGAGCGAAGAGCAGTTGGTGCAGTTCCTCAAGACCGGTCGCAGCGACCGCGGCGCGGTGTTCGGCGGCATGAGCGACGTGGTGGTGCACAGCATGCAGTACATGTCCGCGGACGACCTGACGGCCATCGCCCGTTACCTCAAGTCGCTGCCGGCGGTGGACGCCAACGACCAGCCGCACCAGTACGACAAGGCGGTGGCCGAGGCGTTGTGGAAAGGTGACGACAGCAAGCCGGGGGCGGCGGTGTACATCGACAACTGCGCGGCGTGCCACCGTACCGACGGCCATGGCTATACCCGGGTGTTCCCGGCGCTGGCGGGCAACCCGGTGCTGCAAAGCGCCGATGCCACGTCCTTGATCCACATCGTGCTCAAGGGCGGTACCTTGCCGGCGACCCATACCGCGCCATCGACCTTCACCATGCCGGCCTTCGCCTGGCGCCTGTCGGACCAGGAGGTGGCCGATGTGGTCAACTTCATCCGCACCAGCTGGGGTAACCAGGGTTCCGAGGTGAAGGCCGCGGATGTGGCGGGACTGCGCAAGGGCGACCTGCAAAGCACCTCGAACGACGACCTGGGGCAGGTGACGAAGCACAGCGGCGGCTGATCGACCGCTATGCAATCAGCGCCAACGGCGTGCTCCGCCCGACGGCGCTTTGCAACAGCTCAAACCTCTATTACTGTATATAAATACAGTAATAGAGTGCCTGCCCATGTCCAGCCCCCTGCCCCCACGCGGCCGTGGCACCGCGACCAACCCGCACAACCGTTTTGCGCCCCAGCGCTCGGTGGCCTTCGACGACGGCTGGTACCAGGAAGCCCCGCTGACCCAGGGCACCGAGGTGCGCCTTGAGACGGCGAAATCCATCATTACCCGCAACAGCTCGCCGGACCTACCCTTCGACCGCTCCATCAACCCCTATCGCGGTTGCGAGCACGGCTGCATCTATTGTTATGCGCGGCCCAGCCACGCCTATTGGGACCTGTCGCCGGGGCTGGACTTCGAGACCAAGTTGATCGCCAAGACCAATGCCGCGGCGATGCTCGAACAGCAGCTGTCCAAGCCCGGCTACCAGTGCGCGCCAATCAACCTGGGGTCCAACACCGACCCCTACCAGCCCATCGAACGGGAGCACCAGCTGACCCGGCGGACCCTGGAGGTGCTGCTGCGCTACCGGCATCCGGTGACCATTGTCACCAAGGGCTCGCTGATCCTGCGCGACCTCGACCTGTTGGCCGAACTGGCCGAGCAGCGGCTGGTGGCGGTGATGATCAGCCTGACCACCCTGGACGACGAGCTCAAGCGCATCCTCGAACCCCGGGCGGCGGCGCCCAAGGCGCGGTTGCGGGCGATCCGGGTGATGCGCGAGGCGGGGATTCCCGTGGGCGTGCTGTGTTCGCCGATGATTCCGATGATCAACGACAGCGAGCTGGAAAGCCTGCTCGCCGAGGCCCATGCCGCGGGCGCGCAAAGCGCCGCCTACATGATGCTGCGCCTGCCCCTGGAAGTGGCGCCGCTGTTCGAGGAATGGCTCAACGCCCACTATCCGCAGCGGGCGGCCCATGTCCTGAGCCTGATCCGCCAGTGTCGCGGCGGCGAGCTGTACGACAGCCGTTTTGGTGCACGGATGCGCGGCGAAGGCCCCTTCGCGGCCCTGCTGGCGCAGCGTTTCGCCAAGGCCAGCAAACGCCTGGGGCTCGATCGGCGCGAAGGCTACAACCTCGACTGCACGGCGTTCTGTCCGCCGGGAGGGCAGATGTCGTTGCTCTAGGATGTATTGGCCTATGGTGGAGTAGTGCCGATGCACCGCCGTCTCTACGCTGGTCACCTTTTTGCATCGCCAATAGTGGCGTTTTAGAGCGGCCGGTTCAGTTTGAGTTAAGTTTGGAAGGCTACCTTGTTCACCAAGTGACCGATGGGTCGCTGTCAGCGGGCTGGTTGTTTTTTAATCAATCGCTGGCGTCGTGCCGGATAAAACTGGAAAATTCACCTAATCCGTCAAAAGAGGATGAATCATGAGTGACAAGGATAAACAGCCGTTGGCTGCGTCGGCTTCAGCGTCCCCGGAGGTCGCCGAAAGCGCCGATGCAGCGCTGCAGATAATCGTTGACGGCTTTTTGCATTTTCATCACGAGGTCTTCCCACAGCAGGAAGAACTGTTCAAGAAACTCGCCACGGCCCAGCGGCCGCGGGCGATGTTCATTGCCTGCGCGGATTCGCGCATCGTCCCCGAACTGATTACCCAGAGCGCCCCGGGCGACCTGTTCGTGACCCGCAACGTCGGTAACGTGGTACCGCCTTACGGGCAGATGAACGGCGGGGTGTCCACGGCCATCGAATACGCGGTCATGGCCCTGGGTGTGCACCACATCATCGTTTGCGGCCATTCCGACTGCGGCGCCATGCGCGCGGTGCTCAACCCGCAGAGCCTGGAAAAGATGCCGACGGTCAAAGCCTGGCTGCGCCACGCCGAAGTGGCCAAGACCATGGTCCAGGAGAACTGCGACTGCGCCGACGAGAACGCCAGCATGCATGTGCTGACCGAAGAGAACGTCATCGCCCAGTTGCAGCATTTGCGCACCCACCCTTCGGTGGCTTCGCGCATGGCCAACGGCCAGTTGTTTATCCATGGCTGGGTGTACAACATCGAAACCAGCGAAATCAAAGCCTACGACGCGGATCAAGGGTGTTTCCTGCCGTTGGACGGACGCCATCCGATCCCGGTTGCGACGCCTAAAGCGCGCTTCTAAATCCTCCTAAATCCCAGTGGGGTTCAGCCATGACTGCCGTCTGCGCGGTCAGGCTTTGCCACGCCTGAAGAAAGCTTCGGGAGAATCATCATGCGTGCAGCACAATTGAAAGCTGTTTTGCCACGGGAGCTGCTCGCTTCCGTGGTGGTGTTTCTGGTGGCCCTGCCCTTGTGCATGGGTATCGCCATCGCTTCCGGCATGCCGCCGGCCAAGGGGTTGATCACCGGGATCATCGGTGGCCTGGTGGTGGGCTGGCTGGCCGGCTCGCCCTTGCAGGTCAGCGGTCCGGCCGCGGGGCTGGCGGTCCTGGTGTTCGAGCTGGTGCGCCAGCACGGTATCGCCATGCTCGGGCCGATCCTGCTGCTGGCGGGTTTCCTGCAACTGGTGGCTGGACGCCTGCGCCTGGGTTGCTGGTTTCGGGTCACGGCGCCGGCGGTGGTCTACGGCATGCTTGCCGGGATCGGGGTGTTGATCGTGCTCTCCCAGGTGCACGTGATGCTCGACGCCCAGCCCCAGGCGTCCGGCCTGGATAACCTCGCGGGCTTCCCCGAGGCGGTGGCCCAGGCCTTGCCCAGCCTGGGCGGCGGCTTTGGCTGGCAGGCCGGGCTGCTCGGCCTGTCGACCATGGCGGTGATGTTCCTGTGGGAAAAACTGCGCCCGCATTCGCTGCGCTTCATCCCCGGTGCCCTGCTGGGCGTCGGCCTGGCGACCTTTGCCAGCCTGGCCCTGGCGCTGCAGGTCAAGCGGGTCGAGGTGCCGGAAAACCTTGCCGAGGCGATCGACTGGCTGCGGCCGGCCGACCTGCTCAACCTGGCGGACCCGACACTGCTGATCGCGGCCTTTGCCGTGGCCTTTATCGCCAGCGCCGAAACCCTGCTGTCCGCGGCCGCGGTGGATCGCATGCACAGCGGTACGCGCTCGGATTTCGACCGTGAACTATCGGCGCAAGGGATCGGCAACATGCTCTGCGGGTTGCTCGGCGCCCTGCCGATGACCGGGGTGATCGTGCGCAGCTCGGCCAACGTCCAGGCGGGCGCGACCACGCGGCTGTCGGCGATCTTCCACGGTTTGTGGCTGCTGGCGTTCGTGCTGTTGCTGTCCAGCGTGCTGCAAAGCATTCCGGTGGCCAGCCTGGCGGGCGTGCTGGTGTACACCGGGTTCAAGCTGGTGGACCTCAAGTCGTTCCGCAAGCTGGGTCGTTATGGGCCGATGCCGATGCTGACCTACGGCGTGACCGCGCTGGCGATTGTCTTCACCGACCTGCTGACCGGTGTACTGATCGGTTTTGGCCTGACCCTGGTGAAGCTGGCCTGGGGCGCTTCGCGGCTGAAGATCAGCCTGGTGGACCTGCCGACCGAAGGCGAAATGGAGCTGCGCCTGGTGGGTGCCGCGACCTTCCTCAAGGTGCCGGCCCTGACCCAGGCGCTGGGCAGCATCCCAGCGGGCACCACCGTGCATGTGCCGCTCAATAACCTGGGCTACATCGACCATGCCTGCCTGGAGCTGCTCGAGGAGTGGGGGCGGGCCAATGCGGCCAAGGGCTCGAAGCTGGTGATCGAGTCGCGCGGGTTGAAGCGCCGCCTGGAGGGGCGCTTGCACACCAACGTCGGCGTGAGCCCGGCCTCGAAGCTGGAGGCCAAAGGCCTGAGCCGGGCGTAAGTCTGTAGCCCTGTAGCCGCTGCCGAAGGCTGCGATAAGGTCCGAAGGGCCTTCAGCGTCGGTGATATCGCTGCGACCGTGCCGGTCGATCGCAGCCTGCGGCAGCGGCTACAGGGCCGCCCCCTGCAATCATCAGGCAGCCGGCTGGTCGAGTTCCAGTTCCACGCCCAGTTGGCGCGACAGGCACGGCCAGCGTTTCCAGGCGGCATCGGTGTCGGGGCTGTTGAGCTTTTCCCGGTAGGCCTCGACCGACTCCAGGGCGAAGCTCTCTTCGTCGAGCATCGCGTCGACCGCATGGTGCACCGCTTCGTCCAGCTGGTTGGCGAAGATTTCGCCGATCAACTGGTGGGCGATCAGGTTGGCCACCGTGGTGTCCAGGGGAATCAGCGGCTGGCCGAAATGCGTGATGTACAGGTCGTTGACCTCCTCCACCAGGCGATGGGCCAGATAGGCTTCGTCCAGCAGACTGTCCAGGCCTTCGTGGCCGGCCATGATGGCGGGCGGCTGGAGAAAGAACTGCTCGGCGATCTTCAGCACCGGCTTGATCTGCGACTCGATGCCGGCTTCGCGCGCGACTTCGTTGGCGGCGTCCAGCAGGTCGGGAACCTGATCGATATAAGCGGCGACAAAACGGGTCATCACCCCCTGGGCGTCCACTTCGGGGAGCTGGATGGCGGGGTGCAGGTGTGGCAATTGGGTTTCCAGCTGGCGGCGCAATTGCCCGGTGCCGGACTCATGTTGATGGGCTCGTTGGATCTGCTCGCGCAATGCGGCGGTGTTCATGAATACTCCAGGAAACAAGGGCAATTAATTAGGGAAGACATAAGTTAGCCTGCTCACGAAATCGCTTAAGACGTATTTTTCATAATTATTTCATGGTTAGTCGTCTGGGTTATATCGCTTCGCCATCATTGATCCCCTATCCCTTTCCAACCGTGGCCTATAAGGCAGCGGCAAACTGTTTCAGTGGATTTACGGCACCGCGTTGCGAGGTCGAGGTCGCTGTCTATACTCGGGTCTGAATGAAGTTAGCTGATGACGCCCGACTGCATGCGCAGCGAAGGCTCGGCGGTTTAAGTTCGTAGTCTAGGCAGCCGCTCCCTTGGCCGCAGGTGCAAGCCGGCGGGATAACAAGAACGATAAGGGGAACCCGCAATGATGCGACATCCACAAGTCTGGATGGGCCTCCTGTTGTGGTCGGTATTCAGCCAGGCGCATGGCGCCTGGACCGTGAATATGGCGCCTGGAGCGACTGATATAAGTCACGCGGTATTCGACCTGCACATGACCATCTTCTGGATCTGTGTGGTGATCGGCGTCATTGTCTTTGGCGCCATGTTCTGGTCGATGATCCTGCACCGCCGCTCCACCGGCCAGGTGGCCGCCAAGTTCCACGAAAGCACGACGGTGGAAATCCTCTGGACCGTGGTGCCGCTGCTGATCCTGGTGGCCATGGCCGTTCCCGCCACCGCGACCCTGATCAAGATGTACGACGCCAGCGAACCGGATGTGGACATCCAGATCACTGGCTATCAGTGGAAGTGGCACTACAAATACCTGGGTCAGGACGTCGAGTTCTTCAGCAACCTGACCACTCCCGCCGACCAGATTCATAACCAGAGCGCCAAGGGCGAGCATTATCTGCTGGAAGTCGATCAGCCGCTGGTGCTGCCGATCGGCGCCAAGGTGCGCTTTCTGGTGACCTCCGCCGACGTCATCCATTCCTGGTGGGTCCCGGCCTTCGCGGTCAAGCGCGATGCGATCCCCGGTTTCGTCAACGAAGCCTGGACCCGGGTCGACAAGCCCGGCCTGTATCGCGGCCAGTGCGCCGAACTGTGCGGCAAGGACCATGGCTTTATGCCGATCGTGGTCGACGTGAAGACCCAGGCCGACTACGACACTTGGCTGGGCGAACGCAAGGCCGAAGCCCTCAAGCTCAAGGAACTGACCAGCAAGGAATGGACCCTCGAAGAGCTGGTGGCCCGTGGCGACAAGGTTTACCACACCACCTGCGTGGCCTGTCACCAGGCCGAAGGCCAGGGCCTGCCGCCGATGTTCCCGGCGCTCAAGGGCTCGAAGATCGCCACCGGGCCGGTGGCGGATCACTTGAATATCGTCTTCCACGGCAAGCCCGGCACCGCCATGGCGGCGTTCGGCAAGCAGTTGTCGGAAGTCGACCTGGCAGCGGTGGTCACCTACGAACGTAACGCCTGGGGCAACAACAAGGGCGACATGGTGACGCCCAAGGATGTCCTGGCTCTGAAACAGGCGCAAAGCAAATGACCCGGTCCATTGCGTGTTCCCGCAGCCGATCAGGGCGTGCCGCCCTCGATCGTCCAGCCCACCCGTTTACAGGAGACAGGCCATGAACGCTGTGAGCGACGAACAGGGTCATGCCATCGTTGGCGATCACGACCACACCCACGGCCCCGCCAAGGGCCTGATGCGCTGGGTGCTGACCACCAACCACAAGGACATCGGCACCCTGTACCTGTGGTTCGCCTTCTCCATGTTCCTGCTCGGCGGCTCGTTCGCCATGGTGATCCGCGCCGAGCTGTTCCAGCCCGGCCTGCAGATCGTGCAGCCGGAATTCTTCAACCAGATGACCACCATGCATGGCCTGGTGATGGTCTTCGGCGCGGTGATGCCGGCCTTCGTCGGCCTGGCCAACTGGATGATCCCGCTGATGGTCGGCGCGCCGGACATGGCCCTGCCACGGATGAACAACTTCAGTTTCTGGTTGCTGCCGGCGGCGTTCCTGCTGCTGGTCTCGACCCTGTTCATGCCCGGTGGCGGACCCAACTTCGGCTGGACCTTCTACGCCCCGCTGTCCACCACCTACGCGCCGGAAAGCGTGACCTTCTTCATTTTCGCCATCCACCTGATGGGCATCAGCTCGATCATGGGCGCGATCAACGTGATCGCCACCATCCTCAACCTGCGTGCTCCCGGCATGACCCTGATGAAGATGCCGCTGTTCGTCTGGACCTGGCTGATCACCGCGTTCCTGCTGATCGCGGTGATGCCGGTGCTGGCTGGCTGCGTGACCATGATGCTGATGGACATCCACTTCGGCACCAGCTTCTTCAGCGCCGCCGGTGGCGGCGATCCGGTGCTGTTCCAGCATGTGTTCTGGTTCTTCGGTCACCCCGAGGTGTACATCATGATCCTGCCGGCCTTCGGCGCCGTCAGTGCGATCATCCCGGCCTTCTCGCGCAAGCCGCTGTTCGGCTACACCTCGATGGTCTACGCCACGGCGAGTATCGCCTTCCTGTCGTTCATCGTCTGGGCGCACCACATGTTCGTGGTCGGCATTCCGCTGGTGGGCGAGCTGTTCTTCATGTACGCCACGATGCTTATCGCGGTGCCGACCGGGGTCAAGGTCTTCAACTGGGTCAGCACCATGTGGCAGGGCTCGCTGACCTTCGAGACGCCGATGCTGTTCGCCGTGGCCTTCGTGATCCTGTTCACCATCGGCGGCTTCTCCGGGCTGATGCTGGCCATCGCCCCGGCGGACTTCCAGTACCAGGACACCTATTTTGTGGTCGCGCACTTCCACTATGTGCTGGTGCCGGGCGCGATCTTCGGCATCTTCGCCTCGGCCTATTACTGGCTGCCGAAGTGGACCGGGCACATGTACGACGAAACCCTGGGCAAGCTGCACTTCTGGCTGTCCTTCATCGGCATGAACATGGCGTTCTTCCCGATGCATTTCGTTGGCCTGGCGGGGATGCCGCGGCGGATCCCGGACTACAACCTGCAGTTCGCCGATTTCAACATGGTGTCGTCCATCGGCGCGTTCACCTTCGGCGCGACGCAGATCTTCTTCCTGTTCATCGTCATCAAGTGCATCCGTGGCGGCCAACCCGCGCCGGCCAAGCCCTGGGACGGTGCCGAAGGGCTGGAGTGGAGCGTGCCGTCGCCGGCGCCATACCACACCTTCACCACGCCGCCGGAAGTGAAATGAACAGCCTGGTGCTCTGCCAACTGATCTCCTCCTGTAGGAGCGAGCTTGCTCGCGATAGCCACGAAGTGGCGTTCCATCAGCCACATCGTGTCATCGTTGGTGATTTTTTCGCGAGCGATCGAGCGTCGACCGGCTGCTCCTACAGGGGGCGCGCTCATGGCTGAGATCTCGATGAAGAAGCTGGTCACCCGCCTGTTGCTGGTGGTGGCGGCGATGTTCGTCTTCGGTTTTGCCCTGGTGCCGATCTACGACGTGATGTGCAAGGCGCTGGGCATCAACGGCAAGACCGGCGGGCAGTACTCCGGCGAGCAGCAAGTGGATGTCTCGCGCCAGGTGCGGGTGCAGTTCCTGTCGACCAACGCGATCGACATGGTCTGGGACTTCTATCCCAAGGCCGACGACATCGTGGTTCATCCAGGCGCGGTGAACGAGATGATCTTCATCGCCCGCAACCCCAGCGACCGTCCGATGAGCGCCCAGGCGATCCCGAGCATTTCGCCGAGCAGCGCCGCGATGTATTTCCACAAGACCGAATGCTTCTGTTTCACCCAGCAAGTGCTGCAGCCCGGTCAGCAGATCGAGATGCCGGTACGTTTCATCGTTGACCGCGACATGCCCAAGGATGTGAAGCACCTGACGCTGGCTTACACGCTGTTCGATATCACCGCGCGTCATCCACCGGTGGCCGTGAGCACCAACACCGGCGGTTAAGACGGTGCCCGATAAGGAGAACAATAAATGGCAACTCATGAGCATTATTACGTTCCCGCCCAGAGCAAGTGGCCGATCATCGCCACGGTGGGCATGTTCGTTACGGTGTTCGGCCTGGCCACCTGGTTCAACGACCTCAAGGCCGCGCGCCCGGAATCCCATGGCCCGCTGATTTTCTTCGTCGGGAGCCTGTTGCTGGCCTACATGCTGTTCGGCTGGTTCGGCGCGGTGATCAAGGAAAGTCGCGCCGGCCTGTACAGCGCCCAGCTGGATCGCTCGTTCCGCTGGGGCATGAGCTGGTTCATCTTTTCCGAAGTGATGTTCTTCATCGCCTTCTTCGGCGCGCTGTTCTACGTGCGCCAGATCACCGGCCCGGCCCTGGGCGGCGAAGGCAGCAAGGGCATCGCGCACATGCTTTGGCCGAACTTCGAGTTCGTCTGGCCATTGCTCGAAAACCCCGATTCCAAGCTGTTCCCGCCGCCCAAGGAAGTCATCAGCCCCTGGGGCCTGCCGCTGCTCAACACCGTGCTGCTGGTGAGTTCCAGCGTCACCGTGACCATCGCTCACCACGCCCTGAAGAACGGCCATCGCGGCGCGCTGAAGATCTGGCTGGCGATCACCGTGCTGCTGGGCTGTGCGTTTCTCGGCTTCCAGGCCGAGGAATACCTGCACGCCTACCACGAGCTGGGGCTGACCCTGGGTTCGGGCATCTACGGCGCCACCTTTTTCATGCTCACGGGTTTTCACGGTGCCCACGTGACCATCGGCACGGTGATCCTGTTCGTGATGCTGATGCGCATCATGAAGGGGCACTTCGACGCCGAGCATCAGTTCGGTTTCGAGGCGGCCAGCTGGTATTGGCACTTCGTCGATGTGGTGTGGATCGGCTTGTTTGTCTTCGTCTACGTGCTCTGAGCGCGGCGTTACCAGGGCGCGTGCGACACCAGCTGGCCGCTGAAGAAACCCCAGGCGATCAAGCCGACGGTGAGCGCGGCCAGGCACACACGCACGGTCAGCGACCTGACCAGGCGATGGGAGCTGCTGTCGTCCTTGACCAGAAAGAACAGGCCGCTGAACAGGCTGATGAGCGTGGCTATCAGCAACAGGACGATGGCCGCTTTAAGCATGGTGGGCTCCAGGAGAAACGCGATGCGCTTGAGTATAGCCAGTCGATCTCGCCACTTTCTGGCACGGCCATGAACGGTTTTCGTCCGGGCGTGCTGCCGACCCTGGTGGTGTTGGTGTTGCTGCCGGTGTTGGTGACGCTCGGGTTCTGGCAACTGGGCCGGGGCGAACAGAAGCGCGAGCTGCTGGCCAGCTACGCCGAACGGCGCGTGGCCGAGCCTTTGACCGTGGATGAGCTGCAGGCTGCCAGCGATTTGGCTTTCCGCCGGGTGCAAGTGCATGGCCGCTTCGATGCGGCCCACAGCCTGCTGCTGGATAACCGCATGCATGAAGGCAAGGTCGGGGTCGAGCTGCTGCAACCCTTTCTCGACCAGGCCAGCGGTCAATGGCTGCTGCTCAACCGTGGCTGGCTGCCCTGGCCGGACCGGCGCACGCCACCCGCATTCAGCACCCCGGAACAGTCCCTGAGCCTCGATGCCTGGGTCTATGTCGCCCCCGGCGCGACCTTTCAACTGCACGCCGACCCACTGAATGCCCAGTGGCCGCGGCTGGTGACGACGATCGATCCGGCCAGGCTCTGGAGCGAACTGGGACGCAGCGGTTTTGCCTACGAGCTGCGCCAGGAGGCTGGTCCGGGCGCCTACCTGACCGAATGGCCGGTGGTGGCCATGGGGCCGGAAAAACACCTGGGCTACGCCGTGCAGTGGTTCGCCATGGCGCTGGCCCTGTGCGCTTTGTACCTCTATCTCGGATGGCATAACGCAAGGGAGAAACACCATGGGAGCGGCCATGAATCCACCCAACATTTCTGAGGCCCAGGTGCCCCACAACCGGCGCCGCGGACGCTGGCAGCTGCTGCTGATCGTGGCCATGGTGATCGGCCCGATGATCCTCGCCACCGGCATGTACAAGTTGCAGTTCTGGGTACCGGAAAGCCGCAGCTACCACGGCGAGCTGATCGGCAACGGCCAGAGCCGCGCCGACATCGGGGTCCAGGCCGACGAGACGCGCTGGCAGATCCTGGTCACCGCGCCCAGGGACTGCGCCGTGGATTGCCAGCAACTGGTGTACCTGGCGCGGCAGATCCAGATCTCCCTCGGCCGCGACGCCTCCCGGGCCAGCCACGCCCTGGCCGCCGCCCAGCCGCTGGACACCGACTACCAGGCCAAGCTGCAACGCGAATATCCGCAACTGCAACGCTACCCACTGGACCTGCCGATCTTCACCAAGGGCGCCAGCGACCAGGGCGCGCCGCTGCTGTGGATCGTCGACCCGCACGGCAACCTGGTCCTGCGCTACGACGCCCGGGTCAAGGGCAAGGACCTGCTCAACGACCTGCGTCATCTGCTGAAACTGTCGAACATCGGATAAGGGCATCGTCATGGCCAAACCTGGATTTCGCCTCGCCTTGTTTGCCACCTTGCTGGCACTGATCGTGGTGCTGCTCGGCGCGTACACCCGGCTGACCCACGCCGGCCTCGGCTGCCCGGACTGGCCGGGTTGCTACGGTTTCATCAGCGTGCCGAAAAGCGAAGCCCAGCTGGCCCATGCCGAACTGCATTTTCCCGACACCCCGGTGGAAGCCCACAAGGGCTGGAACGAGATGATCCACCGCTATTTCGCCGGCACCCTGGGCCTGTTGATCGTGCTGCTGGCGGCACGCTCCTGGACCCACCGGCATCATCCCGGGCAACCGCTGAAGTTGCCGCTGTTCCTGCTCTCGGTGGTGTTCGCCCAGGCCTTGTTCGGCATGTGGACGGTGACCCTCAAGCTGTGGCCGCAAGTCGTCACCGCGCACCTGCTGGGCGGCTTCGCCACCCTGAGCCTGCTGTTCTTGCTGACGCTACGGCTGTCCGGGGTGCTGCCGGCGCTGATCGTGCCCAGGCGCCTGCAATACTGGGCCACGGCCGGGCTGGTGCTGGTGATCGGGCAGATCGCCCTGGGCGGCTGGGTCAGCTCCAACTATGCGGCGGTGGCCTGCATCGACTTGCCGACCTGCCACGGCCAGTGGTGGCCGGCGGCGGATTTCGCCAATGGCTTTCACCTGACCCAGCACATCGGCCCCAACTACTTGGGCGGGCAGCTCGACAGCGACGCGCGCACGGCCATCCACCTGACCCATCGCATCGGCGCGTTGCTGGTGACCCTGGTGTTGCTCGGCCTGGCCTGGCAACTCAAGCATGTGGGCATGACCCGCCTCGCCGGGCTGGTGCTGGTGGCGCTGGCGGCGCAGATCGCCCTTGGCATCAGCAATGTGCTGTTCCACCTGCCGCTGCCGGTGGCCGTGGCGCATAACGCCGGCGGCGCGGCGCTGCTGCTGACCCTGGTGCTGGTCAATTATCACGCCCGCACCAGCCTGGTCCGCACCCGCTCGCACCTGCCGCTGGGCTGGCGCCTGAGCCCGCGCAAACACGCCGCCGGGCCCATAACCATAAAAGGAGAGATGCCATGGCGACTTTGATCGGCGAGCGTCACAGCCAGGCGATCTGGCGTGACTACCTGGAACTGACCAAGCCCAAGGTGGTGGTGCTGATGCTCATCACCTCGCTGGTGGGCATGTTCCTCGCCACTCGCGCCGGGGTGCCGTGGACGGTGCTGGTGTTCGGCAACCTGGGCATCGCCCTGTGCGCCGGCGCGGCGGCGGCGGTGAACCATGTGGTGGACCGGCGGATCGATGCGGTCATGGCGCGCACCCACAAACGGCCGCTGGCCGAAGGCCGGGTGTCGCCGGCGGCGGCGCTGGGTTTCGCCCTGCTGCTGGCCATCGCCGGGCAAGCCTTGCTGCTGGCGTTTACCAACCCGCTGACCGCCTGGCTGACCCTGGCGTCGTTGCTCGGTTATGCGGTGATCTACACCGGCTTCCTCAAGCGGGCGACCCCGCAGAACATCGTGATCGGCGGCCTGGCCGGGGCCGCGCCGCCGCTGTTGGGCTGGGTCGCGGCCACCGGCCATGTGACGGCCGAACCGCTGCTGCTGGTGCTGATCATCTTCGCCTGGACCCCGCCGCACTTCTGGGCCCTGGCCATTCACCGCAAGGAGGAATACGCCAAGGCCGATATCCCGATGCTGCCGGTGACTCACGGCGAGCACTACACCAAGGTGCATATCCTGCTCTACACCTGCGCCTTGCTGGCGGTCAGCCTGCTGCCTTATGCGATCCACATGAGCGGCATGCTCTACCTGATGTGTGCCCTGGGCCTGGGCGCGCGCTTTCTGCAATGGGCCTGGGTGCTGTACCGTGGCAGTCGGCCGCACGCGGCGATCAACACCTTCAAGTACTCTATTTATTACTTGTTCCTGCTGTTTATCGCGCTGCTCGTAGACCACTACCTATTGTTGAACCTATGACTCGAACTCAGAAAACCGTCTTTATTCTCGTGGCGCTGGTGGCCCTGGTGCTGGGGCTGACCGTCAACAAAGTGCTGACCGGCAAGAACCAGGGGGATCCGACCGCGTTGATCGACGCCGGGATCATCCTGCTGCCCCAGAGCCGCAACCTGCCGGATGTGAAGATGACCGACCAGGAAGGCCAGCCGGTGGTGCTCAATGAGCTCAAGGGCAAGTGGAGCCTGCTGTTCTTCGGCTACACCTTCTGCCCGGACATCTGCCCGACTACCCTCGCCCAGCTGCGCCAGATCAAGAGCGAGCTGCCCAAGGAGGCGGTGGATAACCTGCAGGTGGTGCTGGTCAGCGTCGACCCGAACCGCGACACGCCGCAGCAGCTGAAACAGTACCTGGGCTACTTCGACAAGGACTTCAAGGGCCTGACCGCGACCTCGGTGGCGGACGTGCAGAAGCTCGCCAACGCGGTGAGCATCCCGTTCATCCCGGCCGACACCAGCAAGCCCAACTACACCGTCGACCACAGCGGCAACCTGGCGGTGATCGGCCCGGACGGCACCCAGCGCGGCTTCATCCGCGCGCCGCTGAACAACCAGAAGCTGGTGGCTCAGCTGCCGGTGATGTTGCAGCGCAAGTAATCCGGGACGCCTGAACCCTGTAGCCGCTGCCGCAGGCTGCGATAAGGCGCGTAGCGCCTTCCGAGGGCCTCAAGAGCACGTCTCCTGCGGAGCCGATCGCAGCCTGCGGCAGCGGCTACAGGGAACCCGGCAGGCAACTGAAACGAAACGGGGCGCCTTGAGGCGCCCCGTTTGTATTTCTGCAATCGATCAGAACGCCGGTACCACGGCGCCTTTGTATTTCTCGAGAATGAATTGCTTCACCTCGGGGCTGTGCAGGGCGGCAACCAGTTTCTTCATGGCGTCCGAGTCCTTGTCGTCAGGACGGGCCACCAGGATGTTCACGTAAGGCGAGTCCTTGCCTTCGATCACCAGGGCGTCCTTGGACGGGTCCAGCTTGGCTTCCAGGGCGTAGTTGGTGTTGATCAGCGCCAGGTCGACCTGGGTCAGCACGCGCGGGATGGTCGCGGCTTCCAGCTCACGGAATTTCAGGTCCTTGCTGTTCTCGGTGATGTCTTTGACCGTGGACAGGATGTTGTTGGAATCCTTGAGCTTGATCAGGCCGGCCTTGGCCAGCAGCAGCAAGGCACGGCCGCCGTTGGTGGCGTCGTTGGGGATCACCACGTTGGCGCCGCCCGGCAGTTCTTCGAGCTTCTTGAACTTGTTGGAGTAGGCGCCCAGCGGCTCCAGGTGCACGCCGGCGACGTTTACCAGGTGGGTACCCTTGGCCTTGTTGAACTCATCCAGGTACGGCTGGTGCTGGAAGAAGTTGGCGTCCAGGCGCTTTTCCGCGACCTGTACGTTCGGCTGGATGTAGTCGGTGAAGACCTTGACCTTCAGGTCCACGCCTTCCTTGGCCAGCGCCGGCTTCACGAATTCGAGGATCTCGGCGTGAGGCACCGGGGTGGCGGCCACGGTCAGGGTGTCAGCGGCGTGCGCGGAGAACGCGGCAACGGCGGCGAAAGCGACGAGTAGTTTTTTCATCCAGCTAGCTCCTTGTGAGGCGCCCGGTGCCGGACGCCTGCCGGCCAGGGCCGACTTATTTTCGGGAAAAGTGCACCACCAGCTTGTCGCCGACGGTTTGCAGAACTTGAACCAGCACCAGCAACAGCACCACGGTAACCACCATCACATCGGTCTGGAAGCGCTGGTAACCGAAGCGGATCGCCAGGTCGCCGAGACCGCCCGCGCCTACCACGCCCGCCATGGCGGTGTAGGAAACAAGGGTAATCGCTGTCACGGTAATTGCCGCGAAAATACCTGGGCGGGCTTCCGGCAGCAGGGCGTTGGTGATGATCTGCCGGGTGGTCGCGCCCATCGACTGGGTGGCTTCGATGATGCCGCGGTCCACTTCGCGCAGGGCGGTCTCCACCAGGCGGGCGAAGAACGGCGTGGCGCCGACCACCAGGGGCGGGATCGCCCCGGCGACACCCAGCGAGGTGCCGGTGATGAGCACGGTGAACGGGATCATCACGATCAGCAGGATGATGAACGGCAGCGAGCGCAGGATGTTCACCAGCAGCGACAGCAGGGCGTAGAGGCTCTTCTGCTCCAGCAACTGGCGCGGGCTGCAGAGGAACAGCAGCACGCCCAGGGGCAGGCCCAGCAGCACGGTGAACAGCAGCGAGCCACCGAGCATCAGCAGGGTGTCGCCGGTGGCCAGCCAGATTTCGTACCAGTCGATATTGGCGAAGAAACTTGTCAGCAGTTCCATTAGCGCAGCACCTCCATGTGGACATCCGCCGCGGTGAAGTGGGCGAAGGCCGCCTCCATGTCACCGCCGGTGATAGCCAGGGTCAGTTGCCCGTAAGGGACGTCTTTGATGCGGTCGATGCGGCCGGCGAGGATGCTGTAGTCCACCCCGGTTTCGCGGGCCACGGTGCCCAGCAGCGGCGCGTAGGTGGCGTCGCCCTGGAAGGTCAGGCGCACGATGCGGCCCGGCACGTGGGCGAAGTCGTCGCGCTGTTCGCTTTCGTCGATCTGCTCGTCTTCCTGGACGAAACGCTTGGTGGTCGGGTGCTTGGGATGCAGGAACACCTCGGCCACCGAGCCCTGCTCGACGATCACCCCGGCGTCCATTACCGCCACCTGGTCGCAGACGCGACGGATCACGTCCATTTCATGGGTGATCAGCACGATGGTCAGCTTCAGTTCACGGTTGATCTCGGCCAGCAGTTGCAGGACCGACGCGGTGGTCTGCGGGTCCAGGGCGCTGGTGGCTTCGTCGCACAGCAGGATTTTCGGCTTGGTCGCCAGGGCGCGGGCGATGCCGACGCGCTGCTTCTGCCCGCCGGACAGCTGGGCTGGGTATTTCTTGGCGTGATCGGACAGACCGACGCGGGCCAGCAACTCGGCCACGCGCTGGTCGATCGCACTGCGCGACAGCTCGCCGGCCAGGGTCAGCGGCAGCGCGACGTTGTCGGCCACGGTCTTGGAGGCCAGCAGGTTGAAGTGCTGGAAGATCATCCCGACCTGCTGGCGGAAGCGGCGCAGGCCGTTGGCGTCCAGGGCGGTGACTTCCTCGTCGTCGACGACGATCTTGCCGCCGCTGGGGTTTTCCAGGCGGTTGATCAGGCGCAGCAGGGTACTTTTGCCCGCGCCGGAATGGCCGATCAGGCCGAATACCTGGCCGTTCTCGACCTTCAGGCTGGTCGGATGCAGGGCGGGAATATCCTTACCGGCGACCCGGTAGGTTTTATGGACGTTTTGAAACTCGATCACGTAGCGAACCTTGTGGGGCGCGTTAGAAAAGGATCAGCGGTTAGCCGGGCGCGCATTTTAGCCTGTCCGTATAGAGGTTCTTAGCATTTATTTTGTATTCATCCTTCGATTTGGCAATAACGCGATCAAAGGTCATAAAAAAGGAACGGCGCCAAACCTCATCAGTCACTCAATAAGCCACTCGAAAAAAGCCAGGTGCCGTGCCTGGCGATTTTGACCGATGAAGCCCCGCCCCGCCGGGGCTTCGCCAACGAGGAGTTTTGCCTGATGAGTAGCAAGAAGCCAAGCGCATCGAAAAGCCAGCTGGCCGGGACCGATACCCTGGATCGCGGCAACACCAACAGCAAGCTGCACAGCCTGGAGACCTTCCGCTCCGACGCCACCGAACAGGCGTTGCGCACCAATCAGGGGGTCAAGGTCGCCGATAACCAGAACACCCTGAAGGCCGGCGCCCGTGGGCCCTCGCTGCTGGAAGACTTCATCATGCGGGAGAAGATCACGCACTTCGACCATGAGCGGATCCCGGAGCGTATCGTCCATGCCCGTGGTGTCGGCGCCCATGGTTACTTCCAGGCCTACGAGAATCATTCGGCCCTGACCAAGGCCGGCTTCCTGCGCGATCCGGGGAAGAAGACCCCGGTGTTTGTGCGCTTCTCCACGGTGCAGGGTCCGCGCGGCTCTGGCGACACCGTGCGCGACGTGCGCGGTTTTGCCGTGAAGTTCTTCACCGACGAAGGCAACTTCGACCTGGTGGGCAACAACATGCCGGTGTTCTTCATCCAGGACGCGATCAAGTTTCCCGACTTCGTCCATGCGGTCAAACCCGAGCCGCACAACGAGATCCCCACCGGTGGCTCGGCCCACGACACCTTCTGGGACTTCGTGTCGTTGCAGCCGGAATCGGCGCACATGGTGATCTGGGCCATGTCCGACCGGGCGATTCCGAAAAGCCTGCGCAGCATGCAGGGCTTTGGCGTGCACACCTTTCGTTTCATCAATGCCGAAGGCACATCCAGTTTCGTCAAATTCCACTGGCGGCCGACAGTGGGCACCTGTTCCCTGGTCTGGGACGAGGCGCAAAAGCTGGCGGGCAAGGACACCGACTTCCATCGCCGCGACCTGTGGGAGTCGATCGAGAGCGGCGATTATCCGGAGTGGGAACTGGGTGTGCAGGTGATCGTCGAGGAAAACGAGCACAAGTTCGATTTCGACATCCTCGACCCGACCAAGTTGATACCCGAGGAGCTGGTGCCGATCACGCCCCTGGGCAAGATGGTGCTCAACCGCAACCCGGACAACTTCTTCGCCGAGACCGAGCAGGTTGCCTTCTGCCCGGGGCATATCGTGCCGGGCATTGACTTCTCCAACGATCCGCTGCTGCAGGGCCGGCTGTTTTCCTACACCGATACGCAGATCAGCCGCCTCGGCGGGCCGAACTTCCATGAGCTGCCGATCAACCGCCCGCTGGCGCCCTTCCACAACGGCCAGCGCGATGCCATGCACCGCACCACCATCGATAAGGGCCGGGCGTCCTACGAGCCCAATTCCATCGATGGCGGCTGGCCGAAAGAGACGCCGCCCGCGGCCGAGGATGGCGGTTTCGAGAGCTACAACGAGCGCATCGACGCGCACAAGATCCGCCAGCGCAGCCCGTCCTTCAGCGACCACTTCTCCCAGGCGCGACTGTTCTTCAAGAGCATGAGCACGCATGAGCAGGAACACATCATCGCCGCCTACAGCTTCGAGCTGGGCAAGGTCGAGCGCGAGTGGATCCGTGCGCGCCAGGTCAACGAGATCCTGGCCAATATCGATCTCGAGCTGGCCAAGCGGGTCGCGCAGAACCTGGGCTTGCCGGTGCCCAAGCGCGGTACGGTCGACGTGCCTGAGCTGTCCCTCGATCACTCGCCGGCCCTGAGTCAGTCCAACCTGCTGTCGGGGGATATCAAGACCCGCAAAGTGGCGATCCTGGCGGCGAATGGGGTCGACGGCAAGGCGATCGACGCCTTGAAAAAGGCCCTGCAAGCCGAAGGCGCCCACGCCAAGTTGCTGGGCCCGACCTCGGCGCCCGTGACCACCGCGGACGGCAAGACCCTGCCGGTGGACGCTTCCATGGAAGGACTGCCGTCAGTGGCGTTCGACGCGGTGTTCGTGCCGGGTGGCGCCAAGTCGATACAAGCCTTGAGCGGCGATGGCGTGGCCCTGCATTACCTGCTCGAAGCCTACAAGCACCTCAAGGCGATTGCCTTGCAGGGCGAGGCCAAGCAGTTGCTGGATGTGCTCAAGCTGGAAGTGGATGCGGGGTTGATCGTCGGCGGGGATGCCAAGGCGTTGAAGGCGTTCTTCAACGCGATTGCCCATCACCGGGTCTGGGAGCGGGAGCCGAAGGCCAAGGCGATTCCCGCCTGATGCTGCTGACGCTTCTGTAGGAGCACCGCTTGCGTGCAAAAGGGTTTGGCACCGCGTTAGCGTTTATCGCGGGCAAGTCGGATCGCCGCCCGCTCGCTCCTACAGAGGTGGTGTTATTGGGGTTTGCGTGGCGTCAGCACCATCTGTGCCGGGATGTGGCGCAGGATCTGTCGTTCGATCTGCAGGTCGAACTCGCCATCGAGCTTTTTCACTCGCTTGCTCAGCAGGGTCTTCAGCCAAGGGTAATCTTCGGTGCGTGGCGCCTGGATGCTCACGTCGCACTGGTAATTCACCACATCGGCGGCGATCGCATCGAGTTGCCGACGCAGTTGCTTGATATCGCTGAGGTTCAGCGCAATGGTGGTGCTCTCGGCGGCCGGATCGATCAGCTTGGCTGGCGGCCGGGCTTCAGCGGCCTTGAGCGCGGCTTCGGCTTTTTCCAGCTCGGCTTTACGGGCCTGGGTGATGGCGCCATCGACGCCGCCGGTCAGGGCCGGCGCCTTGGGCATCAGCGCGCGGGCGCGGCTCAGGGCCGTGGCGGCGGCATTGACATCACCCTTTTGCAACACGATCTGGCTGCGCTGCAGGTAGGCTTCGGCCAACTGGCGCTGGTATTGCTCAAGCTGCGGGTCGTTGGGCGACTGGGCCTGCAAGGCGCTCAACTGGTCTTCGGCGGTGGCCAGTTCGCTGCTGGCGATATTTTGCTGCAGCTGTGCGATGGCCGTGGCCCGGGCGTCGGGCACTTCAGCCGGCGGCGTGCTCTGGCAGGCGCCCAGCAGCAGGGAAAATGCGACAAGGAGCAGATAACGGGAGGCGAACGGCTTCATTCCTGCGACTCTCTAATTGCGCAAAAAGCGAGCAAGTCTACACCCCTCGACGGGGCAGGACAAAACTCAGCAGAAACAATGCGGCCGCCGTGACCACGATCGATGGCCCCGCGGGGGTGTCCTTGAACCACGACAACGCCAGCCCGCCACAGACCGCGAGTATGCCCAGCAGGCTCGCGCCCAGCGCCATCTGCTCCGGGGAACGGGCGTGACGTTGGGCCGCAGCCGCCGGGATGATCAGCAGCGAAGTGATCAGCAAGACCCCCACGATCTTCATCGCCACCGCGATCACCACCGCGATCAACAGCATCAGTGCCAGGCGCAGCGACGCCACCGGCAAACCTTCGACCCTGGCCAGCTCCTCGTGCACGGTGATCGCCAGCAACGGCCGCCACAGGGCTACCAATAGCAGCAGGACCGCGGCGCTGCCGCCAAGAATCCACGCCAGGTCGCCGGGGCTGATCGCCAGCAGATCGCCGAACAGATAGGCCATCAGGTCGATCCGCACGTCATGCATGAAGCTTAGTACCACCAGCCCGAGGGAGAGGGTGCTGGGAGCGAGAATCCCCAGCAACGTATCGGAAGCCAGCGGCTGGCGCTGTTGCAGGGTGACCAGCAGCACCGCCAGCAGCAGGCAGCCGACGGTCACCGCCACCGCCGGGCTGACATCCAGCAGAAAGCCCAGGGCCACGCCGAGCAAGGCGGCATGGGACAGGGTGTCGCCGAAATAGGCCATGCGCCGCCAGACCACGAACGATCCGAGGGGACCTGCCACCAGCGCCAGCGCCAGGCCTGCGAGCAGGGCGTACAACAGAAAATCAGCCATGCTTGCAGCTATCTCCGTGAACATGAACGTGGCCGGCCGCGGCCCCGGTGACCACCGAACCGTGCAGGTCGTGGGCGTGGTCGTGATGGTGGTGGTAGATCGCCAGGCTCGGCGCGTTCTGGCCGAACAGCTCGACGAAGGCCGGGTCGCCGCTGACCTGTTCCGGGTGGCCGGAGCAGCACACGTGGCGATTGAGGCAGACCACCTGGTCGGTGGTGCTCATCACCAGGTGCAGGTCGTGGGAGACCATCAGCACGCCGCAACCGTGGCGGTCGCGCAAGCGGGTGATCAGCCTGTAAAGCTCGGCTTGGCCGGCGACGTCCACGCCTTGTACCGGCTCGTCCAGTACCAGCAATTCCGGCTCGCGCAGCAGGGCGCGGGCCAGCAGCACACGCTGCATCTCGCCGCCGGAAATGCTCTGCACCGGGCTGTCGATCACCTGTTCGGCGCCGACTTCGTTCAGTGCGGCCAGGGCTGTCGCGCGGTCCACGCCCGGTACCAGGCGCAGGAAGCGCAGCACCGACAGCGGCAATGTCGGATCGACGTGCAGCTTCTGCGGCATGTAGCCGACCCGCAGCTTCGGCTTGCGCCAGACGCTGCCGCTGTCGGGCTTGAGCAGGCCGAGCACGGCGCGCACCAGGGTGGTCTTGCCGGCGCCGTTGGGGCCGATCAGGGTGACGATCTGCCCAGGCTCGACACTGAGCTGGATGTTGTCCAGCACGGTCTGCCCGGCAAAGGTCACTGCGACCTGATCGAGGCGGATCAAGGCATTGCTCATCAGGCCCCCTGGCAACCCGAGCAGAGGCCGACCACTTCGACGGTCTGGCCTTCGACGACGAAGCCGACATCGCGCGCGCTGCTGATGATCGCGTCGCTGATGGATTTCTGTTCAAGCTCGATGGCGGCGTGGCAGACGCGGCAGATCAGGAACTGGCCCTGGTGCGCGTGTTCCGGGTGATTGCAGCCGACGAAGGCGTTGAGCGATGCGATGCGATGCACCAAGCCGTTTTCCAGGAGGAAGTCCAGGGCGCGGTACACGGTTGGCGGTGCGGCGCGGCGACCGTCCTGTTCGCTGAGCACGGCGAGGATGTCGTAGGCACCCAGCGGCTTGTGGCTTTGCCAGACCAGTTCCAGCACCCGCCGACGCAGGGCGGTCAGGCGCAGGCCTTGGCGGGCGCACAGGGCATCGGCCTCGGACAGTGCGCTGTGTACGCAGTGAGAGTGGTCGTGGGGGCGACTGGCAAGGGGGGTTTTAGGCATGAGCGGCGACGATAATGGTGAGAGACGTTATTATGTTACCCGTTCTTGCCTCTTCGAGTGGTCATCGTGTCCCGACTTTTTGCCCTTTTTGTCGCTTTTACCGCCAGTTTGTTCGTGATCAGCTCGGCCCAGGCCGAGGTCCGGGTCCTGACCAGCATCAAACCCCTGCAATTGATCGCCGCCGCCGTCCAGGATGGCATCGCCGTGCCCGAGGTTCTGCTGCCGCCGGGGGCCTCGCCGCACAACTATGCGCTGCGTCCTTCCGATGTGCGCAAGGTACAGTCGGTGGAATTGCTGTACTGGATCGGCCCGGACATGGAGAGCTTCCTGCCGCGGGTCCTCAAGGGCCGCACGCTGCCATCGCTGGCGGTGCAGGACCTGCCAGGCCTGAAACTCCGTCATTTCGCCGAAGATAACCACTCGCATGCTGAGGAAGCCGACGAGCATGACCACGATCATCGTCCAGGCAGCCTCGATGCGCACCTGTGGCTGTCGCCGGTCAACGCGCGGGTCATCGCCGACCGCATGGCGGCCGACCTGAGCGCCGCGGACCCGGCCAACGCCGCGCGTTACCAGAGCAACGCCAAGGCCTTCGACCAGCGCCTGGATGCCCTGGACGCCCGTTTGAAAGCCCGCCTGGCGCCAATCGCCGGCAAGCCTTATTTCGTCTTCCATGAAGCTTTCGATTATTTCGAAGACGCTTATGGCCTCAAGCATGCGGGCGTGTTCAGCGTCGCAGCCGAGGTGCAGCCGGGCGCGCAGCACGTAGCGGCGATGCGCACGCGCTTGCAGCAGGTCGGCAAGACCTGTGTGTTCAGCGAGCCGCCATTGCGCCCGCGCCTGGCCGAAACCCTGGTGGCGGGCTTGCCGGTGAAGCTGGCGGAGCTCGATGCGCTGGGCGGCTACACCCCGGCCACCGCGCAGGGGTACGAGCAGGTGCTGGAGAAGCTGGGCAACGATCTGGCAGGCTGCCTGGAATCGCTGTAAAGACTGCTGGCGCTATTGCGGGCAAGCCGCGCTCCTACAAGAGACCGTAGGGGCGGGCTTGCCCGCGATGCTTTCAGATGGCGAACGGCAATGGCGTGCTGACCTGCTGGCGCTGGGCCAGGCGCAGCTGGAACTCTATCGGGTCGTGAATCAGCACGTCCTGTCCGGCGAAGGACTCGGCGGCGATCAGGCGTGACAGCCAGAAGCGCACGCAGGCCACCCGCAACAGGGTTGGCCACAGCTCGGCCTCGGCGGTGGTGAACGGGCGCAGGGCCGCGTAGGCGCCCAGCAGGGCCCGGGCGCGCGAGCCGTCGAGCAGGCCGTCGGCGTCGGAACACCAGTCGTTCAGGGCAATCGCCACGTCATACAGCATCGGCCCGGAGCAGGCGTTGTAGAAGTCGATCAGCCCGGTCAGGTGCGTGCCTTCGAACATCGCGTTGTCGCGGAACAGGTCGGCGTGGATGTTGGCCCGAGGCAGCGCGAGGATCTTCACCTTCTGCTCGTCGATTTCATCCAGCGCCCGCTGCAGCAGGTCCCGTGCCTGCGGGTCGAGATGCGAGAGCATCTGCGAGCCTTCTTCCTGCATCCAGTCCAGGCCACGATCGGTCTTGCGCTTGATCATGTTGTCCTTGGTCGCCAGGTGCAGGTGAGCCAGCAGCTCGCCGACCTGCGCGCAATGCTGGGCATTGGCTTCCTTGATGTGCTTGCCGGCCAGGCGCGGCTGCAGCAGCGCTGGTTTGCCGGCCAGCTCGCGCAGGGCCACGCCGTCGGTGGTGCGCAGGGCGTAAGGCACCGGCAGGTCGGCGTCGTGCAGCACGTCCAGCAGTTCGATGAAGAACGGCATTTCCTGGACCGGACCGCGCTCGACCAGGGTCAGGACGAACTCGCCCTGTTCCAGGCTGATGAAGAAGTTGGTGTTTTCGCTACCAGCGGCAATCCCCTGGAAGTCAAGCAGGCGGCCGAGCCCGTAAGGGGCGAGAAAGGTTTCCAGCTCGGGCCGAGCCAGGGGAGTAAACACAGACATGGTTAAAAACTGCCAGTACGGGCGCCGCTGTCGAGCCAGCGCCGGTTGAAGTTAGGAGTGGTTTACCACTCGAAAATTTTCCACGCCGGAATCAGCATATCCGGCTGGTCAGAACGAATGAAGTTGCCATCGGAACCGTCGGCGCGCACCAGAAAGTAGGGTTTGCCGACCTTCGGTGTGACCTTGATGGCGTACAGGAAACCGTTCTGGCGGTACTCCTGGATGGTCTTGTCGCCTTCCGTGCGAATGGTTACTTCCGGATCCGCCGATGGCGCATCCTCCGCCGCAATCACGGCCATCGGCGCGATTGCAATCAGGCTGGCCAGCAGCAAGCGATTTAGTGTGCGCATGATAACCTTGTCCCTTTGTCGTCAACGGTCCCGCTATTCTAGCGCCGGACCCGCCGAAAAGGTTGATCCTGCTCATGAGCCAAGCCCCCCTCGTCCTGGTGGACGGTTCGTCCTACCTGTACCGCGCCTTCCACGCGCTGCCCCCGCTGACCACTTCCAAAGGCATGCCGACCGGTGCGGTCAAGGGCGTGCTGAACATGCTCAAGAGTCTGCGCAAGCAGTACCCGGACAGCCCGTTCGCCGTGGTGTTCGACGCCAAGGGCGGGACCTTCCGCGATGACATGTACGCCGAGTACAAGGCCAATCGCCCGAGCATGCCCGACGACATGCGGGTGCAGATCGAACCGCTGCACGCCAGCGTGATCGCCCTGGGCTTTCCGCTGCTGTGCGTCGAGGGCGTCGAGGCGGACGACGTGATCGGCACCCTGGCCCGCAGCAGCGCGGCGGCCGACCGGCCGGTGGTGATCTCCACCGGCGACAAGGACATGGCGCAACTGGTGGACGGGCACATTACGCTGGTCAACACCATGTCCGGTAGCAGCATGGACGTGGAGGGCGTGAAGGAGAAATTCGGCGTCGCTCCCGAGCAGATCATCGATTACCTGGCGCTGATGGGCGACTCCTCCGACAACATCCCGGGTGTGCCGGGCATCGGCCCGAAGACTGCTTCCGGCCTGCTGGTGGGGGTCAACGGTGGCCTGAACGAGCTGTATGCACAGCTCGATATCGTCCCGAGCCTGCCGATTCGTGGGGCCAAGACCCTGCCGGCCAAGCTCGAAGAGCACAAAGAGATGGCTTTCCTCTCCTATCAGCTGGCGACGATCAAGGTCGATGTGCCGCTGGATATCGGCCTGGACGACCTGCACCTGGGCGAACCGGACCGCGACAAACTGGTCGAGCTGTACAGCCTGCTGGAGTTCAAGAGCTGGCTCGACGAGCTGCAGCGCGATGCCAAGCGCCTGGAGCTGAGTGTTGCCGCCTCTGAGCCGGTGGCCGACTTGTTGACTCAGGTCGAGGTCGAGATCGAAGTGCCGGTGGTTGTCGAAGCCCAGTACGAAACCATCCTCGATCAGGCGCGTTTCGATGTCTGGCTGGAAAAACTGAAGAACGCCAAGCTGTTCGCCTTCGATACCGAAACCACCGGCATCGACGCCCAGCAGGCGCAGCTCGTAGGGCTGTCCTTCGCCGTGCAGGCCAACGAAGCGGCTTATATTCCGCTGACCCACTCCTACCTCGACGTGCCGGAGCAGCTGGATCGTGACACCGTCCTGCGCGCCCTGAAGCCGATTCTCGAAGACCCGAACAAACTCAAGGTCGGCCAGCACGCCAAGTTCGACATGAATATCCTGGCCAACTGCGCCATCGGCGGCGATCAGGCCAACGGCATCACTGTGCGCGGTGTCGCCTTCGACACCATGCTCGAGTCCTACGTGCTCAACTCCACCGCCACCCGGCATGACATGGACAGCCTGGCGGAGAAATACCTGGGCCACACCACCGTGAGTTTCCAGGACATCGCCGGCAAGGGCGCCAAGCAGCTGACCTTCGACCAGATTGCTCTTGAGCAGGCCGGGCCTTATGCGGCGGAAGACGCCGATGTGACCCTGCGCCTGCATCAGGTCTTGCATGAAAAACTGGCCGCGATCCCAAGCCTGGCCAGCGTGCTCAGCGATATTGAAATGCCCGTGGTGCCGGTGCTGGCGCGGATCGAGCGCCAGGGTGCCTTGGTGGACGCCGACCTGCTGGGCGTGCAGAGCATCGAGCTCGGCGACAAGATGGTGGCGCTGGAGCGTGAAGCCTTCGAGATCGCCGGTGAAGAATTCAACCTCGGCTCGCCCAAACAACTGGGAGTCATCCTCTACGACAAGCTCGGCCTGCCGGTGCTGAAGAAGACTGCCAAAGGCCAGCCGTCCACCGCTGAAGAAGTGCTGGCCAAGTTGGCCGAGGACGACTACCCGCTGCCCAAGGTGCTGATGCAGTACCGCTCCATGAGCAAGCTCAAGAGCACCTACACCGACCGCCTGCCGGAGCAGATCAACCCGCGTACCGGGCGAATCCACACCTCCTACCATCAGGCAGTCGCGTCTACCGGGCGTTTGTCTTCCAGCGATCCGAACCTGCAGAACATCCCGGTGCGTACCGCCGAAGGCCGGCGCATCCGCCAGGCTTTCATCGCGCCGCCTGGCTACAAGCTGCTGGCGGCGGACTATTCGCAGATCGAACTGCGGATCATGGCGCACCTGTCCCGCGACGAAGGGCTGATGAATGCCTTCCGCAACAACCTCGACGTGCACACGGCCACCGCGGCCGAAGTGTTCAAGGTCGAACTCAAGGACGTCAGTTCCGATCAGCGCCGCAGTGCCAAGGCGATCAACTTCGGCCTGATCTATGGCATGGGCGCGCAGAAGCTCGGCAAGGACATCGGCGTCGATACCAAGACTGCCAAGGCCTATATCGACACCTACTTCGCCCGCTACCCCGGCGTGCGCGAATACATGGATCGCACCCGCGCCCAGGCCGCGGAACAGGGTTATGTGGAAACCCTGTTCGGCCGCCGCCTGTACCTGCCGGAGATCAACTCCAACAAGCCGCAGGAACGCGCCGGTGCCGAACGTACGGCGATCAACGCACCGATGCAGGGCACGGCGGCCGACATCATCAAGAAGGCCATGGTGGCGGTAGACAACTGGCTGACGGCCTCAGGCCTGGATGCCAAGGTCATCCTGCAAGTGCACGACGAACTGGTGCTGGAAGTGCGCGAAGACCTGGTGGACAAGGTGAGCGAGGAGATTCGCGGCTACATGAGCAATGCCGCGACCCTGGATGTGCCGCTGCTGGTCGAGGTCGGGGTGGGCAGCAACTGGGATGAGGCGCACTGAGGCGAGAAGGCAGTACTTTGGCCGCGGCACAGTGCCGCGGCGAAGGCTAGCGAAGAGCTATTAGTGCGGAAAATTTCATCGACTATTGCCAATAGTTTTTGAAACCTCCCGGAACTTAATCCGTGAAAGCCCACTCAGAGTAACTGAATGGCTGGTGAAGCCCTTCGATGCTCCTATGTTGTGTTAAGTGTTGGCAGATATCTGGACCCCGCCCTAGCGGTCCGGAACTTGGACCCCGAACTTCCCCTCCCCATACGAAGTCCGGGGTTTTTTTTGCCCAAAAACTGCTTGTGGCGCAATCATGCTGCGTTAAAAACTGGCGGGAAATGCTCATTTAGGCCCCTAAAGTCGAATGCGACCCCAGCCGTTCCCGCCAGTTTTTGCCTTGCCTGATCACACTTCAGGCAGTTTTGCGTATGTCTTTCAGGCCTCGGTTTCGGCGCCTTTGTCCGCCAGTTCCATCCAGCCCGCCAGTACAGTGTAGGCCTCTTCCAGGCCCATGCGTTTTGGTGCCGAGAACAGTTGGATGGTGACGTTATCGCCCCAGCCTTTACGGATTTGCGACTGCACCTTGAGCAGGGTGTTCTTGGCCGCGCCGTAGGTCAGTTTGTCGGCCTTGGTCAGCAGGATGTGCATCGGCATGCCGCTGGCGACGGCCCAGTCGAGCATCAGCAGGTCGAAGTCGGTCATCGGATGGCGGATGTCCATCATCAGAATCAACCCTTTCAGGCTCTCGCGGCTGCCCAGGTAGGCTTCCAGGTGACGCTGCCAGTGCTGCTTGAGCGGAATCGGCACTTTCGCGTAACCGTAACCCGGCAGGTCGACCAGACGGCGATCGTCGTCTAGCTTGAAGAAGTTCAACAGCTGCGTGCGGCCCGGAGTTTTCGAGGTGCGGGCCAGGCTGGCATGGGTCAGGGTATTCAGGGCGCTGGATTTGCCGGCGTTGGAACGCCCGGCGAAGGCCACTTCGAAGCCTTCGTCGTCGGGGCATTGATCGACTTTGGCGGCGCTGAGCATGAAAGTGGACTGTTGGCACAGACCAAGAATGGGATTTTTGAGTTGCATGGGATTTCCGATAGGGGCGGTGCCGAGAATGGACGCGGCGAGCGGTGTCGTTTCCGTTTCAGTAGCGCCAGTATATAATGCCGCAGATTTTGTGTGCGCTTTGTCCCAGCGTAGGATGAAGTTCACGAGAGCGATAGACCTTGATTGCGCATTAGAACGCAGCACGCTCTCAACCCTGAAAAGGTCGTTTTATGACGAAATGGCTGCTGGCTGCCGGCGTCCTGATACCGCTTTACAGCGCTCAGGCTACCCAGGATCCGGAAGCTGTGTTCAACCGTGTTTGTGGGGCTTGTCATTCCGGCCAACTACCAACGGCTCCCCGCAAGGGGGACCAGGGAGCTTGGGCGCCGAGGCTGGCGCAAGGTATGGAGACGCTGGTGCAACACGTGACCCAGGGTTTCAAGGCGATGCCGCCGCGTGGTTTGTGCATGGACTGCAGTGCCGAGGATTACCGAGCCATCATCCTTTGGATGAGCGAGTGATCCCGGTCCATAACTCTTAACCCTTAGCCGTAGTTGGATTAGCTGATGAACAAATTACTCGTGAGTCTGCTGTTGACCTTGGGCATCACAGGTGTCGCCCATGCTGCAGGCGACGCTGCTGCCGGTCAGGCGAAAGCCGCCGTATGTGGTGCTTGCCATGGTCCGGATGGGAACAGCATGGCGCCTAACTTTCCAAAGCTGGCGGGTCAGGGTGAGCGTTACCTGAACAAGCAGTTGCACGACATCAAGTCCGGCAAGCGCCAGGTGTTGGAAATGACCGGCCTGCTGACCAACCTGAGCGACCAGGACCTGGCCGACCTCTCCGCCTACTTCGCCAGCCAGAAAGGCAGCGTCGGCGCGGCAGACCCGAAAGTCGTGGCTCGCGGTGAAGAGTTGTTCCGTGGCGGCAAGCTGGATCAAGGCATGCCTTCCTGCACCGGTTGCCACTCGCCAAATGGCACGGGTAACGCCGCCGCCGGCTTCCCGCACCTGGGTGGCCAGCATGCTCAGTACGTAGCCAAGCAGTTGACCGACTTCCGCGAAGGCAACCGCACCAACGACGGCGACACCATGATCATGCGCAGCATCGCCGCCAAGCTGAGCAACAAGGACATCGAAGCGGTATCCAGCTACATCCAGGGCCTGCACTGAGGCCGGCGATCATGTTGCGAAAGGGTCTATCTTGCGCAACGTTAATGATCGATTAATCTGTCGATGAAAGCATAAAGGGTGGCTCAGGCCGCCCTTTTTTATGGCGTCTGCCGCTACACTAGCGAACTCAAGCCCTGCCATGACCTGTCTGCGAACAGGCCGCGCGAGGCGACCTTACTTGTTCAGGAGTAAAGCATGCGTAATCTGATTCTCAGCGCCGCTCTCGTCACCGCCAGCCTGTTTGGCATGACTGCTCAAGCCGCCGAGCCCCTTGAAGCCGGTAAACAATATGTAGAGCTGAGCAGCGCCGTTCCGGTTGCGGTGCCTGGCAAGATCGAAGTGGTCGAGCTGTTCTGGTATGGCTGCCCACACTGCTACGCCTTCGAGCCGACCATCAACCCATGGGCTGAAAAACTGCCGGCCGACGTCAACTTCGTACGTATTCCGGCCATGTTCGGCGGCATCTGGAACGTTCACGGTCAACTGTTCATCACCCTGGAAGCCATGGGTGTCGAGCACAAGGTCCACAAAGCGGTATTCGAAGCCATCCATGGCGGCAAGAAACTCGCATCCCCAGAGGAAATGGCCGAGTTCCTGGCCGGCGAAGGCGTCGACAAGGACAAATTCCTGAGCACCTACAACTCGTTCGCCGTCAAAGGCAAGGTCGAGGACGCGAAGAAGAAGGCCCAGGCCTATCAGATCTCCGGCGTACCGACCATGGTCATCAACGGTAAGTACCGTTTCGACCTGGGCACCGCCGGTGGCCCTGAAGGTGCCCTGAGCGTCGCCGACCAGCTGATCGCCAAAGAGCGGGCGGCCAAGTAAGCGAGCCCCTGCCATGCGACGTTGGGGTACGGAACGCATCGTTGGCCTGCATGATCCGCGGGTCAACGAGCACCATGTGGCGTCCTCCGGCCTACCGGCAGACAGCCGTCTGCGGTTGCTCAGTTTTAATATCCAGGTCGGTATCAGTACCGAACGTTATCGGCATTACCTGACCCGTGGCTGGCAGCACCTGTTGCCGCACAACGGGCGCGCCGACAACCTGCAAAGGATCGGCGATCTGCTGGGCGACTTCGATCTGGTCGCCCTGCAGGAAGCCGATGGCGGCAGCCTGCGCTCGGGCTACGTCAATCAGGTCGAGCACCTGGCCCAACTCGGCGCCTTCCCCTACTGGTACCAACAGCTCAATCGCAACCTTGGCCGCCTGGCCCAGCACAGCAATGGCGTGCTCAGCCGCCTGCGTCCCTGGGCGATCGAAGATCATCCGCTGCCCGGCCCCAAGGGCCGCGGTGCGATTCTTTTACGCTTCGGCGATGGTCCCGAGGCGTTGGTGGTGGTGATGATGCACCTGGCCCTGGGCGCCCGTACGCGTACCCGGCAACTGGCCTACATCCGCGAGATGATCGGCGGCTACAAGCATCAGGTGCTGATGGGCGACATGAATACCCATGCCAGCGATCTGCTGGAACATTCTCCGTTGCGCGACCTCGGCCTGCTGGCGCCGCAATTGGAAGCGACTTTCCCCAGCTGGCGCCCGCAACGCTGTCTTGATCATATTTTGCTCAGCCCCAGCCTGACGCTGGAGCGGGTCGAAGTCCTGGCCCAACCGATTTCCGATCACCTGCCGGTCGCGGTAGAGATTCGTCTGCCGGGTTCGCTCACGGCCGATGCATTGCCCGCGCTGAGTCCTGCCCCTCGCGGAACCCATGAATGAGCGACGACGCCCAGCGCTGGAAAGAGAAGTACCTCAAAAGTATCGAACAACAGGAAAAACTCGAGCGACGCTGGAATGCCCGCCTCGACCTGCTTCGCCGTGGCCTGGTGCGCAGCACGCTGGCGGCCGAAGGTACTGATCGCGCTGTCGACCAGTGCATGAAGGAAATGCGCGAGGTGGTGCGCACCGACGATATGGACGCGGCCCTGGTGGCCCTGTTGCCGCGCCTGGAAAAAGCCGTGCTGGACTCCGAGCAGCGTCGCGAGACCCGCATCGAGCAAATGAGCACGGCCCTGACCTCGCTGGTCAGCCAGTTGCAGAAGCTGCCGTTGCCTCGCGAGGTGAGCCGTCCGCTGAAAAACTTCGCCAAGCAACTGGATGGTCGCGTCGGGCAAGCCCGGGAAATTCCACTGTTGCTGGGTGAGCTGAGCGGCCTGCAAGGCAAGGCGCTGAGCCAGTTGGAGAGCCCCGCGGAGCCGCCCCGCCCAGGTTTGCTGCAGCGTCTGTTTGGTGGTCGTGACGCTGACGAAGCGCCTGTCCTGTCCGCGGCCGAAATGCCTGCGGTGGTGGCGAGCCCGGTTGCGGTACAGCCACTGGCAACGGCTGAAAGAGCTGCGGTTGAAACGCCCCCGCCTCGTGTCGAAGCCGCGTCCGCACGGCCGTCCGAAGCCCCTGTGCCTGCGCCTGTGGTCGAGGAGCTCGCTGCTGTCAGCCTGCCGCCCGAGCCACAACCGCAAGCACTGCCCGAGGTAACCACGGCTGCCCAGGTCGAGGCCTTTGTACCGCCGGTGCTGGAGTCGGAGAAACCCATCGCCGTCGAGCCGGCCCCGCCGCTGCTGGATTCACAGGAATCGCCGTCGCCAGCCGCGCCCGAACCCATTGAAGTGCCGCCGGCCGTGCAGCCTTCGACTGTCGAGGCTGCGGTTGCTCTTTCCAACCCGGACGAATTGATCGTTGCCGCACCCGCCGAGGCGGCCCCGGCGCCTGTGCTGCTCGATCGTTTGCCGTTGCCGGCGGCCATGGCCGAGGCGCTGGCGGCGATCGACCCGCAGCAGGCCGAGCAGGATGTGCTGTATGCCCTGCCCGACACGCCGGAGCCCTCCTACAGTTCGGTGGCCAAGCACATCGAACATACCCTGCTCGGCCTTCTGGATGACCTGAGCCTGCCAGAACGTCATCGGCCGCAAGCCGAGTCCATGCGCGATCGCTTGCAACATGGATTGAACTGGTACGAATTGCTGCCGATCCTCGACGATCTGGCAGTATTGATGCTGGCGATCACCGACAGCGGCCAGCATGAATTCGAGGCGTATCTCAAGCGACTCAACGAGCGCCTGGAATCCTTCCAGAGCAACCTGCAGGCCGCCAGCGAGGGCCATGCCGACAGCAGTTCGGCGGCGCGGGAGATGGACACGCAGATTCGCGAGCAGGTCGATGGCCTGCAAAGCAGCGTTCAGGAAGCGGCGGATCTGGACGATCTCAAGCAGGTCCTGGAAAGCCACCTGGAAGGCCTGCTTGGCACCATGGACCATCACCAGAAGCAGCGTGACGAACGCGAAAAGGAAGTGGCTGCGCGCCTGCAAAGCCTGGCCGAGCGGGTGTCGAGCATGGAGCAGGAAGCCCAGGGCTACCGCGAGCACCTGGAAGAACAGCGGCAGAAAGCGCTGATCGATCCCCTCACCGGCCTGCCCAATCGGGCGGCCTGGAGCGAGCGTCTGGAGCATGAAGTGGCGCAGTGGCAGCAGCATGGCAACACCTTGTTGCTGGCGATGCTCGACCTCGACCACTTCAAGCGCATCAACGACAACTACGGTCACCTGGCCGGCGACAAGGTGCTGAAGATCATCGCCGGCGTGCTGCGCAAGCGCCTGCGCGGCAACGATTTCATCGCCCGTTTCGGCGGTGAAGAGTTCGTCCTGCTGATACCCGATACCACCTGGCCGGTCGGGGCGCGCCTGGCGGAAACCCTGCGGGCGGCCATCGAAGCCTGTCCGTTTCACTTCAAGGGCGAGCGGGTGACCATCACCATGTCCATCGGCATGAGTGCCTTCAAGCCGGGAGAACGCAGCGATCTGGTGCTTAAGAGAGCCGATCAGGCGCTCTATCGGGCCAAGGAGGCGGGGCGCAACCGGGTGGAACTGGGCTGACGCATAATTTGTTCCATTTTGTATAAACCGGTGTTTTCGCCGGTTTTCCGCAAAGGCAGTACGTTACACTGTTGCATTATTTTCTCCAGCGTACTGCCTTCCGCCATGAAAGTTCTTGTCCTCGCTTTGTCCCTTCTGTTGCTGGCCGGTTGCGCCAGCGGCCCGCGTTTCGATACCAGCCACCCTTCGGTCAACTTCGATGAGCGGGTGCAATTCGTGGTGGTGCATTACACCTCGGCCTCGATGGAGCGCTCCCTGCAACTGCTGACCCATGGCCAGGTCAGCAGCCACTACCTGATTGGCGACGATAAGGCGGGGACCATCTACAAGCTGGTGGACGAGCAATACCGCGCCTGGCACGCCGGCGAGAGCCAGTGGCAAGGCCGTACCTGGCTGAACTCCAGTTCCATCGGGATCGAGATCGTCAACCCGGGCTTTCGCGACCTGCCCACCGGGCGTGTCTGGTATCCCTACAGCGAAGCGCAGGTCCAGAGCCTGATCGTGCTGCTCAAGGACATCAGCAAGCGCAACAACATCGCGCCACAGCACATTATCGGCCACAGTGATATCGCTCCCCTGCGCAAGCTCGACCCGGGTCCGCTGTTCCCCTGGAAGCGTCTGGCCGAGGCCGGGTTGGGCCGGTGGCCGAACGCCCAGGCGGTGGCGCGCCAGCAGGCGTTCTTTGCCGCGTCGCTGCCGAGCATCGCCTGGTTCCAGCAAGAGCTGGCTCGCCTGGGCTATGAGACACCGCAGACCGGCGAACTGGATGTGGCGACCCGTCACGTGCTGGCCGCGTTCCAGATGCATTACCGGCCGTCGCGTTTCGACGGCCAGCCGGATGCAGAAAGCGCTGCGATCCTGCAGGTGCTCAACCAGACAAAATAATGACGCCCGCCCGACGGTCAGGGTTTTTTCTCAATCAGTAGCTATAACTCATTGGTAACCCTCGGATATCCAATGATGCCGGCCGCTCGCGAACCCCTACGCAGTTGGTTCTATCGCCCCTGGCTGTTGGCGATGTGTGCGGCTGTGTTGAGTGCGGCCCTGCTGCTGGCGGCGAGCCTGGGCATTGCGATGCACGAGGCGCAACTGCGCGAAAGCGAGCAGATGAATGCCCAGGGCCAGCGTTTTCTCGAACGCTTGGAGCAACTGTTCGGTCAGTTGCGTGAAGGCCTGGACGTACTCGAGGCGCAGCCCCTGCGCGGATGCAGCCCCGAGATGGTCGTGGCCCTGCAGCAGATCAGCTTCAGTTATCGCTTCATTTATGAAGCGGCCTATATCGATGCAGCTCAGGCCTGCACCAACTGGCCGCTCCAGGACAACCTGGCCGTGATGCGGCCGCCGGATATCCGCGGCCCGACCTACAGCTACTGGCTGAACACTTCCGCCGAACCCAATGAAAACCGCGCGGCCCTGATGCTCGGGCGCGGCAACTTCCGCGTGGCGACGTCTCGCGGGCACCTGACCGATATGGTCGACCTGCCCGCCAACAGCAGCCTGATGGTGGTTCTCGACCATGGCTCGCGGGCCATCCCGGTGCTGGGGCCGGCGCTGGACTGGCCGCCGACCGAACCGTGGCCGCCCACGGGACGCAGCCCGTTGCTGGTGACCCAGGACCAGTTGATCTACCGGATGCCCACCAGCAATCCGGAGTATCAGATGGTGCTCGTCACCCCCCGCACCAACATGCAGCGAGAAATTTTCGAGGGGTGGTGGTGGCTGCTGCCCAGCAGCCTGGTGCTGGCGGTCTTTATTGGCGGCCTGGCCTTTCAACTGGCCGGGCAGCGCCAATCCCTGGGTGCCGAATTGCAGGGGGCGCTGCGCCGCGGCGAGCTGCAGGTGCTGTATCAACCCATCTTCGATCTGCGAACGCGCCAGTGTGTCGGCGCCGAGGCCCTGCTGCGCTGGCGTCGTCCGGACGGCACCCTGACCAGCCCGGACCTGTTCATTCCCATGGCGGAGAACACCGGGCAGATCCGCCCGATCACCGATTTTGTCCTGCAACGCCTGCTCGAACAGTTGGGGCATCTGTTGCGGGCCAACCCGCAGCTGTACATCTCGGTCAACCTGGCGGCCTGCGATGTCATGGTGCCGCGGATCGGCAAGGTGATGGCGCGCCTGTTGGCGCTGCATCGGGTGGCGGCGCGGCAGATCGCCTTCGAAGTCACCGAGCGCGGGCTGATCGATGTGGTGGTCGCCCGGCATAACCTGCAAGCCTTGCGGGACGTTGGCCATCAGGTGCTGATCGACGACTTCGGCACGGGTTATTGCAGCCTGGCGTACCTGCAGACCCTGCCGGTGGATTACCTGAAGATCGACAAGGCATTCATCGATGCCCTGGGGCATGACGCCGCCAGCAGCGGCGTCGCCCCGCACATCATTCGCATGGCCCATGCCCTACAGCTCAAGGTGATTGCCGAGGGCATCGAGTTCGAGGATCAGGCGTTGCTGTTGAGCAGCGAGGGTGTGCGTTTTGGCCAGGGCTGGCTGTTCGCCCATGCGCTGAGCGCGGTGCAGTTCATCGACCTGATTACCCGCGGGCGCCGCCTGGGGCCGCGGCGCCTGGATGACGGGGCCTAGTCCCTAGAGGGGCAAGGCCAGATAGAACTGGGTTCCCTGCCCGGGCCGTGAATAGACGCCCATGCGCCCGCCGTGCAGTTGCACGATTTCCTTGCACAGCGCCAGGCCCAGGCCGGCCCCGCCTTTCTTGCGCCCGACCTGGACGAAAGGTTCGAAAATCCGCCCCTGTTGCCCATAGGCGATGCCTTCGCCGTTGTCTTCGACGCTGATGATGACCCGCTCGCCATGCCGACGGGCCTGCAAGCGGATCAAGCCACCCTTGGCGGTATGCCGCAGGGCATTGTCGATCAGGTTGTCCAGCACCCGCTCCAGTTGCATGCGGTCGGCGTGCAGCCGCGGCAACGGCGCCTGGAGCTCCACCCGCAGCTCGATGCCCTGCGCCGTGGCGGTGCCGATGAAGCGGTTGCGCGCCTGCTCCAGCAGCTCTTCCAGGGTGCAAGGCGCCAGGGTGAGCTTCTGCAGGCCATTCTGATAACGCGAGAAGTTCAGCAGGTCGTTGATCAGTTGCATCAGGCGCTGCATTTCTTCGTTGACGGTGTTCAGCAGGTCGGCTTCGCGGGACTCCTCCGGGAAGCGCAGGCGTTCCTGCAACAGGCCGAACGCCATGTGCATGCCGGTGACCGGGGTGCGCAATTCATGGGAGGCACGCAATACGAACTCGCTGCGCACACGCTCGAAGGCTCGCTGCTCGGTGACGTCGTGCAGCACCATCACCGCGCCGAGGATATGCCCCTGGGGATGGCTGACCGGGGTCAGGCTGTACGTCAGCAGGCGCGATTCGCCATCGACCTCGACGCTGAGGTCTTCCGGCGCCCGTTCCAGGGTGCCGCCGCGCAATACCAGTTGCAGTTGCTCGTCCAGTTCCGGTCGCTGCAGGGCGCTGCCCAGCCCTTGTCCGAGGCGTTCCTCGTCCCAGCCCAGCTGGCGTTGGGCTACCGGGTTGAGGTGTTCCAGGTGACCCTGACGGTCGATCATCAGCAAACCGTCGTCGATGCTGTCGAGCACCGATTGCAGGCGCTGCTGGCCGGCGAGCAGTTCGTCGATATTGGTGGCCTGATGCTCGCGCAGGGCTTGGGCCATGATTCCGAAGCGCCGGGTCAGCAAGTTCATCTCGGCAGCCGCAGACAGAGGCAGGGTCACATCGAAGTTGCCCTGGCCGATATTGTCGGCGGCCTTGGCCAGCGCTTCGATGGGGCCGCCAAAGCGCCGGGCGATGCCGTGGGCGGTGATGAAGCCGATGATCAGCACGGCCAGCCCGACCAGGCCGAGCAGGCCGGCGATCAGCAAGGCGCGATTGCGGGCCTGGTGTTCGATGTCATTGATGTTGTCCAGGGCCTGCTTGTGCTCGCCGATCAAGCCATTGCGCAGGGTATTGAAGCGGTGGGTCAGTTCGGTATTGCCATTGACCCCTGCCGGGGTCCCGTCGGCGCGCTCGAAGGCTTCGAAGAAACGCTGGTAGTCGTCGCGTGCCTGGGTGAAGCCGTTACGCACATTGTTTTGCCGTTCATGCTCGATGCCCTGCTCGAGCAGGGCCAGGTATTCCTGCCTGGAGTCGTCCAGCGCCGTCCGGTCAGGGTTGTGGTTGAGCATGATGAGCAGTTGGTCGCCCAGGGTCTGTCGCAGCTTGAGCCCCAGGTCCAGGGTAATGAAGTTGTCGCGGATCAGCGCTTCCTGGGTCTTGGCCATCTGCATCACGCTGACCAGCCCGAGCAGCAGGCCGAGCAGCGCCACGGTGATCAGCGCCGAGATGCTCAGAAACAGTCTCGTGCGCAGTTTCATCGCTAACTTCATGAGGGGCGGCTCACAGGTTGTACTGTTTGCGTTTGCGGTACAGCGTCGAGGCGTCGATGCCGAGCGTCTTGGCGGCCTGGTCGAGGGTATCGCTGGTGGCCAGCACGGCGCCGATATGGGCTTTCTCCAGCTCGTCCAGGCTCAAGGCAGCGCCGATGCGCGGGGTGTTGTTGGTCGGTTGCTCGGCCATGCCCAGGTGGCTGATCTCCACCTTTTCCTGGGGACAGATGATGCTGGCGCGTTCCACCACGTTGCGCAGCTCGCGGATATTGCCCGGCCAGCGGTAGTTGAGCAGCGCTTCGCGGGCATCAATGCTGAAGCCACGGGCGGGGCGGGCGTATTCCTTGACGAAGCGCGCCAGGAAACGGTCGGCCAGGGTCAGGATGTCTTCGCTGCGTTCGCGCAGCGGCGGCAGGTGCAGGGTGATCACGTTCAGGCGGTACAGCAGGTCTTCACGGAAGCGTCCGTCGCGCACCATGTCCTCGAGGTTGAGGTTGGTCGCGGCGAGGATGCGCACGTCGGCGCGGCGGGTCACCGGGTCGCCGACCCGCTCGTATTCCTTGTCCTGGATGAACCGCAGCAACTTGGGTTGCAGGGTCAGCGGGAAGTCGCCGATCTCGTCGAGGAACAGCGTGCCGCCGTCAGCCTGGTTGACCCGGCCAAGGGTGCTTTCGCTGGCGCCGGTAAAGGCCCCGCGGCTGTGACCGAACAGCTCGCTCTCCATCAGTTCGGCGTTCAGCGACGGGCAGTTGATGGTGACGCAGGATTTCCTGGCGCGCTTGCTCCAGCCATGAATGGCCCGGGCCAGCTCGCCCTTGCCGGTGCCGGACTCGCCGAGGATCAGGATGTTGGCGTCGGTGCCGGCGACCTGGCGGGCGGTTTCCAGCACCACTTTCATTGCCGGACTGTGCGAATCCAGGCCGTCCTTGGGTTTGCGCACTTCGCCTTCGAGGGCCTCCAGGCGCGCCGAGAGCTGGCGGACTTCCAGCTGCTTGGCGGTCGCCAGGCGCAGTTGATCGGGGCTGCAGGGCTTGACCAGATAGTCGGCGGCGCCGGCCTGGATGGCGTCCACCGCGGTATCGACGGCCGAATGGGCGGTGACGATGACCACCCGCATCCAGGGGGCCTGGATGCGCATCTGGGCCAGTACGTCCAGGCCGTTGTCCTCGCCTAGGCGCAGGTCGAGGAAACACAGGTCGAACACCTGGCGTTGCAGCAAGGTATCGGCCTGAGCGGCGCTATTGGCCGTGGCGACGGTGTAGCCCTCGTCTTCCAGGCAGTAACGGAAGGTACGAAGGATCGCGGACTCATCATCTACCAGAAGAATGCGGCCTTGATTTTCCGGTGCTGATTCCATGTCCGAGGCTCCTGAAGTGAGTGATCTTATTTAGTCCCGGAAAAATCGGGCAAGTTGCATGGTTAATTCTGATCGATTTCACTGCGTGCAGATTAGTTATCTCCTGGCTCTATTGCTAATCGGTTGAAAACAATAGGTTTTTTATTGATTTTAGGTCTTGCCCGCAGGCCTTTCCCGATTTCGCCACTGTACTCCATGCATTTTCAGCTGCGCTTTTTTCCTCAAGTACCGGGCTGATCGTGCAATTCGCACGGTATCCAGGGCGGCATCGTGCAGGATGGCGTATGGCAAACCTCCCAATATGATTACAAGTCATTGTTTTTATTGAGTTTGTTTTAATCGTGAAAGCTGGCATGCAGGCTGCAACAACCTGATCAGGCTCGGTTGAACAAGCCGCAGGCACAGCAACAAGCGTTGAGAACAATGACCCCCATGGGAGGAGCTTCCGGATGAAACGCCAACGTCTCGCCCCATTGTCTGTTTCGTCCCTGCATCTGCAGCAGGGATTGTTCGCCAGCCTGGCATTGCTGGTGACCTTGATTGGCGGTCAGCAGTTTTCACGTTGGGAGCATAGTCAGCAGCAAGAAGCTGTGAGGTTGCCGGTTTCTCACCCCACTCACACCCACTTCAGTGCAGTCAGCACTCGGTTTGCCGATTCCGCCCCGATGCTTCTGATGGACGTCGACCAGGCTCAGCCTGCCACCGACACGGCTTATCAGGAGCGCTGGGTGTTCTAGGCAGGACAGTCGGTGCGCAACGGCGGGCCGGCTAGGCAGTACCTCTAAATAGAAGCGTAAGGAGAATGACCATGTTGAGCTGGGCAATCACATTCCTGATCATTGCCATCATCGCCGCGGTACTGGGCTTTGGTGGTATCGCGGGCACCGCCACGGGTATCGCCAAGATTCTCTTTGTCGTTTTCCTGGTGATGTTCATCGTTTCCTTCTTCTTTGGCCGTCGTGGTCGAGGTTGAGCATGAGCGTTTCTTTGAAAACATTGGCCGCCGCCCTGTTGCTGGGCGGCGCGGCCACGGCGATGGCGGCCAACGACGGTCAGACCCGGGTCAACGAGTTGTTGAACAGTGACCCGCAATACCGTGAAACCTGGCAGGAAGTCGTCGAAAAGGAAGAGCGCCTGCCGGAATGGGTGATGAACCTGTCCGGTGACGCGCAGCAGATGAATGCGGTGGAAGAAGACGGCGACAAGTACCTGGTCGGTCCGCTGTGCGAAACCCGCGATACCTGTCGCAACCAGCGCCTGATCGTGGCGTTCAGTTTCGACAAGAAGGACGCCTACGCCATGTTGGTCGAAGTGCCGGCGGGCTTGCCCGCGGACAAGTCGCCGACCCGCCATGCCGAATACCGCTTTCTCGGCAAGCCGGACGCTGGCATGCAGGGCTTGCTCAAGGAACAGCTGAAAAAGGACCCGAACTGGTACTGAGTTGACTGTTCGAAGGTTCGACCATGGAAAGCAAGCGCCATCCGAGCCTTGCTTTCTGTTGCGCCGCCCCGAGGAGGGGCCGCGCATGACCAGGGGGCCGGGACGTTCTGATCGCAACCGGATCGGAGTGACCTAGGGGTACAGGGAGTGCCTCCGCGAGGGCCGGGTCAGGAAAAACTGCGGCGCAAGTTCGCCAGCCGCTCAGGCTTGACGACTTGCGTCGTGTTTGAATGCCACAAACCTTTGTGGCAGAGCGGTGGCCTGCTTTTTCAGGCAGGGGTTCGCGACAAATATTCCGAGTTGCCTGGTCTAACCGTTTCACGGTGTTTCCTTGCGACCGTACATCGAGAAACTTTTGGCTTTTTCCAGATGAGATTTCTGGTTCTAACGTAAGAACTTTCCCTTCTTTCGAGGGTCATTCCGAGCCCGCCTAAAAGCGCTGAATGCCGCCTGAAATGGCCGTTTCACGGTAGATGGTCGGGCCGAAATGTCGCATTCGAACCGGTTGGGACGCCCGTTTCGTTTAGAAAAACTCATGCCGATTCGGCATAGGGTAGGCGTTTACGGCATTAGACGCGCCCCCCTTGCGTCGGAATAGTTGCGCCTTTTTTCGCCTGCAGAGAGCCGTAAATGCTCGCTCGGGGTGACCTTATACGGGGGCCGATGCACAGACTTTTCCGCCATTGAGCGTTCCAGTTCGCGCATCAGCCCGAGTCCAACTGAAGTAAGGGTAATGATATGAAGAAGGCAAAACTAAGCCTCGCCTGGCAGATCCTCATCGGTCTGGTGCTGGGGATTGCAATTGGTGCGCTGCTCAACCATTTCAGTGCCGAAAAAGCCTGGTGGATCAGCAACGTCCTGCAACCTGCGGGCGATATCTTTATCCGCTTGATCAAGATGATCGTGATCCCGATCGTGATCTCCTCGCTGATCGTCGGTATCGCCGGCGTGGGCGACGCGAAGAAGCTCGGGCGTATCGGCCTGAAGACCATCATCTACTTCGAAATCGTCACCACCATCGCGATCCTGGTCGGCCTGGTGCTGGCCAACGTGTTCCACCCGGGCGCCGGCATCGACATGAGCACCCTGGGTACCGTGGATATTTCCAAGTACCAGGCGACCGCCGCCGAGGTACAGCATGAACACGCGTTCATCGAAACCATCCTCAACCTGATCCCATCGAACATCTTCGCGGCCATGGCCCGCGGCGAGATGCTGCCGATCATCTTTTTCTCGGTGCTGTTCGGCCTCGGTCTGTCGAGCCTGCAGGCCGACCTGCGCGAGCCGCTGGTGAAGATGTTCCAGGGCGTCTCGGAAAGCATGTTCAAAGTCACCCACATGATCATGAACTACGCCCCGATCGGCGTATTTGCCCTGATCGCGGTGACCGTGGCCAACTTCGGTTTCGCCTCCCTGCTGCCGCTGGCCAAGCTGGTGATCCTGGTTTATGTGGCCATCGCCTTCTTCGCCTTCGTGGTCCTGGGCCTGATCGCTCGCCTGTTCGGCTTCTCGGTGATCAAGCTGATGCGCATCTTCAAGGATGAGCTGGTGCTGGCCTACTCCACCGCCAGTTCGGAAACCGTGCTGCCGCGAGTGATCGAGAAGATGGAAGCCTACGGTGCACCGAAAGCCATCTGCAGCTTCGTGGTACCGACCGGTTACTCGTTCAACCTCGACGGTTCGACCCTGTACCAGAGCATCGCGGCGATTTTCATTGCCCAGCTGTACGGCATCGACCTGTCGATCAGCCAGCAACTGCTGCTGGTCCTGACCCTGATGGTCACCTCCAAAGGCATCGCCGGCGTACCGGGCGTGTCCTTCGTGGTGCTGCTGGCGACCCTGGGCAGCGTGGGCATTCCGCTGGAAGGCCTGGCCTTCATCGCCGGTGTCGACCGCATCATGGACATGGCCCGTACCGCGCTGAACGTGATCGGCAACGCCCTGGCGGTCCTGGTCATCGCGCGTTGGGAAGGCATGTACGACGACGCCAAGGGCCAGCGCTACTGGAATTCCCTGCCGCACTGGCGCAGCAAGGAGCCGCTGCCGGCCGGTGAAGTCACCAAAGGCTGACAGCTGTAGCCGTCATCATCGACAAACCCCGGTCAAGCCGGGGTTTGTCGTTTCTGTCTGCACCGCTATCATTCGCCGCATCTTCTGGGGGAATAACTGATGCTCAATGGCCTGTGGCTTGGCTTCTTCATCGTGGCGGCCGTTTCAGCGCTGGCGCAGTGGCTGGTCGGCGGTAACGCCGGGATCTTCGCGGCGATGGTGGAAAGCATCTTCGCCATGGCCAAGCTGTCGGTGGAAGTGATGGTGCTGCTGTTCGGCACCCTGACCTTGTGGCTGGGCTTTTTGCGGATCGCCGAAAAGGCCGGGATCGTCGACTGGCTGGCCAAGGCCCTGGGCCCGCTGTTCACCCGCCTGATGCCGGAAGTGCCGCCCGGCCACCCGGCCATCGGCCTGATCACCCTGAACTTCGCGGCCAATGGCCTGGGGCTGGACAACGCCGCCACGCCGATCGGCCTCAAGGCCATGCGCGCCTTGCAAGACCTCAACCCCAACGCGACCACGGCGAGCAACGCGCAGATCCTGTTCCTGGTGCTGAACGCCTCGTCCCTGACCCTGCTGCCAGTGACCATCTTCATGTACCGCGCCCAGCAAGGCGCCGCCGACCCGACCCTGGTGTTCCTGCCGATCCTGCTGGCCACCAGCGCCTCGACCCTGGTCGGCCTGCTGTCGGTCGCGGTGATGCAGCGCTTGCGCCTGTGGGACCCAGTGGTGCTGACCTACCTGATTCCCGGCGCCCTGGCCCTGGGTGGCTTCATGGCCTTGCTCGCCACGCTGTCGGCCACCGCGCTGGCGTCGCTGTCGTCGATCCTGGGCAACCTGACCCTGTTCGGCCTGATCATGTTGTTCCTGGTGATTGGCGCGCTGCGCAAGGTCAAGGTCTACGAGGCCTTCGTCGAGGGCGCCAAGGAAGGTTTCGACGTCGCCAAGAACCTGCTGCCGTATCTGGTGGCCATGCTCTGCGCGGTGGGCGTGCTGCGCGCCTCCGGCGCCCTGGACTTCGGCCTGGACGGCATCCGGTATCTGGTGGAATGGGCTGGCTGGGACACACGCTTCGTCGATGCCCTGCCGACGGCCCTGGTCAAGCCCTTCTCCGGCAGCGCCGCGCGGGCCATGTTGATCGAAACCATGCAGACCCAGGGCGTGGACAGTTTCCCGGCGTTGGCCGCGGCGACGATCCAGGGCAGTACCGAGACCACTTTCTATGTGCTGGCGGTGTACTTCGGCTCGGTCGGTATCCAGCGGGCGCGCCATGCCGTCGGCTGCGCCCTGCTGGCCGAGCTGGCCGGCGTGGTGGCGGCGATTGCGGTGTGCTACTGGTTCTTCGGTTAAGGCTCGGAACGACTCGCGGATAAGCCTCGCGCCTACCAGGACCATCCTGTAGGCGCGAGGCTTGCCCGCGATGAGGCCATCAACGCCTGACCAGCTGGCTGCCCTGCTTCACCGTCCACTCCACCACCTGCCGGTTCAAGGCGTCCCCGGCCTGGCCAAACCCGGCGACCACCGCCGGCACCTTGGTATCGTTCAGCGGCTGGCGCACTTCGAAGCGCTGGCTGGCCAGGATCTTCTGGTCGTAGCCGCGCACCAGGCGCGCATCCAGGCGGATCACCACCGCCACCGCCTTGCCCTGGTATTCGCTCTGGAATGCCTGCAGGTTGCCGCCCAGTTCGAGATCGGTCTGCACATCGCTGTCGTCGGTGCCCAGCAACTGCACCCGGCCATCGGCGAGGAACCCATCCAGCAGCCTATTGCGCAGCAGCACCGGCGCCGGATCGCTCCAGCGCGCGTCCTTGTAGCTGCTGATCACATCGCCTTGGGGGATCACAGCGATTCTCGCGCTGTTCAAGGCGTCGCTCGCCAGGGGTTTGGTCAGGCGCAGGGACCAGGGCTGCGCGTGGCCCTGAGGCCGGGCTGTGGCGCTCTGGGCCGTGGGCAGGCGATAGATATCCACCGGGTCGGCCTGGGGCAGGATCGAGCAGGCGCCGCTCAAGGCGAATCCGGCGGCCAGGGCCAGCCGGCCGAATGGGCGATAGGCACGCTTCATGGCGTGAACTCCTTGTTCTTGTCACTGCCCAGCAGGTAGCCGCTGGGGTTGGCTTCCAGGCGACGCGAAATGGCCCGCAGCGAGCTCAGGGTATCGCGCAGCTCGCGCACGGCCGGCGCCAGGCCATTGAGGCCCTGGATGCCGTTGTTCAGCGAGTCCTGGTTGTCGGTCAGCAGTTTGTTGATGGTGGCGCTGCTCTGTTCCAGCGATTGCATGGCCAGCTCGGCGCTGCCGAACATCTGCTTGCCCTGCTCGTTGAGCAGGCCGTTGGCGTTGCGCATCAGCGCGGTGGTCTGTTCCAGGGTGGCGCTGGCCTGCTTGCCGATGGACGCCAGTTGCTGCATGGCCAGGCGCACGTCGCCGCGCTGTTCGGCGATGGCTCCGGTGGTCTGCTCCAGATGTTCGAGGGTGTTGCCGATGCGCTCGACGTTCTCTGGCGAGAACATGCTGTTGGCGTTGTGCAGCAGCAGGTTGACGCTGGTCATCAGGTCTTCGCTGTTGTTCAGCAGGCGGGCGATCGGCGATGGCGAAGCGACGATCACCGGCAGTTTGCCGTCCTTGCCCAGAAGCGGTTGGCTTTGTGGAGTACCGCCACTGAGCTGGATGATCGAGGTCCCGGTGATGCCGGTCAGGGTCAGCTTGGCCTGGGTGTCTTCCTTGATCGGGGTTTCGCCGCTCAGGCGGATCCGCGCCAGGACCCGGCGCGGGTCGTTCGGGTCCAGGCGCAGGCTGACCACATCGCCGACCTTGATCCCGCTGTACTGCACGGCGCTGCCTTTGGACAGGCCGCTGACGGCCTCGTTGAAGATGATCTCGTAGTCCTTGAACTCCGTGTCGACGCTGGACTTGGCCAGCCACAGGCCGAACAGCAGGGCGCCGACCACCACAATCACGGTGAACAGGCCGATCAGGACATGATGGGCTCGGGTTTCCATGTCATACCTCGTTGAGCTGTGTAGCGGCCTGATACGCCGCGCGGCCGCGAGGGCCATGGAAGTATTCGTGAATCCAGGCGTCGTCGGTCTCGGCGACCTGGTCGATGGCATCCGCCACCAGCACCTTTTTCTGTGCCAGCACCGCCACCCGGTCGGTGATGGTGTACAGCGTGTCCAGGTCATGGGTGACCAGGAACACGCTCAGGCCCAGGGCGTCACGCAGGGTCAGGATCAATTGGTCGAAAGCCGCGGCACCGATCGGGTCGAGGCCGGCGGTGGGTTCGTCGAGAAACAGGATGTCCGGGTCCAGGGCCAGCGCCCGGGCCAGGGCGGCGCGCTTGATCATGCCGCCGGACAGCGAGGCCGGGTATTTGTCGGCCGCCGACAGCGGTAGCCCGGCCAGCGCCAGTTTCACCGCCGCCAGGTGCTCGGCGTCGGCGCGGCTCAGGCCGGCATGCTCGATCAGCGGCAGGGCGACGTTTTCGGTCACGGTCAGCGACGAAAACAGCGCGCCCTTCTGGAACAGCACGCCGAAGCGCCGTTCGATCAGCGAGCGCTCATGTTCCGCCAGGCTCGGCAGGTTCTGGCCGAAGACCCGCACCGAACCTGCGCTGGGCTGGCGCAGGCCGATGATGCTGCGCAGCAGCACCGACTTGCCGCTGCCTGAACCGCCGACCACCGCGAGGATCTCGCCCTTGTAGAGGTCCAGGTCGAGGTTTTCGTGCACGCTCTGCGGGCCGAAGCGATTGCACAGGCCACGGACTTCGATCACCGCCTCGGCGGGCGGACGGGTTGAACGGTTCACCAGCCCATCTCCATGAAGAACAGCGCGGCGACGGCATCGAGGACGATCACCACGAAGATCGATTGCACCACGCTGGAGGTGGTGTGGGCGCCTACGGATTCGGCGCTGCCGCTGACCTTGAAGCCTTCCAGGCAGCCGATGGCGGCGATCAGGAAGGCGAAGATCGGCGCCTTGACCATGCCCACCAGGAAGTGCTGCACGCCGATGTCCGATTGCAGCAAGGCGAGGAACATCGCCGGCGAGATATCCAGCGACAGCGCACAGACCACCCCGCCGCCGACAATCCCCGAGAGCATCGCCAGGAAGGTCAGCATCGGCAGCGCCACCAGCAGCGCCAGGACCCGGGGCAGCACCAGCAGCTCCATCGGGTCCAGACCCAGGGTGCGGATGGCGTCGATTTCCTCGTTGGCCTTCATCGAGCCGATCTGCGCGGTGAAGGCGCTCGCGGTCCGGCCGGCCATGAGGATCGCAGTGAGCAGCACGCCGAACTCACGCAGGAAGGAGAACGCCACCAGGTCCACGGTAAAGATGCTGGCGCCGAAACTCTGCAGCACCGTGGCGCCGAGGAAGGCCACCACGGCGCCCACCAGAAAGGTCAGCAAGGCGACGATGGGCGCGGCGTCGAGGCCGGTCTGCTCGATATGCGCGACCATCGGCGTGATGCGCCAGCGCTTGGGGCGCAGCAGGCCGCGGGCCAGGGTTTCGAGGATCAGGCCGACGAAACCCAGCAGTTTCAGGCTGTCCTGCCAGATGGCGTCGACCGCCTTGCCGATCCGGGTCAGCAACTGGATGCCGACCGATATTTCCGGCTCCTTGAGTGGTACGCAGAAGTCGGTCAGCGAGCAGTAGACGGTCTGCAGCAGCGCGCGGTCGGCCGAAGACAGGGTGCAGTCGGGGTGTTCGGTAGACTGGCCGAGACGCTCGGAGCCCAGCAGCTCGACCAACAGCGAGGCGCCCGCGGTATCCAGGGCGCCGAGGCCGTTGAGGTCGATGTGGGTGCTGGCGTCGTACTGTCCGGTGAGCTTTTCGCAGAGGTGCTTGAGCTCGGTGTAATGGACGAGCGTCCAGTCCCCCGCGACTCGCAACCGCGAGGGGGAACTCGACGTATCCAGTTGGGCACTGCCGGCCGTCGTGCTCTGAGTCATAAGCTCCGTGCTTGCATGGTTTTTACGCAGTGCTACGTAATACCACGATCGAGACGACTTTGCCTTGTACTAAGGTGCTGAGTCTTGCCCGTTGGTGCCGGTGATCTTGAAGCGCAGCACGCCGATCACCTGCCCGTCTTCGGTCAGCACCCGGACCTGCCAGCTGCCGGTCGGATCGCCGGGGAAGTTCTGCTTGTGCGACCAGGCGCGGTAGCCCTCCTTGCGCCCGCCGTGGATGTCCAGGGCCACCCGGTCGACCTCTTTACCGTTGAATTGCCAGACGTGATAAATGCGCTCGTCCAGCCCGCGCGGCGCATTGATCGCGGTGTAGGCATACAGCCCGGCGCTGCGCACGTCGTTGGCGCTGACCTCCTTGAGGCTGGCGCCGGGGGTGCGGTCCTGCAACTGGGTGCTGATGGCTTCCTCGGCGATCCACAAGGTCGCCGGCGGAACCCAGGAGCGCAGCAGCCAGCCAGTGCCGCCGATGGCCAGGGTCATGCCCAGCAGCATCAGCGCGCCGCGCAGGTTGCGGATCGGGAAGATCGACGCAAGGCTGGGGAACGACAGCAGCATGGCGATGCCCAGGGCCAGCTTGAAGCTCTGCGCGGTGGTCAGGTGCAGGATGATCGGCAGCGCGGTCAGCAATGCGGCGAACAGCGTCAGGGTATGCAGGGCGAGGAACAGCCAGCGGCGTGGGGCCAGCCATTTGTAGTACAGCGGGTCGATGATCGAGACCAGCGCCGAGGCGCCCAGCAGGCCGGTGAATACCAGCTGCCCGCTGTTCCAGGCGGTGGTGATGAAGAAGAACGGCAGGACGAAAAACAGGCTTTCCTGGTGAATCATCTGCGTTGCGTAACGCAGCAGCGGCTGGGGGATTTCCCGCTTGAAGATCTTGGTGAACAGCTGGGTCAGGCTGTTTTCCAGCATCAGCCAGATCCAGCTCACCAGCATGATCACGGCGATCCAGGTGGCCAGGCCCTGTTGGCGGTCCACCAGGATGAAACTGCCGACACCGGAAATGAAACCGCCGAGCGCAATGACCCCTGGGTAGCGCTTCATCAGTTCCAGGATGCGCTGCATGTAATGAGTCAGGTTTGGCATTCGGCGATCACACTAGAAAAAATCCCCGACAGAATAACGGTTTAGCATGACAAAAGACGCATCAGACACGGATTCGTTTGCGATAAGCCCGCCAGCCGAACAGAGCAAAAACAATCAATAGCAGTGCGCCGATCAGCCCGCTCAGGGCTGTATAGCTCAGCAGCGGTTTTTCGATCCGCAGGTAGCCGGGCTGTTCCAGCAGTTGGCGCATGGCCTGGTTGGCCTGCTTCAGGCTGACGGCTTGCAGGCGCTTGGCCGGGTCGCTGAAACGCCCGTCCGCGTAGTCGCTCAAGGCGCTCCAGTAGTAGTCCGCCAGGGCGCTATTGCCCTGTACCGCCCAGGCCTGGCGAACAATGGCGGCCTGTTGCAGACGGGCGAAGGTGGTCGGCTCCAGGCCGTCCTTGAGCAGCTGCGCCTTGAGCTCGTCGATCGCTTGCCGGGCCTCGGGGACGTCCGCGCGCTCCAGGTCGGCATTCAGGCTGAGAAAGCCGACGCCGCCGAACACCTCGCGTTCGCTGTTCGGCCCGTAGGACAGCTCATGCTGCAGGCGCAGCTTCTGGTACAGCGCCCAGTCCAGGTAATCCTTGAGCAGATCGAAGGTTTCATCGTGCTGCCGGTCGAGGATCGGCTCGGGGAACAGCCAGTGCAGTTTGGCGCTGTCGCCGACCCAGCCGTGGATCAGACTGCGCTCGGCGGCGGCCGTTTGTTGAATGTCCGGCAGGCCCTGGTGCTCGCTGGGCTCCACCGGTTCCAGCGCCCCGTAGCTGCGTTCCAGGTAGGCCGGCAGCAGGCGGTCAAGGTCGCCGACGACGATCAGGGTCATATTGTTCGGCGCGTACCAGTTCTTGCGCAGCTGCTCCAGCTGTTCCAGGGTCAGTTGATCGACCTCGGCCCGTTCGGCGCACTTCAGGCCCAGCTCCACCGCCAACTGATTACTGGCGGTGTGGCCCAGGTCCTGGCGGTCCAGCCAGCGTTGCAGGTGCGAGTAATGCCCGCCGTCCTCGCGCTCGACCACCCGTTTCGCCGTTTGCAATGCGTTGTCGTCGAGCTCGGTACGGGTCAAGAGGGCCAGCAGCAGGTCCAGCACCTTGCGCTGGTTTTTCGCCGGAGCCTCGATGACGAACGTGGTATCGGCATTGCTGGTGTAGGCGTTCCACTCGCCGCCCAGGGCTTGCATGCGTTCCTCCAGCCCGCCCTCACCGCTGGCGTCGATGCCGCTGAACAGCAGGTGTTCGAGCACATGCGGCAGTTCCTTGTCGGCGCAGCCGAAATCGTCCAGCCCTACCCCGACCACCAGGCGAATCGCCACGTGGCCGCGCACGTTGCCCGGCTTGAGCAGCAACTGCAGGCCGTTGGGCAGCATGTAGCCTTCGACCTGGAAGCGATCCAGGGCAAACGAATGGGCTGATCCGAGCAGCAGACAGGCGAATAACAGGCAACGCATAACGGGCTTCCTTACGACGGGCGTAAGTTCAACAGACTTCGAGTAACTCTGGACGTTCAGGGTGAATGGGTGATGTCAGCCATATCGTCCACGGCGAGCGCGCCGGTTTCGGAGGAACCCAGCACCACGTAGGCGCTGCCGCAGAACAGCGAATTCAAGCGCTTCATATCGGCGATCAGCTCCAGGTGCAGCGAGCTGGTCTCGATGCTCTGGACGATTTTACGTTGCAGGCGGCTGACATGGGCATGGGCCAGGCGACGTTCCTGAGCGCGAAAGCGGCGTTTTTCCCGCAGCAGCTGCCGGGCGCTTTCCGGATCGGCGCTGAGAAACACCGAAAGCCCCAGGCGCAGGTTGGCGATCAGCTGTTCATGCAGGCCGGCCAGTTCTTCCAGGCCGACTTCGGAAAAGGAGCGACGCTGCGCGGTCTTCTGCTGCTGGACCTTGCGCAGCATGCGTTCGATCAGGTCGCTGGCCAGTTTCAGGTTGATCGCCAGTTCGATGATCTCGGCCCAGCGCCGGCTGTCCTGTTCGCCCAGGTCTTCCCGGGGCATTTGCGCCAGGTAGAGTTTGATCGCGTTATAGAGCACTTCGACATCGTCGTTGAGGTTGCGCATTTCCTGGGTGATCGCGGTCTGCTTGCCGTGCAGCACATCGCGCACGGCTTCGAGCATGGTTTCGACCAGGTCGCCGATGCGCAGGGTTTCCCGCGCCGCGTTGGCCAGGGCCAGGCTGGGGGTGGCCAGGGCGGTCGGGTCGAGGTGGCGAGGCTTGGCCCGGCCATTGGTTTCCGGGCGTTCCGGCAGCAACCAGGTGCAGACCTTGGCCATCGGCCCGACCGTCGGTAGCAGTACCAGGCAACGCAGGGTGTTGTAGAGCAAGTGGAAACCGATCACCACTTCTTGCGGGCTGAAATCCAGGCTGTCCATCCAGTGGGCGAGCGGGTCGAGCACCGGAATGATCAGCACCAGGCCGATCAGCTTGTACAGCAGGCTGCCCAGCGCCACCTGGCGGCCGGCGGCGTTCTGCATGTTGGTGCTGAGAAAGGCCAGCACCCCGCTGCCGATGTTGGCGCCGATCACCAGGCCGATGGCCACCGGCAGGCTGATCACGCCGGCCCCGGCCAGGGTCGCGGTGAGCAGCACGGCGGCCAGGCTGGAGTATGAAATCATGGCGAACAACGCGCCCATCAAGGCGTCGAGCAGGATGTCGCCGGTCAGCGAGGCGAACAGGACTTTCACGCCCTGGGCATGGGTGATGGGCGCGGCGGCCTCGACGATCAGTTGCAGGGCCAGGATGATCAGCCCCAGGCCGATTCCTACCCGCCCGAGCTGGCCGGCGCGGGTCTGTTTGCGCGAGAGGAAGAAGATCACCCCGAGAAAGATCAGCAGCGGCGACAGCCAGGACAGGTCGAAGGTCAGCACCCGGGCCATCAGCGCGGTGCCGACGTCGGCGCCGAGCATGGTCGCCAGGGCGGGTGTCAGGGCCATCAGCCCCTGGCCGACGAACGAGGTGACCAGCATCGCCGTGGCGTTGCTGCTCTGGACCATGGCGGTGACCAGGATCCCGGCGATGAAAGCCAGTGGGCGCTTGGCCATGTTCTGGCCGATGAGGTGGCGCAGGTTCGAGCCATAGACCCGCAGGATGCCGGTGCGGACGATATGCGTGCCCCAGATCAGCAAGGCCACGGCGGACAGCAAATTGAGCAGGGTGAGCATAACGGCCCCCTGTGGTGAATAGCGCCCCAGAGGGGCAAGTTAACGGTGCCGCGCGTTGTTCTACGTTCTGTACTTAAGCTGTAGTTGGCTAACGGTCTGTGCGCCAGCATCGCATAGCTGATGCGGCGATTGAAACAAAACTGTCATGAAGAAAGCGGTTTTTCGCAGGCGTGAAAAAGGGGCTCGAAAGCCCCTTTTCCTGCTGCGCTCTCGGGTTATTGACCCGGGATGTCCTTGCGCAGTTTCACCGGGTCCTGCTGCTTTTTCTTTTTCGCGATGGCGGTGCGCATCTTGATGTTGATCGCCTCCACCGCCAGCGAGAAGGCCATGGCGAAGTAGACGTAGCCTTTTGGCACGTGCACTTCGAACGCCTCGGCGATCAGTACGGTACCGACCACCAGCAGGAACGATAGCGCCAGCATTTTCAGCGACGGGTGCTTGTCGATGAACTCGCTGATGGTGCCCGAAGCCAGCATCATCACCAGCACCGCGACGATGATCGCCGCGACCATGACCGGTACATGGGAGACCATGCCGACGGCAGTGATCACCGAGTCCAGGGAGAACACGATGTCGATGATCGCGATCTGGATGATGGTGTAGAGGAAGTTGCCGCCCTTGCCGCTTGGCTCTTCCGCGGTTTCGTCCTCGCCTTCCAGGGAGTGGTACATCTCCTGGGAGCTTTTCCAGAGCAGGAACAGGCCACCGAAGAACAGGATCAGGTCGCGCCCGGAAATACCCTGGCCGAAGACCACGAACAGGTCGGCGGTCAGGCGCATGACCCAGGTGATCGACAGCAACAGGAGGATCCGCGTGATCATGGCCAGCGCCAGACCGAAGATCCGGGTCCGTGCCTGCATGTGCTTGGGCATGCGGCTGACCAGGATCGAGATCATGATGATGTTATCGATACCCAGGACGATTTCCAGGGCGGTCAGGGTAAAGAAGGCAACCCAGATTTCCGGGTTGGTCAGCCATTCCATGTGTATTCCTTTGAGCGAGTGTTGTACCGCGCCAGTCGAGATTTCCGAGAACGAAGTCTAGCGGCCGGCGCGGTGAGTCAATTGCTTTTTATAGAGTGCTGAACAGCGGAAAAATCCCCATCAGCAAGGCGGCGAACATTATGCACAGGCAAACCAGCACTGCCCACTTGAGGGTGAAGCGCTGGTGATCGCCGAACTCGATACCGGCCAGGGCTACCAACAGGTAGGTGGATGGTACCAGCGGGCTCAGCAAGTGGACGGGTTGGCCGACGATCGAGGCACGTGCCATTTCCACCGCGGTGATGCCGTAGTGACTGGCGGCCTCGGCGAGGACTGGCAACACACCGTAATAGAAGGCGTCGTTGGACATGAAGAAGGTGAACGGCATGCTCACCAGCGCGGTGATCACCGCCAGGTACGGGCCCAGTGCATCCGGAATCACCGCCAGCAGGCTCTTGGACATGGCATCGACCATGCCGGTACCGGACAGGATGCCGGTGAAGATACCGGCGGCGAAGATCAGCCCGACTACCGCCAGTACGCTGCCGGCATGGGCCGCGACGCGGTCCTTCTGCTGTTGCAGGCACGGGTAGTTGACGATCATCGCGATACTGAAGGCCACCATGAACAGCACAGGCAGCGGCAACAGGCCGGCGATCAGTGCACACATCAGGGCGAAGGTCAGGGCGCCGTTGAACCAGATCAGCTTTGGACGGCGGGCGTCCGGGAACTGCGAAACGCTGATTTCGCTGTGGTCGATCTCGTCACCCTGCAGGTGCAGCTCGCCCAGGCGCGCCCGTTCACGCTTGCCGTACATATAGGCGATCGCCAGGATTGCCACCACGCCGGCCAGCATCGCCGGGATCATCGGCACGAAGATGTCCGACGGGTCGACATGCAGCGCACTGGCGGCACGGGCGGTCGGGCCACCCCAGGGAGTCATGTTCATCACACCGCCGGCCAGGATGATCAGGCCGGCCATGATCCGCGGGCTCATGCCGATGCGGCTGTACAGCGGCAGCATGGCCGCCACGCAGATCATGTAGGTGGTGGCGCCGTCGCCGTCCAGAGACACCACCAGCGCGAGCACGGCGGTACCGACCGAGACTTTGAGCGGGTCACCCTTGACCAGCTTGAGGATCTTGCGCACGGCCGGGTCGAACAGGCCGGAGTCGATCATCAAGGCGAAATACAGGATGGCGAACATCAGCATCACGCCGGTCGGTGCCAGCTTGGTGATGCCTTCGAGCATCATCGGGCCGATCTTCGGGGCGAAGCCGCCGAACAGCGCGAACAGGATAGGAACGATGATCAGGGCGATCAGCGCGGACAGGCGCTTGGTCATGATCAGGAACATGAAGGTGATGACCATGGCGAAGCCAAGGAAAGTCAGCATGGGAATACTCCAGGCGTAGCGCGGCTAGGGAATGGCAAACCGGATGGGGTCAGCGCAGAACGGGAAGCGCGGGACGGGCTGGAGGAAGCGGGACGAAAAGGCGGGTACGAACGGACATCAGAATCACCATTGTTGTTGTTAATTGGGCCTGGAGGCGCAAAAACGCCCATTGGCCAACCGGTCTGTTGCCGGCAGTGGAGGCGATCCTAATCGCGGAAGCTTTCAGCTACCTTTCGTTGTAGAAAGCAATGAGTGGATGCGTCGCGAGCCGACGTGCGGTCAAAAAACAACCAGATCGGCCCGTTGGCCGAGTTTTCCGGAACAGTCGCTGGGAGGTCCTCGTATGAGCCTGTTGCACACCGGCGGTTGCCATTGCGGCCAGCTGCGTTATCAGTTCAGCGGGCCGCTGCGCGATATTGCCCATTGCCATTGTTCGATCTGCCGACGGGTCAGCGGCGGCCTGGTGACTACTTGGATCACCTTGCCCCGCCAGGCTTTCCAATGGCTGGCCGGGACGCCGGCCCGCTACGACTCTTCGCCCGGTTGTGCGCGGTATTTCTGCCCGAACTGCGGCGCGCATCTGGCGCTGATCACCCAATTGAGCCCGGACAGCATCGATGTGACCATCGCTACCCTGGACCATCCGGAGCTGGCGCCGGCCGAGCGGCATATCTGGACCGACAGCCGTTTGCCCTGGCTGCACCTGGATGAGCAGTTGCCGGGAGAGGCCGAGGAGACGTTGTAAGGTGGTGGGATCGCTTCGTGGGCCAGCGATGAAGGAAGCTGGCCCGCGATGCGGGATCAGGGCAGTTCCAGCCCGCCCGCCGCCTTGTGCAAGGCCCGCAGATGTTCGCCGAGCTGTTTCAGGTTGGCCTCGTTGGCGGCGATTTCGGCAGCGCGGCTCGGTTCCAGCAACGCGCGCACTTCCTTGTCCAGATCGCCGGTCAGGGCCTGCAGCTGTTTCTGGCGCAGGCTGCTTTCCGCTTCCAGGCGTTGCCATTCGCTCGGCTGCGGCAAGCCATAACCGCTGCTACCGAGCAATTCGGCCGGGCGACTGAGGAAGCCACTGTTGGCGAGGATTTCCTGCAGGGTCTTGTTGGCCTTGTCCATGCCGCCGTTCTGCAGCTCGCGAGCCCCCAGATAACGCTGCTTGACCTCATCCTGGGCCAGCAGCAGCTGGCGCCGGAAGCTCGCCTGTTCGAGCAGCAGCAAGGCGGCGCTGGTGCGCAGGTCCGCCTGGTCGAACCACTGGCGACGCTGCGCGGCGCTCAGGGACAGCCAGTCTTCGACGCTGCTCTGTTTGATCGGCAGGTGTTTTTTCAACACCTCGAACATCGCCTGGTAGCGGTCGCGGAAGGAGTCGAAGCGATACCCCAGGCGCAAGGCTTCGCGAGGATCGTCCAGTACGCTGGTGTCGGCCAGGCCGCGGCCCTTGAGCACTTCCAGCAGGCCGTTGGGCATGATGCTGTCGAGCCCGGTGAGCTGGGCATTGTTGCTGCCGCTGCGCAGCAGCTTCAGGCTTTCCACGGCGCAGTTGTTGGACAGGAAGTAATAGTTGCCGTCGTAGCTCCAGTGCATCTCGGCGGCACGCTCGACCACTTCTTCGATCTCGTTGCGCGACAGGTTCAGCGGCACCGAAGCCAGGCTGCGCAGCTCGGTCTTGGTGTATTCGTCGATGACCTGGGCCAATGGCAGGATAAACAGGCGGGACGGGTATTTGCCGACCAGGCCGTCCCAGCTCGACAACTGCACGTCACCGACAAAGGCGCGGTAGGACAGCACCAGGTGCTGCTCGAGGTCCAGCCGGCAATCCGGCCCGCGTGGCCGGCCAGGTGCGCAGATCACCAGGCGCAACATGCTGTGCCCCCAGCGGCTGACCCAGTTCTGGTTGGCTTCGGCCAGCAGGTAATCCACGGCATAGACCCGCTCCGGGTCGACCTTGCCCAGCGGCTGCTTGGCGAAGTCGTTGCCGGCGTTGAGGAAGGCGAAGGACTGGGCGCAGGTGTCCTTGGCCTTCGGCGCCCAGCCGAAGTGTTCCTGGTAATAACGGTACAGCGCCGGTCGGCGGCAGGCGTAGCTCGGGTCCAGGAGGAAGTACTCCATGTTCACCGCGACGAACTCTTTGGGGTTGGTCGTTTCGTAGATATCCGGGCTGCGGGCGACCTGGCGGTTGTACTGCTCGCGTTCGCCGCGGCGGCCGACGTATTGCGGCCAGCCGGCGAGGTCGAGCAGGCGCGGGTCGTCGCTGAGGGTGAAGCGGCGCGCGGTCTGGCCGCGGCACTGGTCCGGCAGCCCGATCAGGCCCGAGGCGCTGTTCTGGCGGCTGCAACGCTGGATCAGCGTGCGTTCGGCACCCGACCACAGGCGCGAACGGTCATAAATATGGGTGAGTTCATGCAGCACGGTGGCGAGCATTTCCCGGCGCACGGTGCCATGAGGTCGATGGGTTTTCTGCGTGGCCGCGCTGCCGTCGGTGAGGCTGGCCAGCAGTTTGCGATTCAGGTCGAGTTCGTCGACCAGCGATGCCTGGCCGTAGGCGTTGTGAGGCATGTCGTCGGTCCAGCCGACATCGATGCGACGGTCCAGTTGTTCGATGAAGCGCGGCGGTAGCGCTTGCATCGCTTCATCCAGCAGTGCCTGGCTGGCGTGCTGCTGCTCCGGGCTCAAGCCTTCGGTCTTGAGCCGCAGTTGCAGGCCGGCCTGAGCGCTGTTGCCCAGGAGTAACAGCGCTGCGCCCAGCAGCCAGGCGGCGAGCGGCCTCACAGTGCGAGGATGGCTTCGGCGAGCACCTGATCACTGGCGTCGCGGGCTTGCGGCACACGGTTACGCAAGGTATCGAAGGCGGCTTCCAGTTGGGCGCCACGAATATCGCCGTCGCTGGCGACGAAGCTGGCGGCATCGTCATGGGCGGCGCGTACGATTTTCGAGTCGCGGATGGAGGTGGTGGTGTCCGAGGTGAAATCGATGGTACGACCAAAGGCTCGAACGATGATGTTACTGGTGGCTACCAGGGTTTGCGCCTGGGCCACATCAGCCAACAGCAACAGGCCAAGGGTGGCAGCAATCAGCGGGCTACGCATGGAACGACTCCGGGATGACAGGGATAGTTATTGGACGAGAATTGCCTGCGCCAGTTCAAGGTCGCCGACATGAAGTTGTGGCTGGGTTTTACGCAGGTATTTCAGGGCTGATTCCAGCCGGGCTCCGCGCAGGTGGCCGTCAGTGGCAATGAACGCCGCGGCATCATCCTGGGCAGCCAGTACGCGTTTGTTGTCGAAAGGCGCGGAGGTCACCTTGCTGGTGGCGTAGCCAGTGATGACCAGGCCTTGTGTGCTCAAGTCGAAAGCAGCGGCCGAGCCTGTCCAGCAAACGGCAATCAACGAAGGGACGGTAAGCAGGGATCTGAAAAAACGCATGAGTCTCGACAGCTGAAAAACCAGCGGCAAGGCTAGCGCAATGCCCGGGCGAGAGCCAGCGCCCAGGGTTTCGGGTGCGTTGGGCGCACCCGTCACCGGACCGGCATCAGATCGTCAGGATGGCCTGAGCGAGCTGGGCGTCAGTAGCACTCAGTTGTGGCAACTGCTGGCGGATGTGGTCAAACGCGCTTTCCAGCTTCACACCGCGAATGGCGCCTTCGGTAGCGACAAAACTGGCGGCGTCGTCACGAGCGGCGCGCACGATTTTGTTGTCACGGAACGAGGATGTGACGTCGGAGGTCGCATCGGAAGTGGCCTTGAGTGCGCCGACTACCGCATCGGTGGTAACGATAAAGCTGGAGGCGTGGGCGTTGGAGGCCAAGGCCAGCAAGGCAGCAGCGCTGAGCAGGCGAAGACGGGACATAGGTAAAACTCCTTGATAACAGATAGGGTGGTGCTGAGTGGGCACCGGGTAGTCACTGTGGGGCAAGTGAATCAGACGCCCCTTCAGGAAAATCGCTACACGCTACCGGATATTAGGCCCACCCCATCTGTTCGAATAGCCCTCTTCTGCTGTCCTGATGCGAACTAGCGCCAGAAGGGTTTGTCCAGTTCGGCCATGCGGTCGCTGTGGCTGATGCCTACATCGGACAATTGCTGATCGTTGAGCCCTGCCAGCACACGGCGCGTTCGGGCGTTCTGCTGCATCTGGCACAAGGCGCGGTACAAGCGTTTCCACACGCTTATCTGAGGATGGGAAAAGCTGAGAGGTGCGATACGTCCTGGTATGTGGTTCATGGTGCGGTCCTTTCGGCAGGCCGAAGTCAGGGACTTGGGACACCATGTTGCTATTCATCCAGGCACGCATACAGATACACCGGTATGAAATTGTACTGGTTCAGTTTTGTTTATATTTAAACTGTATCTGTCGAGCCATACCCTTTCTGTACCGGCGGCTTCCGGCATTGCCAGGCCTTAAACGACAAAACCCGTCGCGGTTGCCCGCGACGGGTTTTGTTTTTTCAATTCGGGGTGCTGGCGGTGGACCCGGTGGGTCAGAGCCAGCGACGCTAACTTAGCGCCAGAACGGCTTGCTCAGCTCTTCGTAGCGTTGAGCTTCGCTGATACCTGCGTCAGCCAGCAGACGCGAATCCAGGCGAGCCAGTTGGTGGCGGCTGGAGATGCGGCGCTGCCACAGCATCAGGTTGGCGAGAACGCGCAGAGGCATGGAAGCCTGGGTTTTTGCAGCTTTGTCTTCGAAGAACAGTTCGGAACTGAGTGTACGTTCCATGGTGTGCATCCTTCCGCTTGTGGCGGGATTAGGTAGTGGTTTAACTGGTGCCCATGATCCTCCTCTCGCGCCAGTCTCTGTAGATACAGTTCATCTGTATTGTGAGGGACCAGTTAACTGTTTATAGGTGCTGTACTGTTCGGAAATGATGCAACTGTACCTGTCGGCACCATTTAGGTGCGTCTAAAGGGGTTTTCTTGAAAAAGATAGGATTTTGAGGGGGTAAAATACCGGTACAGCAGTACAGTTTTTGGCGGGTGTTTAAGGATTGTCGATGGGCTGACACAACTGGACTTGCGTCAGCCATCGACTGTACCCATCACACAGCGAGCATGCGCCCGGTTTCTTCCAGGTTCATGTGCCAGCGCAGGGCATCGCGCAGGACGTGTGGCGTGTGACCACCCAGGGCGCAGGCGGCGGTGAAGTAGTCATTCAGCGCCTGGCGATAGTCCGGATGTACACAGTTGTCGATGATTACCCGTGCCCGCTCCCGTGGCGCCAGGCCACGCAAGTCGGCCAGGCCGATCTCGGTCACCAGGATGTCGACGTCGTGCTCGGTGTGGTCGACGTGGCTGACCATCGGCACCACGCTGGAAATCGCCCCGCCTTTGGCAATGGACTTGGTGACAAAGATCGCCAGGTGCGCGTTGCGCGCGAAGTCACCCGAACCACCGATGCCGTTCATCATCCGCGTGCCGCAGACATGGGTGGAGTTGACGTTGCCGTAGATGTCGAACTCCAGGGCGGTGTTGATGCCGATGATGCCCAGGCGACGCACCACTTCCGGGTGGTTGGAGATCTCCTGCGGGCGCAGTACCAGCTTGTCCTTGTAACGTTCCAGGTTGCCGAACACATCGGCGTTGCGGCGGCTCGACAGGGTGATCGAACTGCCTGAGGCGAAGCTCAGCTTGCCGGCGTCGATCAGGTCGAAAGTCGAGTCCTGCAGCACTTCGGAGTACATGGTCAGGTCTTCGAACGGCGATTCGATCAGGCCGCACATCACCGCGTTGGCAATGTTGCCGATGCCTGCCTGCAGCGGGCCGAGCTTGTTGCTCATTCGGCCAGCGTCCACTTCCTGCTTGAAGAAGTTGATCAGGTGATTGGCGATGCCCTGGGTTTCGCTGTCAGGTGTCGAGACGGTGGATGGCGAGTCCGCCTGGTTGGTGATGACGATCGCGACGATCTTCTCCGCCGGGATCGGGATGGCGGTGCTGCCGATCCGGTCGTCGACCTTCACCAGCGGGATAGGCGTGCGGGTCGGTCGGTAGGTCGGGATATAGATGTCGTGCAGGCCTTCCAGGTTCGGGTTGTGCGCCAGGTTGATCTCGACAATCACGTGCTTGGCGAAGATTGCAAAACTGGCGGAGTTGCCCACCGAGGTGGTCGGCACGATATGGCCCTGCTCGGTGATCGCCACGGCTTCGATGACGGCGATGTCCGGCAGCTTGAGCTGCTGGTTGCGCAACTGTTCCACGGTTTCCGACAGGTGCTGGTCGATGAACATCACCTCGCCGGCATTGATCGCCTTGCGCAGGGTGCTGTCGACCTGGAACGGCATGCGTCGGGCCAGGACACCGGCCTCGGTGAGTTGCTTGTCGAGGTCATTGCCCAGGCTGGCGCCGGTCATCAGGCTGATTTTCAGTGGGGTTACCTTGGCGCGCTCGGCCAATGCATGGGGCACGGCCTTGGCTTCGCCGGCGCGGGTGAAACCGCTCATGCCGACGGTCATGCCGTCCTGAATCAGAGCGGCAGCGTCGGCGGCGCTCATCACCTTATCCAACAACGAAGGCAAGCGGATACGATCACGGTACATGGATTGTTATCTCGGGCAGCGGAAGCAAGATGCGCAGTCTAGTGATTTCAAAAAAATTCGTCCCGCTACCAAGGTCGAATGAAAGGCCGCGATTTAGAGCCTTTTGTCGGGTTTATGCGGGAAATAAAAAACCCCAGCCTACTAAAGGCTGAGGTCTTGGGTGTTGCGCTGGAGCAGGTTTTACTCGACGGCTTTGACCATGTCTTCGATGACTTTCTTGGCGTCACCGAACACCATCATGGTCTTGTCCAGGTAGAACAGTTCGTTGTCCAGACCGGCATAGCCGCTGGCCATCGAACGCTTGTTGACGATGATGGTCTTGGCCTTGAACGCTTCGAGAATCGGCATGCCGGCGATCGGCGATTTCGGATCGTTCTTCGCCGCCGGGTTGACCACGTCGTTGGCGCCGAGCACCAGCACCACGTCGGCCTGGCCGAACTCGGAGTTGATGTCTTCCATCTCGAACACCTGGTCGTACGGCACTTCGGCCTCGGCCAGCAGCACGTTCATGTGGCCGGGCATGCGCCCTGCTACCGGGTGGATCGCGTACTTCACGGTCACGCCGCGGTGAGTCAGCTTCTCGGTCAGCTCTTTTAGCGCGTGCTGTGCCCGGGCGACCGCCAGGCCGTAACCCGGAACGATGATCACGGTGTCGGCGTTGGTCAGCAGGAAGGTGGCGTCGTCGGCCGAGCCGGACTTCACCGGACGGGCCTCTTGCGCGCCTGCCGGGCCGCCGGCGTCGGCAGTGTTGCCGAAGCCGCCAAGCAGTACGTTGAAGAACGAACGGTTCATCGCCTTGCACATGATGTACGACAGGATCGCACCGGACGAACCCACCAGGGAGCCGGCGATGATCAGCATCGAGTTGTTCAGCGAGAAGCCGATCCCCGCCGCCGCCCAGCCCGAGTAGCTGTTGAGCATCGACACCACCACCGGCATGTCGGCGCCGCCGATCGGGATGATGATCAGCACGCCCAGCACGAAGGCCAGGACCAGCATCAGGGCGAAGGCGCCGAGGTTGCCGGTGAGCATGAAGGTCACGCCCAGGCCCAGGGTCGCCAGGCCGAGAATCAGGTTCAGCTTGTGTTGGCCGCCGAACTGTACCGGTGCGCCCTGGAACAGGCGGAACTTGTACTTGCCCGACAGCTTGCCGAAGGCGATCACCGAACCGGAGAAGGTAATGGCACCGATGGCCGCGCCGAGGAACAGTTCCAGGCGGTTACCGGCCGGAATCGCATCACCCAGCTGCTTGACGATGCCCAGGGACTGCGGCTCCACCACGGCGGCAATGGCAATGAACACCGCGGCCAGACCGATCATGCTGTGCATGAAGGCCACCAGCTCCGGCATCTTGGTCATTTCCACGCGCTTGGCCATGATCGAACCGGCGGTGCCACCGATCAGCAGGCCGACGATCACGTAGCCGATGCCAACGGTCGCCAGCTCCGCGCCGAGCTTGAACACCAGGCCGACGGTGGTGACGATCGCCAGGGCCATGCCGAGCATGCCGAACAGGTTGCCGCGACGCGAGGAGGTCGGGTGCGACAGGCCTTTGAGGGCCTGGATAAAGCAGATCGACGCGATCAGGTAGAGCGTCGTTACCAGATTCATGCTCATTACTTGGGCGCCTCTTCTTTTACGGCTTTCGGGGCTTTTTTCTTGAACATCTCAAGCATGCGGCGGGTTACCAGGAAGCCGCCGAACACGTTGACCGCGGCCAGGGCCACGGCCAGCGTGCCCATGGTCTTGCCCAGCGGCGTCACGGTCAGGGCGGCGGCCAGCATGGCGCCGACGATCACGATCGCCGAAATGGCGTTGGTTACGGCCATCAGCGGCGTGTGCAGTGCGGGTGTAACGTTCCAGACCACGTGATAACCGACATAAATCGCCAGCACGAAGATGATCAGGTTGTAGATACCGGGGGAGATAAGCTCTTCCATCGTCTGAATCCCTGCTTAGGCGTTTTTACGGATGACTTGGCCGTCGCGGCACATCAGGCACGCGGCGACGATGTCGTCTTCTAGGTTGACCTCGAACTGACCTTCTTTGGTGAAGACGAGCTTCAGGAAGTCCAGCAGGTTGCGGGCGTACAGCGCCGAGGCGTCGGCAGCGACAGCGCCGGCCAGGTTGGTCGGGCCGACGATGGTCACGCCATTCTCGACGACCACCTGATCCGCCACGGTCAGCGGGCAGTTGCCGCCCTGGGCCGCGGCGAGGTCGACGACCACCGATCCCGGCTTCATCTGGGCCACGGTTTCGGCGCTCAGCAGTACTGGCGCCTTGCGGCCTGGAATCAGGGCGGTGGTGATCACGATGTCCGCCTGCTTGGCGCGTTCGTGCACGGCCTGGGCCTGGCGTTGCATCCAGCTGGCAGGCATCGGACGTGCGTAGCCACCGACACCGACGGCGCATTCACGCTCCTCATCGGTCTCGTAAGGCACGTCGACGAACTTGGCCCCCAGGGATTCGATCTGTTCCTTGACCGCCGGACGCACGTCCGAGGCCTCGATCACGGCGCCCAGGCGCTTGGCGGTGGCGATGGCCTGCAGGCCGGCAACACCGGCACCGAGAATCAGCACGCGAGCGGCTTTCACGGTGCCCGCGGCGGTCATCAGCATCGGCATGAAGCGCGGGTAATAGTGGGCAGCCAGCAGCACCGCTTTGTAACCGGCGATGTTGGCTTGCGAGGACAGCACATCCAGGCTCTGAGCCCGCGAGGTACGCGGCGCTGCTTCCAGGGCGAAGGCGGTGATGCCGCGTTCGGCCATCTTGGCAATGGTTTCATTGCTGAACGGATTGAGCATGCCCACCAGGACGGTGCCGCTCTTGATCAGGGCCAGTTCGCTGTCGCTGGGAGCCACGACCTTGAGAATCAGCTCCGCGCCGAATGCATCGTTGGCGCTGCCAATGGTTGCACCTGCCGCTTCATAGGCACTGTCGACAACACTGGCGTTGATGCCGGCGCCGCTCTGCACAGTGACTTTATGACCCTGGCCGATCAGTTTCTTGATGGTTTCCGGGGTTGCAGCAACCCGTGTTTCACCCGTTTGGGTCTCGAGAGGAACACCAATGTGCACGTCAAATCTCCTGCGTGATCTTATTGCTTTCGATCTTTTTTAGAAGGCCAGCGCACTACGGATGGTGCAGCTGGGGCGGCCGATCAGCACGATCCCGCCAGAATCAAGGCGGGGCGCGGCATTTTGCAGGCGAACATTACGCCCTTCAAGGGATTATGAGGGGTGACGGAAAATTAACTACAAGTCACCCTGTGACCGAATGTCGCAAGGGTCTGGCTCAATCCCTTGTAAGCCGTGACCTGTAAGGATTTAGACGGAAAATAAAACAATTTTCATATTGCTCGTGTGAATGAGCGTATATGACTCTCAAAAAGCCCTACAAGCCACGTGGTTAGGCGCTTATAGGACGGTTGTTCCGCTTATCGATACAGTCTGCCTAAATGCGACATTTAGTTATATCTGTAGTGTTTGGTTTTTCTTGACTACTAAGTCAGCTTGCTGCCCTGCCCCGCTATTTCTCAAGGCTGTAGCTTTGTGCCTGCTCCACCAGCCAATCGCGAAAAGCCCGTAAAGACGCTGATTCCACCTTGCGCTCGGGAATCATCAGGTAATACGCCTTGATGCTTGCTAGTGCTTCGGGGTTGGCGATCACCAGGCGCTTTTCCCTCAACTCCCGTTGAATAAGGAATGGCGGGATCAGGGCAATACCCATGTCGTGCATGGCGGCTTGCGCCAGCATGGAGAATAGTTCGTAACGCGGGCCTGTCATGTCTCGCGGGATATTCAGGTGCTGTGAGTTGAACCATTGCCGCCAGGCATAGGGGCGCGTGGTCTGTTGCAGCAGCGGCAACTCGGCGATTTCTTCGGCGCTTAGCCGGGTGCGGTTGCCCAGGGTTGCGGGGCTGCATACCGGCATCGGGTTTTCTCCCATCAGGCGATGGGATTGGGTGCCCGACCAGTCGGCATCGCCAAAGTAAATCGCGGCGTCGAAGTCGGTATCGGCGAACAGGAAAGGCCGGGTGCGGTTGGTCAGGTTGACCGTGACTTCCGGGTGTCGCTGCTGAAAATCCTTGAGTCGGGGCAGCAGCCATTGGGTGCCAAAGGTCGGGACCACCGCCAGTTCGATGACGTTGGCGCCCTGCTGACCCATGACGGACAGCGTGTCGCGTTCCACCGCGTCCAGTTGAGTTGCCACGCGGCGGCTGTAGGAGAGCCCGGCTTCGGTCAGCTTGACGCCGCGTCGGGACCGGCGGAACAGCTCGACCCCGAGAAACTCTTCCAGGCTGGCGATCTGTCGGCAAATTGCACCTTGTGTCAGCGAAAGCTCCTGCGCCGCCTTGGTAAAGCTCTCGTGACGTGCGGCGGCTTCGAAGCTGATGAGGGCGGCAGTGCTGGGGATCTTTCTGCGCATGTACGGCAATCTCACTAATGGAATCGCTAAAAGCCGCTTGCGGCTGTTACGGAGTGAGAAATTAGCACAACAGTATGCGAAATCCTCGTTTGCTGCGCCCGCAAAGCCGGCCTAGGATCAGTCCACGAACGTTGACCTACTTCACGAGGACTCACTCATGGGCGGTAAAGCAAGCTTCAACTGGATCGATCCCCTTCTGCTGGATCAACAGCTCACTGAAGAGGAGCGCATGGTGCGCGACAGTGCCGAGCAATTCGCTCAAGGCAAGCTGGCGCCGCGTGTGCTCGAAGCTTTCCGTCATGAAAAGACCGACCCGGCGATCTTCCGCGAAATGGGCGAAGTTGGCCTGCTGGGTGCCACCATCCCCGAGCAGTACGGTGGCAGCGGTCTGAACTATGTCTGCTACGGCTTGATTGCCCGCGAAGTGGAGCGTGTGGATTCCGGCTACCGCTCGATGATGAGCGTGCAGTCCTCCCTGGTGATGGTGCCGATCAACGAATTTGGTACCGAAGCCCAGAAGCAGAAGTATTTGCCGAAGCTGGCCTCTGGCGAGTGGATCGGCTGCTTTGGTCTGACCGAGCCTAACCATGGCTCCGACCCGGGCGCGATGATTTCCCGTGCCCGTAAGGTCGACGGTGGTTACAGCCTGACTGGCAGCAAGATGTGGATCACCAACAGCCCGATTGCTGACGTGTTCGTGGTCTGGGCCAAGGATGATGCTGGGGATATCCGCGGCTTCGTACTGGAGAAAGGCTGGAAAGGTCTGAGCGCTCCAGCGATTCACGGTAAGGTCGGCCTGCGCGCTTCCATCACCGGCGAAATCGTCATGGACAACGTCTTTGTGCCGGAAGAGAACATCTTTCCCGATGTACGGGGTCTGAAAGGTCCGTTCACCTGCCTGAACTCTGCCCGCTACGGTATTTCCTGGGGCGCCCTGGGGGCGGCCGAATTCTGCTGGCACACCGCTCGCCAATACACGTTGGACCGTCAGCAATTCGGCCGCCCGCTGGCGGCTACCCAACTGATCCAGAAAAAACTGGCGGACATGCAGACCGAGATCACTCTCGCTCTTCAAGGCTGCCTGCGTCTGGGCCGGATGAAGGATGAAGGTACGGCTGCGGTGGAAATCACCTCGATCATGAAGCGCAACTCCTGCGGCAAGTCGCTGGACATCGCTCGCATGGCCCGCGACATGCTGGGCGGTAACGGCATCTCCGACGAGTTCGGCATCGCCCGTCACCTGGTCAACCTGGAAGTGGTGAACACCTACGAAGGGACCCATGACGTTCATGCGCTGATCCTGGGGCGCGCGCAGACCGGCATCCAGGCGTTCTACTGATAGGAGAACGACCATGGGCGCGTTATCTCATTTGCGGGTGCTGGACTTGTCGCGAGTGCTGGCCGGGCCTTGGGCCGGTCAGATCCTGGCGGACCTGGGGGCCGAGGTGATCAAGGTCGAGCGTCCGGGTAACGGTGACGATACGCGCGCCTGGGGACCGCCTTTCCTCAAGGACGCCTATGGCGAGAACACTACGGAGGCTGCCTATTACCTGTCGGCCAACCGCAACAAGCAATCGGTGACTATCGACTTCACTCGGCCGGAAGGTCAGCGCCTGGTGCGCGAGTTGGCGGCCAAGTCCGACATTCTGATCGAGAACTTCAAGGTTGGCGGTCTGGCGGCCTATGGGTTGGACTATCAGTCGCTGAAGGCGCTCAACCCTAACCTGATCTATTGCTCCATTACCGGCTTCGGCCAGACCGGGCCTTATGCCAAGCGTGCCGGCTACGACTTCATGATCCAGGGGCTGGGCGGGCTGATGAGCCTGACCGGGCGTCCCGAGGGTGATGAGGGCGCCGGACCGGTGAAAGTCGGCGTGGCATTGACGGATATCCTGACGGGGTTGTATTCGACTGTGGCGATTCTTGCCGCATTGGCGCACCGGCAGCATGACGGTGGTGGGCAGCACATTGATATGGCGTTGCTGGATGTACAGGTTGCGTGCCTGGCCAACCAGGCGATGAACTACCTGACCACCGGAGTCGCTCCCAAGCGCCTGGGTAATGCTCACCCGAATATCGTGCCTTATCAGGACTTTCCCACGGCGGATGGCGATTTCATCCTCACCGTGGGGAATGACGGGCAGTTCCGCAAGTTTGCCGAGGTGGCGGGCCAGCCGCAGTGGGCGGACGATCCGCGCTTTGCGACTAATAAGCTGCGGGTTGCCAATCGGGCGGTGTTGATTCCATTGATCCGTCAGGTCACGGTGTTCAAGACCACCGCTGAATGGGTTGCCCAGTTGGAGCAGGCGGGGGTGCCTTGCGGCCCTATCAACGACCTGGCGCAGATGTTCGAGGACCCGCAGGTCAAAGCGCGAGGGTTGGCGATCGAGCTGCCTCATGTGTTGGCTGGGTTGGTGCCTCAGGTGGCGAGTCCGATCCGTCTCTCCGAAACTCCGGTCGAGTACCGTTATGCGCCTCCTCTATTAGGAGAGCATACCGCCCAGGTTCTGCAGCGAGTGCTGGGGCTTGAGCTTGAGTCCGTGGATGCCTTGCGAGCCTCGGGCGTGGTGTGAATGCGCTCTTCTATATAGAGAGCATCTGATCCCTTCTATATAAGAGGCCTGAAAACACCCCTTTTGGGGTGTTTTCAGGTTTATTCATAGTAAAAGCAAATTAGGGGTTGACGGCAGATTCTGGAAGTCTATAATTCGCCCCACTTCCGGCGCAGTCGAAACGGAAAACTCCTTGAGATTCAACGAGTTACGCGGTTTTCGACAGCGGTCACGCTTCAGTTCATCGAAGCCCGAAAGAGTTGGTTCGGCAGTCAGTTTTCGCCGAGTTAACGATTCGATCTTCTCGGTCGAAAGCGGAGAAAAAGAGGTGTTGACAGCAGCGTGTAACGCTGTAGAATTCGCCTCCCGCTGACGAGAGATCGGAAGCGCAAGTGGTTGAAGTTGCAAAGGAAACTTTGAAAACTTCTTAAAATAACCGCTTGACAGATGCAGAGGCTGCTGTAGAATGCGCGCCTCGGTTGAGACGAAAGACTTAACCAACCGCTCTTTAACAACTGAATCAAGCAATTCGTGTGGGTGCTTGTGGAGTCAGACTGATAGTCAGAAAGATTATCAGCATCACAAGTTACTCCGCGAGAAATCAAAGATGTAACCAACGATTGCTGAGCCAAGTTTAGG
>NZ_FOXG01000003.1:0-620759 GCF_900115645.1 Pseudomonas sp. NFPP07
CTGAGCTGTTGGCCGATCCACAACTGGAGCAGCGCGCCTTGCTCTCGGGCGCTCTGGTGCAACCTGGCAGTTCGTCCTTAACAACCCCGAAGGAGCCGTTGACTCCCGAGCTAATCGCAGTCGCCGGCAGCCAGCACGACACAAGCTCGGGCAACCAAATGATGTTCATCGGCCAAGCTGTGCGCGAACTGGCCGAATTCAAGCGCAGCAAGCCCGCCCTGGCGCGGACGCTGGTAGTGTTCACCCCGTCATACAGCGAAGCAATGCTCAGTGCGGCACGTGAATCCGCTGATGCCTATGATGCTGGCTTTATTGGCGTAACCAACGTTCAGGAACTGATCGACTACATGAACCAGGGCAAGGACCGCAAGCAATCACCCATCCAACACCTATCGCTGTTCAGCCACGGCGTGCCGCATCGGATCGCCTTCGGCTATCAGCTCGCCGGCGACTTCCAAATGTCCCTGGACGTACTGAGCTACGAGAAGATTTCACCTTCGGCGTTTGCCAGTTCGGCGCAGATCGACAGCTACGCCTGTAGGACCGGCATGGGCAATCGGTCAGACTTCCCCGTCGAAGATGGTATCCAGTTCTTTGCGCAGACTAATGAGAGCCTGGCGCAGTTGATGGCCAATCACCTGCAGATCAAGGTGCATGCCTTTGTTCGACGTTCAGATTACAAGAACACCTGGGGGTCGTTCGAGGAGCGGCAGTTGGGCAAGCTGTGTGGCATCAGCAATAACGCCGCACCTGGGGAAGAGTGGTGCAGGAAGTGGGGGACACTGAAAGATGAACGAAAGGAAAGCCAGGACATACTGAAGTTCACCTATCAAACCATGGGGGCTATCAACCCTGTAATTTCAGGCGACACGCCCATTGGCATACCAGGAGGTCATTTTGAGTTTCTACCGAAGTAAGCCCTTCTGGATCGCAATAGCCATTTTCTCACCGCTACTACTGGTCGCGAGTTACTACGGGTTCAAATTGATGACGAGCATATACAAGACGGATTTTGGCAACGGTGTGGTGATCTATGCCGACGATTATGTAAAAACCGGTCGCTGGGTGTTTGACTGTGAATACTCACGGTTGATCAGTCGAGAACCGCTGCCTGTACCGCTATCTGAGTTGGAGAATGCTGGAAAACTCACCATCGGCAACATGTTCTTTTTGAAAGACTCGGACAAGGAGCCAGCGAAGGAGGCGCTGAGGGCCATAACGGGCATACGAGATTGGTACAAGAGTCTGCGTTATCTTTACTCCAGCTTGGATGAATATAGTGATCTCAACACTCATGTTTTTGACTTGCTCGCTAAACATGATGGCCGGCAGTGGGCCTTGAGAGTGCGCCAGAACGTAGATTACAGAGGAGAGTCAAGCTTCAAAGTAACCGCAGAGCCCTACGATTCCGAAACCTACGTGGACTATGCTAAGGCACTTCAGGCTGCTGCCAAGAGCTGTCCTGTTCCACAGTAAAGGCATCAGTCGCCATGGATCTCCCTGTTGCCTTGCCGGTAGGCATTCGACGAAACCGATCCTCATGGCCTTTAGAGGCCATGAGGATCGCGACAAGCACCTCCCTCCTTACAAGTCCTGCGGCTGCTTTGTAGTGGTCAACTAATCCCGGGCAAAGCGTCTCGGTGGTGGCCCGGCGCAATGGCATCAACCCCAACCAACTGTTCCACTGGCGCAAGCTCTACCAGGACGGCAGCCTCTCGGCGGTCAGTGCCGGTGAAGCGGTGGTGCCCGCTTCCGAGCTGGCCGATGCCCTCAAGCAGATCCGCGAACTGCAACGGATGCTGGGCAAGAAGACCATGGAGGCCGAGATCCTCAAGGAAGCGGTGGAGATCGCCCGCTCGCGAAAATGGATTGCGCACTCACCCTTGTTGCCGGGGGACGACCAATGAAGGCGGTCAGTGAAAGTCTCGGTGTAGCGCGCTCGCAATTGACGGCTCGATGCAAGCAACCCACGGGCGAAAAGAGAGTTCGTCGTCGCAGGGTCTCCCGCGATGCGGCACTGCTCGAACAGATCAAGCTGGCGGTCGGCGAGTTGCCTAGCTATGGCTACCGGCGGGTCTGGGGTCTGTTGCGTCGGCAGCATGAACAGCAGGCCCTGCCACCGGTCAATGTGAAACGGGTTTACCGCGTCATGCGGGACCACGATCTGCTGCTGGAACGGCGGCGCAAACAGCCGGGTGTGGCTCGGCGTCACGAAGGTCGTGTGGCCGTGGACACGAGTAACACCCGCTGGTGTTCGGATGGCTTCGAGTTCCGCTGCGAGGATGGCGAAAAGCTGCGCGTGACCTTCGCCCTGGACTGCTGTGACCGCGAAGCCATCAGCTGGGTGGCCAGTCCCCACGGCTACAGTGGCGACGATGTCCGCGACGTGATGCTGGAAGCCATCGAGCACCGTTTCGGCGGTGAACTGCCTGCGTCGCCGGTGCAATGGCTAAGCGACAACGGCTCGGCCTATACCGCCGAGCAGACCCGCGCCTTTGCCCGGCAGATCGGCCTGCTGCCGTTGACAACCCCGGTGTGCAGTCCGCAGAGCAACGGCATGGCCGAGAGCTTCGTGAAGACCATGAAGCGCGACTACATCCGCCACATGCCCAAACCCGATCGAGCAACGGCCCTACGCAACCTGGCCATCGCCTTCGAGCATTACAACGAGGAACATCCGCATAGCGCCCTGAAATATCGCTCACCTCGGGAGTTCAGGCGCTTGGCTGAGGCATCAACTTAACGGGGTACCGGTGTCCGGTTTGATAGGGGCAAGTCCACCGATTGCCTGCGATGGCCATGCAGTCAAAGGAAAATCAAACGTCAGATCGGGTCGTTCTACCAATGCAGCTACGGGTCAAAGGAAAATCAAGGCAAAGGAGCTGCGTTGACGGTGTTCCAGCCCGATGGTGTTTTGGCACACACCTGCGGTCTTAGCGGAGTTTCAATGGTGGTATTGGCCTGAGTGGAGAGTTGGCGAACGGCAATCACGCAGCCTGCCTTGAACGTGCTGACTTTTATAATTTGAAGTTCCATTTCATAGTCTTTACCGGGCTCGGGGATGAGCGTGACGGGCGCGGGAAAGCAGGATATTTGCGAACCACCCATGGCGAACCCTGCAATAAAGGGTTTACCGGCTGGGATGACATGCTCGTCAAACACCTTGGGCGAATGATTGATGGCTTTGCTCGCTTTGCTGGCAGGCATGCCAATCACGCTGTTCTGGCTGTCTGTTGCCCGAAAAGGGTAGAGACCCGCCGAGTCGACATGCGCTGTTTGCCATCCGGCTTCTTCAGGCGTTTTGGTCAGCAGCGACTCGTTGTAAAACATCTCGCAGGTCTGGCCACTGATGAAGCCTGCATTGGAGGTATCACCTGTGATCAGGCGGACGCGAGCTGTGTTGGCCGGATCATATTGGCTTATTTGTGCTTCGTTACGAACGTCGGTTTTAGTAGTGGCGCAGCCGATAAGGGTCAAGCTGACGGCCAGTGGAAAGAGTAAACGCATGGGAACCTTCACATCCTGGAATGGTTGGTGGCCGCAACCATACTATGAAGGGGCCGTACTCGCCCACTTGCCAAATGCCGCGCAGGAGTGCCGCTGACTGAACAGCGGGAAGACAAGCCTGTTGTGAGCTGCATGATATCCGCAAAAAAGAAAGGCCACTCAAAGGTGGCCTGAAAATCATGTAGCAATCAATTGTCTGGCAAGTGCCATCTCCACTGAATCACCATCCTGGTTCAATGAATCGAGACCCGACTCAGGAACGTCTCCCGACGTGCTTTGAGCCACGGCAATTTTCTTGGCCATCAGTTGCAGACAGGTAATCTGCGAACTGTCGGCATAGACAAAGAAAACGACCCGCACAGGTTGCTTCTGCCCGATCCGTCACAACCGTCGCGCCGCCTGCTGCAGGGTGTACACGTTGTAACCCGTATGCAGGAACACAATGGTCGGAAAGTCGAGTAGATCCAGCCCGGTCTTTACCGTAAACGTCCGAACTACGCCGCCTTGCAACTCAAACCTTAACCCTAATGCTCCGCGTATAGGGTGACGCCGCGTTACCCATAACGCCTTATATGTGAAATCGGGGGGCACTTTGACGAGGAACCCCCTTTTTTGCCTGGGCCGAGGCCGGCAGCTAACGCCAGACCGGCAGCAGGTCGAAGCTGAACAGCAGGTGGGCCAGGGCGTTGGCCAGGCCGAACAGCAGCACCAGGACGATCATCGGCGTGCCACCCCAGACCCGGTACAGCGGGCTGGCGAAGCGCTTGCGCGAGGCGCGGGCGAGCAGGGCCGGGGTGATCACCGCCCAGACGGTCGCCGCCAGGCCGGCAAAACCGATGGCGAGGATGAAGCCTTTCGGCCAGATCAGCGCACAGCCGATCGGTGGGGCGAAGGTGGCCAGCGCGCTTTTCAGGCGGCCTTGGGGGCTGTCGTCGAAGCCCAGGGAGTCGGCGATGTAGTCGAACAACCCCAGGGTGACGCCGAGGAACGAACAGGCCACGGCAAAGTTGGAGAACAGGGTCAGCAGCAGGTCGACCCGGGCGCTGTCGAGCATGCTGCCCAGGGCGCTGATCAGCACATCGATGGTGCCGCCCTGGCGGGCGATGTCCTTGAACTGCTCGCGGGACAGGGTGCCCATGGTGCAGAGCATCCACACCGTGTACAGGACCAGGGCGATCAGGGTGCCGATCAGCAGGCAGTTGCGGATGCGCTGCGGGTCCTTGCCGTAGTGCTTCATCAGGCTCGGCACGTTGCCGTGAAAGCCGAAGGAGGTCAGGCAGAACGGCAGGGTCATGAACAGATAGGGCAGGTAGTCCGGCTGTGGGTTGCCGCGATCGAGCAAAACCTGTGGCTGCACCTGGCCGAGCAGGCCGCCGAAGGTCAGGAAGAAGGCGAGGATCTTGGCGCCGAACACCAGGGTGGTGATGCGGCTGACCGCCGCGGTGCTGAGCCAGACCACCAGGGCCACCGCCAGGGCGAACAGCAGGCCGCCGTTGCGCGAGGAAATCTCCAGGCCCAGGGTGTGGGCGGTATGACGGATCACCGAGCCGCTGGCCGAGATGTAGGCATAGGTCAGGATGTACAGGACGAACACCAGGGTGGCGCCGTTGAACAGGTTCCAGCGCCGGCCGATCAGGTCACGGGTGATGGTCGAGAAACTCGCCCCCGGCCGGTAGTTGAGGTTGGCTTCGAGAATCATCAGCCCCGAGTGCAGGGTGCAGAACCACGACAGCGCCAGCACCGCGAGGGAACCTTGGAACCACAGGCCCGACATCATCACCGGCAGCGAGAACATGCCCGCTCCGACAATGGTGCCGCCGATGATCATGGCGCCGCCGATGACCGAAGGCCGGCGTTCGTCGACCGTGCAGTGGGAGGTTGAAGGGGATGAAGCGATGGACGTACCGCGCATGGCAAGGCCTGCAATGAAATTGTTATTGGAGGTAGCGAGGGGGGCGCCTCGGATGTGCGGAAAACCGGCAGGCCGGCTCCCGCGCACCCGGGCGCTGAATCAGCGCAGAGCCAGCAGGCGACTCAGTTGCTGGGCCATCTGTAGCAACTGGTGGTCCTGCCCGGGCAAGGCGTCGAACGACAGCCCGACCGGCAGGCTGCCCGGCTCGGCCACCGGCACGCTGACACTCGGCGCCGCCAGGTTGCTGGCCGGGTCGGTGTTGCGCACGAAACGCTCGAAATGCTCCTGGGCGCCGCTGTCGCTCAGTAGCGGCGCGGTGCAGCTGACGGTCGGGTAGGCGATCAGGTCCAGCCGATGCTGCTGGAACAGCCCGGCGTATTCGCGATCCAGGCGGATCTTGCTCATCAGGGCCTGCACGTAGTCCTCGTAGGAAATGGCCGGGCTCTCCAACTGCGCCATCAGGGTCTTCTTGATCTGCGGGTCGCGGATCTGCGCCAGGATCTCGAGGAACCGCTCGCCACAGCCGGCCTTCAGCAGGAAGCGCGGGAAGTCGATGAAGAACTCGAAGATCGGCAGCGGGAACTGGATGCTTTCGTTGATCTCGCCGATCAGGCGGTCGTCCACCGGCACCATGTCCACGCCCTGATCGGCCAGGCAATCGATCGCCGCGCGGCAGTCGCTGTGCACCTTGGTCTCCAGCTCGGACCAGAAGAACCGCTGGGGAATGCCGATGCGCAGGCGCTTGGGCTCGGTCGGCGCGGCAAAGGACGCGCCGGTCAGATGCCGATGGACGAACAGCGCGTCTTCCAGGCTGCGGGTCAGCAGGCCCGGTGAGTCCTTGGTCTGGGACACCGGGACGATGCCGTCGCCAGGGTAGACCCCGGTGCTCGGCCGGAAGCCCACCACGCCGCAGAAGGCCGCGGGAATCCGCACCGAGCCGCCGGTGTCGGTGCCCACCGCGCACGGCACCAGGCCGGCGGCCACGGCCGCGGCACAACCGCCGCTGCTGCCACCGGCGCTGTGTTGCAGGTGGCGCGGGTTGACCACCGCGCCGTAGCTCAGGTTGGCCGAGGTCACGCCGAACGACAGCTCGTGCATATTGTTCTTGCCGGCGACCCGCGCGCCCAGCGCCCTGAAGCGCCGGACGATGCCGGCGTCCGCGGCCGGGTGGTAGTCGGCCAGGCCAGGGGTGCCGGCGGTGGTCGCCAGGCCACTGACATTGATGTTGTCCTTGAACGAAACCGGGATGCCGTAGAGCGGCGCCTGGCGCTGCTCGGGCGTGCCGGTGTCGCCGCTGAACGCCTGCGCGGCGAAGCTGATGAAGCTGTTCAGGTGCCCGGCGTCGGCGTATTGCTCGAGCAGCGCGCGGTGCCAGGAATCCAGGCAGAGGCTGCCCTGGCGAAACCCGTCAACGAGCGCTTCGATCGAATGCTGGCTGTACATGAAAAAGTCTCAACGAAAGTCGGTAGGGGCCTGGGCTCAGCAATAGCGGAAGTGCGATTGCAGATCGAACAGCGGGTTGCCTTCGAGCAGTTCGCCGCCGAGGCTGGCGATCACCGCACAGGCGCCGTTCAGGGCGGTCTGCACCGCGCCTTCGGCCCAGCCGCCGGTAAACGAACTGCCGCAGCCGGCCAGGTACAGGCCGGTGTCCTGCTGCGGGTCGAGGGCGGTCTTGAACTGATAGAACAGGCGCTGGGAGTACAGGTCGTCGCCCGGGAAGTTCAGCTTGAAGGCGCCCAGGGCCTGCTTGTCGGTGAGCCAGTCGTATTCCAGTACGTAACGCTGGTAGTCGCCGTCCAGCGGCACCAGGTGGCTAGCGAACTGCGGCGCGCTCATCGCCAGTTCGTCCACCAGGCGCTTGCAGCGCTGGACCTTGTCGGTCATCGAAACCATTTTGTGCGAGTCGTCTTCCCAGGTGTAACTGATCAGTACCACGCCCCAGGAGTCCGGGTCCTGCGGGGCGTAGTCCAGGCAGTAGACGCCCTTGACCAGGGTGTCGGTCTGGATGTTCTGCGCCAGGCCATGTTTGAGCCAGAACTTGTCGCGGGTCAGGATGAACAGCTTGGACGAGCCGACCATGTGGGTTTCGTTGATCGCCCGGGCCACGTCGCGATTGACGAACTGCTCGGCCTGGGTGAGGCGCATGTTGACTTGCAGGGCGCGGGTGGTGGCGGTGGTGATCACCCGGTCGCAGCCATAGGTTTCACCGTTGCAGCCTTGCAACAGGATCTGCCCGTCGGCGCCCTTGCTGATGGATTCGATGCGCGTGCGGCAGATCCGGTCGCGCAGGGCGATGCCATGGAATTCCTCGTCGGCGATTCGCTCCCAGAGGGTGGAAATGCCATTGGGCACCAGCCGCTGGTTGACCTCGAAGGCGTTGATCACCAGCCGCAGGATCTCGGTGAACGAGGCCCGGTACACCGACTGGAACCCACCCGAGCCGATGCCCAGGGAACCGAACAGGTGGAAGTCTTCCGGCTTGCGCCAGCGCTTGCCGCCCGGCGGGTTGTTCGAGGTGAAGATCTGCACCATGGCCGAGTAGAAAGAGTGGTCGCCAAAGCAGTCCAGGTAGCGTTGCCACTCCGGCTGCACTTCGGCGTATTGCTGCTTTTCCAGCAGGTCGGTGAGTAGCAGCGGCGGCGCCAGGAAGGTGCCGTCGTCCAGGCGCACGCCCTCCTTGAGAAAGGCGTTCCAGCCCTGGTGCACGGTGTTGAAGATCGGCGGTGGATTTTCCCCGGCCGGCCAATGGTGGGTTTCGCCGCGGTAGTGGATTTCGGTGTCGACCACGCCGGGGTCGGGGAAGGCCTCGGTGGTGCCGATGCCGAAGCGGTCCAGGTAATGGAACAGGCCGACTTCGCTCGGCGGGAAGCGCATGGCGCCCATCTCGGCGATGAACTGCGGTTGGGTTTCGTCGAAGCACTGGGTCAGGAAACGCCCGCCAAGGTGGTCTTTCGAGGCTTCGAACAGGGTGATGCGGGTGGCGCCGGCGCGCAGCAGTTCATAGGCCGCGATCAGGCCGCTGAGGCCGGCGCCGACGATGCCGACGTGCTTGTCGGCGATCGCCGGCGGCAGGTGACCGATGGCCTGGGTGGCACGGCGCAGGAACTGCCCATAGTCGTACAACAGATCGATGTTGGGGAACGAGCGGGTGCCTTGGGTTTCTTCGAAACCGGAGTGGGAGGAGTTCACAGGTAAGGGTCTCGGAAATCAGATGATGAGCTGCAGGCTTTCAAACGCGCGGGAAGGGTTGAGCAGGAGGACTTTCTTGCGCTGGATCTTCCACTGGCCGGCGAGGCACAGCAGTTGGTGTTCCACGGTCACCGGGTAATGCCATTCGCTGTCGCCCCGGGCTTCGCAATACAGCATGGGGGTCCGGCAATGGGCACTCAGGCCATCCGCATCGAGGCTGATCGTTGGCCTTTGGGCAATATGCAGGCCGCGGCTCTTGGGCTGCTGCGAGAAGTTGCGGGCACTGGCCAGGCGGTTGATGCGCAAGGTGGTGAGGAAGCGGTCCTCATACAGCAGCGAGGATTCGCGCAACGGGCAGGGTTGGTCGTGGCGCAGCGGAATCCAGTAGTGGAAGTCGTCGCACAGCAACTGTTGCCAGGCGTCGAAATCCTGTTGGTCGAGAAGCGCGATCTCTTGGTAGATCAGCTGTTCGAGGGGCGAGTTATCCATGGGCGGTCGATCCGTCTGGGGCCTGCATCAGTTGCTGCCAGGTGTTGTAGAAGTTGCGCATGGCCCGTTCGCTGGTGCCGGACACCACCTGGGTCTGCTCAAAGGCTTCGCCCGGTTCGAACAGGCGGGCGACATTCACCCAGTCGTTGGCCTGGCTGCGCAGCCCGTCCATGGCCCGCTCGTACATCTCCACGTCGTCGTGGGCGACCATCGAGCATGGCGAGTTGATCAGGTTGTTGTACTGCACGGTTCTTTCCAGCAACTGCACCGGCGCGCCCACCAGTTCGAAGATCCACGACTCGACCACGGTTTCGCTGGCCGAGATCGGGCGGATCACCCGCAGGGTCTGGATCGGTCCCTTGACCATCAGGTTGGGGAAATACACGGTGTTGTGCCGGGTGTCGTCGAGGATCGCCGCGGCCTGGGTTTCGCCGTAGCTCTCGACCATCAGTTCCCAGTAACCGGGAATGCTCGAATAGGCCTTGTGGATCGAGTTGCTGACGCCGGTATGACCGTGGCCGTTGGGCCAGGTACGGATGCCCATGGCGCTGAAGAACTCGTAGGACGCCATGAACGGCGAGAACAGTTCCACGGCCATCGGCGGCTGGCCGTCATGCCCGGTTTCCTTCCACAGGCGAATGGCTTCGCCGGCCGAGGATTCGTGGGCGACCATCGGGTGGCAGGTGTCGGTCTGGTTGTCGACCACCATCTTCCAGTTGCAGCGATGGCGGTGCAGCAAGGGCTGGCCGATGGCACGCAACTGCCCCTGGGGCGAGCGCATGACCATGTTGTCCAGGGTCGACAGCGAGTCGCCGAAGAACTCGCTGAAGCCGACGCCTTGCTCCTTGAGGCGCACGAACACGAAGCCCCGGTAGTTCTCCACCGCGGCCACCGGCTGCATGCCCTTGTGGGCGGCGCAGCTGCTGAGGTCGCAGTCGTCGTATTCTTTTTTCACCGGGATGCTCAGCAGCTGGCCGTCGGTCTTGAAGGTCCAGGCGTGGTACGGGCAGCGGATGAACCGGCCGACATTGCCTTGCGGCTCGGCCAGCACTTTCACGCCCTTGTGCGGGCAGCGGTTGTGCAGCACGACGATCTCGCCGTTTTTCTGCCGGACCATGGCCAGCGGTTGGCCGGCGATCTCGCCGGTGAAGAAGTCGCCGGTTTCCGGGACCAGGCTTTCATGGCCCAGGTAGCACCAGCTGGCGGCGAATACCTGTTGTTGTTCTCGCTCGAAGAGCGACGGATCAAGGAACAGCGTGCGATGCACTTCCTTGCCGTTGAAGTAGTTGTCCAACGAGGTTCTCTCTTTAGATGACCAGTTTCAGGCTTGGGCTTTTGGCCCGGGATACGCAGGGGTAGATCTTGTTGCTGCAGGCGGCCTGCTGCGGACTCATGATGAAATCGCGGTGATCGACTTCACCTTCCAGCACGTCCAGCTCGCACACTCCGCATTCGCCGCGACGGCAGTCATAGAGCGGCTCCAGGCCGGCCTCTTCGAGGGCGTCGAGCAGGGACTGGCCGGGCTGCACCCGCAGGTCGACGCCGGAGTCCGCGGCGTGCACGGCGAAGCCGGGGTCATCCTCGGCCAGGCAGGTGTTGAAGACTTCGAAGTGGATGCGCTCGCGGGGAAACCCCAGGCTCTGGGCATGGCTGAACACGTCGTTGAGCATGGCTTGCGGGCCGCATACATACAGGCGGTCCCGGGGTTGCAACTGGCCCAGCACCGCGGCCACCGACGGGCGCCCTTCGGCCGAGTCGGAGCAGTGCAGGCTCAGGCTGTCCTGCAACAGCTCGCGCATCTGCGCGGCATAGGCGGCGTCGCCCGCGCTCTTGGCGAAATAGTGCAGCCGCGCCGGGCGCTGTTGGGCTCGCAGATGCCGGAGGATGCCAGTCAACGGTGTGATGCCGATGCCGCCGGCGAGGGCGATGTCGGCGCCGTCGCCGTCGTCCAGCTGGTAGTCGAAGGCATTGAACGGGCCGTCCAGCCGTACCGGGTCGCCGGCCTTCAACTGGCGGATATAAGCGCTGCTGGGCGAGTCGGGGTTCAGGCGGATGGCGAACACCAGGCTGCCCGGGGGCAGCTCATGTTCGGCCAGCTCGACCCGGGAGTAGTGACGCCATTGCTCGAGCGTGGGAATCCACCATTTGAAGTGGGCCCCGGCGGTGGTCTCGCAGGGAGCCGGGACAAGAGGCGCCAGAGTGATTTCCTTGATGCTTGGCGAGAGCATCAGGCACTGGGTGATCTGGTAATTCATGGGGTGACTCGCTGTCAGCTTAACGGTGTTTCATGCAGGTACAGCCACTGGGCCGAGTGCTCATGGATGCGGATCACCACCACCGAGAGGCGCGAGGTTTCCTTCTGGTCCAGGCGATGGGTTTCCTTGTAGCGGATCGCCGCGCTGTGGCCTTCGTGCCACACGGTGTGCAGGTCGCTGACGAGGATTTCCAGGCCGGGGCGGGCACCGACGGCGCCGCGGAACATCTGTTCGACCTGTGCGCGGCTGACGATGGCGCCCGCGGTGGTGACCATGCTGAAGTGCTCGGCGAAGGCCGGCAGCAGGCGGTCGATGGCGGCGGCGCCGTTGCCGTCCTGGTCGGTGAAGACCGCGTGGATCAAGTCGTGGACCGCATGGATGCTGTGTTTGGCCTGTTCAACGATTGTGTTGTGCATGACATTCCTTTTGCGTGGTCAGGTTGCTCATCTGCAACAGGGGTAACAGACCCATCACCGCCGCGATGACGAAGGTCAGGTGATAGGCCGGGGTAGACGCCAGGCGGGCGAGCAGCAGGTTGTAGATCATCAGGAACAGCGCGGCGCCGATGCTGAAGGACATCTGCCGGTTGATGTTCCAGATCACGCTGCCCTTGTGGGTATCGGCACCTTCGAAATCCATCAGCGAAGTGGTTTGCGCGGTGTTGGCGCCGATGCCGCCGCCGATGCCCATCAGGCAGTAGGCGATGACGATGATCGGCAGGTCGGCGGCGCTGTCGACCAGGTACAGGGTGGCGATGCCGGCGCTGTGCAGGAGCATGCCGAGGGTGAACAGGCGCCGGGCGCCGAAGCGGTTGTAGACCCGGCCGCAGACCAGCATGGCGATGAAGGCGCCGCTGGCGTAGAGGATCATGAACATGCCGGTCAGCTGGGCGCTGAAGTGCAGGCTGTTCTGCAGGAAGAAGATGCTCAGCAGGTTGACCCCGGTGAACACTCCGGGAATCGCGTAATAGATGAAGATCGAGGTACTGAGCTTCTTGCTCTTGAGCAGGCTCAACTCGACGATGGCGTTGTCGCAGCGGCGGTAGTGCAGGACATACAGCACCACGCAGGTGACCCCCAGCATCAGGCAGCTCAGGGCGGCCAGCGGCGGGTAGTCGCCGCCGTACAGCGACATGCCCATCAGCAGGCTGCCCAGGGCCGCGCTGACCAGCAGCAGGCCCTTGATGTCCGGGCGCGCCAGGCTGGCGGGCCGGGCTTCCTTGATCCACAGCCAGGACAGGGCGGCGGCGATCAGCGAGAACGGAATATTGCTGTGGAACACCCAGCGCCAGGAGCTGCTGTCGACGATCACGCCGCCGATGGTCGGCGAAATGGCCGGGGCGATCAGGGCGACGGCCATCACCAGGGTGGAGATCTTGGCCCGCTGCGGGCCCTGGAACAGGTTGAAGGTCAGGGCCTGGCCCACCGGGATCAGCAGGCCGCCGCCGATGCCCTGGACGAAACGCCAGATCACCAGTTCATGGAAGCTGCCGGCCATCCCGCACATCCACACGGCGGTGCTGAACACCAGCATCGAGGCGGTGAGGGTTTCGCGGCTGCCAAAACGTCCGGCCAGCCAGGTGCTCACCGGAATGATCAGGGTCAGGCCGAGAATATAGGCATTGGCCACCCAGGCCACGGATGAAGTCGAGACGTGCATCTCATGGGCAATACTCGGTAAAGCCACGGCCGACATGAATATGTTTATACAGTCGATAAAGAATCCGATGAGGAATATAAGAGCCACTTTGTAGCGATAAGTCATATGATCTCCCTTTTGCGGCGGGATCATAGGAGCGATAGACCGAGGGTGTCGATACGCCTATACTTGAAACATTGTTTGGTGGAATTTGACAATGATTTACAACACGGTGAGCTATAACATGCACACGCATCTAAATCGCGTCCAGACATTCCTGGCGGTTGTCGATTTCGGTTCCTATACCAAGGCGGCCAACTACCTGTGCATCAGCAAAGCCATGGCCAGCCTGCATGTCAAGGCGCTCGAGGAAGTTTTGTCGGCGACCCTGTTGATCCGCAATACCCGCAATATATCCCTGACGGAAATAGGCCAGGACTTTTATAACGAGTTCAAGGGGATTGTCGCGGATATCGACAATGCCTTCGAGAATGTCCTGCATGGGCATAATCGTATTTCTGGAAAGTTGCGTTTCAGTTCAACTAGTGAATATGGCGAGCGGTATATACTGCCGATCATTTCCAAGTTCACCGAGCGTTATCCGGAGATCCGTCTTTGTTATAACTTCAACTCTTCGTTGAATGATCTGGTGGCGGAAAAACTCGACCTGGTGATCCGCCTGGGCAACCTCGCCGACTCGGCTTTCAAGAGCCGCAAGCTGGCCGATTACGACATCGTCCTGGTGGCCAGCCCGGACTTTCTGGCGCGTCATCCGGTGGGCGAGCCACAGGACCTGAACAACGTGCCGTGGATCGCCAACAGCAACCTGCAAGGGCCGACCAACTGGACCCTGAGCCACCCGCAACGGGGCCAGGTCGAAGTCAGCGGGCCCAATCATTTCGAATCCAATTCCTCCACCGCCATTCGCGCCATGACCCTGTCGTCCCTCGGGGTGTCGGTACTGCCCGGCTGGGTGGTCGAGGACGACCTGGCCAGCGGCCGGCTGGTGCGCCTGCTGCCCGACTACGCCTTGCCTTCGCAGTCGGTGAACGTGGTGTTTCCCAACAGTTCGCACCTGCCGCACAAGTCGCGGGCGTTCATTGATTTCCTGTTGCTGCACCTGGGGCAGTGATCGGCGATACTCGGCGCGTTCGTGGACCACACTCGCGGGGAACCCAATGCCGTTGCAATCCTTGACCAGCCTGGCCGCCGTCGATCCGCAGCAATGGGACGGTTTGCTCAGTGACGGCCAGCCGTTTCTGCGTCACGCCTTTCTCAGCGCGCTGGAAGACAGCGGCAGCCTCGGCCCGAACTCTGGCTGGCAGGCCGAGCACCTGCTGCATGTGCAAGACGGACGCCTGATCGCGGCGCTGCCCAGCTACCGCAAGTGGCATTCCTATGGTGAGTACGTGTTCGACCATGGCTGGGCCGACGCCTGCGCCCGGGCCGGCATCGAGTATTACCCCAAGCTGCTGAGCGCCGTGCCCTTCAGCCCGGTCAGCGGCGCGCGGCTGCTGGCGGCAAGCCTGGAAGACGGCTTCGAACTGCTGCAAAGCCTGCCCGGTTACCTGGAGATCGAAGGGCTTTCCAGCGCCCATATCAACTTCACCGACGCCTTCACCGATGCCGCCCTGGCCGGGCACCCCGGCTGGCTTGAGCGCCTGGGCTGCCAGTTCCATTGGCAGAATCGCGGTTATCGGGACTTCCAGGACTTTCTCGATACCCTCAGCTCGCGCAAGCGCAAACAGATGCGCAAGGAACGCGAACAGGTGGCGGGGCAGGGCATCGAGTTCGAGTGGCTCGAAGGCCGGCAACTCAGCGAAGCGCAGTGGGATTTTGTCTACGCCTGTTACGCCAACACCTATGCCGTGCGGCGCCAGTCACCCTACCTGACCCGGGCCTTTTTCAGCCTGCTGGCCGAACGCATGCCCGAGGCCATTCGCGTGGTGCTGGCCAAGCAGAACGCCAGGCCGGTGGCCATGGCCTTCAGCCTGATCGGTGGCGACAGCTTCTACGGGCGTTACTGGGGCTGCCTGGCGGAATTCGATCGCCTGCATTTCGAAACCTGTTTCTACCAGGGCATGGATTACGCCATCGCCCAGGGTGTGCAGCGTTTCGACGCTGGGGCCCAGGGCGAGCACAAGTTGATTCGGGGGTTCGAGCCGGTGATTACCCGGTCCTGGCACTACCTGCGACACCCCGGCTTGAAAGCGGCGGTGAAGGATTTTCTCCAGCAGGAGCGGGCGGGCGTGCTGGCTTACGCCGAAGAGGCGAGGGCCGCGCTGCCGTATCGGCAGGCGTGACCCTCGGGGTTGCTGTCAGCTGTCTTCCTTGCCCAGCCAGCGATAGAGGCCACCGCCGACCACCGCGCCGAGAATCGGCGCCAGCCAGAACAGCCACAGTTGCTGGATCGCCCAGCCGCCGACGATCAAGGCCGGCCCGGTGCTGCGCGCCGGGTTGACCGAGGTGTTGGTCACCGGAATCGAGATCAGGTGGATCAGCGTCAGCGCCAGGCCGATGGCGATCGGCGCGAAGCCTACCGGCGCACGTTTATCGGTGGCGCCGAGGATGATCACCACGAACATCCCGGTCATCACCAGCTCGCTGACAAAGCCCGCCGCCAGTGAGTAGCCCCCTGGCGAATGTTCGCCATAGCCGTTGGAGGCCAGCCCGCTGGCCAGCTCGAAGCCGGGCTTGCCGCTGGCGATGAAGTACAGCAGCGCCGCGGCGATCACCCCGCCTATCACTTGCGCGATCACATAGGCGGGCAGTTCCTTGAGCGGAAAGCGCCCGCCGACCACCAGGCCGACGGACACCGCGGGGTTGAGATGGCAGCCGGAGATATGGCCGATGGCGAAGGCCATCGTCAGCACGGTAAGACCGAAGGCCAGCGCCACGCCCAGCAGGCCGATGCCGACCTCCGGAAACGCAGCCGCCAGTACGGCGCTGCCGCAACCACCCAATACCAGCCAGAAGGTACCTAACAACTCAGTGACTGAACGTTTGAACAGCGACATAGAAGTTATTCCTTATCGATCCGATAACGCCGTTATGCAGCCGTGCAGCCTGGCTACAGGCCCTGCTCCAGAACCTAGGCTCAGTACAGCAGGCTTTTTTTACAAATCCAGTGCGAAAAAAAACGCCAGGGCCCTGTTCACGGGGCTCTGGCGTTTTCTGTAGCCGCTGGCGCAGCCTGTGATGGGCGGGTAGCGATTGAAGTAGCCGCCCCCCTTGTAGCCGCTGCCGAAGGCTGCGATCGGCCCCGAAGGGGACGTGTCCCTGAGGGCGTCGAGGGTTCTGCGAACCCTATCGCAGCCTCGCAGGCTCGGCAGCGGCTACAGGGCTACAGGGCTACAGGTCAATCGATACCGACGAACCCTCCGGTCTGGTGCTGCCACAGGCGTGCATACAGGCCACCGTGGGCCAGCAGCTCGGCATGGCTGCCGGTCTCGGCGATGCGGCCTTTTTCCAGGACCACCAGGCGGTCCATGCGGGCGATGGTCGAGAGGCGGTGGGCGATGGCGATCACGGTCTTGCCCTGCATCAGGGTCTCCAGGCTTTCCTGGATCGCCGCCTCGACTTCCGAGTCCAGGGCCGAGGTGGCCTCGTCCATGATCAGGATCGGCGCATCCTTGAGCAGCACCCGGGCAATGGCGATGCGCTGGCGCTGGCCACCGGAGAGTTTCACCCCGCGCTCACCGACGTGGGCATCGAAGCCGGTGCGGCCCTGGGCGTCGGAAAGCAACGGGATGAACTCGTCGGCGCGGGCCTTGCGCACCGCTTCCCAGAGTTCTTCGTCGGTGGCGTCGGGCTTGCCGTACAGCAGGTTGTCGCGGATCGAACGGTGCAGCAGCGAGGTGTCCTGGGTGATCATGCCGATCCGTTCGCGCAGGCTTTCCTGGGTCACGTCGGCGATGTTCTGATTGTCGATCAGGATGCGCCCGCTCTCCAGGTCGTAGAGCCGCAGCAACAGGTTGACCAGGGTCGACTTGCCGGCGCCGGACGGGCCGATCAGGCCGATCTTTTCCCCGGGCCGGATGGTCAGGTTGAGGTCGCTGATGACCCCGGCCTTTTTCCCGTAGTGGAAATCCACATGCTCGAAACGCACTTCACCGCTGGCCACTGCCAGGCGTGGCGCCTGCTCGCGGTCGCTGACGCTGATGGGCTGGGCGATGGTCTGCAGGCCGTCCTGGACCATGCCGATGTTCTCGAAGATGCCGTTGACCACCCACATGATCCAGCCGGACATGTTGACGATGCGGATCACCAGGCCGGTGGCCAGGGCGATGGCGCCGACCGAGATCAGCGACTGGGTCCACAGCCACAGGGCCAGGCCCGTGGTGGAGACAATCAGCAGGCCGTTCATGGCGGTGATCACCACGTCCATGCTGGTGATGACACGCCCGGCCAGCTGGCTTTTCTCGGTCTGTTCGCCGATGGCTTCGCGCGCGTAGTTCTGCTCGAAGTGGGTGTGGGCGAACAGTTTGAGGGTGGTGATGTTGGTGTAGCCGTCGACGATCCTGCCAACCAGCTTGGAGTTGGCGTCCGAGGAAATCACCGAGCGTTCCTTGACCCGCGGCACGAAGTACCAGAGCGCGCCGATGTAGCTGGCGATCCAGATCAGCAGCGGGATCATCAGGTGCCAGTCGGCCTCGGCGAACAGCACCAGGGAGCTGACCGCATAGATCAGCACGTGCCACAGCGCGTCCACCGCCTGCACCGCCGAATCGCGCAGCGAGTTGCCGGTTTGCATGATGCGCTGGGCGATGCGCCCGGCGAAGTCGTTCTGGAAGAAGTTCAGGCTCTGCTTGAGCACATAGCTGTGGTTCTGCCAGCGAATCAGGCTGGTCATGCCCGGGCTGATGGTCTGGTGCACCAGCAGGTCGTGCAGGGCGACGAACAACGGGCGGAAGATCAGCGCGACCACCGCCATCCAGGCCAGCTCGAGGCCGTGGGTCTTGAAGATCTCGACATTCGGCGTGCCCTGGGCCAGGTCGATGATCGTGCTCAGGTAGCTGAACAGCGACACCTCGATCAGCGCCACGAACAGGCCGACCACCAGCAGGGCGACGAAGCTCGGCCAGACCTGCTTGATGTAGTAGAGGTAGAAGGGCAGTACGCGGTTGGGGGGAGCGGCAGTGGGAGCGTCGCGGAAAATATCGATCAGCTGTTCAAAACGACGATAGAGCATGGGATCTGACGCCCGCGTGGCGGGCTCTCCTTATCAGTAAGCAGGCGCAGCGCTGTGTCAGCGCTGCGCCGGGACTCCCGGCTAAGCCTTGGGCTCTGTACGAAAAGTCGGCGAGCGAAGGTCAGGCAAGGCAAAAACAGGCGAGGAAGTGGAGTTTAGGGGCCTAAATGAGCATTCCGAGCCTGTTTTTAACGCAGCATGGCCGAGCGCAGCCACTTTCCGTCCAGAGCCTAGTCGATGCGCTTGGCCGACTTGATCAGCACGGGGTCGATCGGCACGTTCTGCATGCCTTGTTTGGTGGTGGTCTGCGAATTGACGATCTGGTCGACCACGTCCATGCCGCTCACCACCTTGGCGAACACCGCGTAACCGGCATCGCGACCCGGATCGAGGAAGGCGTTGTCGGCGACGTTGATGAAGAACTGGCTGGTGGCCGAGTTCGGGTTCGAGGTGCGGGCCATGGACAGGGTGCCACGTACGTTATGCAGGCCGTTGCTGGCTTCGTTCTTGATCGGGTCGCGGGTTTCCTTCTGCACCATCTGCGGGGTGAAGCCGCCGCCCTGGACCATGAAGCCCGGGATCACCCGGTGAAAGATGGTGTTGGTGTAGAAGCCACTGTCGACGTAGTCGAGGAAGTTCTTGCTGGAGATCGGGGCCTTGACCGGGTCCAGTTCGACTTCGATCTTGCCGAAGCTGGTGTCCAGCAGGACGTGAGGCGCCTTGGCCGGTTGGGCGGCCATCAGGTTGGCAGCGAACAGAACGGAGCCGGCGACGAGGGCGATTTTTTTCAGCATGGGTCAGTGATCCTGGGTGGTGGTGTCGACTGCGGTTAAAAACTCGAGCAGGGTTTGGTTGAAGCGTTGCGGCTGGTCCAGCGGCGTGGCGTGACGCGAATCGGCGATCACCACCAGGCGTCCGTCGGGCAGCAGTTTCACATAACTTTCTTTCAGTGCGACCGGGGTGTAGTCACGGTCGGCGCTGATGACCAGGGTTGGACAGGCGACTTGCGAAAGTCGTTCCTGGACCCCCCAGCCAACGATGGCATCGAAGCTTGCGAGATAAGCACGTTTGTCGTTTTTTGCCCAGCGCTCGGCCATCTTTTGCCGCAGCTCGGCCTGCGCAGGTAGGGGGAACAATTTGCCGGCCAGGGCAATGCCGATGGTTTCCAGGCTGAGCAGGCGCATCAGGCTCCAGCGCTTGAACCATTGCCAGGCATCGTTGGCGCTGCGGATCTTCACCTCGGGCGCGCTGTTGACGATGCACAGGCTTTTCAGCAGCCCGGGCTGATCCACCGCGAGCTGGAAGGCGATCATGCCACCCATGGACAGGCCTACCAAGTGCACCCGCGACAGGTTCAGGTGCTCCAGCAGGGCGATGAGGTCGGCGCTGAAACCGGCGATGCTGTAGGGCCCACGAGGTTTGTCGGAGCGACCATGGCCGCGCACGTCGGGCAGGATCAGGCGGTAACGGGCGGACAGCTCGGCGATCTGCTTTTCCCAGTCACGGGTGCTGGAGCCGAGCCCGTGGACCAGCACCAGCGGTTCGCCATGGCCGTATTCCTCATAGTGCAGGGTGCATCCTTCGTGTTCGAAATAGGCCATGGCTGAATTCCTGTTCAGGCGCGTGGAGGGTTCAAGTACGGGGTCAGGCTTGTTCCGGGGCGGCGAACGGCGCGTCCAGCGGCGCGGTGTCGAAGGTGCGCAGCAGCTCGACGAGGATTTGCGTGGCCGGGCCCAGGGGTTTGTCCTTGTTCGAGTACAGATAGAAGGTCGGGTGGCGACTGCCGCCCTGGTCCAACGGTAGCACCTTGAGCAGGCCCTCCCGGAGTTCGCGTTCGATCATATGCCGCGGCAGCCAGGCAAAGCCCAGGCCGCTGCCGACGAAGGTGGCGGCGGTGGCCAGGCTGCCGACGGTCCAGCGCTGTTCGGCGCCGAGCCAGCCAACGTCCCGCGGCTGTTGGCGGCCGGAGTCGCGGATCACCACCTGCAGCTGGCTTTCCAGGTCCTGGAAGTTCAGCTCGCGGTTCAGACGGTGCAGGGCGTGTTCCGGGTGGGCCACGGCGACGAACTCCACCGAGCTCATTTCCGTGCCCAGGTAGCCGGAGATATTGAAGCCACTGATGGCCAGGTCGGCCACGCCTTCGAGCAGCACCTCTTCGACCCCGGACAACACTTCTTCGCGCAGGCGCACCCGGCAGCCACGGCTTTGCGGCATGAAGGCAGTCAGCGCGCGGACCAGGCGCGCGCTGGGGTAGGCGGCGTCCACCACCAGGCGCACTTCGGCTTCCCAGCCCTGTTCCATGTGGTGGGCCAGGTCTTCCAGCTGGCTGGCCTGTTTCACCAGTTGCCGCGAGCGGCGCAGCAACACGCCGCCGGCCTCAGTGAGCACGGCCTTGCGCCCATCGATACGCAGCAGCGGCACGCCCAGTTGGTCCTGCATGCGCGCCACGGTGTAACTGACAGAGGATTGCGAACGGTGCAGCGCTTCGGCCGCCTGAGCGAAGCCGCCGTGGTCGACCACGGCCTGCAGCGTTCGCCATTGATCGAGGGTAACGCGGGGCGCTTTCATGAGGAGCTCCTCTTGTCCTAAGCTGGCGCTCCTTATTGGAGACTGCCGAATGAGAAAATTCTGTTGTGTGTTGCTGGCCCTGCTGCCGCTCAGTGCGTTCGCCTATCCCATCGACGTGAAGAAACACCTCGAAGGCGTGAGCATCGACTACACCGCCTACGACACCGATGCCGACATCGGTTCGATCCAGGTGAACAACTACGGCACCACCGACGCCGCCTGCACGGTGGTCTTTCGCAACGGTCCCGAAGCCCCGCGCACGCGCAAGGTGGAAGTGGCGGCCGGCAAGTTCAAGAACGCCACGGCCAAGTTCAACCGCAGCATCATCAAGCTGCGCATCGACCTGACCTGTACCGCCAAATAAGCGCAAAGCGGAGCAGGGCGCGCGACCTGCTCCGCTTATAAACGAATTTATTGATTGGTTATAGCAGTTATTTGCGCTTTTTCATCGATATGACTCTGTTTAATCTGCGCTCCATCGACCTACAGCATTCCCGATGGAGGCTACATCCCATGTCCCGCGTTCTGATCATCGAAAGCAGTGCCCGTCAGCAGGATTCCGTTTCCCGTCAGCTGACCCAGACCTTCATCAAGCAATGGCAAGCGGCCCACCCGGGCGACCAGATCACCGTGCGTGACCTGGCGGTAACCCCGGTGCCGCACCTGGACATCAACCTGCTGGGTGGCTGGATGAAACCCGCCGGGCAGCGCAACGAGATCGAAGAGGCCTCGCTGCAGCGCTCCAACGAATTGACCGATGAGCTGTTGGCCGCCGATGTGCTGGTGATGGCCGCGCCGATGTACAACTTCGCCATCCCGAGCACCCTCAAGGCCTGGCTGGACCACGTGCTGCGTGCCGGCGTGACCTTCAAGTACACCGCAACCGGTCCCCAGGGCCTGCTCAACGGCAAGCGTGCCTATGTACTGACCGCCCGTGGCGGCATCTACGCCGGCAGCACCGCGGACCACCAGGAACCTTACCTGCGCCAGGTCATGGGTTTCATCGGGATCCACGACGTCGAGTTCATTCACGCCGAAGGCATGAACCTGGGCGGCGACTTCCAGGAGAAGGGCCTGAACCAGGCCAACGCCAAACTGGCCCAGGTCGCCTGATCCGTTAATCGCCAGATAATCGCGCAGTGGTCTAGTAGGCCCTGCGCTCCCCTTCAAGTTTGTTTGCGCATCGAACCTCCCTTTGCACTTGTTGCTCCTGAGTGCTCCTGCCCGATTGAACGCTTTGCGAGATCGGGCTTTTTTTTGCCCGCGATTTCACCTCGTTCCCGGGGCGGGCTGGCCTACCCATTCGTGACGACTCGGCCCCTGTAGGAGCGAGCTTGCTCGCGATAGCCGCGACGCGGAACGTTTGGCCCACCGCGTTATCGTTCATCGCGAGCAAGCTCGCTCCTACAGGGGCGGGATATTGTCTGTCCGGTTTTATTATTCGGGGCAAAACCGCTATCGTCGCCTCCCTTCGAGACGAGGCGATCCATGGGCTATCTACTTTTTGTCACGCTGATCCAGGCGTTTTCCTTCAGCCTGATCGGCGAATACCTGGCCGGGCATGTCGACAGTTACTTCGCGGTGCTGGTGCGGGTGCTGCTGGCCGGGCTGGTGTTCATCCCGCTGACCCGCTGGCGCCAGGTGGAGCCGGCGTTCATGCGCGGCATGCTGCTGATCGGCGCCTTGCAGTTCGGCGTGACCTACGTCTGCCTGTACCTGAGTTTCCGCGTGCTGACGGTGCCGGAGGTGCTGCTGTTCACCATCCTCACGCCGCTGCACGTGACCCTGATCGAGGACGCGCTCAACCGCCGCTTCAACCCCTGGGGCCTGCTGGCGGCGCTGGTGGCGGTGGCCGGGGCGGCGGTGATCCGCTACGACCGCATCAGCCCGGACTTCTTCATGGGCTTTTTGCTGCTGCAACTGGCCAACTTCACCTACGCCGCCGGGCAGGTGCTGTACAAGCACCTGGTGGCGCGCCATCCGAGCGACCTGCCGCATTACCGGCGTTTCGGCTATTTCTACCTGGGCGCGCTGGCGGTGGTGTTGCCGGCTTTCCTGCTGTTCGGCAAGCCGGACTTCCTGCCCGAAGCGCCGTTGCAATGGGCGGTGCTGCTGTTTCTCGGGCTGGTGTCCACCGCGCTGGGGCTGTACTGGTGGAACAAGGGCGCCTGCCTGGTCACTGGCGCGACCCTGGCGGTGATGAACAACCTGCATGTGCCGGTGGGGCTGCTGATCAACCTGTTGATCTGGAACCAGCACGAAGAACTGGGGCGCCTGTTCCTGGGGGCGCTGGTGATTCTGGCGGCGGTGTGGATCAGCCGTCGCGGCACAAAAGCTGCTCCAGCAGAATAAGAGGGGTGATCGCCCCGGGGAACGGGGCGATCGGCAGGGTTACAACGCGCGTTTTTCCACTTCGGGGATATGGCTGGCGCCCAGCACCGCCGGCAGCAGGCCGGCGCGCAGGTCGTTGCCGCTCGGCTGTTGATACAGGCTCAAGCCGAACTCCGGCATCACCGCCAGCAGGTAATCGAAGATATCGCCCTGGATACGCTCGTAGTCGGTCCACGCCGTGGTGCGGGTGAAGCAGTAGATTTCCAGCGGAATGCCCTGGGCGGTGGTCTGCATCTGGCGGACCATGCAGGTCATGTTCGGCTGGATGTCCGGATGACTCTTGAGGTACGCCAGGGCATAGGCGCGGAAGGTGCCCAGGTTGGTCATGCGGCGGCGGTTGGCCGACATGGCGGCGACATTGCCCTGGGCTTCGTTCCAGCTCTTGAGCTCGGCCTGCTTGCGACTGATGTAGTCGGTGAGCAGGTGGACCTTGCCCAGGCGTGCTTCTTCCTCATCGTTGATGAAGCGCACGCCGCTGGCGTCGATGTACAGGCTGCGCTTGATCCGCCGGCCGCCGGACTGCTGCATGCCGCGCCAGTTCTTGAACGACTCGGACATCAGGCGCCAGGTGGGGATCGAGACGATGGTCTTGTCGAAGTTCTGCACCTTGACCGTGTGCAGGGTGATATCCACCACATCGCCGTCGGCGCCGACCTGGGGCATTTCGATCCAGTCGCCGACCCGCAGCATGTCGTTGCTGGTCAGCTGCACGCTGGCGACGAACGACAGCAGGGTGTCCTTGTAGACCAACAGGATCACCGCCGACATGGCGCCCAGACCGGACAACAGCAGCAGCGGCGAGCGGTCGATCAGGGTGGCGACGATGATGATCGCGCCGAACACGAACAGCACCATCTTCGCCAGTTGCACATAACCCTTGATCGAACGGGTACGCGCGTGTTCGGTGCGGGCGTAGATGTCCAGCAGGGCGTTGAGCAGGGCGCTGATGGCCAGCACCTGGAACAGGATGGTGAAGGCCAGGGCCAGGTTGCCGAGGAATACCAGGCTGGTCTTGCTCAGCTCCGGCACCAGGTGCAGGCCGAACTGGACCACCAGCGACGGAGTCATCTGCGCCAGGCGATGGAACACCTTGTTCTGGCGCAGATCGTTGAGCCAGTGCAGGGACGGCTGGCGGCCGAGCAGCTTGACCGCGTGCAGGATCAGGTAGCGCGCCACTCGTCCGACGAGCAGCGCCACCACCAGCAGGATGACCAGGGCCAGGCTGGAATGCAGGAGCGGGTGCTCATCGAGCGCCCCCCAGAGGTCTTGAACGTTGAGCCAGAGCTGTTTGAAATCCATGGGGTCAGAAGCTTCCTCTATGAGACGAGACGGATCGATTAGAACATTTAAGCCGCTGAAAGTTACCGTTAAGGACAAATCGCTGACAAAAACCAATTGTTTACCGTGGTTTGCGTGAAAGAAACTCGGCCTTCGCGCCCGAAACCGTTACCCTATGCAGCTGTTTTTTTGCATATCTTCGAGGTAGCACCCGTGTTTTCCCAATTCGCCCTGCACGAACGCCTGCTCAAAGCCGTGGCCGAGCTTAAATTTGTCGAGCCAACGCCTGTGCAGGCAGCGGCCATTCCGCTCGCGCTCCAGGGGCGTGACCTGCGGGTGACGGCACAGACCGGCAGCGGCAAGACCGCTGCGTTCGTCCTGCCGATTCTCAATCGCCTGATCGGCCCGGCGAAGATCCGCGTCAGCATCAAGACCCTGATCCTGCTGCCGACCCGCGAACTGGCGCAGCAGACCCTGAAGGAAGTCGAACGCTTCTCGCAGTTCACCTTCATCAAGGCCGGCCTGATCACCGGTGGCGAAGACTTCAAGGTCCAGGCCGCGATGCTGCGCAAGGTGCCGGACATCCTGATCGGCACCCCGGGCCGCCTGATCGAGCAACTGAACGCCGGCAACCTCGATTTGAAAGAAGTGGAAGTGCTGGTCCTCGACGAAGCCGACCGCATGCTCGACATGGGCTTTGCCGACGACGTGCAGCGCCTGGTGGACGAGTGCCCGAACCGGCAGCAGACCATGCTGTTCTCCGCCACCACCGGCGGCTCGGGCCTGCGCGAGATGGTCGCCAAGGTCCTGAACAACCCTGAGCACCTGCAGCTCAACGCGGTCAGCCAGCTGAACGACACTACCCGTCAGCAGATCATCACCGCCGACCACAACCAGCACAAAGAGCAGATCGTCAACTGGCTGCTGGCCAACGAGACCTACCAGAAGGCCATCGTCTTCACCAACACCCGTGCCATGGCCGACCGTATCTACGGCCGCCTGGTGGCCCAGGAGTACAAGGCGTTCGTCCTGCACGGTGAGAAAGACCAGAAGGACCGCAAGCTGGCCATCGACCGTCTGAAGCAGGGTGGGGTGAAAATCCTCGTCGCCACCGATGTCGCCGCCCGCGGCCTGGACGTCGACGGCCTGGACCTGGTGATCAACTTCGACATGCCGCGCAGCGGCGACGAGTACGTGCACCGCATCGGCCGTACCGGGCGTGCCGGCAACGACGGCCTGGCCATCTCGCTGATCTGCCATGGCGACTGGAACCTGATGTCGAGCATCGAGCGCTACCTCAAGCAGAACTTCGAGCGCCGCACCATCAAGGAAGTCAAAGGCACCTACGGCGGGCCGAAGAAGGTCAAGGCGTCCGGCAAGGCCGCGGGCGTGAAGAAGAAAAAGACCGACGCCAAGGGCGACAAGAAAAAAACCGCGGCCAAGGCCCCGACCAAGCGCAAGACCGCCAACCGGCCGAAAAGCGATGCCCTGGTCAGCCAGGACGGCATGGCGCCGCTCAAGCGCCGCAAGCCAGCACCGGCTGCCGAATAAGCCGTAGCGCAACAGAAAAAGCCCGGACCCTGTCCGGGCTTTTTATTGGCCGGCGATCAGCTGTCGGCCTTCTTCTCGGCCGCGCCCAGCTCCTTCAGGCGCTGGTCGATCAACTGGCACTTGTCCGGCAGATCCTTGCTGGCCGTGCTCAGGTCCATCTTCTGCAACTCGTCGTTGATTTCCTTGGCCTTGGCCGGGTTCTGCTCGGTGAGCCTGGCCACTTCCTGGGCCAGTTGCTCACGCTTGGCGGTGGCCTCGTCGAGGGTGCAGGCCCAGGCGGGCAGGGTGCAGAGCAGGGTGGTGGCGATGACGAGCGGACGTACTAAAGCGTTCATGGCAGGTCTCGGCTTCAGGGCAGGGGTTTATGAAGGTTGAGGGGCCGCGCAGGTTAAAAGTTCAGAGTTTTACGGTGGGCGGCCTCCCGGCTTATCCCCTTGCTGCGTTTTCAGTACGGGATGGAATGAGGCTGTGAAAATAATGGCCTGTTGATATCTTTGCTGGCCCTATGTCTGGGGGCTGTTCAAATCGTTCAAGGAGCATGTCGGTGAAGGGAACCTCCAAATACCCCTGGTTGAAGGTACTGCTGGGCATTCTTTTGTGCCCCTTGATTGGCGGTGTGGTGGGAGGTTTGGTGATGATGGTCGTGACGATCTATCAGATGGCTTCCAACCCGAGAATAATCGGTGAAATGGGGGGCGCCGGTGCGTTTGGCGCCTTGATCAGTGGGCCTTTCGTGGCTCAGTTGCTGTTCGCCATTCCAGCGCTGTTGCTTGCCCTGCTGGTGGTTTGGCGCCAGTTGTACAAGAACCGGAGTGGGCTGGTGCAGACGGCATTGGCCGGCGGGCTCCTGGGAGGAGGCTGGATGCTCACCGTCGTTTCCCTGCTGGACAAGCAATGGGGGCTCGAGCACTTCGGGTGGTCGCTGGCGGCGTTCGCCGGGTGTTTTCTGACCGCTCTGGTGGCCGCGGCCCTGGTCTTGCCATGGGAGGAGGAGCCCCCGATCTCCTCCTCGGTTGATGAAAACGGAAATTCTTGAACCGCCTTGGTGGCTAACGCCTGTCGGTATGATTTACAACGCCTTCACCGGAATACAGATCTCACACTCCAATTCCCCCGTCTTCATGTCGTATTTCGCGTCCACCGGATAACGCTCGAACGCTGGCCGGGCATCGAATTGCATGCCGCTCTTGGGCAGCCAGTCGCGGCACAGTTCGGTCCAGGCGTCGGCGATGTCGGGGCCTTTGCCTTGGTAGTGGGCGATGGCGTAGAGGCCGCCGAGCAGGGTGGTGACGACGGCGGGGGCGCTGGCCTTGAAGTCGTCGGGGACTTCGACACAGGCGTCGTAGCGGCATTTTTCGGGTGGGGTGACGTAGGGATCGTCGTGGCCGATACCGTAGCGCACGCGGCCCAACAGGCCGTTTTCGACCATCCAGGGGGCGACGGTGTCGCGCCAGAAGGTGCCGATACCCGGCCCGTAGGGGCCGATATAACGCAGGTAGGCGACGCGGACCGGTGGCAGTTCCTTGAGGGTGACGTTCATCAAAGGCTCCTTCAGGTGAATGAAGGCGTCAGGATCGTCGAAGGCCGGGATGTGCGTCTGATCAGGATTGCTCAATTCCCGCAGGCGCCGTTCGCGGACGTCGCTGAGGCGGCGGTGCCAGCGTTTGGGTTCGATGCTGCGCCAGGTGCTCGGGGTGACCGAGAAATGCTGCTTGAACGCCCGGGAGAACGCTTCGCCGGAGCTGAAACCGACCTCCAGCGCCACCTCCAGAATGCTCAATTCCGGATGGCTGGCCAGCTGATAGGCGGCACAGGCCAGGCGGCGTCGGCGCAGGTAGTCGCCCAGGGTTTCGCCGACCCAGGCGGTGAACAGGCGATGAAAGTGAAAGGGCGAAAAATGCGCGACCTGCGCGAGTTCCGCCAGCTCCAGCGGCTGGTCCAGGTGTTGGTCGATATGCTCCAGCACCCGGTTCATGCGTTGGGTGTATTCGTGGAGGCTGTGGTAGGCGGGGCTCATGGAGCCAAGTTTAGCCGGGGGCAGGCCACGGGTTTGTGCCGGGCGGTTTTTTTCCGCCGGCCGGACGAACATGATCGCGAGCCGGCTCCTGCAGGCCCGCGATCGCGGTCCGGCGCTCAGGAGCCGCCATGGCAGCAACTGGCGGCCGGTTTGTCGTCATAACGATCATGGTGCCTGACCCAGTCCATGATCTGTTCTTCATTGCGCCCCTTGGGCGTCAGGTCCAGGTAGTTGTAGGCCCCCACCAGCAGGTCCAGGCCACGGGCGTAGGTGGAGTAGGTGTGGAAGATCTCACCGGCTTCATTGCGGTAGAACACGCTGAGGCCGGGCAGCTCTTCTTCGGCGCCGTCGGTTTTTTCGTAGTTGTAGGTGGCGGTGCCGGCGGCGACCTCGTCGGCCCGGGCGCAGACCCCGAAGTCGTAGTTGAAATCACAGCCGGCGGACGAAACCCAATCGAACTTCCAACCCATGCGCCGCTTGAACGCCTGGAACTCGGCGAAGGGCGCGTGGGACACCGCCACCAGTGCGATGTCGTGGTGGGCCAGGTGCTGGTTGGCGCCGTCGATGTGATCGGAGAGGAAGGAGCAGCCCGGGCAACCTTCGTCCCAGCCTTCGGCGAACATGAAGTGGTAGACCACCAGCTGGCTGTGATCGCCGAACAGGTCGGCCAGGCTCAGTTCGCCGTGGGGGCCCTGGAAGCGGTAGGGCTTGTCGATTTTCACCCAGGGCAGGGCACGCCGCTCGGCGCTGAGCTGGTCGCGTTGGCGGGTGAACGCCTTTTCGTGAATCAGGTGCTGCTTGCGGGCCTGTATCCATTGTTCCCGGGATACGACCGGATGATCGTTGAGGTGCATGACGTCTTCTCCTGCGGCAAAGGTGGCGCGGCGACAGTGCCTACACAGGCTAGTCGTTTCGCCCGCGGGCAAATCGACAGCTGCCGGACGGTTCCGCCCAACGGTCGCCCGCCTGCTCGATGCTGCTGAACGGCCATAGGTGGCGTTTGTCACAACCTGGGTACAGGCATCTCTCTTTCATGAATGGAGGCAGAACAGGATGGCGACTTATAACTGGGATCTGATCGAACGATTGCTGCATGAGGTGCAGAACGGCGCGGGCCACAGCTTCACGCCGCGACCCTATGCCGAGCAGCATGCCGCGGCCAAGGCGGCCGAGGGTGAATCCACGGGCAATCTGGATGAGCTGAAAAGCACCGCCGCCGCGTACGAAAAACTGTTGCTGGACCGGGGTTTCATCGAGCCGCGTCCCGAGGAGGAAGGCGGCAATGGCGAGAACTTCAGGCTGACGCCGCGCGGTTCCAGCCTGCTGTGCATGATCGACAGCTGCATTCCGGGCAACGATCACCCGCGCCAGGTGCTGGACGAACAGGCCGATGCGCTGGAACCGACGGTGTTCGATGAGTTGGCGAGCAAGGCGCAGATTGCCTGACGCGTATCACGAACATCGCGAGCAAGCTCGCTGCTGCGGGGAATATGCCTTGCAGCAGCGAGCGCGTTGGCGCAAGACGCGCCAGTGTTACTCCTGGCGTACCGTCTTCATGCATTTCAACGCTTCGAACTCATTGCGCACGTTCTGCAGCTTGTTGCGCAGATGCTCGCGCTGGGCTGGCGTGCTTTTGGCCATCACGTCCCCCAGCAGGCTGCGCGCCGCCTGTTCGCTGTTGGCATAGGCCTGGCGATAAGCCGGTGTCCAGAAGCTTTCGCGATCCACCAGCAGGCGCTCGATACGTCTGTCGAAGTCGCTGTTCTGGCGTTGCTCCAGCGCGGCGCTGAACTGCGCCTGCCAGTTGGCCCGATTGGCGAGCCAGAGCTGGTTTTGTTCGCCGAGGGACGTTGACCAGTCCGTCACCCGCTGGGTCTGTTCAGGAGTGAGGGGGCCGAGCCAGGTAGTCAGGCGCTTGTCCATGCGTTCGGCACGCAGCCTGATCTGTTGCTCCAGTGGTGGCTTGAGGTATTTGCTGCGACGTTGGCGCATGTCCTTGGCGAAGGCCGCCTTCATTTCCGCGACCTGTCGGTCGTCCAGGCCCCGCAGCAACTCGATGGCCGAAGGCGCGATCGCGCGGGCGGTCTGGGCAATGGCCTGCTTGGCTCCGCGGGTGAACTCTTGCAGCTCGGCATCGTTGACCTGATTGCGTGCGACCATCTGCTGCAGACGGTCCAGGTAGTCCAGGTAGCCGGGCAATTGCGTGCTGCAGTGCCAGCTCAGGTGTTCCTTGAGGCGCTCGTTGAACCAGGTTTTCTGCTCGCGGTTCATTTCCAGGTAGTCATTGAGCGTCCAGGGAATGATCACATCGAGGTTGCGGTAAGCCAGGCCGACCCGATTGCAGGAGGTCAGAACCAGACTCAACAGCAGTAGCAGGGTGAGGTGTTGCAGCCGGCGCGACATGGCAAGTCCTTGCGAAGGCCTGGGTTTGTAAGCATGGGTTTCTTATCTGAACCCGGAAAGCTTCCGGCAGTTCAGCCGCTCAATAGAACGAATGCTCGGCCTTGAAGGTGAGCAGACCGTCGCATTGCGCGTTATGTCCAGAATAGGCCGAACAATCGCTGCCGTTGAGGTTGGAATCGCTGTAGATCAGTTTCAGGTCGATGCCCATCCAGGGGCGGGAGAACTTGATCGACCAGTCGTTGAAGCTGCTGACGTAGCCGCTGCTCACCGAAACCGGGTTGCTCAGCTGATGAGTGGTGTACTTGATGCTGACGCCGATGCCGAAGGGCTGGTTGCCGCCCAGGTCGGCGAACAGGGTGCTGTTGCGCTTGTCCGACTCCTGGCTGAACGCGGCGCCAAAGCGGCTGCCCAGCAGCGTCAGGCCGCCATAGAGCTCCTGGCTGTCCTGCGGGGCCAGTTGCGGGTAGTTGTACTGGATCATGCCCACCTCATAACCCAGGGTCTGATCGAAGGGGCGCTTGAAGCCCAGGTAGGAGTCCACTTCCAGGTCGCTCTCGCCCAGGCCCATGCTCGGCGACCACTGGCCGATGTACCAGCCGCTGTCATGGGTCAGGTCCAGGCCACCATGGAACGAGCCGGTGGCCGAGGGTTTGACCAGTCCCTGGGCCATGCTGCGGCTCGGGGTGCTGCTGAGCTTGAGGTCGAAGTCCCCCAGTTCGCGCTGGAAGATCTGCCCGTGGACCAAGGGGCTGGCGAGAAGGCTGGCAAGCAGCACATGAGAGGGTTTGAGCATGCTTCACTCCATGAAACGCGAGGAGCAGGAATCGCGGAACCTGCTGGAATGCTCGATCTAGACGTGTGAAAGGATACCGGCGAAACCTCAGGGATGAGGGCCGTTCGTCGATTTTTACGGGAGGGGAGAAGTCAGAACTCTAGTCCTAGCGCTTTGAGGCTCAAAGCGCATAGGGACCAGGAGGTATTGCGGGGGATTACTTCTTGCCCAGGCTGATCTGCTTGGACGGGCCGAAAGTCTGGCCGCTGACGCCTTTGGCAATTTGCTGGATCTCGCCACCGGATTTCAGGAAAGCAGCAATCTGATCGTTGATCGATTCGCTGGTTTCAACGGCTGGAGCTGGCTTTGCTTTGCTGTTGGATGCTTTTACACGCATGGCGGCCATTAACCTTCAGAAAATTAATTTGGCCAGCCATCATACATGAAATGCTTGACAATTGCTTGGTAAATATCCTCCTGGAATAACAGTGGAAAACTCCCGAATAATCCTAAGTTGATCTCGGGAATATCCCCATAAGCTGCTGTTTTAAATAAAGACAATGGCACAAAGAGCGGCTTGCTCGGCGGCGCTGAGGCAAAAGTCGCTGCCGGCTGGCCTGACGGGCGGAACCGGTTGCTGGCACAAAGCCAGAAAAATCAAGGCATTCAGGAAAATATCCGCTGCTATCCGGCGACTCGGGCCAACCAGGAGCGGAAAACCGGGTAGAATGCCGCCCACGCAATGAGGGTATTGGAAATGGCTTTAGTCGGGCGCTACAACAGTTTGCAAGTGGTTAAACACACTAACTTCGGTTTATATCTGGACGGCGGGGCGGATGGCGAAATATTGCTGCCCAATCGTTATATTCCCAAGGATATTCCCAGTGAAGATGAAGACTGGTTGAATGTTTTTGTTTATCTGGATAGCGCCGACAAGTTAATTGCAACTACCGAAAAACCAAAAGTTCAAGTCGGTGAATTCGCCAGTCTTAAAGTCGTGGAAGTTAACAGTATCGGTGTGTTCCTCGACTGGGGCCTGCCCAAGGACCTGCTGCTGCCGTACTCCGAGGAAAAGCGCCAGCTGACCGCCGGCGAGTATTGCGTGGTGCACGTCTACCTCGACAAGCACACCCGTCGCATCACCGCCACGGCCCGCCTGGACCGCTACCTGGACAAGGCTCCGGTGACCTACAAGGTCGGCCAGGAAGTCGACCTGCTGGTGGCCGAGAGCACCGACATGGGCTTCAAGGCGATCATCAACAACAAGCACTGGGGCCTGATCCACAAGAACGAAGTGTTCAAGTTCCTGCGTCCGGGCAAACAGGAAAAGGGCTTCATCAAAGAGATCCGCGCCGACGGCAAGATCAGCCTCAGCCTGCAACCGGTGGGCGAAGAACTGGCCAGCAGCCTGAACGCGAAGATCCTCGCCAAGTTGCGGGAAAACAATGGCACCTTGCCGGTCAGCGACAAGAGCGATCCAACGGTGATCAGTGGCCTGTTCGGCGTCAGCAAGGGCAACTTCAAGAAGGCCATCGGTGCCTTGTACAAGAATGGCCAGATCGTTATTCATGCCGATCGCATTGAACTGACCTGATTCGTTCCTCCCTGGCGTAGTTGCGGTCGAAGAACCCTTCGGCGGCGCTAACGGCCCGCTGGACTGTCCGAAAAAACCGCTGCCGGTTCCGGCAGCGGTTTTTTATTGCCTTTTTTCCTGGCTGCGTTGAGGGACGTCAGAGTCGGCGTCTTCGATTGTTGTCGATGTATACAGTTTTAAGCCATTCCTGATGCACTGATATCAGGCAGTCGTGCACAGCCAGTGGGCATGCCTGCCGCTGACCCCGCCTGCTGATCATCGTTGTGTAGCCAAGGCCCAGCCCTTGATGGACAAGCGATCCGCGCCGTTCGCCTACAGTTTTTTCCGGTATGGCACGCATTCTGCGTAGCGCTTCGTATACAAGTCATGTCAGCTCCCGTACGCAGTGTGGTCGCAAGGTCAATCGCGGGGGCAGAGCCTGTCCAACAAGGAGCCTTGCAATGACCGAGCAACTACCGAAGGGCTACAGCCCGCGCTTGTACAACCAGGACCTGGGGCCGCTGCCGCAGAAGTGGAACTGGTACAACATCTTCGCCTTCTGGATGAGCGACGTGCACAGCGTCGGCGGTTATGTATTCGCCGCCAGCCTGTTCGCCCTCGGGCTGGCCAGCTGGCAAGTGCTGGTGGCCCTGTTGGCGGGGATCTGCATCGTGCAACTGATCGCCAACCTGGTGGCCAGGCCCAGCCAGCAGGCGGCGGTGCCGTACCCGGTGATCTGCCGGCTGGCGTTCGGTGTATTCGGGGCGAATATCCCGGCGGTGATTCGCGGCCTGATCGCGGTGGCCTGGTACGGGATCCAGACCTACCTGGCGTCCAGCGCCCTGATCATCGTGGTGCTGCGCTTTTTCCCGGCCATGGCGGCCTATGCCGAGCCGCATTTTGCCGGGCTGTCCTACCTGGGCTGGTTCGGTTTCCTGGCGCTGTGGCTGGTCCAGGCCCTGGTGTTCTGGGCCGGCATGGAGTCGATCCGGCGCTTTATCGACTGGGCGGGGCCGGTGGTCTACGCGGTGATGTTCCTCCTCGCTGGCTGGATCGTCTGGAAGGCCGGCTGGAGCAATATCAGCTTCACCCTGGGGGAGAAGTCGCTGTCGGGTTGGCAGGCATTCGGCCAGGTGATCGTCGCCACGGCGCTGGTAGTGTCCTACTTCTCCGGCCCGACCCTGAACTTCGGCGATTTCAGCCGCTACTGCCGCAGCATGCAGGATGTGCGGCTCGGCAACTTCTGGGGGTTGCCGGTGAACTTCCTGGCGTTCTCCCTGGTGACCGTGGTCATCGTCTCCGGCACCCTGCCGGTGTTCGGTGAAATGCTCCATGACCCGATCGCCACCGTGGCGCGGATCGACAACGACGTCGCGGTGTTGCTCGGCGCCTTCGCCTTTGTCACTGCCACTGTCGGCATCAACATTGTCGCCAACTTCGTCTCGCCGGCCTTCGACTTCGCCAACGTCGCCCCGAGCCGGATCAGCTGGCGCACCGGCGGCATGATCGCGGCCCTGGCGTCGATCTTCATCACCCCCTGGAACCTGTTCAACAACCCCCAGATGATCCACTACACCCTAGACGTGCTGGCCGCCTTTATCGGCCCGCTGTTCGGCATTCTGCTGGTGGACTACTACCTGATCAAAAAGCAGCAGATCGATGTCGACGCGCTGTTCAACGACGGCCCGGACGGGCGTTATTACTACAGCGGCGGCGTCAATTGGACCGCGGTTAAGGCGCTGGTGCCGGCGACCCTGGTGGGCGTGGCGATCACCTTTACGCCGGCGCTGCAGCCGATGGCCAACTTCGCCTGGTTCACCGGGTGTTTCCTCGGTGGCGCGCTGTTTTTCCTCCTCGCGCGCCGTGAGGCCTCGCCATCCCTGAGGCTGAGCCCAACGGCCTCGAGCTGACGGTCAGGATAAAGGTCTTTTTCCAGGCGTCTTTTTCTGTCCGTTTGGTTGATAATCGACAGCACATCCATTCTTCGCCCCGGACCGGTTCCGGGGCTTTGTCGTTTCTGTCGAGTAACTGCCATGTCTATGAATCTGCCCGAGGGGCTGCGGTGAGCATCGAGCGGCGCAGCGCCGACGGTTTCGCACTGCAAGTGATGTTGGGGCTGTGCCTGATCTGGGGCGTGCAGCAGGTGATGATCAAGTGGGCCGCGGCGGATATCGCGCCGGTGATGCAGGCGGCCGCGCGTTCGGGCATTTCGGCGCTGCTGGTGGCCTTGCTGATGTGCTGGAAGGGCGGCTGGTCGCAGATCGGCAGTACCTGGCGCGGCGGTTTGCTGGCCGGCAGCCTGTTCGGCCTGGAGTTCCTGTTTATCGCCGAAGGGCTCAAGCTCACCAGCGCGGCGCACATGTCGGTGTTTCTTTATACCGCGCCGATCTTCACCGCGCTGGGGGTGAACTGGCTGCTGCCCAGCGAACGCCTCAGGCCCTTGCAGTGGCTGGGGATTCTGCTGGCGTTCATCGGCATTGGCGTGGCCTTCGCCGGCGGCATTTCGCTGGATAACCTGGATACGCGCATGCTGCTTGGCGACGCCCTGGGCGTGCTGGCCGGCCTGGCCTGGGGCGCGACCACGGTGGTGGTGCGCGCGTCGCGCTTGTCCGAGGCGCCAGCGACCCTGACCCTGTTCTATCAGCTGATCGTCGGTTTTGTCGGCCTGCTGCTGATCGCCGTGCTGAGCGGCCAGGTCACCCATGTCGACCTGACCCCGGTGGCGGTGGCCAGCGTGCTGTTCCAGGGATTGGTGGTGTCCTTTTTCAGTTACCTGACCTGGTTCTGGTTGCTGCGCCGTTACCTGGCCGCCAACCTGGCGGTGTTTTCCTTCATGACGCCGCTGTTCGGTGTCACCTTCGGGGTGCTGTTGCTGGGCGAACCCCTGAGCCTCAATTTCGTCATCGGCGCGGTGCTGGTGTTGCTGGGCATCACTTTCGTCAGCGCCGAACAGTGGCTGCGCAGGCGGATTCGCAACCTGTTGTAACCCCAGGCTCAGGCGGTGGCGTGGCATTCCCGGGCCAGCGGTTGTTGCCTCGACGGCAAGACACCCGCTAGCGGCAGGCCGATCAACGGGCAGCGCTGCGGACAATGCCCTGAAACGGGCTGGCTGATTCGGATTAATCCGGTAACAGATCATTGCTATCCGGGGGGAGCACTGGGCGAAAGTTAGCGCTATTATCAGAGCTAAGCGGCTTCAGAACCCAGCCGCCAGGCACGACCCTTAAGGGGGGCACTATGAAAGAGAAACTGCAAAACTGGCTTCACGACCTCGGGGTCGCACTGGGGCTGATCGAGCCGCCATTGCAGCCGGTGCCAATCCGCACAGACGACGAACAACGGCGTCGGCAACAGCGCCGCCGCTAACCATCGGCTCGGGAATGGGGCAGGCATCCAGCCTGCTCCCGTCACTTTTCAGCCGCGCGAGGGCAGGTTCACTCGCGAACGGTTGCCGCCTTCTGATCCAAACCCGTCAACCCGCAACCCGCCCATGGTGCTTGGCGCCATGGAGTCTTCAGTGCCGTGAAATCTTCAGCAGAAACCGGCTCAAGTCATTGGCGCTGTTCGCCGCCTTGAGCATCTGGTCTTCTTCGTGGGTGAAGGCGGTCAGTCCAAACTGATCTTCCAGGTGGAAGATCAGGTCCTCGATATCCTGCTTGTCCAACCCCAGCTCCTGCAGGCTCACATCGTCGGCAAATCCGTCGTTGCCATCGAGCAGGCGGCTGATGAAGTCATGCACGGCTTGTCGGACTTCGGCTCTTTTCATCTTGGCTCTTTTCGCCAGGGGCCTGCGCATGGTCTTTGAAACGGGCGCGATTGTGTGCAGTACAGCACAGCTTCATGGGTGCCGGCGGATCCAATCCTCGATCATCGTGCGCAGCTGCGTTCCCGAAAAACTGCCGAAATGGCCGCCATGCACAGTCCGCACCGGCAGCTCGTACAGGCGTCTCAGGCTGGCGGCGTAGTCCTCCAGATTGGAGTGGTAGGCGTCTTCGATCAGTGGGCCGTCGTAGATGATGTCGCCACTGAACAGGGTGCCGCTGGCGGCTTCCCAGAGGCTGATCCCCCCGGGGGAATGGCCGGGCGTATGCAGCACCTGGAGGCTACGGTTGCCCAGGTCGAGCACGTCGCCTTCCTCGATCAGGCGCGTCGCCGGGGCAGCCTTGACCCGATATTCGGCGTAGCACAGTGGGCAATCCGGGTGGGCCTCGAACATCGCATCGCCAACGAAGGCGGCCGACAAGGTATTGGCCCCGTCGGGCGCGGCGAGAATCTGCGCCTCGGCCGGGTGCACCAGGCGTTCGGGGAATTCGTGATGCCCGGCGATATGGTCGAAATGGCAATGACTGGCCACCGCCAGCAAGGGCCGTTCGGTGAGCCAGGGCAACTGTTCGCGCAAGCTGACCAGGCCGGAGCCGCTGTCCAGCAGCAGGTCCCTGTCACGACCCTGGATATGCCACAGGTTGCAGCGATAGAACGGCCGGATATAGGGCTCGTGGATCAGCCGAATCCCGTCGCTCAGGCTTCTGACTTCGAACCAGCGGTCGCGGCTGACAATCTTCATCGGCTTTCCTCCAGGCGAAAAAAAACGGGTGCAGCCACCGACGCTGCACCCGCCGAAGAAAAATGTACGGCGTCTGACCTGAGGTTAGATCGCGTTGGCCAGGGTTGCCGGGCGACGAGACAACAGGCTCACCACCACGAAGCTGATCAGGCCGACAGCCAGGCTGTAGTAGATCGGGGTGTTGGCATCCAGGCCGTCCTTGAACATGAACGCCAGGGCGGTGAGGAAGCCCAGGCCCATGCTGGCGATGGCGCCGGCGGTGGTCGCGCGTTTCCAGAAGATCGCCCCGATCAGCGGGATCAGCATGCCGCCCACCAGCAGGTTATAGGCCAGGGTCAGGGCGCTGATCACGTCGTTGACCACCAGGGCGATGCCCAGGACCACGATGCCAGTCAGCAGGGTGAACAGACGGTTGATCCCCAGGCTCGACTGCTTGCCGCCACGCAGCTTGGGCAACAGGTCTTCGGTCAAGGTAGTGGAGGCGGCCAGCAGGCCGGCGCTGGCGGTGGACATCATGGCGGCCAGAGCCGCGGCGATCACCAGGCCACGGATGCCGTCCGGCAGGGAGGCTTTGACGATGGCGGCGAAGGCGTTGTTGACGTTGTCCAGGTCCGGCAGCAAGACATGCGCGGCCATGCCGATCAGGGCGCAGGCCAGGCCGTAGAGAATGCAGTAGAAGCCGGCGACGGTGCCTGCGTATTGCGCGACTTTTTCGGTCTTGGCGGTGAACACCCGTTGCCAGATGTCCTGGCCGATCAGGATGCCGAAGAAGTAGATCATGAAGTAGGTGACGATGGTGTCCCAGCCGATGCTGGTGAAGCTGAAGCTGGACGCCGGCAGCTTGGCCACCAGTTCATCCCAGCCGCCGACGCGGTACAGGCAGATCGGCAGCAGGATGAACATCAGGCCGACGGTCTTGATCACGAACTGGACGATGTCGGTCAGGGTCAGCGACCACATGCCGCCGATCGCCGAATAAATCACCACCACGCCGCCACCCAGCAGCACCGAAATCCAGAACGGCAGGCCGAACAGCACTTGCAGCACGGTGCCGATGGCGAGGATCGAGGTCACGCCGATCATCAGCGCATAGGCCAGCATGATCACCGCGCTGGCCTGGCGGGCCATCGGGTTGTAGCGTTTTTCCAGGACCTGGGTAACGGTGAAGATCCGCAGCTTGAGCAGCGGTTTGGCCAGCAGCAGGTTGAGGGCGATGATGCCCAGGCCCAGCGCCGCGCACAGCCAGAAGCCGGAGATGCCGTGGACATAGCCCAGGCGCACGGTGCCGACGGTGGAGGCACCGCCCAGCACGGTGGCGGCCATGGTGCCCATGTACAGGGTCGGGCCCAGGTTGCGGCCGGCTACCAGGTAGTCCTCGTGGGTCTTGGCCTTGCGCATGCCGTAGTAGCCGAGCACCAGCATGCCGGCGGCGTAGATGAGTACGACGAATAGATCTAAAGCCATGATGGCGTGTCTCCGATTGTCTTTCTTATAGTGGCTTGCTGTAGATGCGAGGCTTGCTGCGATCAAGGCGACGGGGGGCTGGATCCGTCGTGTGGGGCGTGATCGCGGGCGAGCCTGCCGCTACAGGTCATGCATGAGTCAGGCGGTTTCGCGCATGACCGGTTTACCGAGCGAATCCGTGCTCTTGCTGCGTGGATCGTTGGGGCCGTAGACCGCGGCCGGCTCCGGGAACAGGTTGAGCAGGGCCAGGTACACCAGCGAGGCCAGGCCCAGGGTCACCGGCAGGCTGATATCGATGCCGTCGGCCAGGTTGCCCAGCGGACCGACGAACTGCCCGGGTAGGTTGACGAAGCACAGGCCGACCAGCGCGCTGGGGATCCAGGCCCCCAGGCCACGCCAGTTCCAGCCGTGCTGGAACCAGTAGCGGCCACCTTGCTCGCCACGGGTGAAGACTTGCAGGTCGTCCGGGCAGTAGAAGCCGCGACGCACCAGCAGGCCGATCAGCATGATCACCATCCACGGGGTGGTGCAGGTGATGATCAGCACGGCGAAGGTCGACACGCTCTGCACCAGGTTGGCGGCGAAGCGCCCGATGAAGATGAAGGCGATCGACAGCACGCCGATCAGCAGGGTCGCCTTGACCCGCGACAGCACCCGCGGGAACACGCTGGACATGTCCAGGCCGGTGCCATACAGCGAGGTGGTGCCGGTGGACATGCCGCCGATCACCGCGATCAGGCACACCGGCAGGAAGAACCAGCTCGGCGAGACCGCCAGCAGGCCGCCGACGTAGTTGTTGGCGGCGATGTAGTCGGGCGCCTTGATCGCCACGATGGTGGCGGTGGCCAGGCCGAACAGGAAGGGAATCAGGGTGGCGATCTGTGCGGCGATCACCGCCAGCATGATCCGGCCTTTAGGCGTTTCGCGGGGGATGTAGCGCGACCAGTCGCCGAGGAACGCGCCGAAGGAAATCGGGTTGCTCATGGCCACCAGCGCGGCACCGATGAAGGCCGCCCAGAAACCCGCCTGGCCGAGGGCCACGGTACCGGCGAACTGGCTGTCGAAGGCCGGCGCGAAGGCGAAGATCCCCAGCAGGAACAGCAGGCTCGCCGCCCAGACGGCAATGCGGTTGACCCATAGCATGAAGCGGAAGCCGTAGATGCACACCGTCAGTACCAGGATCGCGAACAGGCCGTAGGCCAGGCCCAGGGTCAGGTCGGTTTCCGGCAGGTCGACCAGGCGCTTGGCGCCGCCCACCAGGGCGTCCCCCGAACTCCATACGGAGAGGGAGAAGAAGGCGATGGCGGTCAGCAACGACAGGAACGAACCGACGATCCGCCCGTGCACGCCGAAGTGCGCACCGGAAGAAACCGCGTTGTTGGTGCCGTTGATCGGTCCGAACAGGCCCATCGGCGCGAGGATCAATGCCCCCAGGATCACGCCCAGCACGATCGCCCAGACACCCGCCTGGAAGGACAGGCCGAACAGCACCGGGAAACTGCCGAGCACGGCGGTGGCAAAGGTATTGGCGCCGCCGAAGATCAGGCGAAACAGGTCGCTGGGCCGGGCGTCGCGTTCATGGTCGGGGATCTGTTCGACCCCGTTTGTTTCGATGCTGCTAAGGCTTTTTTCTTTGTTGTTGTTATTCATGATCTGCTCCGATCACAAAGGCGCGCTCGTCGTGTGTGAGCGTCACCTGTCTGGCTAGCTTCTGTACGTAAACTGCCTGCGCGTCGATCATGCTGCGTTAAAAACAGGCTCGGAATGCTCATGTAGGCCCCTACACTCCGCTTCCTCGCCTGTTTTTGCCTTGCCTGATCGCCGCTCGGCGACTTTCCGTACAGAACCTAAGGGGGTGGCAGCCCTTCCGGCATTGCGGACAAATGTTCGTGGCAGGCCAGCCATAGGCCTTGTTGTTGTGTGCCGGACCCTTGTTTGCAAAAAACAATGGTCTCGCGCTCCTGGCTGAAGTGTTGCTCCCCTTGCATGCGCAGCTCGGTGGCGACGTCATGAATGAATACCGCGGTGTCCCCCTGCAGGCTGACAAACGCGTTGCTCGAGGTGCAGGACAGCACCTCGAAGCCGTCCTCGCGGCGCCAGCTGTCCCACAGCGCCTGGTAGGCGTCGCGGGACAGCAGGGGCTGGGCGAGGGTATGGAAGACGAAGCTGGCGTCGGTGCTGAACGCACCGAAGTAGGCTTCGCGATCGTTACGGGCGAAGGCCGCCACCAGCTCGGCGGCGGCTTTGAGGACCTGCTCGTGTTCGCTCATGGCCGGGCCTCAGCGACGCGCCACGCCCGGCAGCACGCAGAGCATTTCGTACAGCAGGTTGGCGCCCAGCAGCGAGGTATTGCCGGTGGTGTCGTACGGCGGCGAGACTTCTACCAGATCGCAGCCGACCAGGTCGAGGCCCTGGCAGCCACGGACGATCTCGATCGCCTGGATGGTGGTCAGGCCGCCGATTTCCGGGGTACCGGTGCCAGGCGCCCAGGCCGGGTCGATGCCGTCGATGTCGAAGCTCAGGTACACCGGGCCGTCACCGACCTTCGCCCGTACTTCGGCCATCAGCGGGTCCAGCGACTTGTGCCAGCACTCTTCGGCCTGCACCACGCGAAAGCCCTGCTTGCGGCTCCAGTTGAAGTCTTCGGCGGTGTAGCCCTGGGCGCGCAGGCCGATCTGCACCACGCGGTCGCAGTCCAGCAGGCCTTCTTCGACGGCGCGGCGGAAGGTGGTGCCGTGGGCAATCTTCTCGCCGAACATGTGGTCGTTGACATCGGCGTGGGCGTCGATATGCACCAGGCCGACCTTGCCGTGTTTCTTGTGGATGGCGCGCAGGATCGGCAGGGTGATGGTGTGGTCGCCGCCCAGGGTCAGCGGGATCACGTTGTGCTCGAGGATGCCGTCGTAGGCTTCTTCGATGATGCGCACGGCGTCCAGCAGGTTGAAGGTGTTGATGGCCACGTCGCCGATGTCGGCCACGTTCAGCGAGTCGAAGGGCGCGGCGCCGGTGGCCATGTTGTACGGACGGATCATCACCGATTCGGCGCGGATCTCACGGGGCCCGAAGCGGGTGCCGGCGCGCAGCGAGGTGCCGATGTCCAGCGGTACGCCGACGAAGGCGGCATCCAGGCCGGCCGGGGTAGGCACATGGGGAAGACGCATCATGGTGGCGATGCCGCCGAAGCGCGGCATTTCGTTGCCGCCCAGTGGTTGGTGGAGAATCTTGTCCACGGGATTGGCCTCATCGTTGTTTTATTTATGGGGTTTGTGGCGCGGCAATGACTGCCGGCGAAACCGAGTGGGGCCGATTCTGCGAAATGTAGTGGGCGGGAAGAATCGCTACGGGCAAATACTTAGTTCAGATTTTTCTAAACTAATGCTGGGCGGAAAGGATAGACTTTGGCCTCTGCGAGCGCGGCGTTGTTCACGCCGAGCAGGTGGCGCCCACGCCTCGCTCGTGCTTCTGCAGGAGCGAGGCTTGCCCGCGATTGGCCGCACAGCGGTCATAATCGGCGCCGCGACGCTGTTCATGAAGGAACGCCAATGAGGTCTGGATGACCCTGACACCCGATCCCCGTTGTCGATTTTCCTTGTGGAGCTCCCATGGCCAACGCTTTACCTGATCTGAAACTATTGCGCATCTTCGTCAGCGTGGTGCGGCATCAGGGGTTCGCCAATGCCCAGCACGAACTGAACCTCTCTACGTCGGCCATCAGCACCTACATGAGCCAGCTCGAGTCGGCCCTGGGGCTGGTCCTGTGCCACCGTGGCCGCGGCGGTTTCAGCCTGACCAGCAAGGGCGAGTTGTTCCACCAGGAAACCCTGCGCCTGTTGGGCGAGCTGGAGGGTTTCGAGCAGTACGCCGCGGCGCTCAAGGGCGAACTGCGCGGCACCCTCAACCTGGGGGTGATCGACTCGACGGTGAGCGACAAGGCCCAGCCGTTCGCCGAAGCCATCGGCGCCTACAGCCAGGAACACCCGGCGGTGCATTTGCATCTGTCGGTGCTCAGCCCCTACGAATTGCAGCTCGGGGTGCAGGACAACCGCCTGGACCTGGCCATCGGTGCGTTCTCCACGCGCATGAGCGGGCTGGTGTACATGCCGCTGTACCGCGAGCAGCACTGGCTGTATTGCAGCAGCCGGCACCCGCTGTTCAACGAGCGGCGCATCCCCGAGCAGGTGATCACCCAGCAGCGCATGGTCGGCCGTGGCTACTGGAGTCAGGCCGAACTGGCGCGCCACGGCTTCAAGCACAGCGCGGCGACGGTGGAGAGCATGGAGGCGCAGCTGATCCTGGTGCTGTCCGGTGCCTACATCGGCTACCTGCCGGAGCATTACGCCCAGGCCTGGGCCGACAAGGGCGATTTGCGCGTGCTGCTGCCGGCGACCTTCGGTTATCAGGCGCCGTTTTCGATGATCGTGCGCCGTGGGCGCAGCCGCGAACCGTTGATCCAGACGTTCCGCGACCTGCTCAAGGCGCAGCTCAATCAGGCCTGAGGAGGCGCCCATGTCGAGAATTCAATGCCCGCGTTGCCTGCGCCCGAAAACCCATTGCCTGTGCCCGCTGATTCCACGGCTGGACAGCCGAACCCGGATCCTGCTGTTGCAGCATCCCAGCGAAGTGAACCACGCGCTGAACACCGCGCGGCTGGCGGCGCTGGGGTTGAACAATGCCGAGTTGATCGTCGGCGAGGTGTTTGCCGATCTGCCGAAGCTGTTGAACTGTCCCGGGTATCAGGCGCGCCTGCTGTTCCCGGCGGAGGACGCGCAGCCGCTGCAGGCCTATTCCAGCGTGCCGGACGAGCATCCCTTGCTGCTGGTGGTGCCCGACGGCACCTGGCGCAAGGCGCGCAAGTTGCTGCACCTCAATCCGCTGCTGGCCGCGTTGCCGCGAGTGACCCTGGCCGCAGGCACGGTGTCCCGTTACCGGCTGCGCAAGGCGCCCGGGCCGGGGGCCCTGTCGACCATCGAGGCCATCGTCCAGGCCCTGCAGACCCTGGAGGCGCCAACCTCGTTCGAACCTTTGCTGAAACCTTTCGAAGCCTTGATCGACGGACAGATCGCGGCAATGGGCGAAGACACCTACCAACGTAACCACCAACAGACAAAAGACCTGTAGCCGCTGCCGCAGGCTGCGATCGACCGCGAAGCGGGCGCCGATCCAGGCGGCTTGGTTTTTCAGGGGGTACGCGGTGTCAGGCCCAGGGGCCGCTGCGCGCCCCGGCGCAGCCTGCGGCAGCGGCTACAGGGAGGTGGCAGCGTTTGCGCATCCTTGATCGATGGGCAGATTGCGGCGATGGGGGAGGAGCCTTGCAACGTAGGCAATGGCAGGCGAAAAACCTGTAGCCGCAGCCGCAGGCTGCGATCGACCGCGAAGCGGGCGCCGATCCAGGCGGCTTGGTTTTTCAGGGGGTACGCGGTGACAGGCCCAGGGGCCGCTGCGCGCCCCGGCGCAGCCTGCGGCAGCGGCTACAGGGTGGTGGCAGCGTTTGCGCATCCTTGATCGATGGGCAGATTGCGGCGATGGGCGAGGAGCCTTGCAACGTAGGCAATGGCAGGCGAAAGACCTGTAGCCGCTGCCGCAGGCTGCGATCGACCGCGAAGCGGGCGCCGATCCAGGCGCCTCGGTCTTTCAGGAAGTACGCGGTGCCAGGCCCAGGGCCGCTGCGCGCCCCGGCGCAGCCTGCGGCAGCGGCTACAGGGTGGTGGCAGCGTTTGCGCATCCTTGATCGATGGGCAGATTGCGGCGATGGGCGAGGATCCTTGCAACGTAGGCAATGGCAGGTGAAAGACCTGTAGCCGCTGCCGCAGGCTGCGATCGACCGCGAAGCGGGCGCCGATCCAGGCGGCGTGGTTTTTCAGGAGGTACGCGGTGTCAGGCCCAGGGGTCGCTGCGCGCCCCGGCGCAGCCTGCGGCAGCGGCTACAGGGGGACGTGTATTAGCGTTCGCGCATCGCCTCGGTCCGCGCCTTGAGCACCGGCTTGAGCAGGTAGTCGAGCACGCTTTTCTCGCCGGTGATGATGTCTACCGTGGCGACCATGCCGGGGATGATCAGCAGCGGCTTGAGGTCGCCGCCCAGGTGGTTCCTGTCGGTGCGCACCTGGATCAGGTAGAAGCTGTTGCCCTTGTCGTCGGCGATGGTGTCGGCGCCGATCAGTTCCAGCCTGGCGCTCAGGCCACCGTAGATGGTGTAGTCGTAGGCGCTGAACTTGACCATGGCTTTCTGCCCGGGATGGAGGAAGGCCACGTCCTGTGGCCGCACCTTGGCCTCGATCAGCAGGTTGTCCTCCAGCGGCACGATTTCCAGCATGTCGCTGCCCGGCTGGACCACGCCGCCGATGGTGTTGACCTTGAGCTGCTTGATCACCCCGTGCACCGGCGAAGTCACGGTGGTGCGGGTCACCCGGTCGTCGATGGCGATGCTCGAGGCGGTGATTTTCGACAGGTCGGTGCGTTTCTCGTTGAGTTCCTTGGCGGCATCGGAACGGAAGCCCTGTTCGGACTCGTCGATCTTGCTCCTGATTTCGTTGATCGCCGATTCCGCCCGGGGAATGGCCAGGGTCGTGGCATTCAGCGAGCCGCGGATTTCCACCGCGCTGCGCTTGAGACGCAGGATCTCCACCGGTGACACCGCGCCGGTACTCACCAGCGGCGCCGACATGTTCATTTCCTGGTTGAGCAGGGCCAGGCTGGAACTGAATTGCCCCTGTTTCGAACGGAATTCCGCCAGTTCCTGAGTCTTTTGCCGCAGCTGTTCGCTCAGGGTCCGCTGTTCGCTGGCTAGTCGGCGCTGGCGCTGTTCGTACAGCGAGCGTTCGTCCTCCGCCACCTGGGGCGCCTTGGCCACCACTTCGTCGGACGGCTTGAACGGCCGGCCCTCGGCTTCGGCGGACAGGCGTTCGACCTGGGCCATCAAGGCATAGCGGTCGGCCTCGCTTTCGCCCTTGTTCGACAAAAAGCGCGTGTCGTCCAGGCGCAGCAGGGTGTCGCCCTTGTTCACCATCTGCCCTTCGCGCACGAAGATCTCGGTGACGATGCCGCCTTCCAGGTTCTGCACCACCTGCACCTTGCTCGACGGGATGGCCTTGCCTTCGCCGGTGGTGACTTCCTGAAGCACCGCGAACTTGGCCCAGAGCAGGGCGCTGATGAGCAGCCCGGTGGTCAGCCAGACGACGATGCGTGAGCCGCGGGGCGAATCCTGCAGCGAGGCGCCGGCGGTTTCGGGCATGAACTCGCTTTCCGCGCTTTTGCGCAGGCTGGCGAAGTAGCCGCGTGATTGCGATGAGGCAGGCATGGGGCGACTCCTAGACCGCCGCAGAGCCGACACGGCCCTTGCGCAGTGCATCGATGACCGCTTCTTTCGGCCCGTCGGCGACGATCCGCCCGTTGTCCAGGACCACCAGCCGGTCCACCAGGCTGAGCATCGAGGTGCGGTGGGTCACCAGTAGCAGGGTCTTGCCTTGCACCCAGGCGTGCAGGCGCTGGCGCAGGGCGTCTTCGCTGCTGTTGTCCATGGCGCTGGTGGGTTCGTCCAGGAGCATGATCGGCGGGTCCAGCAGTAGCGCCCGGGCCAGCAGCACGGCCTGGCGCTGGCCGCCGGACAGCAACTGGCCACGCTCGCCCACCGGCCGGTCGAAGCCCTGGGGATGCTGGCGGGCCAGCTCGGTGACTCCGGTCAGCTCGGCGACCTCGAGCATGCGCGCATCGCTGATGTAGCGGGCGCCGAGGGTCAGGTTGTCGCGCAGGCTGCCGGCCAGCAGCGGCAGGTCGTGGGCGACATAGCCGATCTGCTGGCGCAGGTCGGCCACGTCCAGTTGGCGCAGGTCCAGGCCGTCCAGCAGCAACTGGCCTTCCTCGGGGGCATAGAAACCCATGACCAGGCGCCCCAGGGTGCTCTTGCCGGAGCCGCTGCGGCCGATGATGCCGATGCGTTCTCCGGGCTGCATGCTGAAGCTGATATTGCTCAGGGCCGCGGCATTCTGCCCCTGATACCGGAAGGTCACCTGATTGAGCGCCAGCGCGCCTTGCAGTTGCGTGCGCTCCAGGGGGCGCTGGCGGGCATCGCGTTCCTGGGGCAGGGCCATCAGGGCGTCGGTGCTGCGCATGGTCAGTTGTGCCTGCTGGTAGCGGGTGATCAGCCCGGCGATCTGCCCCAGCGGCGCCAGGACCCGGCTGCCGAGCATGTAGGTGGCCACCAGCGCGCCGACGCTGAGGTTGCCGGCGATGATGCTGTAGACCCCGGCGACTATGGTCGCCATGCCGCAGAACTGCTGGATGAACAGGGTGCCGTTGGTGGCCAGGGCCGAGAGATTGCGCGCGTGGCTGTCGAGGCGGGTGAGGGCGCCGTGGGTGCTTTCCCATTTGTGCTGGCGTTCGCTTTCGGCGCTGCAGGCCTTGAGGGTTTCCAGGCCGCCGAGGGTCTCGATCAGCAGCGCCTGGCGTTCGGCGCCCAGGCTCAGGCTCTTTTGCACGGTGTCGCGCAGGCGGGCCTGGATCAGCATGGCGAAGACGATGGTCAGGGGAAACGCCAGCAGCGGGATCACCACCAGCCAGCCGCCGAGCAGGCCGATTACCAGCAGCATCAGCACGGCGAAGGGCAGGTCGATCAGGCTGGTCAGGGTCACGGCGGTGAGAAACTCGCGCAGGCCCTGGAAGTCATGGATGCTCTGGGCGAAGCCGCCGATGGTCGCCGGCTTGGCTTTCATCGCCATGCCGGTGATGCGCTCGAACAGGGTGGCGGAGAGGATCACGTCGGTGCGCTTGCCGGCGCTGTCCAGCAGATGGGCGCGCACCACCCGCAGCACCAGCTCGAAGCCGGTGCCGATCAACAGGCCGATGGCCAGCACCCAGAGGGTCGAGGTGGCCTGGTTGGGCACCACGCGGTCGTAGGTCTGCATGACGAACAGCGGCACCATCAACCCCAGCAGGTTGATCAGCAGGCTGGCGAGGATCGCGTCGCTGTACAGCCAGCGCGAGAGTTTCAGGGTGTCGCGGAACCAGGCTTCGACCCGCGGCACCAGGGAGTTGCGCAGTTCTTCCAGTTCGTGGCGTGGCCGGGCGAACAGCGCCTGGCCACTGTAGTCATCGTTCAGCTCCGCCTGGCTGACCCACTGCTCGCCGCCTTCGGCTTCGCTGGGCAGGATCAGCGCCTGGCCGTCATCGCCCCAGCGGCGCAGGACCGCACAGCGGCCATGCTTGAGGATCAGCAGCACCGGCAGGTTGAGCCTGGAAATCGCCGACAGCTCACGACGCAGCAGGCGGGCCTGCAGGCTGGCGCGGGCCGCGGCGCGGGGCAGCAGGTCCAGGCTCAGGCGTTGCTGGGCCAGGGGCAGCCCCGCGCTGAGGCTGGCCCGGCTGACGGTGCAGTCGTGCAGTTTGCAGAGGATCAACAATCCGTCCAACAACGGGTCATCAAAGCTCAGGCGCGGATCGACGCCTGAGCTCCCGGGTTCCATGCTGGTCACATTGAAGTCCTCCGCGGACTTAACGCATCTCAGGCAGACGGGCTTCGCTCTTCACTTCGGTCTGGGCGATCGCTTCGGCCGGCACCACGACTTTTTCCTTGTTCAACAACTCGCCCATGTTCGCCAGCACGCGATACATCGAAAACTCCTCGGTGTAGCGCACCTCGGTGTAGCGGCGGTTGGCGTTGTACAGCTCGTTCTCGCTGTCCAGCAGGTCGAGCAGGGTGCGCTGGCCGAGACCGAACTGGTCCTGGTAAGCGGCCCGTACACGGGTGGTGGTTTCAGCGTATTCGCGAGCGGTGGGGGTCTGCTTCTTGGCGTTGAGCATGGCGTTCCAGGCCAGGGTGATGTTCTCGTTGAGCATACGCAGCGCGTTGTTGCGGATGTCCATGGCCTGGTTGATCTTGTGCGCGTCCGATTGCAGGCGGGCCTTGTCGCTGCCGCCGCGGAACAGGTTGTAGTTCATCACCACGCCCACTCGCCATTCATTGTCGTGGCCCTTGTCGCCCTGCACGTTGTCGTTGGCGCCCACCGCGGCCTCGGCATCGAAGCGTGGGTAGAACGGCGACTTGGCGACCTCGTACTGGCTCTCGGCCGCTTGCACGTCGGCCTGGGCCGATTTCAGGTAGGGGTTGTTCTCCAGCATGCTCTGCCGGGCATCCGGCAGGCTGGCGGGGATCTCGCCACGCACCGAAGGCAGGCTTTCCAGTTCGTCGGGCATACGGCCCACGGCGCTGAAGAAGTTGGCCTCGGCGTCGGCCAGGTCGACCTGCGCCGTGTCGTAGTTGTTTTCCGCCAGGGCGCGACGGGCCTTGGACTGGTCGAGGTCGGCGGTGCTGCCGACGCCGCGTTCGCTGCGCAGGCCGATCTGGTCGTTGACCCGCAGGTGCGCCTGCAGGTTGTTCTTGGCCAGGGTCACCAGTTCGCGGCGCTTGAGCACTTCCAGGTACACCTCGATGGTGCGCAGGGCCAGGCTCTCGGCGGTACCGCGGGTGTAGTAGGCCCGCGAGTTGGAGACCGACTGGGTACGCCCGACTTCGTTGGCGGTATTGAAGCCGTCGAAGAGCATTTGCCGCAGGCGCAACTCCGACTGGGTATAGGTCAGGGTCTCGGTGTGATGGTTGCCCAACGCGCGCGTGGTGGTGTTGTCGCTGTAGCCACGGCCATAGGCAGCATTCAGGTCCAGCGATGGATAGAAGCCCCCTTTGGCGACCTTGACGTCCTCATCCGCCGACAGACGGTTGTTCTGGCTCGCGCGCAGTTCCGGGTGGTTGTCCAGCGTGCTTTGAATCGCCTCCGTCAGAGACATGGCTTGGGCCTGATGAATGCAGGCCATGGCTAATAAAATCGCGCTACTGAGGGGGGTAAAAACGCGCATGAGGTACATCTCCCTGGTCCATGTATGGTGCTTTGCAGTCGCCAAAAAAATGACGAAATTTGAAGGTCAAACCGTTTCAGGCTTGTAACAACAGAGCTAAGAACATCCTGAGCGCAAGCTAAGAAGAATTTCTCATAAGCCTTATGCTGAAAAAAACTTATGCACTCTGTGAAATCCAGCACATTGTTCAGTTCGCAAGCCCCGTATTTATAGGCTCTAGGGAGCTTTTCAGGGACTTGAAAAGGTTCAACAAAATTTTCGACATAGGGCGGAAGAGAAGCGGTGGGGAGGGTGCGATACGGATTTCAATGCGACATTTTTTTGTCACTCGCAGTGTTTGAATCCGTGTCGCGACTTTCGCGGGAGGGCTGTCCGAAGCCTGGATGCGTTTGATTGCATTCGGTTTTACCTTCGGCAGAAACAGCAGGCCAGCGAGGGACGAGCGAGAGGGAAGGCCGGTGCGCAGGTTCGACTGAGCAGAAGTCAGCGAACCTTCAGGCTGGCGTTTCCCGTCGGTGACCCGATAACGCCATAGCACTTTTCCGTGCAACCAGATGCCGATAGCGGTCGGCAGCGGAGGAAGTGCTCATGGCTAGGTTAATCGGTGTCGTCAGTAAGGTAATCGGGCAAGTGGTAGCGGTCGCGGCGGATGGCAGCCGGCGCGTTCTGGTAGAAGGCGATCGTCTGTTTGCAGGGGATCAACTGGTGACCGGTGCGCAGGGCGCGGTAGCCGTGCATCTGCAGAACGGCCAGGAACTGACCCTCGGGCGCGACAGCAGCCTGCAATTGACCCCGCAACTGCTGGCGAAGCAGGCGCCCCATGTGCAGGCTCCTGAAGCCGTGACCCCCAGCCAGGCGCAACTGACCGATGTCGAGCAACTGCAAAAAGCCATCGCTGCCGGCGCCGACCCGACGCAGACCGGCGAAGCCACCGCGGCCGGCCCTGGTGCTACGGGTGGCACCGCCGGCGCCCTGGGTGGCGGGCATACCTTTGTACTGCTTGAAGAAGTCGCGGGTCGGGTCGAGCCGATCATTGGTTTCCCCACCGCGGGCTTCAACGGAATCCCTGAGTTCGTGCCTGAGCGGATTGCCGCGGTACCGCCTAGCGACGACGGCGGTATCGCGCCGCCACCTCCACCGAACAACCCGGTCACCCTGGGCGGCCTGTCGGTCGCCAATGGCGAGTTGACCCTCAGCGAAGCCAATCTGCCCCAAGGCTCGGCGAGCAATCCGGCGGCGCTGGTGCAGAACGGTACCTTCAGTGTCTCCGCCCCCGACGGGCTGCTCAGCCTCAGCGTGGGCGGGATCGCCGTGGTCAGTGGCGGGGTGGCCGCCGGCTTCCCGCAGTCGATTACCACCGCCCTCGGCAACACCCTGACCATCACCGGTTTCGATCCTGCCACGGGTACGGTCAGCTACAGCTACACCCTGGTCGGCAACGACATCCATTCCGCCGCCGACGGTGCCAACAACCTGAGCGAACATTTCACCGTGGTCGCCAGCGACAGTAATGGCGATTCGGCGAGCAACTCGCTGGATATCAACATCACCGACGATGTGCCCCAGGCGTTCAACGACAGCAATGGTGTCGCCTCGGAAAGCCAACTGACCCTGAGCGGCAATGTCCTGACCAACGATGTGCAAGGCGCCGACCGGGTGCCCAGCGGACCGATCACCGCCGGCACCTTCAACGGCACCTACGGCACTCTGGTGCTGGCGGCCGACGGTACCTATACCTACACCCTGCACCCTGGTGATTCGGCGTTCCTCGCCCTCCAGGGCGGCGGAAGCGGCACCGAGACCTTTACCTACACCCTGACCGATGCCGACGGCGACAGCAGCACCGCCAACCTGGTGTTGCAGGTGCACAACAACGACGACACGGTGGTGATTCAGGGCCTCAATGCCGAAGGCGGCGAAATCACGGTCTACGAGAAGAACCTGGCGGACGGCAGCAGCCCGGATGCGGGCGCGTTGACCCAAAGCGGCACCTTCACCGTGACCGCGCTGGACGGCCTGCAAACCTTGACGGTGGGCGGGATCAACGTGGTGACGGGCGGCGTGGCCGCGGGCTTCCCGCAATCGGTGACCACGGCCCTGGGCAATACCCTGACCATCACGGGCTACAACGCCGCCACCGGGGTGATCAGCTACAGCTACACCCTGGCCGACAATGAGGCCCACCCGACGGCCAATGGCGCCAACAGCCTGAGCGAACACTTCAATGTGGTGGCCACCGATGCCGATGGCAGCACCGCCAGCGGTTCGCTGGATGTGAATGTGGTGGACGACCTGCCAACGGCAGTCGATGACAGCAATGGTGTCGCCTCGGAAAGCCAGCTGGTGCTCAGCGGCAATGTGCTGACCAACGACGTGCAGGGCGCTGACCGCGTACCCACAGGCCCAGTGACCGCCGGCACCTTCACCGGTACCTACGGCACCTTGGTCCTCGCAGCCGATGGCACTTACACCTACACCCTCAACACCGCGGACGCCGACTTCAAGGCCTTGCAGGGCAATGGCAGCGGTACCGAGACCTTCGCCTACACCATTACCGACGCCGACGGCGACCCGAGCACCGCCAACCTGGTGCTGAACATCTATAACAACGACGACGGCGTGGCCCTCGATGGCCTGGATACCAACGGCGGCGAACTGACGGTCTACGAAAAGCATCTGTCAGATGGCAGCAGCCCGAATGCCCCGGCCCTGACTCAGAGCGGCACCTTCACCGTCACGGCCCTGGACGGCCTGCAAACCTTGACGGTGGGTGGTATCACTGTGGTCAGCGGTGGAGTCGCCGCCGGTTTCCCACAATCGATCACCACCGACCTGGGCAACACCCTGACCATCACGGGCTACAACGCCGCCACTGGGGTGATCAGCTACAGCTACACCCTGGCGGACAACGAGGATCACCCAACCGCCAATGGCGCCAACAGCCTCAGCGAACACTTCAATGTGGTGGCGACCGATACCAATGGCAGCACGGCCAGCGGTTCGCTGGACGTGAACGTGGTGGACGACCTGCCAACGGCAGTCGATGACAGCAATGGCGTGGCCTCGGAAAGCCAGCTGGTGCTCAGCGGCAATGTGTTGACCAACGACGTGCAGGGCGCTGACCGCGTACCCACAGGCCCAGTGACCGCCGGCACCTTCACCGGTACCTACGGCACCCTGGTCCTCGCAGCCGATGGCACCTACACCTACACCCTCAACACCGCGGACGCCGACTTCAAGGCCTTGCAGGGCAATGGCAGCGGTACCGAAACCTTTGCCTACACCCTCACCGACGCCGATGGCGACCCGAGCACCGCCAACCTGGTGCTGAACGTCCATAACAATGACGACTGCGTGACCCTGCACTGCCTGGATATCGAGGGCGGCGAGCTGACGGTCTACGAGAAGCACCTCAGCGATGGCACCAGCCCCAATGCCCCGGCCTTGACCCAGAGCGGCTTCTTCCTGGTCAACGCCCCGGACGGCCTGCAAACCCTGACGGTGGGCGGGATCAATGTGGTGACCGGCGGGGTGGCCGCGAGCTTCCCGCAATCGATCCTGACGGCCTTGGGTAACGTGCTGACCATTACCGGCTACGACGCCAGCCTCGGTGTCGTCGCCTACAGCTACACCCTGCTCGACAATGAGAGCCATCCGACGGGGCAGGGGGCCAACAGCATCGCCGAGCATTTCACTGTGTTCGCCAGCGATGGCGATGGCAGCAGTGCCTCCGGGGTGCTGGATGTGAATATCGTCGATGACCTGCCCACCGCTCACCCTGATGTGGCGATGGCCGACGAAGGCACCACCATCAGCGGCAACGTGCTGGGTAACGACATTGGCGGCGCCGATGGCCCGGCAATCACTGGCGCGGTGGTCGGCGTGCGCGCCGGCAGCGACACCTCGACCTCGGCCATTGGCGGCTTGAACACCACCATCAACGGCCTGTATGGCACGCTGACCCTGGACGCCTTCGGCAACGCGACCTATCACAGCTATCCGAACTCGGTCACCGCTCACGATTCGCAGGATGTGTTCGTCTACACCGTGCGTGACGCGGACGGCGATGAAAGCACCACCACCATCACCATCCAGATCTGCGACACCGAGCTCAGGGCCGTCAATGACCAGGATGTCACTGTCTTCGAAAAAGCCCTGGACCTGAACAAGGACGGCCAGGACCTGGCGGCCGGCACGGTGATCGGCAGTGACCCGGGCAACACCGGCGAAACCGCCAGCGGCACCCTGGTCGGCTCGGTCATCGGCGGCAGCGGTGCGATTACCTACACCCTGGTCGGCAGCGCCACCGGCACTTACGGGCAGATCCTGCTCAACCCCGACGGTACCTACCGCTACACCCTGACCTCGGCGCCAAAAACCGCGCCGACCGCCAACGACGGCCCCAACGTGCTGAGCGAAAGCTTCACCTACAAGGCCACCGACGCGGTGGGCAATACCACCACCAGCACCATCCAGATCAGCATCGTCGACGATGTGCCCCAGGCGGTCGCCAGCGAGCGGGCGGTCACCGCGCTGGAGGTCGATTCCAACCTGCTGCTGGTGATCGATGTCTCCGGCAGCATGGCCGATCCGTCGGGCGTCCCCGGCCTGTCGCGCCTGGAACTGGCCAAGCAGGCGATCAGCACCTTGCTCGACAAGTACGACGACATGGGCGATGTGAAGGTGCAGATCGTCACCTTCAGCAGCAGCGCCACGGACAAGACGCCGATCTGGGTCGATGTGGCGACGGCCAAGTCGATCATCGCCTCCCTGACCGCGGGCGGCGGCACCAACTACGATGCGGCCGTGGCCGCGGCGAAGCTGGCGTTTGTCACCAGTGGCCAGATCAGCGGGGCGCAGAACGTCGGTTATTTCTTCTCCGACGGCAAGCCCAACGATGGCCAGGAAATCGGCACCGCCGACGAAACCGCCTGGAAAGCCTTCCTCGACGCCAACGGCATCAAGAACTATGCAATCGGCCTGGGCAGCGGCGTCAGCAACAGCAATCTCGACCCGCTGGCCTATGACGGCAGTACCCACATCGATACCAATGCGGTGGTGGTCACCGACCTGAACCAGCTCGACTCGGTGCTGGCCGGTACGGTACAGGGCACCCCGGTCACCGGCAGCCTGCTCGGCGAAGGTGGCTCGTTCGGCGCCGACGGCGGTTTCATCAAGACCCTGGTGGTCGATGGCACCACCTATACCTATGACCCCAACGGCAATAGCAACCAGGGCTCGCTGAGCTTCAGCGGCGGGGTCAACCACGGCACCTTCAATACCCTGGACAACAGCCTCAGCATCGCCACCAACAATGGCGGCACGCTGGTGGTGAAACTCGACACCGGCGATTACGCCTACACCTCGCAGAAAGTCACCAGCGTGGTGCTGACCGAGACAGTCGGCTTCACCGTCAGCGATAACGACGGCGACCTGGCCAGCGCGACCCTGGTGGTCAAGGTCAATCCGAACGCGGCGCCGGTGGCGGGCGACGACCACATCATCACCAACATTCTGTCGGGCACTATCGTGGTGCCGGCCGATGCCCTGCTAGCCAACGACAGCGACGCCAACGGCGATCCGCTGACGGCCGCGCCGACCAGCTTCAACACTGGCTGGCAGTCGCCTGGCTCCGACTTTGCCGCCGCCAGCCTGCAGACCATTGCCTTCACCGGGGGTACCAGCCAGACCCTGAGCGTCGCCCGGGCCTCCTTCAATGCCAATTCCCTGGCCATGACCGCCGTGGTGGTGGTCAGCGGCTTGCTGGGCAGCATCAACAACGGCAATGACAATGACGAGGATGTGATCAGCGTCAGCCTGAAACAGGGCGAGACCCTGACCCTGGATCACAACGTGGTGGCGGGCCGGGTGGGCATGGAGTATGCCTTCAATGGCGGGGCCTACACCGCGATCGCCGATGGCGGCTCGTTCACCGCGGGGGCGGACGGGATCTACCAGATCCATCTCATCAACTTGCCCAACCCCAGCGGCAGCAACGCCAACGGTTCGGAAAACTACCAGCTGACCATGACCGTCAACTACGCGGGCGGCCAGGAGTCCACGCCGGATTACCACGGTACCTACACCGCCAGCGACAGCCATGGCGGCAGCGACAGCGCGGCGGTGAGCATCAGTTATCAGGACGGCCATACCCTGACCGGCACCGCTGGCGACGATGTGCTGCTGGCCGGCAGCGGCGACAACCTGATCAATGCCGGCGACGGCAACGACGTGCTCATCGCCGGCAGCGGCAACAACACCCTGCACGGCGACGCGGGTAACGACCTGCTGTTCGGCGGGCCGGGCAACGACCTGCTCGACGGCGGCACGGGCAACGACACCGCCAGCTACGCCCATGCCAGTGCCGGGGTCACGGTCGACCTCTCGCTGCTCGGTGCGCAGAACACCGGTGGCGCCGGGACCGATACCCTGACCGCCATCGAAAACCTGGTGGGCTCCAACTACAACGACACCCTGACCGGCGACAACAACGCCAACATCATCACCGGCGGCCTGGGTAACGATGTGCTCAACGGCGGTGGCGGCGACGACCTGTTGATCGGCGGGATGGGCAACAACACCCTGACCGGTGGCAGCGGCAGCGACACTTTCCAGTGGCAGCAGGGCAACAGCGGGCATGACCTGGTCACCGACTTCACGCCGGGCATCGACAAACTCGACCTGTCGCAACTGCTGCAGGGCGAGAACGCCAGCAGCGCATCGCTGGATGATTACCTGCACTTCACGGTCACTGGCAGCGGTCCGTCGCTGATCACCAGTATCGACGTCAGCGCGGCGGCGGGGGCCTCGCCGAGCCAGACCATCGATCTGGCCGGGGTCAACCTGGCGGAGCACTACGGAGTGACACCGGGCGCAGGCGGAGTGATCGCGGGTGGCGCGGATACTGCGACCATCATCAACGGCATGCTCAACGACCATTCGTTGAAGGTCGATACCGTCTGAGGCCCGGCGGGCCTGGCGCCAGCCTCGACCGAGGTTGGCGCCGGGGCTGTGCGGGGAAGGGGCTACATCGGTTCCGGTGGGCCGATCAGCCGCCCCATGACCCCGAACAGGCCCAGGGCCTTGAGGGTGTCCAGTTCGCCCTGGGTCTCGACCCGTTCGGCGATCAGCGGCAGGTCGATGCTGTGGGTGGCGCGAAATATCGCCTCGATGAACAGCTGTTTGTCGCTTTGCCGGTCGATGTCGCGGATGTAGCTGCCATCGACTTTCAGGTAGGCCAGGCCGAGGTGGGCGAGGTTGCCGATCTGGCTGAAGTTGCCGCCGAAATGTTGCAGGCCGATCCGGTAGCCGCTGTCCCGCAGGCGCTGGCTCAAGTGCTGCAGCTCGCTGGCCGAGGGCAGTTGGCGTTCGTCGATTTCCAGGGTCAGTAACTTGGCCAGGTCGGGCAGAGCCTTGAGCTGGTCGAGGATCCGCCGCAACGCGTCGGGGTCGCGCAGGGTGCTGCCGGACAGGCTCAGAGCCAGCGGCCAGGCATGCTCGAGCAGATAATCCAGGGTGTGTTCGAGCATGGCCAGGTCGAAGCGTGCCGACCAGCCCAGGCGCTCGATCCACGGCAGGAAATGCCCGGCGGCAATGGCTTCGCCCTGCGGGTCGAGCAAGCGCGCCAGCACTTTGTGATGCAGCACCTCGCTGGTGTCGGCGCACTGCACCACCGGCTGGAAATACAACTTCAACTTGCCGTTGCTCAGGGCGTCGTCGATCCAGGCGCGCCAGTCATGCTGTGGCTGGCTGGGGCCGGCGGCGAACTCCTGCAGCAGCGCCCAGGGACGTTCGGGATGCTGCTGGGCCTGCGCCAGCGCCTGGTCCAGGCGCAACCAGACGCCGCTCAGCGGGTCGCCGGGCCGGTAGGCGACTATGCCCAGGTGCGCCACCGGTGTGCAGTCGCTGGCCCCGGTCAGGCGCAGGTTCTCCAGGGTGGCGCTGATTTCCATGGCCAGGCGCTCGGCGCCGCGGCTGTCCAGTCCCGGTGTCAGCAGGCTGAATTCGCCGCCGCGATTGCGCGCCGCCAGCCAGTGGCGGCGGTCGGCCTGGGCGCTGATGCGCTTGAGCAGATCGCCGATGCTTTTGATCAGGGCGTCGGTGCGCTGGCCGCCCAGGCGCTGGTTCAGGCCACTGAGGTCATTGACACGCAGCATCAGCAGATAACCATCGCCACTCTGCTCGTTGAGCAGCAACTGATCGCCGAGCTGTTCGTCCAGCAGGCGCCGGTTGGCCAGGCCGGTCAGGCTGTCCTGATAGGACTCGGCCCGCAGTTTCTCGCTGCGCGCGGCCTCTTCGGCGAACAGGGCTTTGAGTTTTTCCACCATCTGGTTCATGGCCAGGACCACCCGCTTGAGCTCGGGCGTGCGCGGCACCGTCGGCAGGCTGAGGAACTCGCGGTGGCTGATGGCTTCGGCCTGCCTGACCATGGCGTCCAGCGGTCGCAACTGGCGCCGCAGCAGCCAGCCGCCGAACACCGCGCTGAGCAAGCCGCACACCAGCAGCCAGAGCAGGCTGCCGACGCTGCTGTCCCAGAGCCTGGCCAGGGCGAACTGCGGGTTGCTCAGCACTTCCACCCGCGCCACCTGTTCCCAGCCACGCATGACCAGGGCGTCGCCACCTTGCGGGCGCAGGCTCACCAGCCTGACGAACCACTGGGGTATGCCCTCGATCCTGGCAGGCACCGAACGCTCCAGCAGAATGCTTTCGTCTTCGATGTTCACCACCCGGATGCTGTTGTAGTAGCCGCTGTCGAAGATCGAACTGACCATCAGTTCCATCATCGCCGGGTCGTCGACCTGGCTGGTCAGGGACAGGCCCAGGGCGGTGGCCGCATCCTGGGCGTGGGAGCGCAGCTGGTTGAGCATCTGCTCGCGGGAGCTTTCCAGGCTGACAAAAAAACTGCCGCTGAAGGCCACCAGCAGGAACAGGCAGATGGCGATGAACAGTTGCTTGAGTAGCGACATTCGGCACTCCTTGTCGGATCAGCCATTACCCACCGTGAAGCCCTCGTCCCGCATCTTTTTCAGTACGTCCTGCCAGCGCGAGAGTTTTTTCGGGTCGATGCTGCGCGTGTCGCCAGCCACTCCGGGCAGGTACAGCCCCTCGGCATTGAAGGCGTATACCGGGTTCGGATCCTGGCGCTGGGCGGCGGAACGAATGTCGCTGCTGAGGTTGTCCAGTATCAGCGGTCCGGCGCCGGGGCTGGGGTAATAGGCCAGGACCATGTGCGGCCGGTTGCCGCGCCTGGCCTTGACGTAAGTGAGGCGCAGTTTGTCGCTGGAGACCCCCAGGCTGCGCAGGCTGAAATACTTGGCCAGTGCATAGTCCTCACAATCCCCGGCGCCCTTGAGCAGGGCCTCGATCGGCGTGGCCCAATAATCGCCCTGCTGCCAGGTGCGCTGGTCCTCCTTGAAGCTCAGTTGCTGGTTGAAGAAGCGGTTGATGGCATTGAGTTGTTCGTATTCCGGTCGCCCAGTCAGGTCCTGCAACAACTGGTTCCAGGCCTCGAGACGCTCCCGGGCCGGGCCCAGGACCTGATGACGGTACTCGAAGGTGCTCAGGGCAGAAACGAATTCCCAGTTCGCCCGCACATTGCCCGGGTCGGTCCACAAACAGACCAGCAACAACGACCAGCCGGCCAGCCGAAACCGGAGCAGTGTCCACTCGGGGCGACGCGAACGTGCGGGCATGGCGGGCTGCTCGAATGCAGGTGTCTGAAGTCTAGGCGGTATTTTTCGCGAGCATGGGCAGCTGGTCGGGTTGCCACGAACGGAGGAAGGCGGCGCGCAGGGCCGGGTTCAAGGCTTGTGCAGGGTCTTCTGGCGCAGGATGTAGATCGTCACCAGCACCGCGCTGGTCAGCATGAAGCCGCGGGCCCAGGGCAGGGGCACCAGATAGCAGGACAGACCGATGCTCAGCCACATCAGACCGATGGCGTAAACCTTGCCTTTGAGCGGGATACCGTGGCCGTCCAGGTAATCGCGGATCCACGGGCCGAGCCGCGGATGTTCCACCAGCCACCGATAGAAGCGCGGCGAACTGCGGGCAAAGCAGGCGGCGGCCAGCAGCAGGAAGGGGGTAGTGGGCAATACCGGGAGGAAGATGCCGGTCACCCCCAGCACTACGCTCAGCCAGCCGATGGCCAGCAGAACGTAACGCAGGATCAGGGGGCGGTTGCCTATGGGCTTGGCCATAGGCGGTGACTCAGTGGTGACGGGGCTTGAGAATGGCCGGTTTTTCGTCCGGCGCGTTGCACAGCAGGTACAGCGCGGTCAGGGCTTCCGGGATCTGCACGATCATGTCGTCCATCAGGTTGGCATCGCTGGCGATGTCGGAGAACTCGGGTTGTTCGTCGAACAGGCCGGAGCCGACCATGATCGGCAGGAGCATCTCGCTGACTTCTTCCTCGGCGGTTTCGAACCAGGCCGCTTCGCGCAGGAACACGCCTTCCATGAAACCGATGCACCAGCCGCGCAGGTCGGAGTCGTCCGGCTCGTCGCCGAGGTCGAGGTCGCACGGCAGCTCGAACTCTTCGTCGGAAGCCAGTTGGCGGGCGATGTGGGCCTTGAGGGCAATCAGGGTGGACTCGATCTCTTCGCGCTGGGCGGCGTCGCTGTAGTGCGGCTCCTCGGCGAACAGGGCGTCGATCCACTCACGGTCGGGAACGCTTTCGGAACAGATGGACAGCGCAGTCAGGTAGCCGTGGGCGGCCACATAGTCCAGCGCCTCGTCATGCAGCTCATCGGCGTCGAGGAAGGCTTGCAGGCGGGTTAATTGCTCAGCGAAGGACATTGAAGGACTACCTTGGGAATAAACGATGCTGAATTCTAGGCTTTCTTGAGCGCCCAGGCCAGCCGCCGCGCAGATTTGCGCGCTTCTAAAGGTTACCAGCGGTCCATTGTCGGCACCCTTCGCCGGCAAGTGCTCGGGTATACTTGCGCGTTTTGTGATGCCCGGCAGGCGTCATGACGGTCCAGGAAAAGTCCGCTAACGGATTTGTCAGTGAAAACCGTGGTCTTTTCGGCCAGCCTGCGCACAGGGATTTCAGCGATTTTTGGAGTTTTTCATGCTCGAACAGGCTCAACGCGTCCTCAAGGACATCTTCGGCTACGACAGTTTCCGTGGCCGCCAAGGTGCGATCATTGAGCGTGTGGCCAGTGGCGGCGACGCCCTGGTACTGATGCCTACCGGCGGCGGCAAGTCGTTGTGCTTCCAGGTCCCGGCCCTGCTGCGCGAAGGCCTGGCGGTGGTGGTTTCGCCATTGATCGCGCTGATGGACGATCAGGTCGCGACCCTGGAGGAACTCGGGGTCGCCGCGGCGGCGCTGAACTCCACCCTGAGCGCCGAGCAGCAGCGTGACCTGGCCGCGCGCATCCGGCGGGGCGAGGTGAAGATGCTGTACCTGGCGCCGGAGCGCCTGGTGCAACCGCGGATGCTGGCGTTCCTGCAGAACCTCGACATCGCCCTGTTCGCCATCGACGAGGCGCATTGTGTGTCCCAGTGGGGGCATGACTTCCGTCCGGAGTACCTGCAGTTGGGCCAGCTGGCGGAAATGTTCCCCCAGGTGCCGCGCATCGCCCTGACCGCCACCGCCGACAAGCGCACCCGCGAGGAAATCGTCAATCGCCTGCACCTGCAGGATGCCGAGCGTTTCCTCTCCAGTTTCGACCGTCCGAACATCTTCTATCGCATCGTTCCCAAGGAGCAGCCGCGCAAGCAGCTGCTGGCGTTCCTCAGCGAACGGCGCAGCGACGCCGGCATCGTCTACTGCCTGTCGCGCAAGAAGGTCGACGAGGTTGCCGCCTTCCTCTGCGAGCAGGGCTTTCCGGCGCTGCCGTATCACGCCGGGTTGCCTAGCGAGCTGCGGGCCTATCACCAGAAGCGTTTCCTCAATGAGGAAGGGCTGATCATGGTCGCGACCATTGCCTTCGGCATGGGCATCGACAAACCCAACGTGCGCTTCGTGGCGCACCTGGACCTGCCCAAGTCCCTCGAGGCCTATTACCAGGAAACCGGGCGTGCCGGGCGTGACGGCCTGCCTGCCGATGCCTGGATGGCCTACGGCCTGCAGGACGTGCTGATGCTCAAGCAGATGCTGCAGAATTCCGAGGGCGACGAACGCCACAAACGCCTGGAGCAGCACAAGCTCGACGCCATGCTGGCTCTGTGCGAGGAAACCCGCTGCCGGCGCCAGACCCTGCTGGCCTATTTCGACGAAGACATGCCACAGCCATGCGGCCATTGCGACAACTGCGTCGACGGCGTGCAGACCTGGGATGCCACCGAGCCGGCGCGCCAGGCGCTGTCGGCGATCTATCGCACCGGCCAGCGGTATGGCGTCGGCCACCTGGTGGACGTGCTGCTGGGCAAGGACACGGAAAAAGTCCGCAGCTTCGGCCATCAGCATCTTTCCGTGTTCGGCGTGGGCAAGGCGCGCAGCGAAGGCGAATGGCGCTCGTTGTTCCGCCAACTGGTGGCCCGCGGCCTGGCCGACATCGATCTGGAAGGCTACGGCGGCTTGCGTCTGAGCGACAGCTGCCGACCGCTGCTCAAGGGCGAGGTGAGCCTGGAGCTGCGCCGCGACATAAAGCCGCAGACCGCCGCCAAGAGCAGCACCAGCCAGGCCAGCCAACTGGTACGCGGCGAAGAGCGCGAACAGTGGGAAGCCTTGCGCGCCCTGCGGCGCAAGCTGGCGGAAGAACATGGCGTGCCGCCCTATGTCATTTTCCCCGATTCCACCCTGCTGGAAATGCTCCGCAGCCAGCCCGGCTCCCTGGCGGAAATGGCCCGGGTCAGCGGTGTCGGCGCGCGCAAGCTGGAGCGCTACGGCGAGGCCTTCCTCGAAGTGTTGGGCGGCCAGGTGGAGGCGCCGAAAGTGGTGGCCGACATCCGCCACGAGCTGATTACCCTGGCCCGCGCCGGCATGACGCCACTGCAGATCGCCGGGCAATTGCAGTGCTCGGAAAAGAACGTTTACACGATGCTCGCCGAAGCCGTGGGCAAGCAGCAGTTGTCCCTGGAGCAGGCGCTGGATCTGCCGGAAGACCTGCTCGGCGAGATCCAGGACGCTTTTCTCGACGGCGAAGGCGAGCTGCCCTCGGTGAGCGAAGTGGCCGAGCTGTTTGCCGGTCGCGTGCCGGAAGGTGTGCTGTATTGCGTGCGTGCGGCGCTGGAATCGGAATTCGAGATGTGAGTTGCCCGACGGCAAGATGTAACGATTCAGTTCATGGCAAACCTTGCCACTCGGCAACTGTCATGCTTAGCTGACTAATAATTAGTTTTTCTTAATTTTCAGTCTACTAACTCATGAGTTGTTTATGCCGTTAACCGATCAACACCGTTTTGGCATGCAGTTGGCGCAGATGTCCCGAGGCTGGCGCGCCGAACTGGATCGCCGTCTGGCTGGACTTGGCCTGTCCCAGGCCCGCTGGCTGGTGCTGCTGCACCTTGCCCGTTTCGATGAAGCCCCGACCCAGCGTGAACTTGCCCAGAGTGTCGGCGTCGAAGGACCGACCCTGGCGCGGCTGCTCGACAGCCTGGAAACCCAGGGTTTGGTGCAACGGCAGTCGGTGGTCGAGGATCGCCGGGCGAAGAAGATCGTTCTGTGCGCCCCGGCGCTGCCCTTGATCGAACAGATCGAAACCATCGCCACAGCCCTGCGCAGTGAATTGTTCGTCGGTGTCGATGAAGAGGATATGCGGGTCTGCATGCGGGTTCACGCGCATATCCTGGCCAATCTGGAAAAGTCTTGAGGCATAACTAGCGCCGCGGATTTTTGAGCTACCGACACCGGCGGACTATAAGAAATACTAGGTCCACAGCGGCATGCGCAGCCAGCGTATCGCCGCTGTGGTCGCTTTCGGTCCTCAAAAAGGGTGCTCATGTTCCAGAGTCTGCTGGCCGCTCTGCGCGGTTTCGTCGGGTCGTCCTGGGTGGCGAAGAATCGTTCCTTGTTCCTTCTGCCGGTGCTGGCGACCTTGTATTCGTCCCTGGCCTCGGCGGTGGGCCTGGGTGAAATCACCGTGCATTCGGCGCTGAACCAACCGCTGGAGGCGGAGATCGCCCTGGTGCAGGCACAAGCTCTGGAGGAGGGCGAGTTGTCAGTCAGCCTGGCGACGGCCAGCGAGTTCAAGCAGGCCGGTATCGAGCGCTTGCCGTTTCTCGAAGACTTGCGTTTTACCCAGGTTTTGCAGGGCGAGCGCAGGGTGATCCGGGTGGTGTCTAGCAAGCCGGTGAACGAGCCGTTCCTGGATTTCCTGCTGCAGGTGAACCAGGCCAATGGCCGGCAGTTACGCGAGTACACGCTGCTGATCGATCCCCCGGGAAGCCCCGAGATAGTGCCGGCCCCGGTGAGGGAGGTAGCAAAACCCGAACCGGCGATCGCCACCCAGGCGCCACCCGCGGCGGCCAAGGCGAGCGATCCTGCGGCCGGACAATTGGCGCAAGCCCTGCAGGCCAACCAGCAATTGCAGGACCAGGCCCAAGAGCTGCGCAACACATTGCAGCAGCGGGACGAACAACTGGCGCGCCAGCAGCAACAGCTGGTGGAGCTGCAACGTCAGTTGGCCGAAGCCCTGAGCAAACCTGCCGATAATCCTGCCCCGGCGCCCGCGCCCGCGACACCCACCGCAGTCAGTCCACCCCAGCCAGCCGAACAGGCCCCAGAGACTGATGAGGGCTCGAATCCCTGGCTGATGCTTGCCGCCTTGCTGCTGACGGCCTGGCTGGTGGTGTTGGTCATGCGTCGCCGTCGTCAGTCCGCCGCCGTACCGGAGGCACAGACGGCCCCCGAGAGTCGGCCCACACGAACGCTGGCCAGTGCTGTGACGACGGTGGCAGCCCAGGAGTCGTTCAGATCAACGCCCCCTGTTGCTCCGGTACAGCCCGTGGCAGGAGATCGGTTGGTTGATCGCGAGCCGTCGATCGATGTCGACTGGGACCTGATCGCACCTTCCGAGCCCTCCAGCGCTCCGCCGTCTCCTACCGCAGCACCGGCGCCATTCAATGCCGATTCGATCGTCTGGCGCCTGGAGGAGCCAGACGAACCGGGCTCCGGCAGCAAGGCCGAAGCCGAGTCGGACGCCAAGCCTCAGAACGTCTGGCCCAAGTTGAGGTAGACCGCTTTCTGGTTGTCGTCGTTGATGCCGTAACTGAAATTCAGCGGCCCCAGCGGCGTGTCGAAACCAAGGAAGATGCTGGCGGCGTTGATGTAGCCACTGTCGAACTCGTTGTCGTTGTTCCAGGCCCGCCCTCGCTCCAGGGAGCCGCCGATATACAGCGGGAAGTCCAGGGGCAGGTAGGAGCGGGGTGTCAGCCGCCGGTAGTAGACGCCCCGCATCAGGCTGACGTTCTGGCCCGAGAGCGCATCCTGGCGGAAGCCCGACAGCTGGCGGGCGCCGCCCAGCACAAAGCTTGAGGTCACCACTTCGGCCTCATCCAGGGTCCGGCCATACCGACCGCCGAGGATAAAGGTGTTCGGGCCGCTGCTCAGGGCCTTGTCCAGCTTGAACTCCCACTGCCGGTAGCGCTTGTCCGAGCCCAGGCTGGGTTCGAACTGGCGCAGCGACAGGCCGATGTCCTCGCCCGCGTGGGGGAAGTAGACATTGTCCAGGGAGTCGAACGAGTAGCGCAGTTCGTAGTAGCCCTCGTTGAAGCTTTCGCTGGGCAGGTTCTGGTCGCCGACGCGGACATCGGCCTTGCCCCAGGCCTCGCCGACACCGAAGCGGATCTCGCCGCTGTTGCCGATCTGGCGCCCGATATTGAGGCCGAAACCATAGCGCTCCAGGCGGTATTCGGCGATCGGGTCGTTATCCAGCACGGCTTCGATGTTCTGTGATTCAAGACCGATATACGGCGCGATGAAGTAGCGCGAGCCGACGTCCAGCGGCTGATAGAACTCACTGTAAAGCTCCTGCTGATCACCGATCTGCACCCGGGTCAGCCATTCGGCGCCGAGGCTGTTGATGCCGTTGACCCGGTAGCTGGCGCCCAGGTTGAAAGCACTGTCGCCGCGCATGTCGTCGGACAGGTTCAGCCCCAGGCGCAGGTAATCGGTGCCGCTGCGTTTGCCCCGGGCGTGGATCACCAGGGTGTGGTCATTGCCCTTGTGGACCACGCGGTATTGCACCTGCTCGAAGTAGTCCAGGCCATACAGCGTGCCCATGTCGGTCTGCAGCCGGCCCAGGTCCAGAGGCTCGCCGATGTGCTGGCGGATGTAGTAACGGATCACGTCGTCGCTGACCTTCGAATCGTTTTCCACCCGGATCGCGGTGATGATCGGGGTGCGCTGGCTGGGCGTACGCGCGGCGCTGAGTTCGGCATCCATCGGTTCGGCTCGGCGCAGCGGCGCCAGGCGGGCGTCGAGGATGCGGGTGGCGCGGTAGCCGGCGTCGATCATTTCCTGGGCGCGGCCGAAGTCGGTGACCCCGAAACTGGCCAGGGGCGGCTGGATCAGCACGTCATTCTTGTGCAGGGTCGCCAGTTGTTCCTCGGAGTTGCGCCGGGTCATCAGGGTGATGGACTGGTTCAGCACATCGACCACGGTCGCCAACTGCTGGCGCGAGCGCAGCGGGGTGCCGATGTCGACCACGATGGCGATGTCCACGCCCATGTCGCGGGCCACATCCAGCGGAATGTTGTCGGTCATGCCACCGTCCACCAGCAGCCGGCCATCCATTTCCACCGGGGCGAACACCGCCGGGATCGACATGCTGGCGCGAATCACCCGGGGCAGGTGGCCCTTGCGGAACACCACTTTCTCGCCGCTGGCGATGTCGGTGGCGACCGCGCGGAAGGGGATCGGCAGCTTGTCGAAGTCCCGGGTATCGCTGGCGTGGGCCAGCATGCTTTCCAGCAGTAGCGCCAGGTTCTGGCCCTGGATGACCCCCAGCGGCAGGCCGAGGCTGCCGTCGTCGCGGAAGCTGAGTTTCTGTTTCACCAGGAAGTCGCGGTCATCCTGCTTGCGACGAAACGGTATGTCTTCCCGGGGCGGCGCGTCGGACAGCGCCTGTTGCCAGTCGATGCCCAGGGCCAGTTTTTCCAGCTCGTCGATCTTGTAGCCCGAGGCGTACAGCCCGCCGATCACCGCGCCCATGCTGGTGCCGGCAATCGCATCGATCTTCACGCCTTGCTCCTCCAGGGCCTTGAGCACGCCGATATGCGCCAGGCCACGGGCGGCGCCGCCGGACAACACCAGGCCGATCTTCGGCCGTGGCGCTTCGGCGGCGTGCAGGAACACGGGGAGCAAACACAGGAGCAGGCAGGACAGCAAACGACGCATCATGGATCTCGGGGCGAGCGATAAAGGCGGCTATTATAACGACGCCCTTGAGCCCAGGAGTCGGCAGCACCATGTCAGAACGTAAACCCGAAGTGGTCATCACCTATTGCACCCAGTGCCAGTGGCTGCTGCGCGCCGCCTGGCTGGCCCAGGAACTGCTGAGCACCTTCAGCGACGACCTGGGCAAGGTGTCCCTGGAACCGGCCACCGGCGGCACGTTCCGCATTACCTGCGACGGCGTACAGATCTGGGAACGCAAGGCCGATGGCGGTTTTCCCGAAGCCAAGGTACTCAAGCAGCGGGTGCGCGACCAGATCGATCCGCAGCGCGACCTCGGCCACAACGACCGCACTCAGTGAGACGCGACTTCTGCCACTGGCGCTTTTTTGCTTGAGCCGGACAGGCTGCTGGAGACCACGATGGCGAGGATGATCAAGACGCCACCGATCAGCATCCGTAGCGTCGGCGTCTCGTTGAACAGCAGCCAGGCCACGGTAATCCCGTAGACCGGCTCCAGGGCGAACACCACCGCCGCGGTGCGCGCCTTGATCACCGCGAGGCTGGCGACGAACAGGCTGTGGGCCAGGCCGGTGCAGAAAATGCCGAGCAGGCTGATCCACAACCAGTCGATGGCCCGTACCTCGCTCAACCCCGGCGCCGCCACCGGCAGCAAGCACAAGGCAACCACTACGTTCTGGCACAGCGCCGCCTGTACCGCCGGGATGCGTGCGGAACTGGCGCGATTGTTCAGTGACAGTAGGGCGAACAGCAGGCCCGATCCCGCGGCCCAGAGCAGCCCGCTGGTGGCTTGGCTGGCGAGGTCGAAGTCCGGCGTCACCAGCACCAGGCCGACGCTGACCAGGGCCACCAGGACGATCTCGTTGAGGCGGATCCGCTCACGAAAGATCAGTCCCTCAAGGATCACCGTAAAGGCCGGGAAGCTGGCGAAGCCCAGGGTGGCGATGGCCACGCCGGCGACTTTCACCGCGATGAAGAAACTCACCCAGTGCCCGGCCAGCAGCAGGCCGCTGAGCAGCAGGCGCCACCCGTCCGTGGCCTGCAGCCGTTGCCAGCGGATGCTGCTGGCGCAGCGGGCGAAGAACGCCAGGGCGAGCACCGCGAACGCCGCGCGACCAAAGACGATGATGGCCGGCGAAGCGGCGGCGAGTTTGCCGAATACACCGGTGAGGCCGAACATCAATGCGCCGATATGCAGGGCGCCAAGGGCAGTACGCGGAGTCATTTCAATCCTTCAAAACGGTTGAGCGGAGCGGTGCCAGTCTAAAAGCCTGGGCAGGACCCGGTCTGTCGCGATCCTCGCGTTTTTTGTCGACAGCCTAGCGCTGGCCTGTCGCGCGCCGCAGCTTGCCGGGGGAGACACCGAACTCGCGCAGCACCGCGGCGGCGAAAGCGCTCTGGGAGCTGTAGCCGACGCGGCTGGCGATTTCGCCGATGGGCAGCGCCGAATCGCGCAACAGCCCGGCGGCCATGTGCAGGCGTCGGCTGCGGATATAGTCCATCGGCGTCTGCCCGCATTCGGCGACAAACCGCGCATGCAGGCGAGCGCTGGACAACCCGGCGATTTGCGCCAGGTCGGCCACTTGCAGCGGATGGGCGGCGTGTTTATCGATATGGGCATTCAAGGCGGCATAGGGCAGGCGTCGGCCGCCGATGCTGGCGGGGCTGGCCTGGTTGAGGCTGGCCAGCAACAGCACGGCGCCTTGCTGGGCAATCAGCGGGTCGTTGACCGGGCTGCCGGCGAGCCAGTTGACCAGTTGGCTCTGCGCCGTATCCAGGGGCAGGCGCCCAGGGTTGTCGAGCAGGCGGCGACTGGCATCGGCGTGATCGCCCAGCGACTGCAGCAGCCAATGTTCGTCGGGCACATCGAGCACCAGGCAGCGACTGCCGTTGGGGCTGCCGCAGGCATGATGGGCGCCGGAAGGCACTACCACGAAGCTCTGCTGGACCACCTGGCTGCCCTGGCCGTCGACCTCGAAGTCGAGCTGGCCCGACAGGCCGAACACCAGTTGCGCGTGTTCGTGGCTGTGGACGATCAGGTCGTGGCTGTATTGGCGTAGCGTGAGGATCGGTCTCATCGCAGTCTCCTTGGCAGAACGGCAGTCTACACCGGCGGCCCGGGCTTCAGCGTTGTCATCGGACTGCCGTATTTCTGTCACAGGCAATTAATCGCTGGGGTGCAAGCTCGCAGAAAATGCAGGAGCGTGCCCATGACCAGTGCCGAACTCGCCAGACCCAGCCGTAAACAACGCGTGCGCACCCTGTGGATTTCCGATGTGCATCTGGGCACCCGGGATTGTCAGGCGGAGCATCTGTCGCAGTTCCTCAAGGGCTATCACGCCGACCGGATCTACCTGGTCGGCGACATCATCGACGGCTGGAAGCTGCGCGGCGGCATGTACTGGCCCCAGGCACACACCAACGTCATCCGCCGCCTGCTGACCATGAGCAAGCGCGGCACCGAGGTGATCTATGTCACCGGCAACCATGACGAATTCCTGCGCCGTTATTCGAAACTGATCCTGGGCAATATCCAGTTGGTGGACGAGGCGGTGCACGTCACCGCCGACGGCCGGCACCTGCTGGTGATCCATGGCGACCAGTTCGATGTCATCACCCGCTACCACCGCTGGCTGGCCTTTCTCGGCGATTCGGCCTACGAGTTCACCCTGACCCTCAATCGCTGGCTGAATCACTGGCGGGCGCGCTATGGCTACGGTTACTGGTCGTTGTCGGCCTACCTCAAGCACAAGGTCAAGACCGCGGTCAGCTTTATCAGCGACTTCGAGGAAGCCATCGCTCACGAATGCGTGAAGCGCGAGCTGCACGGCGTGGTGTGCGGGCACATTCACCATGCCGAGATCCGCAAGGTCGGCGAGGTGGACTATCTCAACTGCGGGGATTGGGTCGAGTCGTGCACCGCCCTGATCGAGCATTGGGACGGCACCATCGAGCTGTATCGCCTGGCCGACGCCCAGGCGCGGGAGGCGCAGCGCAAGGCTGAACTGGCCAAGGTCGCGGAGCTGGCCTGAAGAGTATCGCGAGCAAGCTCGCTCCTACAAAAACCGGAGATCCCCCCTCTAGGAGAGAGCTTGCTCGCGATGGCCGCGCAGCTGTCCTCAGGCCGGCGCGTGTTCCTTCATGGCGGCCTTGTAGATCGAGTTTTTCGGCTGGGCGAACAGACGTTCGAGCATGGGTTCGAAAAAGCTCAGGGGCAGGCTGTCGTAGCCTGGATCGAACGCCGCGGCGTCGTACTTGGCACAGAATTCGGCGGTCTGCAGATACAGCGGGTGGTCCTTGAATTGCTCGCGCAGGTGCCGGTCCATGCCCAGGTGATGGAAGAAGTAGTAGCCCTGGAAGATCCCGTGCTTCTCCACCATCCACAGGTTCTCGGGGCTGACGAAGGGCTTGAGGATCGCCGCGGCGATGTCCGGGTGATTGTAGGAACCCAGGGTGTCGCCGATGTCGTGGAGCAGGGCGCAGACCACGTATTCCTCGTCGCGGCCGTCATGCCAGGCCCGGCTGGCGGTTTGCAGCGAGTGGGTCAGGCGGTCCACCGGGAAGCCGCCAAAATCGCCCTCGAGCAGCTTCAGGTGCGCCACGATGCGCGCTGGCAACTGCTTGGCGTAGGCGCTGAAGTCCGCGGCGATGATCGCCCAGTCTTCCTGGGTGCCATCCTTCATGTGGGTGAAACGGGCGTGAGCGTTCATCGGCCATCCTCTTGTTGTTTTTGTGCGCAACGATGGGAGTCTATGCCTTGGATCCAATCCTGCACTGGCTGTGCAGGACGCCTTGCTGTCCGGCCAGGCCTAGAACGGCACCTTGCCGGTCAGCATGTCGCGGTACATGACGAAATCGCCCAGAAGGCTGTAGAGCGGATGCTGAAAGGTGGCCGGGCGGTTCTTCTCGAAGAAGAAATGACCGACCCAGGCAAAGCTGTAGCCGGCCACCGGCAGGGCCAGCAGCAATAGCCAGGCGCCTTTGCCGATGGCGAAGGCGAGGATGAAAATTACCAGGGTCGTGCCCACGAAGTGCAGGCGGCGGCAGGTGCTGTTGCTGTGCTCGCTCAGGTAATACGCATAGAACTCGGCGAAGCTATTGAATTGCTTGATGTTATCCACGACTGCGATCTCTGTGGTTGTTGTTCTGTCAGCGGGATGCTCTGCGGGGAGCTTATTTGAGTCTAGAGTCATCAATGGCTGGGGCCAGTGACAATAGGCGCCACTTTAGTATCCTTGGGAAATCGGCCGTAGCATGCGGCTCATCATGTAAAAGAACCCACCATGAGCGAACGAACGACTTCTGCAAGCTGGGCGATGGGAATTGTCAAAGCTCTGGAGATGGACGGCCTGGATTGCCGTGCATTGTTCAAGCAGATCGGGCTCGACTATGCCGCGCTGGACGACCCGGACGCACGCTTCCCCCAGGACTCGATGACGCGTCTCTGGCAGCGTGCGGTGGAGCAGTCCGGCAACCCGGCGATCGGCCTGAACATGGGCAAGGTGGTGCGGCCGGCCTCCTTCAACGTGGCCGGGTATGCCCTGATGTCCAGTCGTACCCTGGCCGAGGGTTTCCAGCGTTTGGTGCGCTATCAGCGGATCATCGCGGAAAGCGCTGATCTGAGTTTCCGACTTTTACCTGAAGGTTATGCGTTGATTCTGACGGTGCACGGCGATCATCTGCCGCCGACCCGGCAAAGTGCCGAGGCCTCGCTGGCCTGTGCGCTGGCGCTGTGTGGCTGGTTGACCGGGCGTACGCTGCAGCCGCGCCAGGTCCTGATGCAGGGGGCGGTGCCGGTCGATCTGGAGCCCTACAAGCAGGCGTTTCATGCGCCGCTGGTGTTCAACGCGCCTTACGATGCGTTGATTTTCGAGCGGGCCGATATGGAAGCGCCGTTGCCGACCGCCAATGAAGCCATGGCGCGGCTGCATGACCGCTTCGCCGGTGAGTACCTGGCGCGCTTCTCCGAAAGCCGGGTGACGCACAAGGCGCGCCAGGCACTGTGCCGGTTGCTGCCCCAGGGCGAGCCGAAGCGCGAAACCGTGGCTCAGACCCTGCACCTGTCCCAGCGCACCCTGCAACGGCGTCTGCAGGAGGAGGGCACCAGTTTCCAGACCCTGCTCGACGACACCCGTCGTGAACTGGCCGAGCAGTACCTGGCGCAGCCGAGCATGACCTTGCTGGAGATTGCCTATCTGTTGGGGTTTGCCGACCCGAGCAACTTTTTCCGCGCTTTCCGCCGCTGGTTCGATGCCACGCCCGGCGAATACCGGGCGCGATTGCAGGAGTCCGGGGCCGCTGTCAGTGACGCCAGAATGCCGGAATACACAGCACGAATACGGTGATGATCTCCAACCGGCCGAGCAGCATGCCCAGGGACAGAATCCACTTGGCGGCGTCCGGCAGGGTGGCGAAGTTGCCGGCCGGGCCGATGGTTTCGCCCAGGCCCGGGCCGACCCCTGACACCGTACTGGCCGCGCCGGTCAGGGCGGTCATCCAGTCCACACCCAGCAGCGACAGCGCCAGGGCGATCACGCAAATGGTGATGGCGAAGAAGAACGAGAAGGTCAGGATCGAACGGACGATTTCCTCGTCGAGGCGGTGACCGTTGTATTTCTGTTTGATCACCGCGCGCGGGTGGATCAGCTGGTTCAAGTTGGCCTTGAGCAGGATATAGGCGACCTGGAAGCGGAAAATCTTGATCCCGCCGGCGGTCGAGCCGGAACAGCCGCCGACGAAGCCCAGGTAAAAGAACAGCATCAGCGAGAAGTTGCCCCACAGGCTGTAGTCGCCCAAGGCGAAACCGGTGGTGGTGACCACCGAGGTGACGTTCAGCGCGACGTGACGCAGGGCCTCCAGCCAATGCAACTGGGTGGTCCACCAGTACCAGGTGCCGAGCACCAGCCAGGTCACCAGCAGCATGCCGAGCAGGCCCTGGACCTGCTGGTCCTTGATCAGCGCCCGGCGGTTGCCGCGCAGGGTGGCGACGTACAGGGTGAACGGCAGGCTGCCGAGGATCATCACCACCACCGCCACCCAGTGCACCGCCGGTTGCGGCCAGTGCGCCAGCGAACTATCGGAGGTGGAGAAGCCGCCGGTGGAAATCGCCGACATCGCATGGTTGATCGCGTCGAACAGGCTCATCCCGGCCCACCAGAAGGCCAGGCTGCCGAGAATGGTGATGCCGACATACGCCGCCACGATCAGCCGCGCCACCATGTGCGAACGCGGCATGACCTTTTCCGAGCGGTCCGAAGATTCGGTCTGGAACAGGCGCATGCCACCGATGCGCAGCAGCGGCAGGATCGCCACCGCCATGCCGATGAAGCCGATGCCGCCGAGCCAGTGCAGCAGGGAGCGCCACATCAGGATGCCCGGCGACATGTTGTCCAGGCCGCTGAGCACGGTGGCGCCGGTGGCGGTGATGCCGGACATGCTTTCAAAGAACGAGTCGGTGTAGCTGATGTGCTGGGTCAGCAAAAACGGCAGGGCGGCGAAGATGCACACCACCAGCCAGCTGGACACCGTCAGCAGGTACATGTCCCGCGGACGCAGGTGCACATGTTCCGGACGCCCCGGTATCACCAGGGCCAGGCCGGCGACGAAAGTGATCATGCTGGCCCAGAGGAACGACGGCAGGTCGCCGGTGCGTTCGAACAACACCAGGGTCGCCATCGGGATGACCATGGCGATGGCCAGGGTGATCAGGAAAATGCCGATGATGAAACCAATGATCCGTAGGGTCGGCAACGCCATGAGGTCCGCTCGGGGCTGATAAGGAGGGCGCCATTCTACCTGCGGCGCAGAGCATGTAAACCGGCACCCGGAAGGCACTTCCCGGTAGAATGGCCGGACATTTTTTTCAGGAGGTGGCCGATGGAGGCTCTCGACGCATTGCTCAACCGTGTTTCCGTACCGCGTCTGGTGGACCCGGCGCCGACGGCGGCGCAACGCGAAGCGCTGTTCGCGGCGGCATTGCGCGCCCCGGATCATGGCCAGTTGCGGCCGTGGCGCTTTCTGACGGTGGAAGGCGCGGTCCGCGAGCAGTTGGGCGAGCTGCTGGTGGAGGCGGTGCAATTGCAGGGGGGCGAAGTGACCCAGGCGGCCCTGGACAAGGCCCGTGCCATGCCATTGCGCGCGCCGTTGGTGGTGGTTGTGGTGGCTCGCCTGCAGGAGCACGTCAAGGTGCCGAAGTCGGAGCAACGGCTGGCGGCCGGCTGTGCCGCCCACGGCATCCTGCTGGCGGCCTATGCCCAGGGTATCGGTGCGGTATGGCGTACCGGCGAGCTGTCCTATTCACCCCATGTCGCCCAGGGCCTTGGCCTGGGCGAAGGTGAAGAAATCATCGCCTTCCTGTACCTGGGCACGCCGCTGAACGAGCCACGGGTCGCGCCCAAGGTGGATACGGCGGAGTTCGTCAGCGCCTGGTCGGGCAAGGCCTGATCCTGAGGCTGCTCAGGCCTGGGCAGTAACGCCTGGCACCAACGGCAACTCCAGGCTGGCGATAAAGCCACCCTGCGGATGATTGTCCAGGGTCAGGCTGCCGCCATGGCGTTCCGCGGCGCGCCGGGCGATGGCCAGGCCCAGCCCGTGACCCGGTGCGGCCTGGCCCGGGGCGCGGTAGAAGGGTTCCCCCAGCTGGCGCAAATGTTCGGCCTCCACACCGGGGCCGTGATCGCGGACGCTGAGCACGATCCTGTCCCCCTGACGCAATGCCTGTACTTCGATCGGCTGTCCGGCCGGGTTGAAGCGCTGGGCATTGCGCAGCAGATTGTCCACCGCCCGCTCGATCATGGTCGGCCAGCCCTTGAGGCTGAGTTGCGATTCGGCCTGGATGTTCACCGGCTGTTCCGGGCAGGCCAGTTGGGCATCCTTCTGCAGGTTATCGAGCAGGGCGTTGAGGTCCACCTCTTCGGCGCTGGCGTTGTCGGCATCGACCCGGGCCAGCACCAGGATCTCGCTGATCAGCGCTTCCAGGCGATCGCACTCGCGGGTCAGGCGCGGCCACAGGCGCTCGCGCTCCTCGGCCGTGGCGCGCTCGGCCAGCGCCAGGGCAATGCGCAGGCGCGCCAGCGGCGAGCGCAGCTCGTGGGAGACATCGCGCAGCAGTTGGCGCTGGCTGCCGATCAGGCTTTGCAGGCGCGAGCCCATGCGGTTGAAGTCTTTGGCCAGCACGCCGAACTCGTCGCGGCGGGCGGCCAGGCGGGCCAGGCTGTTCTGTTGGTAGGTGGCTTGTCCCAGGTCATGCACCGCACCGCGCAAACGGCTGAGGGGGCGGGTGATGGACAGGGTCACCAGCAGGCTGAACAGGGTCAGCACCACCAGCGCGATGGTCAGGGCACTCAGTGGCCATAGCAGGCTGTCGCGGTGCCAGGCGTCCAGTTCCGGGTGGGGGATGCGGTAGATCAGCAGGTAGGTTTCGCCGGTTTTCGGGCTGGTGTATTCGGCGGTCAGGCGCCGCCAGGGCAGGCGCCGGTCATCGTTGTTCTGCCGGGCCTCCAAGGCGGCCGCGCGGCGCGGGAAGGTGCCGCGGACCACCGGGTCGCCGGCGTCGTTGAGCACTTGCACGTTGACGTGATACTGGTGCTTGCGCTGCTCCAGGATATCCTGGGCGGCGTCTTCGCCTTGTTCTTCGTAGGTGCGCGTCCACTCTTCGGCCAGGGTATTGAGGCCCGGATGGCGACTGAGGATCCAGGCGTCCTGGTTCAGCATGTGGCCAAGCAGAATCGACAGCCCTGCAACCAGGGTGATGGCCAGCCAGAAGCTGGCGAGGATGCGCCAGAACAATGAACGCACGGAAAGTCCTCAAACAAGGAAAGCCCAGTGGGGGCCACTGGGCTGGGCTGTGGGATAAGCGCTAAAGCATTATTGCGCTTTTTGCGGCTGTTGCGCTTTCCAGGCCTTGAACTCGGCCCATTCGGCGCGGCGCTCGGCGTGTTTCTTCTGGATGGCGTCAAACTCTTTCTGCTGTTCCGGCTTGAGCAGGGCGCGGATATCGGCTTCGGTTTTCTGGCGCTTGGCGGCGATCTCGTCCTTCATGGCCTTCTGGTCGGCCGGCGACAGTTTTTCCAGGTACTTCTGCACCAGCTGCTTGCGCTCGTGCATCTGCTCACCCATCAGCTTGCGGATCTGTTGGCGCTGTTCGTGGCTCAGGTCCAGCTGGCTGTAAGGGCCTTTGCCGCGCATGTGTTCGCTGTGGCGCGGGCCATCCATCGGTCCCATGGGGCCTGCGCCTTCCGGCATGGCCATGGCCACGGTCGGCAGGGCGGCGGCGAACATCAGAGCGATCAGGGTCTTGCGCATGGTGTATCTCCTTGTCTCATTCCCGGTCAGTTCCGGATGTGTGCAGATTACGCACAGCAAGGTCAGCGGCGGTCAGCGAAGGGTAAAGCTTGGGTAAAGACGTTTTTTGGCGAAACTGACATAACCCCTGTAGCCGCTGCCGAGCCTGCGAGGCTGCGAACGAGCGGTACGCTCGCAGGGATCTTGCGAATGCAGGAGGGTCTGGCCCTATCGCAGCCTGTGGCAGCGGCTACAAGGATCAGGGATCTGTTCAGAGGCTGTAGTAGTAGCCGCGGCTGCGCAGGGCGACGATGCGTGGGCGGCCGTCGGGGTGCGGGCCGATCTTCTTGCGCAGGTTGCTGACGTGCATGTCCAGGCTGCGGTCGTACAGGGTCAGCTTGCGGCCCAGGGCGATCTGCGCCAGTTCCTGCTTGTCCAGCGGTTCGCCCGGTTGCTTGAGCAAGGCTTCCAGCAGGCGGCTTTCGGAAACGGTGAGGGTGATGTCCTGTTCGTCGATGCTGACCACGCCGCGCACCGGGCTGAAACACAGGTCGCCCAGCTCCATCTGGCTGGACACCGCGGTCGGGTGGCTGCGGCGTAGCACAGCGCGCAGGCGGGCGGTCAGTTCACGCGGATCGCAGGGCTTGGCCAGGTAGTCGTCGGCGCCCAGCTCCAGGCCGAGGATGCGGTCCAGGGGCTCGCCGCGGGCCGAGAGCATCAGCACCGGCAAGTCCGGGTGGTCGTTGCGCAGTTGCTTGAGCAGTTCCAGGCCACTGCCGTCGGGCAGCATCACGTCCAGCACCACCGCCGCCGGGGCGTGATCGGCCAGGGCGCGACGGGCGCTCAGGCCATCGTGGCAGGCCCGTACCTGAAAACCTTCCTGGCCCAGCCAGCTGGTCAGGAGCTCGCAGAGTTCCTGGTCATCGTCAATCAGTAACAGGTCGCTCATGAATCACTCAATTTAGCCATTGTCGACGCTTTCTATGTCCACCACTGGCGAAGATACCGCAGAGCAGGGCCAATAGCGCTACCCCGGCGCCGGTGACGAACCACTGTTGCTGATCTGTCAGCAGGCGTGGCACGGAACTGGCCTGGGCCTCGCGCAGTTGCAGCTTGAGGCGTTGGTTCTCCTGGCGCAGGCGACTCAGCTGGGCGCTTTCGCGCTCGCTGTCGGCACCCTGCAATTGCCGGGTCAACTCTTCACGCTGGCGCTCGCTGTCTTTGAGGCGCTGCTGCAATTCGCTGATCTGGCTGCCGGCACTCAGGGACAAAGACGTGGAATGCCCCGGGTCCGTGGTTTCTTCGGCGGAGGCGCTCGCCCCGATCGTTAACATGACCAACAACAGGCACAACAGACCTTGGCGCATCGCAACTCCTGATTCCAATCGAGTGTTGGGCAGGTTGTCGGCAGTCAAACGAGAATAATGAGCGATTGAGAGCGCGATGAACCCATAAGGTTCACCGCGCGGGAGAGGATTTACGGCAGGACTTGCTTGAACGGCTTGACCACGACGCTGGCATAGACACCGGCGGCGACGTAAGGGTCGGCATCGGCCCAGGCCTGGGCGGCGCTCAGCGAGTCGAATTCGGCGACGATCAGGCTGCCGGTGAAACCCGCGGCGCCAGGATCATTGCTGTCGACGGCAGGGTGTGGCCCGGCCAGTACCACGCGACCTTCGGCCTTGAGCTGCTGCAACCGCTCCAGATGCGCCGGGCGCGCGGCCAGGCGGTTTTCCAGGGAGTTGGCGACGTCTGTAGCAATGATTGCGTAAAGCATGTCAGTCCTCGGTTTTCGACGTGGTGGGTTCGGTGTCGTGAAGATGGCGCGACAGGTAGATGCCCTGGCCGACCAGGAACAGCACGGTCATGCCCAGGCTGCCGAAGACCTTGAAGTCGACCCAGATGCTCTGGAAGGTGAAGGCGACGAACAGGTTGGCGGCGCCGCAGAACAGGAAGAAGGCGATCCAGGCGATGTTCAGGCGGGTCCAGACCGGATCCGGCAGGGTCAGCGCGTGGCCCATGATGCGCTTGATCAGCAGGCGGTCGCCGATGAAGTGGCTGCCGATAAAGGCCAGGGCGAACAGCCAGTTGACCACCGGCGCCTTCCACTTGAGGAAGGTCTCGCTATGGAAGGCCAGGGTCAGGCTGCCGAACACCAGGCAGGCGACCAGGGTCAGCCACTGGCTTTTCTCCAGCTTGCGCTGGGAGATGAACAGCGCGCCGTAGACCACCAGGGAGCTGACGATCAACACCGCCGTGGCGCTGTAGATACCGCCTACGGTCAGTTGTTGACCGGCAATGTCGACGACTCGGGGATCGATTTTGTAGACGATGAAAAACAGGAACAGCGGGATGAAGTCGATGAATTGTTTCACAGTGGCAGCCAGAAGCAGGATGTGGCGGCATAATAACAAACATCCATGGTAGCGAAAGCGCCAGCTGACTTGAGGTTGAACAGTCCCGTGAATGTTGATTTGCACTGCCACAGCACGGCCTCCGATGGCGCCCTGGCGCCCGCGGCTCTGGTTGCGCGTGCGTTCGAGAAAGGCGTGCGAGTCCTGGCCCTGACCGATCATGACACCCTGGAAGGCCTCGACGAGGCGCGCCTCGCGGCCCAGGAACTGGGCATGCAGCTGGTCAATGGCGTCGAATTGTCCTGCACCTGGGGTGGGGCGACCATTCATGTGCTGGGCTACGGCTTCGACGTCAATGCGCCGTCATTGGTCGAAGCCATCGGCAAATTGCACGACGGTCGCTGGCTGCGGTCCGAAGAAATAAGCCGCAAGCTGGCGCTCAAAGGCATGCCGGGCGCCCTCGAAGGGGCCCGGGCGATCCAGCAGGAACTGGGCGACAGCGGCAATGCGCCGGCCAGGCCGCACTTCGCCGATTACCTGGTGCGCGCCGGTTTCGTGAAGGACCGCGCCGAGGCTTTTCGCAAATGGCTGGGGGCCGGCAAGCTGGGCGACGTCAAGCAGCACTGGCCGACCCTCGAGGAAACCGTCGAGACGCTGCGCGCGGCGGGGGCCTGGGTCAGTCTGGCGCATCCCTGGCATTACGATTTCACCCGCAGCAAGCGTCGCCGCCTGATTGCCGACTATATTCAAGCAGGTGGCCACGCGATCGAAGTGGTCAACGGCCATCAACCCGCCGAGCAGGTGGGCAGCCTGGCCATCCTTGCTCGGGAGTTCGGTCTGCTGGTGAGCGCCGGCAGTGATTTTCATGGTCCTGGAGGCTGGTCCGAGATAGGCGAGTATCGCCCGGTTCCGGAGGATCTGCCGCCGCTTTGGTGTCGGTTCAAACATGACCCAATTATTGCCGCCGTCTGAACAGGTAGAGAATGTGAGTCAATTTTTCCAGATTCATCCGGAAAACCCGCAACCGCGCCTGATCAAACAGGCTGTCGAAATCATCCGCTCAGGGGGCGTGGTGATTTACCCGACCGACTCGTCCTACGCCATTGGCTGCCAGATCGGCGACAAGAGCGCGGTCGAGCGCGTGCGGCGCCTGCGGCAACTGGATGACAAACACAACTTCGCGCTGATCTGCAGCGACCTGTCGCAGCTGGGCCTGTTCGCCAAGATCGATACCGGCACCTTTCGCCTGCTCAAGGCGCATCTGCCTGGGCCTTATACCTTCATCCTCAACGCCACCCGCGAAGTGCCACGGCTGTTGCTGCACCCGAAGAAACGCACCATCGGCCTGCGGGTGCCAAGCCATCCGATCGCCCTGGCGCTGCTGGCCGAACTCGGCGAGCCGCTGATGAGCGTCAGCCTGATCATGCCCGGCGAAACCGAGCCGATGAACGACCCTTATGAAATGCGCCAACTGCTCGAGCATCAGGTCGACCTGATCATCGATGGCGGTTTTGGCGGCATCATGGCCTCCACCGTGATCAACCTGGCCGATGGCGAGCCGGAAGTGATCCGTATCGGCTGCGGCGACCCGGCTCCCTTCATGGTCGAGGCCTGAATGTCCGCAGTGGAACACGTCGACGACCAGGCCGGAGCGCAGCAGGAGCTGCCCTTTGCGATGGTCTACGGCCAGGCGGTCATGGAAATGCCGCAGGACCTGTACATCCCGCCGGACGCCCTGGAAGTCTTTCTCGAAGCCTTCGAAGGCCCGCTCGACCTGCTGCTGTACCTGATCCGCAAACAGAACATCGACATCCTCGACATCCCGGTGGCGGAAATCACCCGCCAGTACATGGGCTATGTCGAGTTGATGCAGTCGGTGCGCCTGGAGCTGGCCGCCGAATACCTGGTGATGGCGGCCATGCTGGCCGAGATCAAGTCGCGCATGCTGTTGCCGCGCTCGGCCGAGGTGGAAGAGGAAGAGGAAGACCCGCGCGCCGAACTGATCCGCCGCCTGCAGGAGTACGAGCGCTTCAAGGCCGCCGCCGAAGGCATCGACGGCCTGAGCCGGGTCGGCCGCGACGTCATAGTGCCCAAGCTCGACGCCCCGGAAGCCCGGGCGCGCAAGCTGTTGCCGGATGTCGCCCTGGAAGAGGTGCTGATGTCCATGGCCGAGGTGCTGCGCCGTGGCGACATGTTCGAAAGCCATCAGGTCAGCCGCGAGGCGCTGTCCACCCGCGAGCGCATGAGCGAGGTGCTGGAGCGGCTCAAGGGCGGTGGTTTTGTGCCCTTTGTCGAGCTGTTCACCGCAGAAGAGGGGCGCCTGGGGGTGGTGGTGACCTTCATGGCGATCCTCGAACTGGTCAAGGAATCCCTGGTCGAGCTGGTACAGAATGAGCCCTTCACGGCTATCCATGTGCGGGCGCGAGCCGAATAACGAGCTGAAACAATGAATCTGAATGAACCCCGCGAGCTGGCGCCACTGCTTGAAGCCTTTCTGTTGGCCTCGGGAAAACCGCAATCCATGGAGCGCCTGTTCGAGCTTTTCGAGGAAGGCGAGCGGCCGGACCCCGCGGTCTTCAAGAAGGCCCTGACCATTCTGGGCAAATCCTGCGAGGGGCGGGCCTTCGAACTCAAGGAAGTGGCCTCCGGTTATCGCCTGCAGGTGCGGGAAAAGTTCGCGCCCTGGGTCGGCCGTTTGTGGGAAGAACGGCCCCAGCGTTATTCCCGGGCGATGCTGGAAACCCTGGCGTTGATTGCCTACCGCCAGCCGATCACCCGTGGCGAGATCGAGGATGTGCGGGGCGTGGCGGTCAATAGCCAGATCGTCAAGACCTTGCTGGAGCGCGAGTGGATTCGGGTGGTCGGCTACCGTGACGTGCCGGGCAAGCCGGCGATGTTCGCCACCACCAAGGCGTTTCTCGATCACTTCAACCTGAAGAACCTCGACGACCTGCCGCCGCTGGCCGAGCTGCGCGAGATCGAGACCGAGCCGGTCCTCGACTTCGACGACGCGCCGGTGCCCGCCAGCCTGCAAGCCCTGGCCGACACCAGCGCCGAGCCGGAAGAACCGAAGGAAGAGACTAGTTTCCACACCTTGCTGCTGGAGCTGGACTCGATGGAGGAGGGGATCAAGACCGACTTCGACGATCTGCATCGCGATGGGGCGGTCGAGTCGTCCGGGGACGATGTGATTGCCGGCGCCGAGGTGGACGCCGAGATCAGCGCCGAAGCGCACACTCGTGTCGAAGCCGAAGCCGAAGCCGAAGCCGAAGCCGAAGCCGAAGCCGAAGCCGAAGCCGAAGCCGAAGCCGAAGTGCAAGTCGAGCACGAAGCCGAACACGAGGCCGAACTCGAAGCGGATGCACGCGACGAGCAGGAGCAGGAAGTCGATGACGATGTGCTCGGCGTCGCCGAAGCCCGCGCCAAGCTGCTGGCCGCCGTGGCAGCGCTGGAGCCGCCGGCTCCGGAACTGAGCGACGAAGAGGCCGAAGCCCTGGCGCTGGCCGAAGCCATCGAGAACGAAAGACGCCTGCTCGAAGACGATTGAGACGCCTCGGTCGTCCCGGTGCCTGCGCTGCCACCGGCCAGCGGAAAAACCGCTGAGCCGCCACTTATTGGCTAGTCTCTGATGCGCAATCGGCGCCATGAGCGTATGATTCGCGACCCTTTGGCGATCCCTTCGCCACAAGACCTGTTTTTACTACCGTTCAGGCCGCTCAAGCCTGAATCGACACACCGGGAGGTGCCCAGATGAGTGAAGATCAGCAAGACCAACAGGAAATCGGCCCAGCAGGCGAAAAACTGCAGAAAGTCCTCGCCCGCATCGGCGTCGGCTCGCGCCGTGACGTGGAATCCTGGATCAGCCAGGGCCGGATCAAGGTCAATGGCAAAGAGGCCACCCTTGGCCTGCGCGTCGACCTGCATGACGCCATCTCCATCGATGGCAAGGTGATCAAGCGCGAAGAAGCGTCCGAATCGGTCCGCCGCGTGATCATGTACAACAAACCCGACGGCGAAATCTGCACCCGCGACGACCCGGAAGGCCGTCCGACCGTGTTCGACAAGCTGCCGCGTCCGCGAGAAGGCCGCTGGATCAATATCGGTCGCCTCGACATCAACACCACCGGCCTGCTGATGTTCACCACCGACGGTGAGCTGGCCAACCGCCTGATGCACCCGTCCTATGAAATGGACCGTGAGTACGCGGTACGTGTGCGTGGCGAAGTCGACGACGAGATGATCGAGCGCCTGAAAGCCGGCGTGATGCTCGAAGACGGCCCGGCCAAGTTCACCGACATCCAGCAGGCGCCCGGTGGTGAAGGTTTCAACCATTGGTACCACTGCGTGGTGATGGAAGGCCGCAACCGCGAAGTACGTCGCCTGTGGGAATCCCAGGGCCTGGTGGTCAGCCGCCTGAAACGCGTGCGTTTCGGTCCGGTGTTCCTCAACTCCGACCTGCCGATGGGCCGCTGGCGCGAAATGAGCCAGTACGAAGTGGACGTCCTCAGCGCCGAGGTTGGCTTGACGCCGGTGGCGATGCCGCAGCTCAACGCCAAGAGCAAGGACAAGCTGGAACGCATGCAGCGCAAATCCTCACGCCCGGTGGGCAAGAGCGAGCGCGTGCGGACCCTGCGTCCAGCCCATGGCGCGCCTGCCGCCGGTGCCCCACGCCCGTCGCGCGAGCCGCAGATCGAAGGCGAGCGTCCGGGCCGCAAGCCCGCGCCACGCCAGGATGGCGAGCGCGCTCCACGGGCGCCGCGTCCGGCTGCCGGTCGGGGTGAATCGGGTCGTGGCACGCCAGTGGCGGATCGTCCGAGCGACACCAAGCGCCCGGCCAAGCCAGCGCCGAAGTCCAAGCGTCCGGGCATTGTCCTGGTCGACAAGGATGCACCGTCGGGCAAGCGTCGTGGCGCTCCGGCCGGTTCCGGCCAGCGCCCGGGTTTCGGTCGCCGCAAGCCTGAGTGAGGCAGCCTTGAGCCGCAAGCTGTAAGCAACAAGAAAAAACGCCAACCTCAGGGTTGGCGTTTTTTTTGCCTTTATGTAGCCGCAGGCTCAGAACACAAACCTGCCATCGAACACCGGCTGGTCGTCCAGCGCCAGCACCCCGCTGGCAAAGATCAGGTCCAGGTGATGGCTGCCCTTGGCGCCGCCGCCCAGCCCCAGGTGCAGGCCGCAATGGCGCTCCTCGAAACCCGAGTTGCGTGCGTAGAGGTCTTTCACCCCTTCGTTGGTGCCGATGCCCAGCTCTTCGATGCGCCGGTTGGACGGGTTGGCATCCAGGTATTTGTTGAAGTCCTCCGCCAGCCCCGGCACGTCGGTGGCGATGCGGCTGATGGTGGAGTTCTCGATCCACAGTTCCAGCGGTGATTGCAGCACGCCGTACTTGCGTGCGAAGGGGATGGTGCCGAGGAAGGTGCCGACGAATTTCACCCGGCCATTGATGGCCTCGCTGTGGCTGGCGATTTCTCCGGGCGCCAGGTCGTAGTTGCCTACGCCGTTGATGTTGGTCCACTTCTTGATGCTGTCCAGCGGTGCTTCGAAGTACGAGCCGTGGTCGTCGCGAAAGCTCAGGGTGGTGGCCTCGGACATGTGGCGGATCAGGGTCGCGTTGAGCTCGGCGATGCGTTGCGGCTCGACGCTGAAGGTGTCGTAGAAGTAGTCGCCGTAGTCCTTGAACAGCAGCGACTTCTTCCAGTTCTCGGCCATCACGCCCTGCAGCGCCTGGATGAACTCTGGGCCTTGCGGGCGGGGCGGCGAGAGGGTGGAGGAGTCGTAGAAGAAGATATACAGATCGCAGTCGGCGATGGCCTGGGCCAGCGCCGAGGTGGGTTCGAGGTCGAGACGCAGGGCAGTGAAGCGGAAGGGCTCACCGGCCTGCTCGATGATGGCGGCGCTGGTGGCGGCATATTCGGCGGTGTGGCCGATCAGGACCCTGGCGCTTTGGCGCTCGGCCAGGGCCGGGTGGTGTTCGAGGTAGTAAAGGAAATGCCGGATGGCAGCGGTGTTTTCCATGGATCCTCCCTGACAGACAGCGGATGGAGGCAGGGGCGACCGCCGGGCCGCTCCTGCCTGAAGACCCTTTTTACAAAGGCCACATCGCCGTGCCGAACGGTACTACCGCATCGGCCTGCATCATTTCCACCGCGGCCTCGTGGGTCGCTGCTTCAAACCAATCGTCCAGTTGCAGTTCAGTGTCCAAGTCTTTTTCCAGTGCTTGCATCGTGAATCTCCTAGATGACTTTTTCGGATAAAAGCAGTTTCGGATAAAAGCAGTCGATGAGACGGCTCGGGCGTTCTACGGGGAGTATTTGAAAGCCCCAACTGTTCAACGTGGCCGCTCGGCTTGCCGGGGGTGTGGTCCGGCAAGTGGCTGGAAACCTAGTCCAGGTTTTTTTGAAATGCAAAAAAATAATTGAAATATTTTTATTAAACTTTTTGTTCTGTTTTTGTGCTGGAAAATTATCAAGAAAAAACAAAAAGCTGAGCGAGCAGACAGATAAAAAGGCGCTGGCCGTCAATTTGCAGTCGCCGATGTCACTGATCTGAGGTGGAAAAAATACGTTCCGCCTTGTAAAGAAATGCTTACGAAAAAACCACTATCGATTCATCGAGTCGACCCTTGTTCGGCGCTGTAAGAAAAACCTTCCGTTGTTGCCTCGATACAACCCGCCGCCGGGCTCCAAGCCGCTTGTTCCGCGGCCTCAAGGCAGGTGTGATGCAGCCCATGCCTGTGTGCAGGTGCATAACAAGAAGGAGGCGCAATGAACGCCGTGGCTCACCTCAACCGATTCCCTCCGAAGGGCGATTGCTGTCGTACCTTCGTCGACGACCCCGACGGGTCTGTCCCGAACCTTGCCGCCGATGCCGAGCATCGAGCAGGCCCCGTGCGATTCCGGCACCCGACGCGCTGATAAGCCGCGTCTGGCGGCAGGGAGTCAGGGGTGTACAATGCGCGGCGTTTTAACTGTGACTCAACTGCGTATCCGCGCATTTTGCGCCCCAACGACTGCTTTCGACGCGTGACGAGCCCTGGCTCGAATGCTCGAGACACGCTCCCAAGGCCAATAATCTCAAGGCTATCCGCCTTGTTCACTCCGCCGCGTCACAAGCGTGGTGGGTTCGATTTCGTCACAGATAAAAACAAACAGGTGACGCATGACCGTTAAACAAACGCTGAACTCCTGGTGCCTGCGCTGGGGTTTGATCCGCGCTGCTTAAGCCTGCTGTCGGCTGCAACGTCTATCGAACATCATCAAACCTTGCGTGAGACCCTTTTCATGAGTGGACAAAACTCGCATTCAGGCGAGCTGAAGCGCGGCCTGAAAAATCGCCATATTCAACTGATCGCCCTGGGCGGCGCGATCGGTACCGGATTGTTCCTGGGCTCCGCCGGCGTGCTCAAGTCAGCCGGGCCGTCGATGATCCTCGGCTATGCCATCTGCGGTTTCATCGCCTTCATGATCATGCGCCAGCTCGGCGAGATGATCGTCGAAGAGCCGGTAGCCGGTTCCTTCAGCCATTTCGCGCACAAGTACTGGGGCGGTTTCGCCGGTTTCCTGTCGGGCTGGAACTGCTGGATTCTGTACATCCTGGTGGGTATGTCGGAGCTGACCGCGGTCGGCAAGTACGTGCACTACTGGTGGCCGGACGTGCCGACCTGGGCCTCGGCCGCGGCGTTCTTCGTGCTGATCAACCTGATCAACCTGGCCAACGTCAAAGTCTTCGGTGAAGCCGAGTTCTGGTTCGCGATCATCAAGGTGGTGGCCATCGTCGGCATGATCGCCCTGGGCAGCTACCTGCTGGTCAGCGGTCACGGCGGCCCGCAGGCCTCGGTGAGCAACCTGTGGGAGCACGGCGGGTTCTTCCCCAATGGCGTCAGTGGCCTGGTGATGGCCATGGCGATCATCATGTTCTCCTTCGGCGGCCTGGAGATGCTCGGGTTTACCGCGGCCGAGGCCGACAAGCCGAAGACCGTGATTCCCAAGGCCATCAACCAGGTGATCTACCGCATCCTGATTTTCTACATCGGTGCCCTGGTCGTGCTGTTGTCCCTGACCCCATGGAACAGCCTGCTGGAGACCTTGAATGCCTCCGGCGATGCCTACAGCGGCAGCCCGTTCGTCCAGGTGTTCTCGATGCTGGGCAGCGATACCGCGGCGCATATCCTCAACTTCGTGGTCCTGACCGCGGCCTTGTCGGTGTACAACAGCGGCACCTACTGCAACAGCCGCATGCTGCTGGGCATGGCCGAGCAGGGCGACGCACCGAAAGTCCTGGCGAAGATCGACAAGCGCGGCGTGCCGGTGATGTCGATCCTGGCCTCGGCGGTGGTGACCTTCGTTGCCGTGGTGCTCAACTACCTGATCCCGCAGCACGCCCTGGAGCTGCTGATGTCGCTGGTGGTCGCGACCCTGGTGATCAACTGGGCGATGATCAGCTACTCGCACTTCAAGTTCCGCCAGCACATGAACCGCACGAAACAATCGCCGCTGTTCAAGGCGCTGTGGTATCCCTACGGCAACTACGTCTGCCTGGCGTTCGTGGTGTTCATCCTCGGCATCATGCTGATGATTCCGGGCATCCAGATCTCGGTGTACGCGATTCCGGTGTGGGTCGCCTTCATGTGGGTCTGCTACGGCATCAAGAACAAGCGCAGCGCGCAGCACAGCCTGCAGGCGGCCAACGCTTCGCTGAAGTGAGGCTCGCGCAGTAACGGAAAACCCGGCTTCGGCCGGGTTTTTTGTGGGCGCTGCAAATCCGCAGGCGCGGTATCCTGAACGCCCTGAAAGCGGATGTCTTTTCCATGCTGGTGATTTCCAACAACGTGCATCTGCCGGATGCCGAGATCGAGTTGACCGCCATTCGCGCGCAAGGCGCGGGTGGGCAGAACGTCAACAAGGTTTCCAGCGCGGTGCACCTGCGCTTCGACATTCCGGCCTCGTCGCTGCCGCCGTTCTACAAGGAGCGGCTGCTGGCGCTGCGCGACAGTCGCATCACCAGCGACGGGGTGATCGTCATCAAGGCCCAGCAATACCGCACCCAGGAACAGAACCGCGCCGATGCCCTGGAGCGTCTGGTGGAGCTGATCCTCGGCGCCATCAAGGTGGAGAAGAAGCGCCGCCCGACCAAGCCGACCCTGGGCTCGAAGACCCGGCGCCTGGAGTCCAAGAGCAAGCGCGGTAACATCAAGGCCGGCCGCGGTAAGGTCGACTACTAACGCTCGCCGCGCTCCTCGCGATACTTCGGCGCCTGACGGTACAGGTAGAGGCTCAGCAGCAAACCGCTGCAGGCGGCGAGGGCGGCGAACAGGAAGATCGAGGCAAAGCCGAAACCGGCGGCGATCGCCCCGGCCAGCGGTCCGGTGATCCCCAGCGACAGGTCGATGAACAGCGAATAGGCACCCACCGCCGCGCCACGGCTGGAGGCGGGAACCAGGTTGACCGCTTCCACCCCCAGCGCCGGAAACACCAGGGAGAAGCCGAAGCCGCTCAGCGCCGCGCCGGCCAGCGCCCAATGGGCATCCGGCGCCAGCCACAACAGCAACAGGCCGAGGGTTTCCACCGACAGGCAGGCGATTGCCACGCGAAAGCCGCCGAGGCGGTTGATCAGGTTGCCGAACAACAGGCGCGCGCCGATGAAGCTGGCGCCGAACAGGCTCAGGCACAGCACCGCGTTGGACCAGTTCTGCGTGGCGTAATACAGGGTGATAAAGGTGGCGATGGTGCCAAAGCCGATCGAGCCCAGGGCCAGGCCGCAGCCGTGGGGGAATACCCGGCCCAGGACATGGAGGAACGGCAGGCGCTCGCCGGCGACGATCGGCGCCGCCAGTTTCGGCCAGGCCAGCGCCAGGCCGAGGAGCGCCAGCAGAATGATGCTCACGCCCATGCTCCACAGCCCCAGGCGATCCACCAGCAGCACCCCCAGCGGCGCGCCAACGGCCAGCGCGCCATAGCTGGCGATGCCGTTCCAGGAAATAACCTTGGCGGTGTTCTGCGCGCCGACGCGGCCGATGCCCCAGCCGATGGAGCCCGAGCCCACCAGGCTCTCGGCGCTGCCCAGCACCAGGCGCCCGACCAGCAGGCTGGCCAGGCTCAGCACCGGCAGGCTGTGCAGCCATGCCGACAGCAGCATGAACACACCGCTCAGACCGCAGCCGGCCAGGCCGTACATCACCGCGCGCTTGCTGCCCAGGTTGTCGATGATCTTCCCGGCATAGGGGCGGCTGAGCAGGGTGGCCAGGTATTGCACGCTGATCACCAGCCCGGCGATCACCGCGCCGAAGCCCAGCTCGCTGTGCACGTAGCCCGGCAGCACGGCCAGGGGGATGCCGATGTTCAGGTAGCCGATAAAGGTGAAAAGGACAATGGAGACGACTTGCAGCGTGACCGCCAAGGGGCGCTGGGTATCTGGCATGGGAAAGGTCCACGGGCGCGGCAGAGATAGATAGGCTGCTTATGATACCGAGGCTGGAAGCGATTCAGGTGGAGAAATCGATGTTCTGGCGCAAGTTTTTGCGCGTCGCGGGGTCAGGCTTGGGCTGGGGCCAGCAATTGCGTGGTGACCAGGGCGGCCAGGGCGTTTTCCTGGGTGCCGAAGCGCGCCAGCAGGGCGGCCTGTTTTTCCGGCGTCAGGCGGTTCCAGATCTCGATCATCTTTTCGGCGGTGCCGATCAGCACGCTGGCTTGGGTTTCGCTGAAGGCGTCGGTCATGGAGGCGGTTCTCGAAAGCGGGTTTCAGGCGGTGTGGAAAGCGCATCAAAGAGCGCTTTCCACACGGTCTGGGTGTTGCGGTCAGTCTTCGCTGTCGGCCTTGTGACCGGGTGCGGCTTCTTTCGGCTCGGGCTGTTGGGCGCCGGCTTGTTGCGGGGTTGTCTGCTCAGTTTCGTGCAGGCTTGGGAAGGGGAGATTAGGAATCTCGTGCATGTTCGTTGCTCCTCGCAAGGTCTGTTTTTTAATCGCTGGGTAGATCCGCGCTTTTAAAAAGCCTGGGCAGGATACAGCACTGGAAATGACAAAAAGATTTTTATCTGGGGTTTTGGGATGAAAGGTGTTTCATCGGGCGGGGGATCGTTGAAGAGCATCGCGAGCAAGCTCGCTCCTACAAAAGCACCTGCCTGTAGGAGCGAGCTTGCTCGCGATCAGGGTGTCACTTGCAGACTGCGGCGATGGCTTCGGCCAGCAGGTCCAGGCGGGTGGCGTCGATGCCAGCGACGTTGGCCCGGCCGGAGCTGACCATGTACACGCTGTGCTGATCGCGCAGTTTGCCGACCTGTTCCGGCGTCAGGCCGGTGTAGGAGAACATCCCGCGTTGCACGCCGATGTGGGCGAAGCGCTCGGCCAGGTCGAAGGGTTGCAGCGCCTCCACCAGGCCTGAACGCAACTGCGCGATGCGCAGGCGCATGGCTTCCACTTCGTCGGCCCAGAGGCTTTTCAGCTCCGGGTCGCCGAGGATGGTGGCGACCACCGCGGCGCCGTGATCCGGCGGGGTGGACCACAGGTTGCGGGCGATGTGGGCCAGCTGGCTGCGTACGTCCAGCAGCTTTTCCGCGTCCCGGGTGCAGACGATCAGCGCGCCGGTGCGGTCGCGGTACAGGCCGAAGTTCTTCGAGCAGGAACTGGTGATCAGCAGCTCGGGCAGTTCTGCCGCGAACAGCCGTACCGCCCAGGCATCCTGCTCCAGGCCGTCGCCGAAGCCCTGGTAGGCGAAGTCGATCAGCGGCAGCAGGTGGCGGCTGCGCACCACGTCCAGCACCCGATGCCAGTCATCGTGGCTCAGGTCGAAACCGGTGGGGTTGTGGCAGCAAGCGTGCAACAGCACCACGTCGCCCTTGGGCACCTGGTTCAGGGTCGCCAGCATGGCCTCGACGTCGAGGCGGTTGTCGCTGCCGACGTAAGGGTAGTGGCTGACCTGGATGCCGGCGGCGGCAAAGATGGTTTCGTGGATCGGCCAGGTCGGGTTGCTCAACCACACGCCACGGCCCGGCAGGCAGTGGGCGATGAAGTCGGCGCTCAGGCGCAGCGCGCCGGTGCCGCCCGGGGTCTGGGTGGCGCCGGCGCGGCGTTCGGCGATCAGCTGCGAATCGGCGCCCAGCACCAGTTCATTGATCACCTTGCCAAAGGCCGCGTCGCCGTGGCCGCCGATGTAGATCTTGGTGGTCTGCCGGTCGACCAGGCGCTGCTCGGCCAGCTTGACCGACCGGGGGATCGGCGTCAGGCCCTGGGAATCCTTGTAGACACCGACGCCGAGGTCGAACTTGCGTGGGTTGCTGTCCGACGCATAGGCCTCCATCAGGCCAAGAATCGGGTCGCCGGGTACTCGGCCTATGGCGTCGAAATGCATTACTTGCGTCCTTCTGCGGTCTTGGCCACTTCGTCGGTGCGGGCGGCCATGATGAAGTCGTTGCGGTGCAGGCCCTTGATGGAGTGGCTCCACCAGGTCACGGTGACCTTGCCCCATTCGGTGAGCAGGCCAGGATGATGACCTTCTGCCTCGGAAATTTCACCTATTGCATTGGTAAAGGCCAGGGCGAACTTGAAATTTTTGAACAGGAAGACTTTTTCCAGTTGCATGACGCCATCGCGTACTTCGATGTTCCAGTCGGGGATCTGCTTGATCAATACCGGCAGTTCTTCGTCGCTGACTTGTGGAGCATCGGCGCGGCAGGCTTCGCAATGGGCTTGGTTGAGAGCGGTCATGGTGGGTTCCTGAAGTCGGTTCTTGTTGGAAATTACGGGTTTTATGAGCGCCGCGCGAGGGCAGGGTGCTCAGGCCGCCTTGGGTTTGGGCGGAAACTTGGGTGCGTGCAGGCCCATCTGCATGCCCTGGTGCACCAGGGCCATGATGTCTTCATGGGCCAGGTCGAACAGGCGCTTGAGGTTGGGCAGCACAAAGTAGATGGGTTGCAGGATATCGATACGGTACGGGGTGCGCATCGCTTCCAGCGGGTCGAAGGCCTGGTGCTCGGGCACGTCCGACAGGCAGTAGACGGTTTCCTTCGGCGAGGAGAGGATGCCGCCGCCGTAGATGCGCTGGCCTTGCGGGGTGTCCAGCAGGCCGAATTCGATGGTCATCCAGTACAGCCGCGCCAGGTACACCCGTTCTTCCTTGGTGGCCTGCAGGCCGAGCTTGCCGTAGGTGTGGGTGAATTCGGCGAACCAGGGGTTGGTCAGCAGTGGGCAGTGGCCAAAGATCTCGTGGAAGATGTCCGGCTCTTGCAAGTAGTCCAGTTCTTCGCGGGTACGAATAAAGGTCGCGACTGGAAACTGTTTGCTGGCGAGCAATTCGAAGAAGGTCTGGAAGGGGATCAGCGCCGGCACCCGGGCTACCTGCCAGCCGGTGGTTGCGCTCAGCACCTTGTTGATTTCGCCCAGTTGCGGGATGCGGTCGTGGGGCAGGCCGAGTTTCTCGATGCCGTCCAGGTATTCCTGGCACGCGCGACCCTCGATCACTTTCAGCTGACGGGTGATCAGGGTGTTCCACACCGCGTGTTCTTCATCGGGGTAGTGGATAAAACCTTGCGCGTCGGGCTCGCGGGCCACGTACTGCGTCTGCTTCATGCTGCTCTCCTGTCAGGGGCTGCTTCTTGTTATCAGTTGACGCTAGAGATAACCCAAGGTTGCAGCCCATGCAGCAGGTTGACGTGAACGTAATGGGCGGATCAGGGCTGATTTCGTAAAGTTTTCGTTACGAAAACAGCGCGGGGCCGCTAATACTGAGAATAGTCGATTTGAAAAGGCCGACGACTGTCACATAATCTTGACGATTATCTGCGTCACACCGCAGAAAGTTCCTGTCGGACGGTGCCAAAAACGCCGCTTTCTGGCATTCACGCCCTCCATTACCTGCCTCGGGCCTTCCTTCTATGCGTATCAAAGTCCACTGCCAGAATCGCATCGGCATCCTGCGCGACATTCTCAACCTGCTGGTGGAGTACGGCATCAACGTGGCCCGGGGCGAGGTGGGCGGCGAGCATGGCAATGCCATCTACCTGCATTGCCCGAACCTGATCAATCTGCAGTTCCAGGCATTGCGGCCGAAGTTCGAATCGATCGCCGGGGTGTTCGGGGTCAAGCGGGTCGGGCTGATGCCCAGCGAGCGGCGGCACATGGAACTCAATGCCCTGCTCGGAGCCCTGGAGTTTCCGGTGTTGTCCATCGACATGGGCGGCTCCATCGTCGCCGCCAACCGCGCGGCGGCGCAGCTGTTGGGCGTGCGGGTGGACGAGGTGCCGGGGATCCCACTGTCGCGCTATGCCGAGGATTTCGACCTGCCGGAACTGGTGCGGGCCAACAAGTCGCGGATCAACGGCCTGCGGGTCAAGGTCAAGGGTGACGTGTTTCTGGCGGACATCGCGCCGCTGCAATCGGAGCACGACGACAGCGAGGCCATGGCCGGCGCGGTGCTGACGCTGCACCGCGCGGATCGGGTCGGCGAGCGCATCTATAACGTGCGCAAGCAGGAGTTGCGCGGGTTCGACAGCATCTTCCAGAGTTCGAAAGTCATGGCCGCGGTGGTCCGCGAAGCGCGACGCATGGCACCGCTGGACGCGCCGCTGCTGATCGAGGGTGAGACCGGCACCGGCAAGGAACTGCTGGCGCGCGCCTGCCACCTGGCCAGCCCGCGCGGGCAATCGCCGCTGATGGCACTCAACTGCGCCGGCCTGCCGGAATCCATGGCCGAGACCGAGCTGTTCGGCTACGGGCCGGGGGCCTTCGAAGGCGCGCGGGCCGAAGGCAAGCTCGGGCTGCTGGAGCTGACCGCCGGCGGCACGCTGTTTCTCGATGGGGTGGGCGAGATGAGCCCGCGCTTGCAGGTCAAACTCCTGCGTTTTCTGCAGGACGGCTGCTTCCGCCGGGTCGGCAGCGACGAAGAGGTGTACCTGGACGTGCGGGTGATCTGTGCGACCCAGGTCGACCTGTCCGAGCTGTGCGCCCGCGGCGAGTTCCGCCAGGACCTGTATCACCGCCTCAACGTCCTGTCGTTGCACATCCCGCCGCTGCGCGAATGCCTCGACGGCCTGACACCGCTGGTGGAGCACTTCCTCGACCAGGCCAGCCGGCAGATCGGCTGCGCCTTGCCCAGGCTGGCGCCGGCGGCCATGGAGCGCCTCAGTCATTACCACTGGCCGGGCAACGTGCGGCAGCTGGAAAACGTGTTGTTCCAGGCGGTGTCCCTGTGCGACGGCGGCACGGTCAAGGTCGAACACATCCGCCTGCCGGACTACGGCGTGCGCCAACCCCTTGGTGACTTCTCCCTGGAAGGCGGGCTCGACGACATCGTCGGGCGCTTCGAAAAGGCGGTGCTCGAACGCCTGTATTCCGAACACCCCAGCAGCCGTCAGCTGGGCAAGCGCCTGGGCGTGTCGCACACCACCATCGCCAACAAACTGCGCGAATACGAAGTCGGCAAGAACGCCGACGAAAGCTGAATCCTGTAGCCGCTGCCGCAGGCTGCGATCGGCTGTGCAGCAGGCGCCAGACCTTTAGTCTGCGATCGGGTCGAGGTCATGCGTTGCCAGCCTGCGAGTCCTGCGGCCTCGATCGCAGCCTGCGGCAGCGGCTACAGGAGCGGCGGCGAGGCAGGGGAGTGCCTGGAGGCCGAGCCTTGCCGTAAGCGGCATATCTGCGCCGGTTTTTCGTCTTTGACACAATCCCCCGATTCCCTTCGAACGCCCTCAAGCTCCCGGATTTCCTGCCTTCGACCGCCCGAAAAACAAGTTGGTGCGCTTATTGCTTATGGCTCAGCAGTACAGCGGTGGACGGCAAACGTCCGACATGCAGAGGAAAGACTGTGGACAAGTACCTTTATGTGGCCATGACCGGTGCCAGCCAGAATGCGCTGGCGCAAAAGGCGCATGCCAACAACCTGGCGAACATCTCCACCAACGGTTTCCAGCGCGACCTGGAGCAGGCGCGTTCGATGCCGGTGTTTGGTGACAGCTTTCCGGCGCGGGCCTTTGCCATGTCCGAACGGCCGGCTACCGATTTCACCCCGGGCTCGCTGGTGGAAACCGGTCGCGACCTCGACGTGGCGGTCAGCGGCAATGGCTGGATCGCCGTGCAGACCCCGGAGGGCGGTGAAAGCTACGTGCGCACCGGCAGCCTGAACATCGACGCCCTGGGCGTGTTGCGCGCCGGCAACGGCATGCCGGTGATCGGCAACGGCGGCCCGATCGCCGTGCCGCCGGAGCAGCAGGTGGAAGTCGGCCAGGACGGCACCATCAGCATCCGCGCCATGGGCGAAGGCCCACGGGTGATGGCCGAGGTCGACCGCATCAAGCTGGTCAACCCGGACCTGAAGAACATGACCAAGGGGCTGGACGGTTCGATCCATACCAAGGACGGCAAGCCGGCAGCGGCTGACGCCAATGTGCAACTGGTCTCGGGATTCCTCGAGTCGAGCAACGTCAATGCAGTCGAGGAAATGACCTCGGTGCTGGCGCTCTCCAAGCAGTTCGAACTGCACATCAAGATGATGAACACCGCCAAAGAAGACGACCAGGCCATGGCTCGGGTCTTGCAGATCAGCTAATTACCAGTACGTCGCGCCGTAAAACAGGCGCACGAGGAGAATCGAATGCTTCCGGCTCTGTGGGTTGCCAAAACAGGTCTGTCCGCCCAGGACACTAACCTGACTACCATTTCCAACAACCTGGCGAACGTTTCGACCACGGGTTTCAAACGTGATCGCGCCGAGTTCCAGGACCTGCTGTATCAGATCAAGCGCCAGCCTGGCGCCCAGTCGACCCAGGACAGCGAGCTGCCGTCGGGCCTGCAACTGGGTACCGGTGTGCGCATCGTCGGCACCCAGAAGAACTTCACCGCCGGCAGTCTGCAGACCACCGAGCAGCCGCTGGACATGGCCATCAACGGCCGCGGTTTCTTCCAGGTCCTGCAACCGGACGGCACCACGTCCTATACCCGCGACGGCACCTTCCACCTGGACTCCAACGGCCAGATCGTCACCGCCAACGGCTTCGCGCTGGAGCCGGCGATCGTCGTGCCGAACGACGCCCAGACCTTCACCGTGGGCCAGGACGGCACCGTCTCGATCACCACCGCCGGCAACCCGGCCTCGCAAGTGATCGGCAACCTGCAGACCGCCGACTTCATCAACCCGGCCGGCCTGCAAGCGACGGGCAACAACCTGTTCCTGGAAACCGCCGCCAGCGGCGCGCCGCAAGTCGGTACCCCGGGCCTCAACGGTTTCGGCACCACCCTGCAGAACACCCTGGAAACCTCCAACGTCAGCACCGTTGAGGAGATGGTCAACATGATCACCACCCAGCGCGCCTACGAGATGAACTCCAAGGTGATCTCCACCGCCGACCAGATGCTCTCGTTCGTCACGCAGAATCTGTAATCAAGTCCTAGGGGCGGCCCTGGGGCCGCCAGCAACACCATGAGGTAGGGTCATGAATCGCTTTGTATCTGTTCTCGCATTGAGTGGGTTCGTTGTGCTCGAAGGCTGCGTGGCCCCGACGCCGAAGCCCAATGACCCGTATTACGCTCCGGTGTTGCCACGTACTCCGTTGCCGGCTGCGGCCAACAACGGCTCGATCTACCAGGCCGGCTTCGAGCAGAACCTGTACAGCGATCGCAAGGCGTTCCGCGTGGGCGACATCATCACCATCACCCTCAACGAGCGGACCCAGGCGAGCAAGAACGCCAACTCGCAGGTCGACAAGAACAGCAAGACCGGCATCGGCCTGACCTCGTTTTTCGGTGGCGGCCTGAGCACCAATAACCCGGTGGGCGGCGGCGACCTGAGCCTGGACGTCGGTTACAGCGGCGACCGGGCCACCAAGGGCGACAGCAAGTCCGGCCAGAGCAACAGCCTGACCGGCTCGATCACCGTGACGGTGGCCGACGTGCTGCCCAACGGCATCATCGCCGTGCGCGGCGAGAAATGGCTGACCCTCAACACCGGCGACGAGCTGGTGCGGATTGCCGGCCTGGTGCGCGCCGACGATATCGCCACCGACAACACGGTGTCCTCGACCCGCGTCGCCGACGCCCGCATCACCTATTCGGGCACCGGTGCCTTTGCCGATGCGAGCCAGCCGGGCTGGTTCGACCGTTTCTTCCTCAGCCCGCTGTTCCCTTTCTAGGTGGCTACGTTGAATTTCAAACGCCTCATGCTGGCCGCGCTGTTGCTTTCGGCGGCCTGCCACGCTCAAGCCGAACGGCTGAAGGACATCGCCAGCATTTCCGGCGTGCGCTCCAACCAGTTGATCGGCTACGGCCTGGTGGTCGGGCTTAACGGCACCGGCGACCAGACGACCCAGACACCCTTCACCCTGCAGACCTTCAACAACATGCTGTCGCAGTTCGGCATCAAGGTGCCGCCGGGTTCCGGCAACGTGCAGTTGAAGAACGTCGCGGCGGTATCGGTGAGCGCCGATCTGCCGGCGTTCGCCAAGCCGGGGCAGCAGGTGGATATCACCGTGTCCTCCATCGGCAACTCCAAGAGCCTGCGCGGCGGCACCTTGCTGCTGACGCCACTCAAGGGGATCGACGGCAACGTCTACGCCATCGCCCAGGGCAACCTGGTGGTGGGCGGTTTTGACGCCGAGGGTCGTGACGGTTCGAAGATCACGGTCAACGTTCCGTCGGCCGGTCGCATCCCGGGCGGTGCCTCGGTGGAGCGCGCGGTACCGAGCGGTTTCAACCAGGGCAACAGCCTGACCCTGAACCTCAACCGTTCCGACTTCACCACCGCCAAGCGCATCGTCGACAAGATCAACGACATGCTCGGCCCGGGCGTGGCCCAGGCCATCGACGGCGGTTCTATCCGCGTTACTGCGCCACTCGATCCGAGCCAGCGCGTTGACTATCTGTCGATCCTCGAGAACCTGGAAATCGATCCGGGGCAGGCGGTGGCCAAGGTCATCATCAACTCGCGTACCGGCACCATCGTCATCGGCCAGAACGTCAAGGTGTCGCCAGCCGCCGTGACCCACGGCAGCCTCACCGTGACCATCACCGAAGACCCGATCGTCAGCCAGCCGGGCCCGCTGTCCAATGGCCAGACCGCGGTCGTGCCACGCTCGCGGGTCAACGCCGAGCAGGAAGCCAAGCCGATGTTCAAGTTCGGTCCGGGCACCACCCTCGACGAGATCGTGCGTGCGGTGAACCAGGTCGGCGCGGCACCGGGCGACCTGATGGCGATCCTCGAAGCCTTGAAACAGGCCGGCGCGCTGCAAGCCGACCTGATCGTGATTTGAGGTAGGGGCCATGGATATTCGCAAGAGCGGTCTGGTCAGCAGCGGCGATTCGGGTTCCTACTCGGACCTCAACCGGCTTAACCAGCTCAAGGTCGGCGACAAGAACAGCGACGCCAACATGCGCAAGGTGGCGCAGGAGTTCGAGTCGCTGTTCCTCAACGAAATGCTCAAGTCCATGCGTTCGGCCACCGAAGCGCTGGGCAAGGACAACCCGCTCAATACCCCGGCGGCCAAGCAATACCAGGAAATGTACGACCAGCAGCTGGCGGTTTCCATGTCCCGCGAGGGCGGTGGTATCGGCCTGGCCGATGTGCTGATGCGCCAGATGTCGAAGAACAAATCCACTAGTCCTGCCGCGGCGGCGACCTTGCCTGGCGCCCAGGCTGAAAAGGTCGCGCTGACTGAAAAGGTCGCGACGCCAACCGCCATCGCTGCCGGCACCACCGCTTTGGGCGGGCCGTTGTCGCGGGTCAATGGCCAGCGTCCGTTGTGGGCGTCTCGTGCGCTGGAACCGCAGCGCGCCGCCGACAGCGGTACCCATAACGATATGGCGCTGCTCAACCAGCGGCGTATTTCCCTGCCGAGCAAGCTGACCGATCGCCTGCTGGCGGGCATCGTGCCGTCGGCCGACAGCGCCGCCGTCAACAGGACGGCCTTGCCGGAACGCACCACGGCCGCTACCGACGCGCTGGTCAAGAACAGCTCGCGCAGTTTTGCCGCGGTGCCCCACGGACGCATGCAGATCTACGGTCGCGCCGTGGCCCAGCCACCGTTGGCGCCGGCGAAGAAAGCCTTCAGCTCGGCGGACGAATTCGTCGCCACCATGCTGCCGATGGCGCAGCAGGCCGCCGACCGCATCGGGGTCGATCCGCGCTACCTGGTGGCCCAGGCCGCGCTGGAAACCGGCTGGGGCAAATCGGTGATGCGCCAGCAGGACGGCAGCAGCAGTCACAACCTGTTCGGTATCAAGGCCGGCAGCAGTTGGAAGGGCGACCAGGCGCGGGCGATCACCAGCGAATTCAGAAATGGCCAGATGGTCAAGGAGACGGCCGAGTTCCGTTCCTATGCCTCGTATCAGGACAGCTTCCACGACCTGGTGACCTTGTTGCAGAGCAACAATCGCTATCAAGAAGTGCTGAAGTCGGCCGATAACCCAGAACAGTTTGTACGCGAGTTGCAAAAGGCCGGGTATGCAACCGACCCGGACTACGCAAGCAAGATTTCGCAGATTGCCAAGCAGATGAAGAGCTACGAGAACTACGCTGCGGCGGGCGCTTCCACGAATTTATAAGGTCTGAATCATGAGTTTGCTCAATATCGGGATGTCGGGGCTGTCAGCCAGCCAAACGTCGTTGATGACCACGGGTAACAACATCGCCAACGCCGATACCGCCGGTTATTCGCGCCAGCAGACCGTGCAGGGCAGCAAGGCTTCGAATCAGTACGGCAATGTCTTCATCGGCAGCGGTACCACCCTGGCCGACGTGCGCCGGGTGTACAACAGCTACCTGGACGCCCAGCTGCAGACCACCACCTCGCTGAACAGCGATGCCGCTGCCTATCTGGGGCAGATCACCCCGGTGGACAAGTTGCTGTCGGACAGCGGCACCGGCATCACCGGCGCGCTGACCAAGTTCTTTGCCTCGATGCAGAACGTCAACGCCAAGCCGGCCGACGATGCTTCGCGCCAATTGCTGCTCAGCGATGCGCAAGCCTTGAGCAACCGCTTCAACTCGGTTTCCAGCCAGTTGAACGAGCAGAACGCCAATATCAACGGCAACCTGAGCAGCATGGCTGACCAGGTCAACAAGCTGGCGGCCACTGTCGCCCAGCTGAACCAGAAGATTTCCGAAGTCTCCAGCGGCGGCGGCATGCCTAACGACCTGCTCGACGCGCGCAACGAGACGCTGCGCCAGCTGTCGACCTTCGTCAAAGTGGATGTCTCGGAGCGCGGCTCGAGCGTCGACCTGTACCTGGGCAGCGGCCAGCCGCTGGTCGTGGGCAACACTTCCAGCAAGCTGGAAGTGGTTGCCGGCAAGACCGACCCGACCCGTTCCTCGCTGCAGCTCAATCGCGGTTCGAGCACTATCGATGTGACCTCGGTGGTCACCGGTGGCGAGATCGGCGGCCTGCTGCGTTATCGCAACGAGGTGCTGGACCCGGCGATGAACGAACTGGGGCGCGTGGCCCTGGTGATCGCCGACCAGGTCAACAGCCAGCTCGGACAAGGCATCGACAAGAACGGCGAGTTCGGCGCGGCGCTGTTCAACAACATCAACAGCGCGGCCCTGATCAGCCAGCGCAGCATTGCCAACGGCAACAACAGCGCAGGCTCGGGCAACCTCGACGTAACCATCAAGGACACCGGCAAGCTGACCATCAGCGACTACCAGGTGACCTTCACCAGCGCCACCGACTACACGGTCAAACGCTCCGACGGCACCAGCCTGGGCGCGTTCAGCACCACCACCACGCCGCCACCGGTGATCGACGGTTTCACCCTGAGCCTCAACGGCGGGGCGATGAGTGCCGGCGACAGTTTCAAGATCACCCCGACCCGTAACGCGGCGACCACCATCAAGACCGAGCTGACCGACGCCAAGCGCCTGGCCATTGCCGCGCCGCTGAATGCCGAGGTGCTGCCGGGTGCCACCGGTTCGCTGAGCATTCCAGGCCTGCCGACAGTCAAGCCGGCGCTGGACATCTACAACTCGGCCGCCAAAACCGAGATGCAGACCGCGATCAAGAACTCGGTACCGGTTAAGCTGGTCTTCGACGCCCCCGCGGGCGGCAGCCAGGGCTACAAATACTACGATGCCAAGGGCACGTTGATGGGCACCGGTTCGATCGTCCCGGGGCAGAACAACACCCTGAACCTGCAGATCAAAATGGTCGATGCCAGCGGCAACCCGATCACCGACGGCGGCACACCGCCGGTGCAGAAAACCTTCACCGTGGAAATGAGCGTCGCCGGCTCGCCGAAGGAAGGCGAAGGGCTGAACGTCAAGTTCAACGGTGCCGGTTCCACCGACAACCGCAACGGCACCGCCCTGGCGGGCCTGCAGAGCAAGCAGACCGTCGATACCGGTTCGGCCAGCAAGGGCATCACCCTGGTCGACGCCTACGGCAAGCTGGTGGAGAACGTCGGTGCCAAGGCCAGCCAGGGCAAGCTCGACAGCGCGGCCACCGAGACGATCCTGGCCAACGCCAAGGGCGCGCGGGATTCGTTGTCCGGGGTCGACCTGGATCAAGAGACCGGCAACCTGGTCAAGTACCAGCAGTACTACACCGCGTCCTCGCAGATCATCAAGGCGGCGCAGGAAACCTTCGCCACCCTGATCAACAGCCTTTAAGGAGTCGTAGTCCATGCGTATTTCCACCGCCCAGTTTTACGAGTCCTCGGCTGCCAACTACCAGAAGAACTTCGCCAATGCGGTCAAGAGCAGCGAAGAGGCCAGCAGCCTGGTTCGCGTCAACACCGCGGCCGATGATCCGGTAGGCGCCTCGCGCCTGCTGCAACTGGGCCAGCAGGCTTCGCTGTTGAGCCAGTACTCGGCCAACACCACCTCGATCAAGGCGTCCCTGGGCCAGGCCGAATCGGTCCTGACCAGCATCACCAACGTTCTGGCGCGTGCCCAGGAACTGGCGACCGGCGCGGGCAGCGCCGGTTACACCGACGCCGACCGCAAGGCCAACGCCGCCGAGCTGGCGCAGATCGAAGAGCAGCTGTTGAGCCTGATGAATACCCAGGATGAAAACGGCAAGTACATCTTTGCCGGTTCCCAGGGCGACACCGTACCGTTCACCCGCAACTCCGACGGCACCTACAGCTACAACGGCGACCAGACCACGCTGAACCTGCCGGTGGGCGACACCATGTCCATGGCCACCAATACCACCGGCTGGGCCGCCTTCCAGCAAGCCATCAATACCAGCCGCAGCCAGGTCAGCATGACCGCCCCGGCGGTGGATGATGGCCGGGTGACGCTGTCCAACGGCCAGGTGTCTTCGAATCCGAAGTACAACAGCGAGTTCCGCAGCGGCGAGCCGTATACCATCAGCTTCCTCAGCAGCACTCAGTTCAAGATCACCGACAGCGCCGGCAACGACGTGACGTCCGAGGCCAGCCAGAATGGCTCCTTCAGCTCCAGCAAGGGCGCCGAGGCACAGACCGTCAGTTTCCGTGGCGTCGATCTGCGCCTGAGCATCAACCTGAAACCCGGCGATGCCACCCCCCCGAACACGGAGATCGCCGGCCACAGCTTCACCCTGGCGGCCAAGCCTGACTCCTTCAACGTCTCGCGCAGCCCGGGCAACCCGTCGACCGCGGTGGTGACCGGTGCCAGCGTCAGCAACAGCAACGCCTACAACGCCAGCTTCCCGAGCGGCGGTGCGATCCTCAAGTTCACCAGCGCCACCGACTACGAGCTGTACGCGTCGCCGTTGACCGCCGACAGCAAGCCGGTCTCCACCGGCACCATGGCCGGCTCCACTGCCACGGCGTCTGGCGTGGGCTTCACCTTCAGCGGTACGCCGGCGGCGGGCGACCAGTATGTGGTGGCGGTCAACAACCACCAGACCCAGAACGTCCTCGACACCATCAGCCAGCTGCGTTCGGTGCTGGATACACCGACCAACGGTGATCCGATCGCCATCCAGAAACTCAACGCGGGGTTGCAGGCGGGGATGGCCAACCTGGCCAGCGGCGCCAACCAGGTGGCGAGCGCGGTCAGTGATATCGGTGGTCGTGGGTCGGCGCTGGATATCCAGAACGAGACCAACCTGAGCCTGAGCGCCGCCAATACCCAGACCCAGTCGGCAATCCGCGATTCCGACCCGGCCGAGGTGTTGACCCGCCTGACCCTGCAACAGACCATGCTGCAAGCCTCGCAACTGGCCTTCAGCAAGATTACCCAGCTGGGCCTGTTCAACAAGGTCTGAGCCTGAGCCCGGTCGCGCTCCTGTGAGCGCGGCCGCACCGCCGAGCCGCCAACCGTCTTCATTAAGCGGTTCCGCGGCCCGCCTGACCAGGCCGGGCCCGCCGCTCGAGAGTTTCCCGTCGTGAATCAACGCCCGCTAGTCAGCATCGTCATCCCTGCCTTCAATCCGCGCTTCTTCAGCCAGGCGTTCGAGAGTGCGCTGGCCCAGACCTGGGAGCGGATCGAAATCGTCATCTGCGACGACTCGGCTGGCGATGAGATCCGTCAGGCGGTCGAGGCCATCGCCGAGCCGCCCCATCCGGTGCGCTATCTGCGCAACCCGCAGTGCCTGGGCATGCAGAAAAACCTGCTGCGCTGTGTCGAAGAGGCGCGGGGCGAACTGATCAAGATCCTCTGCGACGATGACCGTCTGTTCGCTCCCTGCATTGCCATGCAGGCGCAGGTGTTGGCCGATCACCCCGAGATCAATCTGGTCTGCGGTTTGCGGGTGTTGAGCGACGCCGGCAATTTCATTCTGCCGCCGCGGGTCGAGAATGCCCGGCTGTCGCCGAACGACGCGATGCTCAAGGGCGACGACATGCTGGCGATCCTCGAGAGCACGCCGCGCCACTTCCTCGGTAATTTCAGCTCGACCCTGATGCGCCGTGTCGACGTGCTGGAGCTGTTGCCAGCCCTGACGCAAGAGGGCGCGGGCTTCCTCGCGCTGTTGGATCTGGCGCTGTTCGTGTGCCTGATGCGGCGTGGCAACCTGGGGCTGCTCAATACCGTGCTGAGCACCGAGCGCCTGTACCCGGAGCGCCTGAGCAAGCAACCGCAAGTGCAACGCGTGGCGAAACTTGAATGGGACTGGCTGGCGCAGATGCTCGCTGCGCGCAGCGGCGAGTCGGCCCCGGCCGAGGGCTGGGTACGCTATGTGGACCTGGAGAGCATGGCGCAGCCCGGCTGGCAGTGGGACGAGCTGTGCGTGACCCGGGTACTGGGCAACCGCAGTACGGTGGTCAATGGCCGGGTCGGCGGCGAGAGTGAAAGTTACGCCGAGTTCTACAAGGAGTGGCTGGCGATCCGGCGTTTTACCGACACCGAGAAACGCCACCTGCCACAGCGCATCGCCAGCTGGCCGACACGGCCGCAGATCGTGCCCGTCGTGATCGACGTGGACGCCGATAGCGTGGCCCTGGAGTCGACCCTGCAGAGCCTGGCGCGGCAGCTGTATGCGCCGCAGGCGATCCTGGTCCTCTCCAATACCGAGTGCGCGGAGCACGAACGCGTGCTGCAACTGCCGCTGGAGGCGCAGTGGCCACAGCAGCTCAATGCGCTGGTGCCGCAGCTGGAAGGTTGCCACTGGTTTTACTTGCTGCGTGCGGGTGACACCTTGAAGGAGTCGGCGCTGCTGATCCTTGTCGAACGCATTGCCGCGAGCCCGGGCGCGCTGTGCGTCTACAGCGACGAAGGCGCGCTGGTCAAAGGCGAGTCCGGCGACCCGGTGTTCAAGCCTGATTTCAACCTCGACCTGATGCGCGGTTACCCCTACGTCGGCCGGACGCTGGCATTCGAGCGCCAGCGTTTTCTGACCCAGGGCGGTTTCGACCCGGCCTTCGGCGAGCTGGCGCCTCATGACCTGCTGTGGCGCCTGGTGGAAGAGGCGGGGCCGCAGACCATCGAACATATTGCAGAAATCCAGGTCGAGAGCCCGTTCAATTTCGCCGACTGGCTGTCGCTGCCCGCAGTGATCGAGGGCAACGCCGGCCTGGTCGGCGCGCATCTGGACAGAATCGGCGTCGAGCACCGCATCCGCCACGACGAATTGCCGCTGCTCAACCACATCGACTACCTGTTCCCGCAGCGGCCGTTGGTGTCGATCATCATCCAGGCTGGCGATTCACTGGCGGCTTTGCAGCGCTGCACCGAAAACCTGATCGAAAAGACCGCCTACAGCCATTACGAGATCCTGATCGTCGACAGCGGCAGCCGCGACCCGGCCATGGCCGCGTGGCTGGAGGCCATGGCGCAGCTCGGTGCCGACATGTTGCGGGTGTTGCCGTTTGCCGGCCGCGGCACTGCGGCGGCGGTCCGTAATTACGCGGCGCAACAGGCGCGCGGCGAATACCTGCTGTTGCTCGACGCCAATGCCTTGATCTGCTCCGGCGACTGGCTGGACGAACTGCTCAACCACGCCCGGCGCCCGGAAGTGGGGGTGGTGGGCGCGCGAATACTCGGGCCGGACGGCTCGATCGTGCACGCCGGGTTGATCCTCGGCCTGGCTGGAGCCGCCAGTTCGCCGTTCCATGGCGAGGCCGCCAGCGCCCGCGGTTACATGCAGCGCTTGCAAGTGCCGCAGAGCTGGAGCGCGGTCAGCGGCGACTGCCTGCTGGTGCGCAAGGAGGTATTCGACAGTGTCGGCGGGCTGGATGAGGTCAACTATTCCCAGGGCCTGAGTGATGTCGACCTGTGCCTGCGGATCAATCGCGACGGTTACCTGGTGGTCTGGACGCCTCATGCCAGCCTGGTGTTGATGCCGGCCGAGACGGCGCCAGCGGAGCCCGAAGCGCTGGAGGCGCAGGAAGACACGTTCTACCGCAGCTGGATGCCTCAGGTCGCCCGTGACCCGGCCTACAACCCGGCCCTGAGCCTGGGTTATTCCAGCTTCAGCCTGGAAGTGGGGTTGCGCGATAACTGGAATCCCTTCTCGACCCGGGCCTTGCCGCTGGTGCTCGGCTTGCCGGTGAACAACATGGCGGTGGGTCATTACCGGGTGATCGCGCCGCTGACGGCGCTGGAAGAGGAGGGACGGCTGATCGGTCGAGTGGCCCATGAGTCCCCGGCGAACGTGGAAATCGAGCGCTTGTCCCCCGACTCGATCATCTTGCAGTGCCGCTACAGCGACGGCGCGGTGAGCGATATCCAGCGCATGAAAAAGTACTCCAGTGCCCTGCGGGTCTTTGAGCTTGACGACTACGTGGTCAGTGCGCCGAAGAAAAACAGCCACGCGCGCAATATACCGCTCAACACCGAAGCCCTGCTGCGCCAGGGCATCGCCCTGTGCGACCGGGTGGTGGTCACCACGCAGCCGCTGGCCGATGCGCTGTCGGGCATGCACAGCGACATCCGGATCGTGCCGAACATGCTGCCGGTCGACCCCTGGGGCAGCCTGACCAGCCGCCGTGGTACCTCAAGCAAGCCGCGGGTGGGCTGGGGAGGGGGGACCAGCCATACCGGCGACCTGGAAGTCATCGCCGAGGTGGTGCGCGAACTGGCCAATGAAGTCGAATGGGTGTTCTTCGGCATGTGCCCGGACGAGCTGCGGCCGTATGTCCACGAGTTCCACGCCTTGATCAGTCTGCAGGCTTACCCGTACAGGCTGGCCAGCCTCAACCTCGACCTGGCCCTGGCGCCGCTGGAGTTCCACATCTTCAACGACTGCAAGAGCAACCTGCGGCTCCTGGAGTACGGGGCTTGCGGTTACCCGGTGATCTGCACCGACACCGCGGCCTATCGCGGCTACCTGCCGTGTACCAAGGTCGTCAGCAACAGCACCCGGGAATGGATCGAAGCGATCCGCATGCACCTGGCCGATCCCGCTGCCAGCTACCACATGGGCGATGCGCTGCGCGAGCACGTGCTGCGCGATTACATGTTGCGGGGCAATAACCTGAATCTGTGGATGAAGGGCTGGTTGCCGGACTGACAGGGTCTGCGGGGACAAAAAAGCCAGGCTTTCGATGCCTGGCTTTTTTATGACGGTTATCCCGGGTTTTTTGCTGCTCAAGCCTACGATCTGCTGCGTTGCCCGCTCTGATTCACGACGCCGAGGTCATGCGTCAGCCCCGCCAGGAGCTGGCGCGTTTCCTGCAAGCCCCCCTCGATATCGCCATAAAACGAGCGTTTCCGCTGAAAGGAAGGCGCCGCCAAGGGCACAAGGTTTTATCCAGAAGGTCCGCAAAAAGCTCGCTGCAGCTTGGCAGGGCCCTGTGAGGAACAAGAGGGGAGACGATGAAGGCAGTTATTTTGGCGGGTGGCCTGGGCACGCGCATCAGCGAAGAGTCCCATCTCAAGCCCAAGCCGATGATCGAGATCGGCGGCAAGCCAATTCTCTGGCACATCATGAAGCAGTACTCGGCCCACGGTATTCACGACTTCGTGATCTGCCTGGGCTACAAGGGGTACGCGATCAAGGACTTCTTCGCCAACTACTTCCTGCACACCTCCGACGTCACCTTCGACATGCGGGAAAACCGCATGGACGTTCACCAGAACTACAGCGAGCCCTGGCGCGTGACCCTGATCGACACCGGTGAGGAAACCATGACCGGCGGCCGTCTGCGCCGGGCCGGACGCTACCTGGAGAACGAAGAAGCCTTCTGCTTTACCTACGGTGACGGCGTTTCCGACCTGAATATCGGCGCCCTGGTGGACTTCCACCTGGCCCATGGCAAGCACGCGACCGTCACGGCAGTGCAGCCGCCCGGTCGTTACGGCGCCCTGGAGCGCGACGGCGACAGCGTCCTGGGCTTTACCGAAAAGCCTCGCGGTGACGGTGGCTGGATCAATGGCGGTTTCTTTGTCTTGTCGCCCAAGGTGTTGCCGCTGCTGACGGCCGACGACACGGTGTGGGAAGCCGGCCCGCTGGCCACCCTGGCCCGGCAAGGCCAATTGCATGCCTTCCAGCACGACGGCTTCTGGCATCCGATGGACACCCTGCGTGACAAGAACCACCTGGAGCAACTCTGGCAGAGCGGGGAGGCCCCATGGAAGCAATGGGCCTGAGCGCGCAATTCTGGCGTGGCAAGCGGGTTTTGCTGACCGGCCACACCGGTTTCAAGGGCAGCTGGCTGACCCTGTGGCTGCACAGCCTGGGGGCCGAAGTCAGTGGCTTCTCCCTGGACCCTGCGACCGAGCCGAGCCTGTTCGAGCTGGCGCGGGTCGCCGAGGGTATCAACGACCAGCGTGGCGACTTGCGTGACCTTGGCGCCTTGCTGGAACTGATCGCCGAGATACAGCCGGAAATCGTCCTGCACCTGGCGGCGCAGCCGCTGGTGCGCGAAGGCTATCGCGACCCGCTGGGTACTTACTCCAGCAACGTGATGGGCACCCTCAACCTGCTGGAAGCGATCCGCCAGGTCGGCGGCGTGCGCGCCTGCGTGCTGGTGACCACCGACAAGGTCTACGCCAACCAGGAATGGCTGTGGCCGTACCGTGAAAACGAAGCCCTGGGCGGGCATGACCCCTACAGCAGCAGCAAGGCGTGCTGCGAGTTGCTGGCGCAGTCCTATGCCGCTTCATTCTTCCCGGCCGAGCGTCATGCCGAGCATGGCCTGGCCCTGGCCACGGCGCGCGCCGGCAACGTGTTGGGCGGTGGCGACTTTGCTCCTGAACGGTTGATCCCCGATGTGCTCAAGGCCTGGTCGGCCGACGAGCCGGTAACCCTGCGCTATCCGCAGGCGGTGCGCCCATGGCAGCACGCCCTGGAGCCACTGGCCGGCTACCTGCAACTGGCCGCCGGCCTCTACGAACAAGGGCCGCGGTTCGCCGGGGCCTGGAACTTCGGGCCAAGCGAAGCGGACATGTGCAGCGTCGGCGAAGTGGTCGAGTTGCTGGCCGCGCGCTGGCCAGCCGCCCCCGGGCTGCGGATCGAGCCGAGCGAGCTGCACGAAGCCGGCCTGTTGCGCCTGGACAGCAGCCGCGCACGCCAGCTGCTGGCCTGGCAACCGCGCTGGTCGCTGCAGCAATGCCTGGCGCAGACCCTGGACTGGCATCTGGCCTGGCAGCGTGGCGACGATATGCGCGCTGTGACCCTCGCTCAACTGAACCTGTACCGGGGCGCGCTGTGAGCGAGTTTTCCTTGAAACAGCTGCCGCTGGCCGGGCTGTTCAGCGTCCAGCACAAACGCTTCGAAGATCAGCGCGGACACTTCGCCCGGCTGTTCTGCGAAGGCAGTCTGAGTGCATTCGGCAGCGAGTTTCATATCCGCCAGATCAACCATTCCTGTACCCGCGAGAAGGGCAGTGTGCGTGGTCTGCATTACCAGAACGCCAAGGCGCCGGAAGCCAAGCTGATTACCTGCCTGCGCGGCGAGGTGTGGGATGTGGCGGTGGATCTGCGTCCGGACTCCGAAACCTTTCTGCACTGGCACGCCGAGCACTTGAAGGCCGGCGATGGCCGTAGCCTGCTGATCCCGGCCGGATTCGCCCACGGTTTTCAGACCCTCACCGACGACGCCGAGTTGCTCTACCTGCACAGCGCCGATTACACGCCGGAGCACGAGGGCGGTCTGTCGGTGAATGATCCACGGCTGGCGATTGCCTGGCCGTTGCCTGTCAATAATCTGTCGGCCCGGGATTCCAGCCATCCCGCGCTCGATCAACACTTTGCTGGAGTGCGTCTATGAACTGCCGTGGGTGCGCCGCGCCGCTGAGCCTGCCGTTGATCGACCTCGGCACCTCGCCACCGTCCAATGCCTATGTGCATGCCGAGCGTCTTGAACAGGCCGAGCAGTGGGTGCCGCTGAAGGTCGCCGTGTGCCAGCAATGCTGGCTGGTACAGACCGAGGATTACACCAGCGCCGAAAGCCTGTTCGATGCCGAGTACGCCTACTTCAGTTCGTTCTCCAGCACTTGGCTGGCCCACGCCGAGCGCTATGTGGCCGAGATGGTCGAGCGCTTTGGCTTGACGGCTGACAGCCGTGTGGTGGAAGTCGCCGCCAACGACGGTTACCTGTTGCAGTACGTGGCCGCTCGCGGGATCAAATGCCTGGGCGTCGAGCCGACCCGCAGCACCGCGCAAGCCGCGCGGGAAAAAGGCCTGGAGATTCGTGAGCTGTTCTTCGGTCGCGACACCGCCGCGCAGTTGAAAAACCAAGGCTGGGCCGCCGACCTGATGGCCGCCAACAATGTGCTGGCCCATGTGCCGGACATCAACGATTTCCTTGGCGGTTTCGCGACGCTGCTCAAGCCGACCGGCGTGGCCACCTTCGAATTCCCGCAACTGCTGACGCTGATGGCCGGCGCGCAGTTCGACACGCTCTATCACGAACACTATTCCTACCTGTCGCTGACCGCGGTGCAGACGCTGTGCGAGCGCAATGGCCTAGAAGTCTTCGACGTCAGCCAACTGCCGACCCATGGCGGTTCGTTGCGGGTCTTCGTACAGCGCAGCGATGGCCCGCGCCGCGAGGTGCAGGCGGCGGTGCAACAGCAGTTGCAGCTCGAGCAACAAGCCGGGGTCAAGACCTCGAAGTATTACGCAACCCTGGCGCCGGCCGCCGAGCGCATCAAGCATGACCTGCTGCGCTTCCTGCTCCAGGCCAAGGCCGAAGGCAAGCGCGTGGTGGGTTACGGCGCCGCGGCCAAGGGCAACACCTTGCTCAATTACGCCGGGATCAAGCCGGACCTGCTGGCCTGGGTCGCCGACGCCAGCCCGCACAAGCAGGGCAAGTTCCTGCCCGGCAGCCGAATTCCGGTAGTCGCGCCCGAGCGTATCGACAGCGAGCGCCCGGACTATGTGCTGGTGCTGCCGTGGAACCTGCTGTCGGAAGTCGGCGAGCAACTGGCCCACGTTCGCCAGTGGGGCGGGCGTTTCGTGATCGCCGTGCCCGAGTTGAAGCTGCTGTGAGTGGCCTGAAGGTACTGGTCACCGGGGCCAGCGGGTTTGTCGGCCGGCATCTGGTCGCCGCCTTGCTGGCCCGCGGCTGCCAGGTGCGGGCGCTGGCCCGTGACCCACAAAAGCTGGCCGCCATGCCCTGGGCTGGAGCGGTGGAGCGGGTGGCCGCGGACGTGCATGCCGCCGACACCGATATCGCCGCCCTGGTCGAGGGCGTCGATGCCCTGGCGCACCTGGCCTGGCCGGGGCTGCCGAATTACAAGGCGCTGTTCCACTTCGAGCACAACCTGATGGCCGACTACCGGTTCATCAAGGCCGCGGTCGAGGCGGGCGTGCCCCAGGTCATGATCACCGGCACCTGTTTCGAATACGGTATGCAGAGCGGTCCGCTCGACGAGCAGACGCCGGCGCAGCCGAGCAATCCCTATGGGTTGGCCAAGCACAGCCTGCGGCTGTTCCTGGAAAACCTGCAGCAGCAACTGCCGTTCACCCTGCAATGGGTGCGGCTGTTCTACCTGCATGGCGCCGGGCAGAACCCCAACAGCCTGCTGGCCGCCCTGGACCGGGCGATCGACGCCGGCGATGCGGTGTTCGACATGTCCGCCGGCGAACAGCTGCGCGATTACCTGGCCATCGAAGACGCCGCCGCCAGCCTGGCGGCGTTGCTGCAACGGCGGGAGTTTTCCGGGGTGGTCAACTGTTCCAGCGGCCAGCCGATATCGGTTCGTGCGCTGGTCGAGCGACGGGTGCGCGAGCGTGGCTCGATGATCCGCCTGAATCTTGGGCATTACCCCTATCCTGCCCACGAACCCATGGCGTTCTGGGGGGCGAACCAGCGCCTGCAACAACTATTGGGAGCTGAACATGGGGCATGAGTTGTATCGGGTCATGGACCTGCCGGTGCTGCAGAATCGCACCTTCGCCGACGCGCAGAGCGCCAGGGCGTCGGCCTGTGCCGACATGGTGCTGGTGCAGGACGAGGAGAGCGGCCTGATCTTCAACCAGGCTTTCGACCCCGACAAGTTGAGCTACGACAGCGACTACCAGAACGAGCAAGCGCACTCGGCGCAGTTCCAGCGTCACCTGCTGGATGTCGAGAGCATCATCGCCCGGCATTTCAAGGGCCGCGAGCTGATCGAGGTCGGTTGCGGCAAGGGCTATTTCCTTGAGCTGCTGCGTGAGCGGGGCTATCGCATCAACGGCATCGACCCGGCCTACGAAGGCGATAACGCCGATGTGATCAAGGCGCCCTTTACCTCTGGCCTGGGCCTGTCGGCCGATGCCGTGGTGTTGCGCCATGTGCTGGAGCATATCGCCGACCCGCGGGCGTTCCTGGCACAGATGGCCGAGGCCAACCGGGGCGGGCAGATCTACATCGAAGTGCCGTGCTTCGACTGGATCGTCGAGCATCGCGCCTGGTTCGACGTGTTCTACGAGCACGTCAACTACTTCCGCCTGGACGACCTGCGCCGGATGTTCGGCAGCGTGCATGAAGCCGGCCACCTGTTCGGCGGCCAATACCTGTACGTGGTGGCCGACCTCGGCACCTTGCGCGAGCCCGGCGAGACGCCGGTCGAGCGCCTGGAGATGCCGCTGGATTTCACCGCCAGCCTCGAGCGCGCCAAGCAGATCATCCAGGCCCAACCCGAGGCGGGCTCGGCGATCTGGGGCGCGTCTTCCAAGGGTGTGATCTATTCGCTGTTCCTGCAGCGTGCGGGCGTTTCGGTGGACCAGGTGGTGGATATCAATCCAGCCAAGCAGGGCCGTTACCTGCCCCTGAGCGGCGCCCGTGTGTCGTCCCCCGAAGAGGCCATGGCGACCTTGCCCGAGGGTGCCCAGCTGTTTGTGATGAATTCCAACTATCTCGACGAAATCAAGCGCATGACCGATGGGCGTTATGTCTATCACGCGGTCGACAGCGCTTGGTTCAAATGACGTTTATTGAGACCCGACCATGACCGACAACAGCATCATCCAAGCCTTCGAAGCCGAGTGTCAGGAGCAGATCCGCGCCCAGGGCGAAGACCAGAAACTCAAGGGCCTGGCGCGCGATTTCTTCAACGAGTCCGCCGGCCATAAGTACAGCTATCACTTCTCCTGGATGGGCCGCCCGATCATCCAGCTGCCCCAGGACATGATGGCCATGCAGGAGATCATCTGGCGGGTCAAGCCGGACCTGGTGATCGAATGCGGCATCGCCCACGGCGGCTCGATCATCTACTACGCCTCGCTGCTCGAACTGCAGGGCCACGGCGAAGTGCTGGGCATCGACCTGGATATCCGCGCGCATAACCGCGAAGCCATCGAAAGCCATCCGATGAGCAAGCGCATCCAGATGATCGAAGGCTCGAGCATCGATCCGGCGATTGCCGCCAAGGTGCGCGCCGCCGCCGAAGGCAAAAAAGTGATTCTGGTACTCGACTCCAACCACACCCACGAGCACGTGCTCGAGGAGCTGCGTTTGTACGCGCCGCTGGTGTCGGTGGACAGCTACTGCGTGGTGATGGACACCGTGGTCGAGGACATGCCGGCGGACTTCTTCCCGGACCGCCCATGGGGCCCGGGCGACAACCCGAAAACCGCGGTCTGGGCCTATCTGGAAGAGAACCGCGACTTCGAGATCGACTACCAGATGCAGAACAAGCTGCTGATCACCGTGGCGCCGGATGGCTATCTGCGTCGCGTTCGTTGAATTCAATGGTTTGCAGGTAACAGCACTTTGCCGGTTGTGGGGAAACACTGATGCAGGTTCAAGACAAGGCTCAAAACACTAGCGCACCGTTGAGCGAGCGTTTCACGCTGGTGGTGATGTCCCACAATCGCAAGGCGTTCTTGCGCCGCACCTTGCAGTACTACAGCACCTACCCCTGCAAGATCCTGGTGCTGGACTCTTCGCAGCACGCCGACGAAAGCCTGGCCGGGCAGTTCCCCCAGGTCGACTACCGGCATCTGCCGCAGTACACCTACAAGGGCCTGCAGGACAAGCTCACCTACGGTGTCGGGCAGGTGACCACGCCGTACATGGTATTTGCCGCCGACGACGACTTCCTGCTGCATGGCGCGCTGACCGAGTCGGTGGAGTTTCTCGAAGCCAATCCCGACTACGGCCTGTGCCATGGCTACGGGATGATGTACCTGGCCCGCGCCGCCGAGGTGAACTACTACCGGCGCGATTGCCGGGTGATCGAGGACTACGCCTCGGCAGATGCCGGCGAGCGAGTCATGGCGTTCATGAGCCATTTCCTGCCGCCGTTCTACGCGGTGACCCGCACCGACCTGCTGCAACAGTGGTACAGCCTGCTGCCACCGGGGACCAGTTTCGAATGGCAGGAAATCGGCCACACCTTCTTCCTGCTGGCCTCGGCCAAGGCGCGGATCCTGCCGATCCCGTTCGCCGTGCGTGAAGTCAACTACAACGCCTCGGAGCACAACACCGATGTGTTGACGGTGCTGACCTACGGCGACGCCAAGTCGGTGGCCCAGCGCGAGGCGTTCGCCGGCTTCCTGGCGTCGTTGCCCACCGGCTTGAGCGGCCTGGACCCACAGCGGGCCAAGCAGATTGCCCTGGACAGCTTCACGGCCATGGCCGAGTGCCTGCTCAGCGGGCGCTCGCTCAACGGCAAGATGATTTTCCGTTCGGCCTGGCTTGAGCCGGGGGCCGAGCCGGTGCGTTCGTTCGGCCCGGAACAGTTCGTCGAGATGCCGTTCTACAACAAGCCGATGTTCGACCTGTTGACCGAATTCGAATTCCTCATGCATGGGATGCCGGCCGGCCGCCTGCAACTGCAGGAGCTCGAAGGCGTGCTGCTCAAGCAGCGGGAGTTGATGCAGGTACAACCCAACGACACCGAGCGTACTCTGCGCAGCCGCCTGTGGGAGGCGCTGTCGTGCAACCTGTTCAACCTTGAGGTGGTCCAGCGTCTGGCGGCCTCGCTGCAGGCTTGCGAGGGGCAGGACCCTCAGGAGCAGAACGATGCCCGCAAATTGCAGGCCTGGGCCGAGTGCCTGGCGTCGCTGCCTTTCCAGGACAGCCCGGGGCTGCTGGAGAACATGCCTTCGGGGCGCCTGCTGAAGTGGCTGGAGGCGCGCAACCCCGAGGCGCAGCAGCTCAAGGCGATCAACGAGCACCTGGCCCGGCACAACGGTGGCCCGAGCTTCGGCATCCTGCTGCTCGACCTCGACGCGGACATGGTCAAGCTGCAGGCGACCTTCGACAGCCTGGTCAACGGCCATTGCCGGTCTTTCCAGGTGGTGGTCTTCACCACGGGCGACCTGCCGGCGACCACCATCGCCCAGGACACCGTGCATTTCGTCAAGGTCAGCACCAGCAACTATGTGGAGCGTATCAACCAGGTCGCGGCGCAATCCTCCCGTGACTGGTTGCTCCTGGCCCGTGCCGGCGAGCGTTTTACCGCCAGCGGCCTGCTGCGCGCCAGCCTGGAACTGCTCGGCGCGCAAGGGTGCCGCGCGGTGGCCATGGACGAAATCCACTACGGCGCCGATGGCGCGCTGAAGGATGTGTTCCGCCCGGGCGTCAACCTCGACCTGCTGCAAAGCGTGCCGGACCTGATGGCCGGCCACTGGCTGATTCGCCGGGATGTGCTGGCGGCTGCCGGCGGCTATTCGACAGCCTTTCCACAGGCCATGGAATACGACCTGCTGCTGCGCCTGATCGAAGACGGCGGGCTGGCCGGCCTGGCCCATCTGGCCGAGCCGCTGTTGATCGGCCAGGCCGCGACGGTGGAGGAGAACACCCAACAAAGCCAGGCGTTGACCCGCCATCTGGGCAACCGTGGCTACCGGGCCCAGGTCAGCGCGGCGCAGCCTGGGGTCTACCAGATCAACTACGGCCATGCCGAGCGTCCGCTGGCCTCGATCATTCTGCGCAGCGAGGACAACCTGGAGCAGCTGCAGCGTTGCCTGGTCAGCGTGCTGCAACGCACGCGCTACCAACGCTACGAAGTGGTCATCGCCGACAACCATAGCCAGTCCGAAGAGTTGGCCAGCTGGCTCGCCAGCCTGGAGCAGAAGGGCGATCGTATCCGCGTGCTGCGCAGCCCGCGGCGCCTGAGCGCCTCGGCGCTGTACAACGCGGCGAGCCAGGAGGCCCGGGGCGAATACCTGGTGCTGCTGGCGGCCGACGGCGAAGTGGTCAATGCCGACTGGATGGAGAGCCTGCTCAATCAGGCGCAGCGGCCGGAGGTAGGGGTTGTCGGCGCGCGCCTGGTCGACGCCAAGGGTGCGACCACCTCGGCCGGCCTGGTTCTCGGGTTGAACGGGCATCTGGGGGCGGCGTTCGCCGGTGAGCCGAAAGGCGCCAGCGGCTACCTGAACGGCTTGCTCGCCGAGCAGGACTATTCGGCGGTCTCCGGCGCCTGCCTGATGATTCGCAAGGACGTCTACAACGCCGTCGGTGGCCTGGACGAAGAACACTTCGCCGAGGCATTCGCTGATGTCGACCTGTGCCTGAAAGTGGCCGATGCCGGGCTGTTGACGGTCTGGACCCCGCAGGTGCAGATCCTCCATCCGGGCATCCTGGCGGACGATACCCAGGTCGCGGCGGCGCTGCGTGACAAATGGCAGGCGCGCTTCGAACACGATGTAACTTACAACCAGAACCTGAGCCTCACCGGCAAGGGCTTCACTCCTGGCGCTCCTGCCAGTGTCGACTGGGCGCAACTGCTCGCATAAGCCTGGCTGACAGGAAAAAGGACTCAAGACATGTTCAACGGCAAATCGATTTTCATCTCTGGCGGCACCGGCTCGTTCGGGCGCAATTTCATCCGGCGCCTGCTGGAGCAATACCAGCCCAAGCGGGTGGTGGTGTTCTCCCGCGATGAACTGAAACAGTACGAAATGCAGCAGACCTTCAATGCGCCCTGCATGCGTTATTTCCTTGGCGACGTGCGTGACGCCGAGCGTCTGCGCCAGGCCATGCGCGGGATCGACTATGTGGTGCACGCTGCGGCCTTGAAGCAGGTGCCGGCGGCGGAATACAACCCCACCGAGTGCATCCGCACCAACGTCAACGGCGCGGAAAACATCATCGCCGCGGCCATCGACAACGGCGTGAAGAAAGTCATCGCCCTGTCCACCGACAAGGCGGCGAGTCCGGTCAACCTGTACGGCGCGACCAAGCTGCTGTCGGACAAGCTGTTTGTCGCGGCGAACAATATCGCCGGCGACCAGCCGACCCGTTTTGCCGTGGTGCGCTACGGCAACGTGGCCGGCTCCCGGGGGTCGGTGGTGCCGTTTTTCAGCCAGCTGATCGCCGAAGGCGCCCGCGAGTTGCCGATCACCGACGCGCGCATGACCCGTTTCTGGATCACCCTGGATCACGGGGTGCAGTTCGTGCTCGACAGCTTCTCGCGCATGCATGGCGGAGAGGTCTTCGTGCCGAAGATTCCGTCGATCCGGATCGTCGACCTGGCGCGCGGCATGGCGCAAAACCTGCCGCACAAGCAGGTGGGCATTCGTCCGGGGGAAAAACTCCACGAGCTGATGGTGCCGCTGGATGACGCGCGCATGACCCTGGAGTTCACCGATCACTACACCATCCAGCCGTCGATCCGCTTTACCAACGTCAACGTCGACTTTGCCGTGGACGGCCTGGGCGAACAGGGGCGGCCGGTGGGCGAGGCGTTCGAATACCGCTCCGACACCAATCCGCATTTTCTCTCGGTGGGCCAGATCGCCGAGCTGCATGCCAGGTTACCGGCATGATTCCCTACGGGCGCCAGAGTCTCGACCAGGCGGACATCGATGCGGTGGTCGCGGTGCTGCGGTCCGACTGGCTGACCCAGGGGCCGACCATCGAACGCTTCGAGCAGGCCATGGCCGCTCGCTGCGAGGCCGGCCATGGCGTGGCGGTGTGCAATGCCACGGCGGCCTTGCACATCGCCTGCCTGGCCGCCGGCCTGGGGCCGGGAGACCGGCTGTGGACCACGCCCAATACCTTCCTCGCCTCGGCCAACTGCGGACGTTATTGCGGCGCCGAGGTGGACTTCGTCGATATCGACCCGCACACCTGGAACATGGATGCCCGGGCGTTGGCGCACAAGCTGGAGGCCGCCGAGCGCATGGGCAGACTGCCCAAGGTGGTGGTGGCGGTGGCGTTCTCCGGGCAAAGCTGCGACATGCGCGCCATGGCGCAACTGGCGCAACGTTATGGCTTCGTGCTGATCGAGGATGCCTCCCATGCGGTGGGCGCGTCCTATGCCGGCCGGCCGGTGGGCTGTGGCGAATTCGCGGCGATGACGGTGTTCAGCTTTCATCCGGTGAAAATCATCACCAGCGCCGAGGGCGGCATGGTCCTGACCAACAGCCCGCAACTGGCGGACCATCTGCGCCGCTTGCGCAGCCACGGCATGACCCGCGACCCGGCGCAGATGACCGAGCCCAGCCACGGCCCCTGGTACTACCAGCAGACCGAGCTGGGTTTCAATTACCGCATCACCGATCTGCAGGCGGCCCTGGGCTTGTCCCAGCTGGACAAGCTCGACGCTTTCATTGCCCGGCGCCGGCAACTGGCGGCTCGTTATGACCGCCTGCTGGCCGATCTGCCGCTGACCCTGCCGCAGGCTCAGGAGCAGGCGCAGTCGGCCTGGCATCTGTACGTGGTGCGCCTGCAGCCCGAGCGCATCCGCCGCACCCATCGCGAGGTGTTCGAGGCATTGCGCGAGGCCGGGGTCGGGGTCAATCTGCATTACATCCCGGTGCATCTGCAGCCGTATTACCGCGACCTGGGATTTGCCGCGGGGGATTTCCCCGAGGCCGAGCGCTACTACGGCGAAGCCATCAGCCTGCCGCTGTTTCCGGCGCTGGACGATGAGCAGCAGACGTATGTGGCCGAGCAATTGCGCCAGCTTATCCAGGAGCCCGCCCAGCCTTGAGTGCCATCGCAATCATTCCCGCCCGTGGCGGCAGCAAACGCATAGCGCGCAAGAACCTCAAGCCGTTCGACGGCGTGCCGATGATTGCCCGCTCGATTGCCACGGCGCTGCGCTGCGGGTTGTTCGATCAGGTGCTGGTCAGTACCGACGACCCGGAGATCGCCGAGCTGGCAAGGGCCAGCGGCGCCACGGTGCCATTTATGCGTCCGGCCGAGCTGGCGGACGATTTCACCGGCACCGGGCCGGTGATCGTGCATGCCTTGAATGCGTTGCGAGAGCGTGGCGAGACCTTCGATTACGCCTGCTGCATTTACGCCACCGCGCCCTTGTTGCAACTGCGCTACCTGCGCCAGGGCTTGGCGGCGCTGGAGGCCCATCCTGAAAAGTCCTTCGCCTTTTCCGTGTGCAGCTTCGCTTTTCCGGTGCAGCGGGCCTTGACCCTGGACGAGCAGGGCGCGTTGACTTCGCTTTATCCGGAGTTTCGCAACACACGCTCCCAGGACCTGCCGCCGGCCTATCAGGACGCCGGGCAGTTCTATTGGGGGCGCAGCGAGGCCTGGTTGCGCGGCGACCTGGTGTTTTCCCCGCTCAGCCTGCCGGTAATCCTGCCGCGCCATCTGGTCCAGGACATCGACACCGAGGAGGACTGGCTACGCGCGGAGTATCTGTACGCGGCGCTGAAAGCCGGTGGAGAGCTGGAGTGAGAGTGCTGATCCGGGCCGACGCCTCGCCGACCATTGGTAGCGGCCATATCGCCCGCTGCCTGACCCTGGCTAGGGTCTTACGCGAGCAGGGCGCCACAGTGGCTTTCGCTTGCCGAAGCTTGCCCGGACAGCCATTGGATCGCCTGGCCGGACTGGGTTTCCAGACGTTCGCCCTGCCGGCGAGTTATCCGGGTGAATGCGCGCAGGACATCGAGGCGCCGCTGCCCTGGCAGGCGGATATCGCCGCCTTGCGGGCAGCGTTGCAGGATCAGCCGCGATTCGATTGGGTGCTGGTCGATCACTACGGCCTCGACCGGCAGTGGCAGCAGGCGGCGCGGCAATGGGCGCCACGGATTGCCGCCATCGATGACCTGGCCAACCGACGGCACGAGGTCGACCTGTTGCTCGACCAGAACTTCAGCGGCACGCCCCAGGCCTATGCCGGCCTGATCGACGCCGAGTGCCGGACGCTGCTGGGGCCGCACTTCGCCTTGCTGCGCGAGGAGTTCCGTTGTCCGCCGATCGCCATTCGCGAGCGAGCGAGTCGGGTGCTGGTGAATTTCGGCGGCTTCGATGCGGCCAGCCAGACCCACAAGGCGATGCTGGCCTTGAGTGCGTTGGACGACCTGCAGGTGGACTTTGTCGCCGGGGCCGGCAACCCGGCCTGGGCGCAGATGCAGGAACTGGCGGCCGGTCGCGGGCATTGGCGTTTGCACGCCTATGTCAGCGATTTTTCCCGCTTGATGGCCGAGGCGGACCTGTTTATCGGCGCCGGCGGCGGCACCAGTTGGGAGCGCGCTGCCCTGGGCCTGCCGACCCTGTGCATCAGCGTGGCCGGCAATCAAGAGGCCAATGCCCGGCTGCTGGCCGAGGCGGGCATGTATGTCTACCTGGGGCCCAGCGAGCAGGTGAGTGTCGAGCAGATCCGCCAGGCGGTCGCGGCGCTCGTTGGCGATTACCCGTTGCGCCAGAGCCTGGCGCAGCGCTCCCGGCAGCTGGTGGACGGGCAGGGTGCATTGCGGGTGGCGGCGGCCCTGTTCGAGATGACCGGCAATCCATTGCGCCGTGCCGGAGATGATCTGGGCACTGATGAATTTACGCGTGAATCGAAGGAAAACCCCAATGACTAGTTTCAAGATCGGCTCGCGCTCGATCGGCGCCGGCTCGCCGCCGTTCATCATTGCCGAGATGAGCGGCAACCATAACCAGTCGCTGGACGTTGCCCTGCAGATCGTCGAGGCCGCGGCCAAGGCCGGCGCCCATGCCCTGAAGTTGCAGACCTATACCGCCGACACCATGACCCTGGACCTGGAGCATGGCGAGTTCTTCATCAAGGATCCGGCCAGTCTCTGGGCCGGCTCTTCGCTGTATGCCCTGTATGAAAAGGCCCACACCCCCTGGCAGTGGCACGCGCCGATCTTCGCCCGCGCCAGGGAACTGGGGATGCTGGCGTTCTCCACGCCGTTCGATGAGAGCGCCGTGGACTTTCTCGAAAGCCTCGACGTGCCGGCCTACAAGATCGCCAGTTTCGAAAACACCGACCTGCCGCTGATCCGTCGGGTCGCGGCCACCGGCAAGCCGCTGATCATTTCCACCGGCATGGCCAGCATCGCCGAGCTGGACGAAAGCGTGCGCGCCGCCCGGGAGGCCGGCTGCAAGGATCTGGTGCTGCTCAAATGCACCAGCACCTACCCGGCTTCGCCGGAAAACAGCAACATCCTGACCATTCCCCATCTGCGCGCGCTGTTCGGCTGCGAGGTCGGTTTGTCCGACCACTCCATGGGCGTCGGGGTTTCCGTGGCCGCCGTGGCGCTGGGCGCCACTGTGGTGGAGAAACACTTCACCCTCGACCGCGCCGCCGGCGGGGTGGATGCGAGTTTTTCCCTGGAACCGGCGGAGCTGCACAGCCTGGTGGTGGAAACCGAGCGTGCCTGGCAGGCCCTGGGCCAGGTGCGTTACGGCGCGACCGAGGCCGAGCGGCAGTCGGTGTTGTACCGCCGTTCCCTCTATGTCACCCGCGATATGGCGGCGGGGGAGGTGTTCAGCAGCGATAACGTCAGGGCCATTCGTCCGGGCCTGGGGCTGGCCCCCAAGCACATCGACGCGGTCCTCGGGCGTTGCGCGCGCCAGGCCCTCAAGCGCGGTACCGCACTGGATTGGGCATTTGTCGAATAGTCGTTTGTATGGCTGATTCGGCAAAATAGCGTGACCTGCGAGTCATAACGCGCATCTTCACTGTATTGTATTGACCGGGGAGATGGCGCCTGGCCGGTAAACGGCGCAGTGATAGCCTTTTATTCTTCCCGCTGTCGCCTGTCAGGGGCGCCAGGATGTCTGTTTGTCGGCAGCCCCGGTCCGGTGGTCGGGGTATTCAGCTGTTTATTATTGGGAAGCCGTAATGATTGGCATAAAGAGCATTGCGAGCTACGTGCCTGTAGCCGGCGTAGACAATTACGCACAAGGTGCAAAATTCGAAAAGGATGAAGAGTTCATCCTGGGCAAGATCGGTTCGGCCTTCCTGCCGCGCAAAGACGCCACGCAGGAAACCTCGGACCTGTGTGTCGAAGCAGTCAATGCGCTGTTCGCCAACAACCCGCAACTGTCGCGCGAGTCGATCGACGCGCTGATCGTAGTCACCCAGAACGGCGACGAAGAAGGCTTGCCGCACACCGCCGCCATTGTCCAGGACAAGCTGGGCCTGCCGACCCACGTCGCGGCCTTCGATATTTCCCTGGGCTGCTCCGGTTATGTCTATGGCATCTACGCACTCAAGGGCTTCATGGAGGCCGCGGGCCTGAAGAACGGCCTGCTGGTCACCGCCGACCCTTACTCGAAGATCGTCGACCCGCAAGACCGCAACACCACCATGCTGTTCGGCGATGCGGCGACTGCTACCTGGATGGGCGAAGACGCTCCCTGGCAGCTGGGCAAGGCCAAATTCGGCACCGACGGTTCCGGCGCTCCGCACTTGAAAGTCACCGATGGCGTGTTTTTCATGAATGGCCGCCAGGTGTTCAACTTTGCCCTGCTGAAAGTCCCGGCGCATTTGAATGAGCTGCTGGATGAGTCCGGCCTGAAGGCGGAGCAGATCGATGCGTTCTGTATCCACCAGGGCAGTGCGGCGATCGTCGATGCCGTGGCGCGCCGTTTCGAAGGCGAGCCGGAGAAGTTCATCAAGGACATGGTCGAGACCGGTAACACCGTATCGTCGAGCATTCCGCTGCTGCTGGAAAAGCACGTGCTCGAGTCGAAGTGGCAACGTGTGGCCCTGAGTGGCTTCGGTGTAGGGCTGTCCTGGGGCTCGGCGATTATCTATCGCCCATGAGTTGATCCCGCGGCATCCAAAAATAGCGCCCAGGGTGTACCCTGAGCGCTATTTTTTTTGCATGAAGATAGGCGAGACAGCATGAGCGAAAGCTTCGAGGGCAATGCCCAGGCAATACAGGCTCGCTGGCCGCGACTGCTCGAGCGGTTGCTGGCGGAGGACAGTGCTGCGTTGCAGGCGGATCTGGTCGAAGGCCTGGGTTCGACCTTGAGTATTTCCGGCATTCAGCTGACCAGTCGCCACGATCGCACGGCGGAAGCACGAACCCAGGCGGCGAGCCTGCCGGCCGACAGCCCGGTGATCCATCTGTACGGTACCGGCTTGGGCGACTTGCAGCAGATACTGCTGGAGAACCCGGCACTGCAACGCTTGCAGGTGCACATCCTGAACGGCGCGGTGTTTGCGCTGGTGCTGCAATTGCTCGATCAGCAGGCCTGGTTGAACGATCCTCGAGTGGAACTGAGTTATGCCGGCGATCTGACGGAGATCCAGTTGCCGTTCTTCGCCTTGCCCTCCGAGTTGGTGCTGGCGGATGACTACAACGCCAAGATCCGCGATCGCCTGGTCAGTGAGGTGCACCTGGCCTTCAATAACCGCGACTTCGTGGCCGATTCCCCGGAGGTCGCCCAACGCCTGCAAGCGAGTGCCGAGCTGGTGGCCAGCGACAGTGACGTGGCGCAGCTGTTCGGTAGCCAGCCGGGGCGCGAGATTTTTGTGATTGCCACCGGGCCGAGCCTGGAGCGGCATTTCGAACGCTTGCGCGAGATTCGCGCCCAGGCCCGGCGGCCTCTGTTTATCTGTGTCGATACCGCCTACCGGCCGTTGCTCAAACAGGGGATCGAGCCGGATATCGTGGTCAGCATCGATCACCGGATTTCCAGCCTGCACCTGCCACCAGAAAAATCGGCAGCCATCACCCTGGTCTATCTGCCGATGGTCGATCCGCAGATTCTGACGCTCTGGCAGGGACCGCGTTACGTGGGGTATTCCGCCAGCCCGATTTACACGCGGATGCGCGGGCAATTGCCCAAGGCGCAGTTGTATGTCGGCGGCAGCGTGATCCATCCCGCGGTGGACCTGGCGGTAAAAATGGGCGCCGAGCAGGTTACCTTGTTCGGTGCCGACTTTGCCTTCCCGATGAACAAGACGCATGCCGGCTGGCTCGACGGTGAGCTGGGGCCGCAGCTGGGCGCGGCCCGGCACTGGGTACTGGACGGGCATGGCCAGCGGGTCAGGACCCAACTCAATTTCCGCAGTTACCTGTGCGAGCTGGAGCGTTTTATCGCCGGTCATCCGCGGGTGCGCTTCTATAACAGCAGTCGGGACGGGGCGATGATTGCCGGGACGACCTACCATCCGGAGTTCAGCCAATGAGCGCGATCGAGGGGCTGATCGCCCGCTTGCAGCAATGCGCCGAGGACTTTCGCCTGGGGCACGATGTCGAGACGGCCGTGACCATGGTCCAGTTGATGGGGGCGATCCAGCCGCTGATCGATACCGCGCCGCCAGAGCAGCGCCAGGACTGGGAGACGTTGCTTGGCCTGATGTTCGAATGTCAGCAAGGGCAAAACTGGCTGGCCCTGGCCGACTACCTGCAATACGAATGCGTTGAAGTGCTGCGTTCCCTCTCTGCTGGCTGAAACATTCCCTGCCTGCCCGGGCGATCTCCGCGCCCGGATCTTTTCCGGCATTTTCCTGGCGCCATTTTTCCACGGTTGGAAAACGCCGAGCCCTTGATTTACGAGGGGTGGCACGCTGATGGCAAATTTTTTTGAAAATCCCCTAAAGCAACTTGCATTGCCGACGATAACTATTACGAAGGTTCTCTAGGCCATACCCGGCGGTTGCCAGGGCCGGAAGCCGCAGTACCCAACCAACGAGGAATTCGTCATGGCTTTAACAGTAAACACTAACGTCACATCGTTGAACGTTCAGAAGAACCTGAACCGCGCTTCCGACGCTCTGTCGACTTCGATGACTCGCCTGTCTTCCGGCCTGAAAATCAACAGTGCAAAAGACGACGCCGCCGGCCTGCAAATCGCTACCCGTATGACTTCGCAGATCCGCGGTCAGACCATGGCGATCAAAAACGCCAACGACGGTATCTCCATCGCTCAGACCGCTGAAGGCGCTCTGCAGGAATCCACCAACATCCTGCAACGTATGCGTGAACTGGCTGTTCAAGCACGAAACGACTCGAACGGCACCGCTGACCGTGTTGCACTGAACAAAGAATTCGCTTCGATGTCGGACGAGCTGACTCGTATCGCCCAGTCGACCAACCTGAACGGCAAGAACCTGATCGACGGTTCCGCTGGCACCATGACCTTCCAGGTCGGTTCCAACACTGGTGCTACCAACCAGATCACCATCGCTCTGGCCACCGGCTTCGACGCTACTACCCTGGCTGTCAACTCCGGCGCCATCGCCATTACCGGTAACAGCAGCGCCACCGCTGAAGCCAGCTCCAAGGCTTCGATCGATGCAATCGACAAGGCTCTGTCGACCATCAACGCCAGCCGTGCTGACCTGGGTGCTGCACAAAACCGTCTGACCAGCACCATCTCCAACCTGCAGAACATCAACGAAAACGCCAGTGCTGCACTGGGTCGCGTACAAGATACCGACTTCGCTGCTGAAACTGCGCAGATGACCAAGCAGCAAACTCTGCAACAAGCTTCCACCGCAGTTCTGGCCCAGGCCAACCAACTGCCGTCCGCTGTACTGAAACTGCTTCAGTAATAGCTGGCTAAGCTTTGGCGGGGGAGTGCGCTGGTCGTGCTCTCTCGCTTTTTACTTTAAGAGGTGATGGACATGGATATGAGCGTGAAGCTGAACTTGTCTTATCCAGCGGCCAAGCCGGCAACACCTGTTGCTGACAAGCCAGTGGAGAAGCCTCAAGCAGACGTTGTGGCGCTGCCGACTGTCAAGGAAGAGAGTAAGGGCGGGCAAACCGAGCGGGACAAACTGAAAATGGCCATTCAGGAAATTGAAAAGTTTGTGCAATCGGTCAAGCGTAACCTGGAATTCTCGATCGACGAGCCTTCTGGCAAGGTCGTCGTCAAGGTCATTGCCAGTGACTCCGGTGAGGTGATCCGTCAGATCCCCAACGAAGAAGTCCTGAAGTTGGCCAATAGTTTGAATGATGCGAGCAGCCTGTTGTTCAGCGCTAAAGTCTGACAGCTGGCATGAAATTTGTTGCTATGTTCTTTTGGGCGTTGTAATGGTCAAAAGACCGGCGACACACTGAAGGGAGATCTCCATGGCAAGTCCAATTCTACCGGGTACCGGTCTAGGCTCCGGCCTCGATACCGGTGCTATCGTCAAAGCCTTGGTGAATGCTGATAAAGCACCCAAGCAAGGTCAGATCGACCGGGGAACTGCGAACAACACCGCAAGCATCTCCGGCATCGGCACCTTGAAGTCCTTGTTGTCGACCTTTCGGACCACCATTACCGAGCTCAGTAGCAAGACCAATCCGCAATTTCCCGGCTATGCCGCCACTACTTCCGAAAGCAAGTATGTAACGGCGGTCGCTGGCAATGCTGCGGTCAATGGCAGCTATGTTGTCGATGTGCAGAATCTTGCGACTTCCTCGAAAGTCACCAGTGCTGCCTTTGCTGGCGGTACTACAAGTGCTATTCCGACTGGTACCTTGAAAATCAGTCAAAATGGCACTGACTACAACCTCGATATAAAAGCCGGTGCTACCTTGCAGTCGGTGCGTGACTCGATCAACGCCGACGCATCGCTCAAGGGCGCGGGTATCAGCGCGAACATCGTGACCGACTCCTTTGGATCGCGTCTGGTGGTGGGTTCGACCACGACCGGTGCGGGCTCCGATATTTCTCTTAGCGGTATTGCCGGTCTGGAAATCGATGGCAGCAATGTCGTTGGCGCTTCCGGCTCGCCAATGACCGCCACTTCTGCTGGTTCCATTGGTGCGCTGGCGGTGGATGCCAAGTTCACCGTCGATGGCATGGCGCTGACCAGCAAGAGCAACTCGGTGGACAAGGCGGTTTCCGGGATGACCTTCAACCTGGTCGCCAAGGGCACCTCGACCATTACCGTCGCGGCCAACACCGATGGTTTGAAGGCTTCGATCCAGAAGTTCGTTGACGCCTACAATGCGGTGGCCAACAGTGTTAGCGCGCTGACCAAGCCGTCTCTGGATGATGATGGCAAGCCGACCATTCCGGCCCAGTTGACGGGTGACTCGTTGCCGCGCTCGATCCTGGCGGCCATGCGTGCGCCGCTGTCTGAAGTGGGATCTGGCGACAAGCTGACCGTCTTGGCGCAGTTGGGGATTACCACCAACCAGAAGACCGGTGCCCTGGACTTCGACACCACCAAGTTCACCGCGGCGATGAACGACAAAAAGCTCGGTGGCGAGGTGCAGGCCCTGTTCACCGGCGAAAAGGGCCTGTTGGAGCGCATGGACAATGCCATCAAGCCTTTTGCCCAGACCGGCGGTGTTCTCGATCAGCGTACGACTGAGCTGAACAAGACCAAGGCCAAGCTGACCTTGGATCAGGAGGCCCTGGACCGCCGTATCGAAACCCTGACGGCAGTACTGACCAAGAAGTACAACGACATGGACACCCTGGTGGGCAAGTTGAAAGCCACCGCCAGCAACATTACCTCGATGTTCGAGGCGTTGACTGCGCAACAGAAAGGCTGATTGATACCAGGCGCCAAAAGCCCGGCAACGTTTGTAGCGTTCCGGGCTTTTGGCTTTTGATCTAAAGTTTTTTGACGCCAGGTCGATACGCTGGTTATACGAACCCTTGAGTTTTGATGAGGTAGAACATGAATCCGATGTTAGCCCTTCGGCAATACCAGAAGATTGGTGCCCAGGCGCAGACTTCCGAGGCCAGCCCCCATCGTCTGGTGCAGATGCTGATGGAAGGCGGCCTGGATCGTATCGCCCAGGCCAAGGGGGCGATGGAACGCAAGGATATTCCCAACAAGGGTGTGTTCATCAGCAAGGCCATCGGCATTATCGGCGGCTTGCGTGAAGGGCTCGATCTGGAAAATTCACCCGACACCCTGGGCGATCTGGATGGCTTGTACACCTACATGATGACGCGCCTCACCGAGGCGAACATCAAGACCGATCCAAAGATTCTCGACGAGGTCGCCGATCTGCTGCGCACCGTCAAGGAAGGCTGGGACGCCATCGCTGCGCCGGGTCCGCAGTTCTAAGGAGATCACCATGAGTCTTGTATTGCAGCGCATCGAAGAAACCCGTGAAGCACTGGTCGCCGCCCTGGCCGAGCGTAACTGGGAAGCGATCGGTCAGTTGGATCTGGCCTGCCGTTCCTGCATGGAAGACATCTTGAGTGAAGCTCCGGAAGATGAAGCCGCGTTGCGCGAGAACTTGCAGGAGTTGTTGGGGGTTTATCGGCAGCTTCTTGAAGTGACGACAGGGGAGCGTCAGGCGATAGTCGACGAGATGTCGCAGATCCATCAAGCACAGAACGCGGCAAAGGTTTACCATCTGTTCGGTTAATTAACCCCTAAGTTAATCCGAATCCAGTGCGCCATAAATTTGACTGTGCACGCTTTTTTGACTTAACTAGTGGCTGTTTTCAGATTTCAGACGTCTATCAGGCTCAAAATGCCTACAAGCGTCTAGCTTGCCCTGATTCCGGGCATTGAGTTGACTAGGGAAGTTGCTATTGCATGTGGCGTGAAACCAAAATTCTGCTGATTGATGACGATAGCGTCCGCCGCCGCGACCTGGCGGTGATTTTAAATTTTCTTGGCGAAGAAAATTTACCCTGCGGTAGCCATGACTGGCAGCAGGCTGTCGGCTCATTGTCATCCAGTCGTGAAGTAATCTGTGTCCTCATCGGGACTGTAAATGCTCCTGGTGCACTTTTGGGCCTGTTAAAGACACTCTCAACCTGGGATGAGTTCCTTCCAGTTTTGTTAATGGGCGATAATTCTTCCATTGACTTGCCGGAAGACCAGCGTCGCCGAGTGCTTTCCACCCTGGAAATGCCACCCAGCTACAGCAAGTTGCTCGATTCCCTGCACCGCGCCCAGGTCTATCGTGAAATGTACGATCAGGCCCGCGAGCGCGGTCGCCATCGCGAACCCAACCTCTTTCGCAGTCTGGTCGGCACCAGTCGGGCGATCCAGCATGTCCGGCAGATGATGCAGCAAGTGGCCGATACCGATGCCAGCGTGCTGATCCTCGGCGAGTCCGGGACTGGCAAGGAAGTGGTGGCGCGTAACCTGCACTATCACTCCAAGCGTCGCGAAGCGCCGTTCGTGCCCGTCAACTGTGGTGCGATTCCGGCCGAGTTGCTGGAGAGCGAACTGTTCGGCCATGAGAAGGGCGCCTTCACCGGAGCCATCACCAGCCGTGCCGGGCGTTTCGAGCTGGCCAACGGCGGCACCCTGTTCCTCGACGAAATCGGCGATATGCCGCTGCCGATGCAGGTCAAGCTGTTGCGCGTGTTGCAGGAGCGTACCTTCGAGCGCGTGGGCAGCAACAAGACCCAGAGCGTCGACGTGCGGATCATCGCCGCGACTCACAAGAACCTCGAGAGCATGATCGAGGTCGGCAGTTTCCGCGAAGACCTGTACTACCGCCTGAACGTGTTCCCGATCGAGATGGCGCCGCTGCGTGAGCGGGTGGAAGACATTCCGCTGCTGATGAACGAGCTGATCTCGCGCATGGAGCATGAGAAGCGCGGTTCGATCCGCTTCAACTCCGCGGCGATCATGTCGCTCTGCCGCCATGGCTGGCCGGGCAACGTCCGCGAGCTGGCCAACCTGGTGGAGCGCATGGCGATCATGCATCCCTACGGTGTGATCGGTGTGGTCGAGTTGCCGAAGAAATTCCGCTATGTCGATGACGAAGACGAGCAGTTGGTGGACAGCCTGCGCAGTGATTTGGAAGAGCGAGTGGCGATCAATGGCCATACGCCGGACTTCGCCGCCACCGCCATGCTGCCGCCGGAAGGCCTGGACCTGAAGGACTACCTCGGTGGTCTGGAGCAGGGCCTGATCCAGCAGGCGCTCGACGACGCCAATGGCATTGTCGCGCGGGCTGCGGAGCGTCTGCGTATCCGCCGCACCACGCTGGTGGAAAAAATGCGCAAGTACGGCATGAGCCGTCGCGAGGGTGATGAACAGGCGGATGATTGACGCCTGTTTTTTAACCTGTTGAAAACCGGGCAGTTTTTTTCCGGCACGGGTATTGCTAAGTCTCTCTCAACGTTCCGTTTAACTGACGGTCAGCCACGCGAGAGAGCACGATGCCCCAAGCCGCCCAGATGTCTCCTGTTCCTGAAAGCCAGGGGCAAACGTCGTCCGTAGAGCAGGCAAGCCGGCTTGGCCTTGAGCAGGCGTTCGCCTTGTTCAACCAGATGTCGAGCCAGCTTACCGACTCCTACAGCCTGCTTGAGGCTCGGGTGACCGAGCTCAAGGGCGAACTGGCCGTGGTCAGCGCCCAGCGCATGCAGGAGCTGGCGGAAAAAGAGCGTCTGGCCAACCGTCTGCAAAACCTCCTCGATCTGTTGCCTGGCGGCGTCATCGTCATCGACGCCCAGGGGATTGTCCGCGAAGCCAACCCTGCCGCCTGCGACCTGCTGGGCCTGCCTCTCGAGGGCGAGCTCTGGCGGCATGTCATCGCCCGTTGTTTCGCGCCACGGGAAGACGACGGCCATGAGATTTCGCTGAAGGATGGGCGGCGGCTGTCGATCTCCACCCGTTCGCTGGATGCCGAGCCGGGCCAATTGGTGCTGCTCAACGACCTGACTGAAACCCGTCACCTGCAAGATCAACTGGCCCGCCATGAGCGCCTGTCGTCCCTGGGGCGCATGGTGGCGTCCCTGGCGCATCAGATTCGTACGCCATTGTCCGCCGCGCTGCTGTATGCCAGTCACCTGACTGAGCAGGAACTACCTGTCGCCACCCAGCAGCGCTTTGCCGGGCGGCTGAAGGAGCGGTTGCATGAGCTGGAGCATCAGGTCCGCGACATGCTGGTGTTTGCCCGGGGCGAGTTGCCGCTGACCGATCGCGTGACGCCCAAGGCGTTGTTGCAGTCGCTGCAGGCGGCTGCCCTGACCCATGTGCAGGACGTGCCCGTGCGCTGGCAGTGCGACAGCCATACCGGCGAGTTGTTGTGCAGCCGCGACACGCTGGTGGGGGCGGTGCTCAACCTGATCGAGAACGCCATCCAGGCCAGTGCCGGCCAGGTGCGTCTGAAAGTCCACCTTTATACCCGTGGCAACAGCTTGCGGTTATGCGTCAGCGATAGCGGCAGCGGTATCGACGCCGCGGTACTGGCGCGTTTGGGTGAGCCGTTTTTCACCACCAAGACCACGGGAACCGGCCTGGGGCTGACAGTCGTCAAGGCGGTGGCGCGTGCCCACCAGGGAGAATTGCTGCTGCGCTCGCGTCCTGGGCGCGGTACATGTGCGCTGATGGTTCTGCCACTGTTCTGCGGCGCTCAAGGAGTGGAGTGAAGGTAATGGCAATCAAGGTTCTACTGGTTGAAGACGATCGCGCCCTGCGCGAAGCCCTGGCGGATACGCTGCTGTTGGCCGGTCATGACTACAAGGCGGTCGGCAGCGCGGAGGAAGCGCTGGAGGCGGTGTCTGGCGAGTCGTTCAGCCTGGTGGTCAGCGACGTCAACATGCCGGGCATGGACGGTCATCAGTTGCTGGGCCTGCTGCGTGCGCGCCAGCCGCAATTGCCGGTATTGCTGATGACCGCCCATGGCGCGGTCGAGCGTGCGGTCGAGGCCATGCGTCAAGGCGCCGCCGACTACCTGGTCAAGCCCTTCGAGCCCAAGGCTCTGCTGGACCTGGTGGCGCGACATGCCCTGGGTTGCCTTGGGGCTGCCGAGGGCGAAGGGCCGGTGGCATTCGAGCCGGCCAGCGCTCAACTGCTCGAACTGGCGGCGCGGGTCGCTCGCAGCGATTCCACCGTGTTGATCTCGGGCGAGTCCGGCACCGGCAAAGAGGTGTTGGCGCGTTACATTCACCAGCAGTCCCATCGCTCCAGCCAGCCCTTTATCGCCATCAACTGCGCGGCGATTCCGGACAACATGCTCGAAGCCACGCTGTTCGGTCACGAGAAGGGTGCCTTTACCGGCGCCATCGCCGCCCAGCCCGGCAAGTTCGAACAGGCCGATGGCGGCACCCTGCTGCTGGACGAGATTTCCGAAATGCCCCTGGCCCTGCAGGCCAAGCTGCTGCGGGTGCTGCAGGAGCGCGAAGTCGAGCGGGTCGGGGCGCGCAAGCCCATCGCCCTGGATATCCGGGTGGTGGCGACCACCAACCGCGACCTGGCCGGCGAAGTGGCCGCGGGGCGGTTCCGGGAAGACCTTTACTATCGGCTGTCGGTATTCCCGCTGGCGTGGCGCCCGCTGCGCGAGCGTACCGCCGATATCCTGCCGCTGGCCGAGCGCCTGCTGGCCAAGCACGTCAATAAAATGAAACACGCTGCCGCGCGGCTGTCAGCCGAAGCGCAGGCGTGCCTGCTCGGCTATCCATGGCCGGGCAACGTGCGCGAACTGGACAACGCCATCCAGCGCGCACTGATCCTGCAGCAGGGCGGCCTGATCCAGCCGGAAGATTTCTGCCTGGGCGGACCGCTGGCTTGTGCGCCGCTGCCGGCCATGGCACCCGCCGCGGTGACGACGGTGCGCAGTGCGCCGGTGGAGGCCGAGGTGCCGCCAGCCGAGTCGGCGGGGGCCTTGGGCGACGATCTGCGGCGTCGGGAGTTCCAGATGATCATCGACACCTTGCGCACCGAGCGCGGCCGACGCAAGGAGGCGGCCGAGCGCCTGGGTATCAGCCCGCGAACCTTGCGCTACAAGTTGGCGCAAATGCGCGATGCCGGAATGGATGTCGAGGCGTATCTGTTTGCAACATGAGTCGTTTAAGACTGCAGCCATGCAGGCTTTTGTTCGGTGTCGCCGCGGAGCTGGCACCCTTGTTGCTAACACCTCACTAACCGCTGCGTGAGTGTCAAAAAATTGCGGGTCGTCGGAGAGAGTAGACCATGAGCCAAGGTATTGAATTTAATCGGTTGATGTTGGACATGCGAGCCATGCAAATGGACGCCATGGCCCAGCCAAAATCGGCCGCGGTGCCGCAGGTGAGCGGCAGCAGTTTTTCCGACATGCTTGGGCAGGCGGTGAACAAGGTCAACGACACTCAGCAGGCGTCCAGCCAGCTGGCCAGTGCCTTCGAGATCGGCAAGAGCGGTGTCGACCTGACCGACGTGATGATCTCCTCGCAGAAGGCCAGTGTGTCCTTCCAGGCGTTGACCCAGGTGCGCAACAAGCTGGTTCAGGCGTACCAAGACATCATGCAGATGCCGGTTTAAGGACGAGATTGAGTCATGGCAGAAGCAGTCGCCGATAACGTACCGGCCAAGGCCACTCCGACAGAAGGCAAGCCGCCGCTGTTCGGGTTGTCCTTTCTGGAAAACCTCTCCGAGATGACCATGTTGCGTCAGGTTGGCCTCATGGTCGGTCTGGCTGCCAGCGTGGCGATTGGTTTTGCCGTGGTGTTGTGGTCCCAGCAACCCGATTACCGTCCGTTGTACGGCAGCCTTGCCGGCATGGACGCCAAGCAGGTCATGGACACCCTGGCCTCCGCCGACATTCCCTACACCGTCGAGCCCAACTCCGGTGCCTTGCTGGTCAAGGCCGACGACCTGTCGCGCGCGCGCCTCAAGCTGGCGGCTGCCGGCGTGGCTCCGGGCGACGGCAATATCGGTTTCGAGATTCTCGATAAAGAGCAGGGCCTGGGCACCAGCCAGTTCATGGAGGCGACCCGTTACCGTCGTGGCCTGGAAGGCGAGCTGGCGCGGACCATTTCCAGCCTGAACAACGTCAAGGGCGCGCGCGTGCACCTGGCGATTCCGAAAAGCTCGGTGTTCGTGCGCGACGAGCGCAAGCCCAGCGCTTCGGTACTGGTCGAGCTGTATTCCGGTCGTTCGCTGGAGCCGGGCCAGGTGGTGGCCATCGTCAATCTGGTGGCGACCAGCGTTCCCGAGCTGAGCAAGTCGCAGATCACCGTGGTCGACCAGAAGGGCAACCTGCTCTCCGACCAGGCGGAAAACTCCGAACTGACCATGGCCGGCAAGCAATTCGACTACAGCCGCCGCATGGAAAGCATGCTGACCCAGCGTGTGCACAACATCCTGCAGCCGATCCTCGGCAACGACCGCTACAAGGCTGAAGTGTCCGCCGATGTGGACTTCAGCGCCGTCGAGTCGACCTCCGAACAGTTCAACCCGGACCAGCCGGCCTTGCGCAGCGAGCAGTCGGTCAACGAACAACGCTCCAGCAGCCTGGGCCCGCAAGGCGTTCCTGGCGCCCTGAGCAACCAGCCGCCATCGCCGGCCAGCGCACCGCAGACCACCGGTGGCGCCACCGCTGCCGCCGGCATGGTACAGCCAGGCCAGCCGCTGCTGGACGCCAACGGCCAGCAGATCATGGACCCGGCCACCGGCCAGCCGATGCTGGCGCCGTACCCGAACGACAAGCGTCAACAATCCACCAAGAACTTCGAGCTGGATCGCTCCATCAGCCACACCAAGCAACAGCAGGGTCGTCTGAACCGGCTGTCGGTGGCGGTGGTGGTGGACGATCAGGTCAAGGTCAATCCGGCCAACGGCGAAACCAGCCGTGCGCCGTGGAGCGCCGACGAATTGGCGCGCTTCACCCGTCTGGTGCAGGACGCCGTGGGCTTCGACGCCAGCCGTGGCGACAGCGTCAGCGTGATCAACGTGCCGTTCTCGGCCGATCGCGGCGAGGTGATCGCCGACATTCCGTTCTACTCGCAGCCCTGGTTCTGGGACATCGTGAAGCAGGTCCTGGGCGTGCTGTTTATCCTGGTCCTGGTGTTCGGCGTGCTGCGCCCGGTGCTCAACAACATCACCGGTGGCGGCAAGGGCAAGCAACTGGCGGGGCTCGGCAGCGATGTCGAACTCGGCGGCATGGGCGGCCTGGATGGCGAGCTGGCCAACGATCGCGTCAGCCTCGGCGGCCCGCAAAGCATCCTGCTGCCTAGCCCGAGCGAAGGCTATGACGCACAGTTGAATGCAATCAAGAGTCTGGTGGCAGAAGACCCGGGTCGAGTGGCCCAGGTCGTGAAAGAGTGGATTAACGCAGATGAGTGATAACCGAGCCGCTACCGCCAAACTGACCCGGGTCGACAAGGCCGCGATCCTGCTGCTGTCCCTGGGTTCCACCGACGCCGCGCAGGTGCTGCGCCACATGGGCCCCAAAGAGGTCCAGCGCGTGGGCGTGGCCATGGCGCAGATGGGTAACGTGCATCGCGAGCAGGTCGAGCAGGTGATGAGCGAGTTCGTCGACATCGTCGGCGACCAAACCAGCCTGGGCGTGGGCTCTGACGACTATGTGCGCAAGATGCTCACCCAGGCCCTGGGCGAGGACAAGGCCAACGGCCTGATCGACCGCATTCTGCTGGGCGGCAACACCAGCGGCCTGGACAGCCTGAAGTGGATGGAGCCGCGCGCCGTGGCGGACGTGATCCGTTACGAGCACCCGCAGATCCAGGCGATCGTGGTGGCGTACCTCGATCCGGACCAGGCGGGCGAAGTGCTTGGCAACTTCGACCATAAGGCGCGCCTGGACATCATCCTGCGGGTTTCCTCGCTCAATACCGTGCAGCCGGCCGCCCTGAAAGAACTCAACCAGATTCTCGAGAAGCAGTTCGCTGGTAACTCCAACGCCTCGCGTACCACCCTGGGTGGTATCAAGCGCGCTGCCGACATCATGAACTTCCTCGACAGCTCGATCGAAGGCCAGCTGATGGACTCGATCCGCGAAGTCGACGAAGACCTGTCCGGCCAGATCGAAGACCTCATGTTCGTGTTCAACAACCTCGCCGATGTCGACGACCGCGGCATCCAGGCGTTGCTGCGCGAAGTGTCTTCCGACGTGCTGGTCCTGGCCCTCAAGGGGTCGGACGAAGGCGTCAAGGAAAAGATCTTCAAGAACATGTCCAAGCGGGCTGCCGAACTGCTGCGCGACGACCTCGAGGCCAAGGGCCCGGTGCGCGTCAGCGATGTGGAAACCGCGCAGAAGGAAATCCTCACCATTGCCCGCCGTATGGCCGAAGCCGGAGAAATCGTTCTCGGCGGGAAGGGCGGCGAAGAAATGATCTAAGGTCGCGTTATGTCGTCCAGCAGTGATGAATCCCACAGCGACCTGATTCGCGCTCGGGACGTCGGTGGTTTCGACGTCTGGGCGCTGCCCAGTTTCGACCCCCATGTCCCCGAGCCCGAGCCGGAACCGGTGGAAGAGCCGCCGGCGCAGATCGAGGAAGTGCCGCTGGAAGAAGTCCAGCCACTGACCCTCGAAGAACTCGAGAGCATTCGCCAGGAAGCCTATAACGAAGGCTTCGCCACGGGCGAAAAGGAAGGTTTCCACAGCACCACGCTGAAGGTCCGCCAGGAAGCCGAGGTGGCCCTGAGCGCCAAGCTGGAGGCGCTGGAAACGCTGATGGGCAATCTGTTCGAGCCCATCGCCGAGCAGGACACACAGATTGAAAAAGCCCTGGTCAACCTGGTGCAGCACATGACGCGCCAGGTGATCCAGCGCGAGCTGGCCATCGACTCCAGCCAGATCGAGCATGTCATGCGCGAAGCCCTCAAGTTGCTGCCGCTGGGTGTGGGGAATGTGCGCCTGTACATCAATCCGCAGGACTTCGCCCAGGTCAAAAGCCTGCGCGAGCGCCATGAGGAAAGCTGGCGCATCGTCGAGGACGAAGCCATGTTGCCGGGCGGCTGCCGGGTCGAGACCGAGCACAGCCGGATCGACGCGACCATGGAAACCCGGATCGCCACGATCATGGACAAGCTGTCCGACCAGCTTCATGAGCAGGCTTTGCATCCCGCCGAACCGGACCTGAGCGTCGAGCTGGGGGCCGCCACCGGCAAGCCCGCCGCGGATGTCGACCCTGTCGACGCCGCGCAGGACCCCGCCGATGCGCCTTGACCGCACCAGCTTCGGCAAGCGCCTGAGCAGCTACGCCGAAGCCACCGAACTGCCGAACCAGCCGATTCTCGAAGGCCGCCTGCTGCGCATGGTCGGCCTGACCCTGGAGGCCGAAGGCCTGCGGGCGGCCATGGGCACGCGCTGCATGGTGATCAACGACGACAGCTATCACCCGGTGCAGGTCGAGGCCGAGGTGATGGGCTTCTCCGGCAGCAAGGTATTCCTGATGCCGGTCGGCAGCGTCGCCGGCATCGCGCCCGGCGCCCGGGTCGTGCCGCTGGCCGATACTGGCCGCCTGCCGATGGGCATGAGCATGCTCGGGCGGGTCCTCGACGGTGCTGGTCGTGCGCTGGACGGCAAGGGCGGGATGAAGGCCGAGGACTGGGTGCCGATGGACGGTCCGACCATCAACCCGCTCAAGCGCGACCCCATCAGCCGGCCGCTGGACGTGGGCATTCGCTGCATCAACGGATTATTGACGGTGGGCCGCGGCCAGCGTCTCGGCCTGTTCGCCGGTACCGGCGTGGGCAAGAGTGTGCTGCTGGGCATGATGACCCGCTTTACCGAGGCCGACATCATCGTGGTCGGGCTGATCGGTGAGCGCGGTCGTGAGGTCAAGGAGTTCATCGAGCACATCCTCGGTGAAGAGGGGCTCAAGCGCTCCGTGGTGGTGGCGTCGCCGGCGGACGATGCGCCGCTGATGCGCCTGCGTGCGGCCATGTACTGCACGCGTATCGCCGAATATTTTCGCGACAAGGGCAAGAACGTCCTGTTGCTGATGGATTCCCTGACCCGTTTCGCCCAGGCCCAGCGGGAAATCGCCCTGGCCATCGGCGAGCCGCCCGCGACCAAGGGCTATCCGCCGTCGGTCTTCGCCAAGCTGCCGAAGCTGGTGGAGCGTGCGGGCAACGCCGAGGCCGGTGGCGGCTCGATCACCGCGTTCTATACCGTGTTGTCCGAAGGCGACGACCAGCAGGACCCGATCGCCGACTCGGCGCGTGGTGTGCTCGACGGGCACATCGTGCTGTCGCGGCGCCTGGCGGAGGAGGGGCATTACCCGGCGATCGATATCGAGGCGTCCATCAGCCGGGTCATGCCGGCGGTGGTGACCCCGGATCACATGACTCGCGCCCAGTATTTCAAGCAGCTGTGGTCGCGTTACCAACAGGCGCGCGACCTGATCAGCGTCGGCGCTTACGTACCGGGCGGCGATCGCGAAACCGACGCCGCCATCTCGCTGCAGCCGTCGATGGTCGCCTACCTGCGCCAGGGGCTCAACGACAGCATCAGCCTGGGTGAAAGCGAAGCCCATCTGGAGATGGTGTTCGCTCCGGCGCCGGGCGGTTAATCCGTCATGGCCAACAGCCGTGCCGCGCGTCTGGCACCCGTGGTCGATATGGCCGAAAGCGCCGAGCGTACCGCCGCCCAGCGCCTGGGGCATTTCCAGGGCCAGGTGCGCCTGGCGGAAAGCAAGCTGGGGGACCTGGAACGCTTTCGTGCCGAATACCAGCAGCAGTGGATCGAGCGGGGCAGTGCTGGGGTTTCCGGCCAGTGGCTGATGAACTACCAGCACTTCCTCAATCAGCTGGAAACCGCCGTGGGCCAGCAGCGGCAAAGCCTGGCCTGGCACCAGAACAACCTCAACCGCGCCCGGGAAACCTGGCAGCAGGCCTATGCCCGGGTCGAGGGTTTGCGCAAGCTGGTGCAACGCTACATCGATGAAGCCCGCCAACTGGAAGACAAGCGCGAGCAGAAGCTGCTCGACGAGCTGTCCCAGCGCCTGCCGCGCCAGGATCCATACTGAGCGCCACCCCATTCGTCGCCGCCAGGCGCTCGTCAGCGACGCTTCGGCGGTTCGGGTTGCCCAGGCTTGTACGGGGTGCTAAACCTTGTACAGATTGCCAATCACAAGGAAGCGAATCATGTCAGTCGTTACTGAAGTTTCACCGGACGGGCACAAACTGACGATTTCGATCAAGGGGCGTTTCGATTTCGGCCGTCATCAAGAGTTTCGCGAGTCCTACGAGCACCTCAACACAAGGCCCGATTCCATAGTGGTCGACCTGAAAGACGCCACCTACCTCGACAGTTCCGCCCTGGGCATGCTCCTGTTGCTGCGCGATCACGCCGGCGGCGACGATTCCGACGTGCGAGTGATCAACAGCAACTCGGACGTGCGCAAGATTCTCGCCATTTCCAATTTCGACAAGCTGTTCGACATCAGTTGATCGACATGCAGTCGAGTGAGGCACCTCTGTGCGTGCTGATCGCCGAGGACGGCACCAGCGACCGTATGTTGCTGTCGAGCATCGTCCGGCGCCAGGGGCACGAAGTGCTGACGGCGAGTAATGGCGCCGAGGCGGTGGAGCTGTTCATCCAGCAGCGCCCGCACCTGGTGTTGATGGACGCGATGATGCCGGTGATGGACGGTTTCGAGGCGGCCCGGCAGATCAAGCATCTGGCTGGCGAAGCGCTGGTGCCGATCATTTTCCTGACCTCGCTCACCCAGAGCGAGGCGTTGGCGCGCTGCCTGGAAGCCGGTGGCGACGATTTTCTGGCTAAACCCTACAGCCCGGTGATCCTGGCCGCCAAGATCAAGGCCATGGATCGCTTGCGGCGCCTGCAGGAAACCGTGCTGCAGCAGCGCGACCAGATCACCCAGCACCATGACTACCTGCTCAACGAGCAGCGGGTGGCCAAGGCGGTGTTCGACAAGGTGGCGCATTCCGGCTGCCTGAACGCGCCGAATATCCGCTACCTGCAGTCGCCGTACGCGCTGTTCAACGGCGATTTGCTGCTGGCTGCCTTTACCCCGACGGGCGACATGCATGTGCTGTTGGGGGATTTCACTGGCCACGGCTTGCCGGCGGCGGTGGGCGCGATGCCCCTGGCCGAGGTGTTTTACGGCATGACGGCCAAGGGGTACGGGCTGCCCGAAACCCTGCGCGAGATGAATGCCAAGCTCAAGCGCATCCTGCCGGTCGGCATGTTCTGTTGTGCGACGCTGCTGTGCCTGAGCTTCCAGCGGCGGGCGGTGGAGGTGTGGAACGGCGGCATGCCGGATGGCTACCTGCATCGCCTGGCAAGCGGGGAGCGGGTGCCGCTGGTGGCGCACCATTTGCCGCTGGGGGTGCTGGGCGCCGAGGCATTCGACGACCGCACCGAAGTCTTTCCCATGGCCCTGGGCGACCGGGTATTCCTGTTGTCCGATGGGGTGATCGACACCTGCGACGCCAACGAGCAGTTGTTCGGTGTCGAGCGCCTGCAGCGGGTGTTTGCCGCCAACCGCGAGCCGGACCTGTTGTTCGAGGAGATCCAGCGGGCCCTGAGCGAGTTTGGCGGGGATGCGCGGGACGATGTGAGCATGGTCGAGGTCAGCCTGCTTGAGGCGCGGAAGCTGACGCCGCCGGCGTTGGTGTACTCCGACAGCGGTCAGTCCTGCCCGCTGGACTGGTCGGTGAGTTTCGAGTATCGCGCCGCGACCCTTAAACGTTTCAACCCTTTGCCTTACCTGTTGCAATTGCTGCTGGAAGTACATGGCCTGCGGGCACAGAGCGGGGCGCTCTACAGTGTGCTGGCCGAGTTGTATTCCAATGCCCTGGAGCATGGCGTATTGGGCCTGGACTCGAGCCTAAAGCGCGACGCCCAGGGGTTTTCCCGCTATTACCGGGAGCGCGCGGTACGCCTCGAAGCCTTGCAGGAGGGTTTTGTGCGGGTGCACCTGCAAGTGGAGCCTCAAGGGGCTGGCGGTCGTTTGCTGATCCGGGTCGAGGACAGTGGCAGCGGTTTCGATGTCGGGCGGGTGATGGCGCGGCCCATCGATGGCGATCGTCTTTCCGGGCGCGGCGTCAGCCTGATCCGTCAGCTCAGCCGGCGTGCCAGCTGGTCTGACGATGGTCGTAGTGCCTGCGTGGAGTTTTCTTGGGAGCCTCTGGCATAATTCGCCGATTCTTGATCAAGGAGTGAGCAAGTGTCTGAGATTCATCTGGATCACGAGGTGCTGAACGCATTGCAGGAAGTCATGGAGGATGAGTATCCGTTGTTGCTCGACACCTTCCTCTGTGACTCCGAAGAGCGTTTGCGCCAATTGCACAAAGTCGACGACCCCCGTCAACTTGTCGCCACTGCCCATAGCTTCAAGGGCAGCAGCAGCAATATGGGGGCGATTCGCCTGGCCGAGCTCTGTCATCAGTTGGAGCAGCGTGCCCAGGGCTCGTCGTTGCGCGGTATCGAGCAGCTGGTCGGCGAGATCGATGGCGAATTCGCCATTGTCCGCCAGCTGTGCGAGCAGGAACGCCAGCGTTTTCACTGCTGAAAAAACCGCTGCAGCCCAGGCTTTTCCCCGCGAGCCAGCAAAGCTGGCTCGACCTTTGCAGTCAAGTCTCCCAACTGTACCTACGATCCCAGTGCAGCGGAGACCGTTTTCATGCCCCTTACCCCGAACATGCTTCTTCAGGCCGCCTCCCAGGCCAAGACTCAAGCGGCTTCCGCCACCCCCCAGGCCAGCGCCGCCGAGCCCGGGGACAAAGGCGCAAGCTTTGCCCGGGTGTTCGCCAAGGAGGCACTCGGCAAGCCGGTAGCGGCTGCCGACGGCCCGAGCAAGCCGGCTCGCGACAAGGGAGGCGAAGCCGCTGCCAAGGTGGATCCGGGCAAGGGCAAGACTGCCGCCGCCGAGCCTGCGGTTGCCGATAGCGGCAAAACCTTGCCTGCCGACAAGGCTGTTGCCAGTGACGAAAAAGTCGCCAATGACCAGGCCGCGAGCAGCGATCAGCCGCTGGCCGAGAGCACACCGGTCGACCCGACCCTCGATCCGGCGCTGATGCAGGCGACCCAGCCGTTGCCGGCGCCCGAGCCGGAAGTGGCGGCCGCGCCGGTTCCGGCACAGCCGCCAGTGCAGCCGCAAACGCAGCCGGTTATACCGGTGGTGACCAGCACTGCGACGCCAGTGCCGGTCGATCCGGAATTCGATCCTGAAGCCGATCCGCTGGATGCGCTGCCGGTGGTGCGCCTGGCCATGGAGCAGAGCGGCCATGTCTCGGCTTCCAGCCAGGCGCAGAGCAAGGCGGCGCCGACCGTGGTGGCCGATGATGGGCCGACTTCGGCGCAGACCTTCGCCAGCGGCATGGCCACTATGCTGGACCTGCAGGTGGACAAGGACAGCACCGAGCAGGGCGGCGAAAAGGCCTTCAGCGGCCTGCTCGATGACGGTCTCAAGGACCTCAAGAGCGCTGCCAGCGACACCCGCGTCGACGATTTCGCCAACCGCCTGGCGGCCCTGACCCAGGCGGCTACGCCCAAGACCGCCAATGCCGTCCCGGTGAACCAGCCGCTGGCCATGCATCAGAGCGGCTGGACCGAAGAAGTGGTCAACCGGGTCATGTACCTGTCCAGCGTCAATCTGAAGTCGGCCGAGATCCAGTTGCAGCCGGCCGAGCTGGGGCGCCTGGACATTCGCGTGAACATGGTGCCGGACCAGCAGACCCAGGTGACCTTCATGAGTGCCCATGTCGGCGTGCGCGAGGCCCTCGAAGGGCAGATGCATCGCCTGCGCGACATGTTCCACCAGCAAGGCATGGGGCAGGTGGATGTCAACGTCTCCGACCAGTCGCGCAACTGGCAGGGTGGCCAGGAGCAGGCCCAGCAGGGGCAGCATCGCAGCAACGGCACCAGCGCCAGCGGTGGGCGCCTGGATGGCCTGGATGAAGAGTTGCCGCCGAGCGTCGCCGAAGTCGCCGCCAACACCAGCACGGTCATCGGCACCAGCGCCGTCGACTATTACGCCTGACCCGCTTCGGGCGTCATTGAACAGAAGATCGCCAGCCGTGTGACTCCGCGGCTGGCGATCTTTTGCTTTGCGCTTCCCCTATCCCTTCAGTTCACCCCAATTCAGACAAATCTGGCATAACACTTGCTCTTGCCTTGCCGTGCGACTGTGAAAACCCGATTAGTGACGGATTATTGGCATGGCGAAGAGCGAAGCAGCAGAGAAAACCCCCGCCGGGAAAGGCAAACTCAAGCTTATCCTCTTGATTGTTCTGGCCTTGTTGCTGGCGATCGGTTTGTCCGTCGGGGCGACCTGGTACTTCATGCACAGCAGTGCCCAGAGCAAGCCTGCCGAGACGGCCGAGGCGAGCAGCAGCGTCAAGCCGGCGGCCATCTATGAGCCCATGGCGCCAGCCTTCGTGGCCAACTACACGCAGAACGGCCGCCAGCGCTACATGCAGGTGAGCATCACCCTGCTGGCGCGCAACCAGGCCGATCTGGACGCGCTGAAAGTGCATATGCCGGTGATCCGCAACAACCTGGTCATGCTCTTCTCCGGCCAGAGCTTCGACACCCTGGCGACTCCGGTCGGTCAGGAAATGCTGCGTCAGAAGGCCACCGCCAGCGTGCAGGAAGTGGCCCAGAAAGAGGTCGGCAAAGTGGTGGTCGAGCAGTTGCTCTTTACTAACTTCGTACTGCAGTAGGAACACGACATGGCCGTGCAGGACCTGCTGTCCCAGGATGAGATCGACGCGCTGCTGCATGGCGTCGATGACGGTCTGGTACAGACCGAACACGCCGCCGAGCCCGGCAGCGTCAAAAGCTACGACCTGACCAGCCAGGATCGCATCGTCCGCGGACGCATGCCGACCCTGGAGATGATCAACGAGCGTTTTGCCCGCTACACCCGTATCAGCATGTTCAACATGCTGCGCCGTTCGGCGGACGTGGCGGTGGGCGGCGTGCAGGTGATGAAGTTCGGCGAATACGTGCACTCGCTGTACGTGCCGACCAGCCTCAACCTGGTGAAGATCAAGCCGCTGCGCGGTACCGCGCTGTTCATCCTCGACGCCAAGCTGGTGTTCAAGCTGGTGGACAACTTCTTCGGCGGCGACGGTCGTCACGCCAAGATCGAAGGCCGTGAATTCACCCCGACCGAATTGCGCGTGGTGCGCATGGTGCTGGAGCAGGCTTTCGTCGACCTGAAGGAAGCCTGGCAGGCGATCATGGAAGTCAACTTCGAGTACATCAACTCCGAAGTGAACCCGGCCATGGCCAACATCGTCGGCCCGAGCGAAGCGATCGTGGTCTCGACCTTCCACATCGAGCTCGATGGCGGTGGCGGCGACCTGCACGTGACCATGCCGTACTCGATGATCGAGCCGGTGCGGGAAATGCTCGACGCCGGCTTCCAGTCGGACCTGGACGACCAGGACGAGCGCTGGAGCAAGGCCCTGCGCGAAGACGTGCTGGATGTGGATGTGCCCTTGAGCGCCACGGTGGCCCGCCGGCAGTTGCGCCTGCGCGACATCCTGCACATGCAGCCAGGGGATGTGATCCCGGTGGAGCTGCCTGAAGACATGATCATGCGCGCCAACGGCGTACCGGCGTTCAAGGTCAAGCTCGGTTCGCACAAGGGCAACCTGGCCCTGCAAGTGATCGAGCCGATCGAGCGCCGTTGAGCGGCGTTGTTATGAATTCGCTTTGTTAATGATTTTTTGCCCGCCGAGGACAACATGGCTGACGAACACGAAATGACTTCCGCAGAAGACCAGGCCCTGGCTGATGAGTGGGCGGCTGCCCTGCAGGAAACCGGCGACGCCGGGCAAGACGATATCGATGCCTTGCTGGCGGCCGATGCGGCCAGCGCGCCGGCGTCCAATCGCCTGCCGATGGAAGAGTTCGGCAGCGTGCCGAAGAACAACGAGCCGGTGACCCTCGACGGGCCGAACCTGGACGTGATCCTGGATATCCCGGTATCGATCTCCATGGAGGTCGGCAGCACCGACATCAACATCCGCAACCTGCTGCAGCTCAACCAGGGTTCGGTGATCGAGCTTGATCGCCTGGCCGGCGAGCCGCTGGACGTGCTGGTCAACGGCACGCTGATCGCCCATGGCGAAGTGGTGGTGGTCAACGAGAAGTTCGGCATCCGCCTGACCGACGTGATCAGCCCGAGCGAACGCATCAAGAAGCTGCGCTAAGTGAGAAAGGCACTCGCGCTGTTCCTGGCCTGGCCGCTCTGGGCCCTGGCCGCCGAGCCGGTGGCCGGTACCGCCGCGCCAGTGGTTGGCAGCAGCGGCGTGGCCGGGCAGCTGACCCAGCTGGTGCTGGGCCTGTTGCTGGTGGTGGGGCTGATCTTCTTCCTCGCCTGGCTGTTGCGCCGGGTACAGCAGGCCGGACCGGCCGGCAAGGGCCAGGTCATCGAGCTGATCGGTTCGCGGGCGCTTGGCCCGCGGGACCGGCTGGTGCTGGTGCAGGTCGGCAACGAACAGATTCTGCTCGGCCTGACGCCGGGCACCATCACTGCGTTGCATGTGCTCAAGGAGCCGGTGCAGGTGCCGAGCACCGAGCAGGCGACTCCGGAGTTTGCCCAGCGCCTGATGGAGCTGCTGGGCAAGGATCAGAAGGATAAGAAGTAATGCCGTTGCGCCTCCTCTTGATGTTGGCCCTGATGCTGGCGGCGCCGCTGGCGCTGGCGGCCGACCCGTTGTCGATCCCGGCGATCACCCTCGGCACCAATGCCGACGGCCAGCAGGAATACTCGGTCAGCCTGCAGATCCTGTTGATCATGACCGCGCTGAGCTTCATTCCGGCGTTCGTCATGCTGATGACCAGCTTTACCCGGATCATCATCGTGTTCTCGATCCTGCGTCAGGCCCTGGGCCTGCAGCAGACGCCGTCGAACCAGATCCTCACGGGCATGGCGTTGTTCCTGACGATGTTCATCATGGCCCCGGTGTTCGACCGGGTGAACCAGGATGCCCTGCAGCCGTACCTGGCGGAGAAGCTCAGCGCCCAGGACGCGGTGGCCAAGGCCCAGGTGCCGATCAAGGATTTCATGCTGGCCCAGACCCGCAGCAGCGACCTGGAGCTGTTCATGCGCCTGTCCAAGCGCACTGATATCGCGACGCCGGACCAGGCGCCGCTGACGATCCTGGTGCCGGCCTTCGTCACCTCGGAGCTGAAGACCGCGTTCCAGATCGGCTTCATGATCTTCATTCCGTTCCTGATCATCGACCTGGTGGTCGCCAGTGTGCTGATGGCCATGGGCATGATGATGCTCTCGCCACTGATCATTTCCCTGCCGTTCAAGATCATGCTGTTCGTGCTGGTGGATGGCTGGGCGCTGATCATCGGCACCCTGGCGGGCAGTTTCGGTGGTGTTTAGAACCTTGTTGGCGGGTGACGCGTTATGACGCCTGAAGTCGCGGTAGACCTGTTTCGCGAAGCGCTCTGGCTGACCACCATGATGGTCGCCATCCTGGTAATCCCCAGCCTGCTGGTGGGCTTGCTGGTGGCGATGTTCCAGGCCGCCACCCAGATCAACGAACAGACCCTGAGCTTCCTGCCGCGCCTGCTGGTGATGCTGGTGACGCTGATCGTCGCCGGTCCCTGGCTGGTGCAGACCTTCATGGAATACATCCTGCAGTTGTACGGCAGTATTCCGCAGTTGATCGGCTGAATCATGTCTCTGCTGGCGCTTACCGATACGCAGATCAGCACCTGGGTCGCCAGCTTCATGCTGCCGCTGTTTCGTATCGGCGCCGTGTTGATGACCATGCCGGTCTTCGGCACGACCCTGGTGCCGACCCGTATCCGCCTGTATTTCACCCTGGCCATCACGGTCGTGGTGGTGCCGGGCCTGCCGCCCATGCCGGCGGTCAATGCACTGGATCTCGGCGGGCTGCTGCTGATTGCCGAGCAGATCATCATCGGCGCCTTGTTCGGTTTCTCCCTGCAGTTGTTCTTCCAGGCTTTCGTGATCGCCGGGCAGATCATTTCGACGCAGATGGGCATGGGCTTCGCGTCCATGGTCGACCCCACCAACGGTGTTTCGGCGGCGGTGATCGGGCAGTTCCTGACCATGCTGGTGACCTTGCTGTTCCTCGGCATGAACGGGCATCTGGTGGTTTTCGAGGTGCTGACCGAGAGCTTCACCACCTTGCCGGTGGGCAGCGCGCTGCTGGTCAACCATTTCTGGGAAATCGCCGGCAAGCTGGGTTGGGTGCTGGGCGCCGCGCTGTTGCTGGTATTGCCGGCGATCACCGCGCTGCTGGTGGTGAACATCGCCTTTGGCGTGATGACCCGCGCGGCGCCGCAGCTGAACATTTTCTCCATCGGCTTTCCGCTGACCCTGGTGCTGGGCCTGGTGATTTTCTGGGTCAGCCTGGGCGACATTCTCAACCAGTACCAACCGCTGGCCGTCGAGGCCCTGCAGTTGCTGCGCAACCTGGCACAGGCGCGTTGAACCATGGCTGAGAGCGAGAGCGGTCAGGACAAGACAGAAGACCCCACGGAGAAACGCAAGAAGGACTCCCGGGAAAAGGGCGAGATTGCCCGCTCCAAGGAACTCAATACCCTGGCGATCACCATGATCGGCGCCGCCGGCCTGCTGATCTACGGCGCGGGAGTGGCCCAGGACCTGCTGGAAATCATGCGCCTGAATTTCTCCCTGCCGCGCGAGGTGCTGCTCAGCCCCGGCGCCATGGGCCTGTACCTGCTGCATTCGGGCAAGATCGCGATTATCGCCGCGATGCCGATCCTGCTGCCCCTGGTGCTGGCGGCACTGATCGGTCCTATCTCCTTGGGCGGCTGGCTGTTTTCCACCAAGAGCCTGGCGCCCAAGTTCAGCCGCATGAACCCGCTCAGCGGTATGAAGCGCATGGTGTCCCCGACCTCGCTGATCGAGTTGCTCAAGGCCTTCGCCAAGTTCGTGGTGATCCTGATCGTCGCCTTGTCGGTGCTGTCTTCGGATATCGATGATCTGCTGCGTATCGCCCACGAGCCGCTGGAGCAGGCGATTATCCACAGTGTGCAAGTGGTGGCCTGGAGCACCTTGTGGATGGCCTGCGGGCTGATCCTGATCGCCGCGGTGGACGTGCCGGTGCAGCTGTACCAGAGCTACAAGAAGCTGCTGATGACCAAGCAGGAAGTGCGTGACGAGCACAAGGATCAGGAGGGGCGTCCGGAGGTCAAGCAGCGGATTCGCCAGGTCCAGCGCGAGATGTCGCAGCGGCGGATGATGGCGGCGATTCCCGAGGCGGATGTGGTCATCACCAACCCGACCCACTACGCCGTGGCGCTCAAGTACGACGCCGAGAAGGGCGGGGCGCCGGTGTTGCTGGCCAAGGGCAGCGATTTCCTGGCGCTGAAGATCCGCGAGATCGCCGTGGCCAACGAGGTGTTGTTGCTGGAGTCGCCGGCGCTGGCGCGTTCGATCTATTACTCCACCGAGCTGGAGCAGGAAATCCCCGCCGGGCTTTATCTGGCGGTGGCCCAGGTGCTGGCGTATGTCTATCAGATTCGCCAGCACCGGGCCGGCAAGGGCAAGCGCCCCGATCCGCTCAAGGACCTGCCGATTCCGCCGGATTTGCGTCGCGATTCCTGAGGTCGGCGTTGGCTGTGCCGACGTTATCGCGAGCAGGCTCGCTCCTGCAGAGTCCACGCCCGGCCTGTAGGCGCGAGCGTGCTCGCGATGGCGCGAAAGCGCCTTGCGCGACGACTGATGGCGCAACGCCATAAATCAGTTTGTGTTCCAGGCCAAAGTTGGAAGGCTTCTTGCAATACCCGCCCTGCGCCGCCTCCAGGCGTCAAAAGTTTGCTTCAAGGGAACGGGGAATACCGGTGGATCGCTCTCAGTTAATCAGTACGGCTCGCACTAACCTGGCCGACCTCAGTCGGGGGAACCTGGGGGTGCCGCTGTTGCTGCTGGTCATGCTGGCCATGATGATGCTGCCGGTGCCGCCGTTCCTGCTGGACGTGTTCTTCACCTTCAACATCGCCCTGTCGATCGTCGTGCTGCTGGTCTGTGTGTATGCCCTGCGGCCGCTGGATTTCGCGGTGTTCCCGACCATCCTGCTGGTGGCGACCCTGTTGCGCCTGGCGCTGAACGTGGCCTCCACGCGGGTGGTGATGCTCCACGGCCAGGACGGTCACGCCGCCGCCGGTAAAGTGATCCAGGCCTTCGGCGAGGTGGTGATTGGCGGCAACTACGTGGTCGGTATCGTGGTGTTCGCGATCCTGATGATCATCAACTTCGTGGTGGTGACCAAGGGTGCCGGGCGGATTTCCGAGGTGAGCGCACGTTTCACCCTCGATGCGATGCCGGGCAAGCAGATGGCCATCGACGCCGACCTCAACGCCGGCCTGATCGACCAGGCCCAGGCCAAGGCCCGCCGCTCGGAAGTGGCCCAGGAGGCCGAGTTCTACGGTTCCATGGACGGTGCCAGCAAGTTTGTCCGCGGTGACGCCATCGCCGGCCTGCTGATCCTGTTCATCAACCTGATCGGCGGCATGGCGGTCGGTATCTTCCAGCACCACATGTCCTTCGGCGATGCCGGCCGGGTCTACGCCTTGCTGACCATCGGTGACGGTTTGGTGGCGCAATTGCCATCGCTGCTGCTGTCCACCGCGGCCGCGATCATGGTGACCCGTGCTTCCGGTTCCGAAGACATGGGCAAACAGATCAACCGGCAGATGTTCGCCTCGCCCCGGGCCCTGGCTGTCGCCGCTGGCCTGATGGCGGTGATGGGCCTGGTGCCGGGCATGCCGCACTTTTCCTTCCTGAGCATGGCGGCCCTGGCGGCTGGCGGCGCGTACCTGTTCTGGAAACGCCAGAACGTGGTCAAGGTCAAGGCGCTGGAAGAGGTCAAGCGCCAGCAGGAACTGCTGCCATCGCCGGCCCGCGCCCAGGAAACCAAGGAGCTGGGCTGGGACGATGTGACCCAGATCGACATGATCGGCCTGGAAGTCGGCTACCGCCTGATTCCCCTGGTGGACCGCAACCAGGGCGGGCAATTGCTGGCGCGGATCAAGGGCGTGCGCAAGAAGCTGTCCCAGGACCTGGGCTTCCTCATGCCCACCGTGCATATTCGCGACAACCTCGACCTGGCGCCCAGCGCTTACCGGCTGACGCTGATGGGGGTGATCCTGGCCGAGGCCGAGATTTACCCGGATCGCGAACTGGCGATCAACCCGGGGCAGGTCTATGGCACGCTCAACGGCATCAACGCCAAAGATCCGGCCTTTGGCCTGGAGGCGGTGTGGATCGAGATCAGCCAGCGCGCCCAGGCGCAGTCGCTGGGCTACACCGTGGTCGACGCCAGCACCGTGGTCGCCACCCACCTCAACCAGATTCTATACAAGCACTCCAGCGAGCTGATCGGCCACGAAGAAGTCCAGCAGCTCCTGCAATTGCTGGCCAAGGGCTCGCCGAAGCTGGCGGAAGAGCTGGTGCCGGGCGTGCTTTCGTTGTCCCAGCTGCTCAAGGTGCTGCAGGCGCTGCTGGCCGAACAGGTGCCGGTGCGCGATATCCGCAGCATTGCCGAGGCCATCGCGAACAATGCCGCCAAGAGTCAAGATACTGCCGCTTTGGTGGCCGCGGTGCGTGTCGGATTGTCGCGCGCCATCGTGCAAAGCATTGTAGGCACTGAGTCCGAGCTGCCTGTGATCACCTTGGAGCCCAGGTTGGAACAGATTTTGCTCAATAGTCTGCAGAAGGCAGGACAAGGCTCGGAAGAGGGTGTCCTGTTGGAGCCAAGCATGGCTGAGAAGCTGCAGCGTTCGTTGATCGAAGCCGCGCAGCGCCAGGAAATGCAAGGTCAACCGGTGATTCTGCTGGTAGCCGGTCCGGTCCGCGCGATGCTCTCGCGGTTCGGGCGCCTGGCGGTCCCGGGCTTGCACGTGTTGGCGTACCAGGAAATCCCTGACAACAAGCAAGTGACCATCGTTGCGACAGTAGGGCCCAACGGCTGAGGTAGTGGGTTATGCAAGTTAAGCGTTTTTTCGCCGCCGATATGCGTCAGGCCATGAAGCTGGTTCGTGATGAGCTGGGCGCCGACGCCGCCATCATTGGCAATCGCCGCATCGCCGGCGGTGTCGAGCTGACGGCTGCCCTGGATTACAAACTGTCGGCGCTGGCGCCACGGGTGCCGAACATGGAGCTCGAGGACGAACTGCGCAAGACTCAGTCGCGCATCGTCACCGCCCAGGCCGAACTGAGCCTGCGTGGCGACGGCGATGCCAGCACCAATCGCCAGCTGTTCGCCGGCCTGCCGCTGACCGCCGCCGAGCCGCTGATCGAACCTACGTTCAACGAGCCGCAGCGCCCGGCCCCGGTAGTCGCCGCGCCGGCTGTCGATCAGCGGGCACTGGACTCGATGCGTTTTGAACTCAACGGCCTGCGCGAGCTGCTGGAAGTCCAGCTCGGCTCCCTGGCCTGGAGCCAGCTGCAAGGCAGCCGGCCCGAACAGGCCAACCTCTGGCGGCGCCTGCAGCGTATCGGCTTGTCCGGTCCGCTGGCCCGCGACCTGCTGGCACTGATCACTGAAATCGACGAACCCCGCCAGGCCTGGCGCATGCTCCTGGCCCACCTGGCGCGGATGATCGCGACCCCGGAAGTCGAGCCACTGGAGGAGGGCGGCGTGATCGCCATGGTCGGCCCCGCCGGCATGGGCAAGACCACCACCCTGGCCAAGCTGGCCGCGCGTTATGTACTCAAGTACGGCGCGCAGAACATCGCGCTGGTGAGCATGGACAGCTACCGCATCGGCGCCCAGGAACAGCTCAAGACCCTGGGCCGGATCCTCAACGTCTCGGTGACCCATGTCGACCCGGGCCAGTCCCTGGCGCAAGCCCTCGATCCGCTGCTGCGCAAGCGCGTGGTGCTGATCGACACCGCCGGCCTGCAAGCCAGCGACCCGGCCCTGCGCATGCAGCTGGAAAGCCTGGCCGGACGTGGCATCCGGGCAAAAAATTATCTGGTCTTGGCAACCACCAGCCAGAAACAGGTTCTAACCGCCGCATACCACAGCTACAAGCGTTGCGGGCTGGCCGGCTGCATCCTGACTAAACTGGATGAAACCGCCAGCCTTGGTGAGGTGTTGAGCCTGGCGATCAGTCACGAACTCCCCGTTGCCTATCTGACCGATGGCCCGCGGATTCCGGACGATCTGCACTTGCCGCGCCGTCATCAGCTGGTCAGTCGTGCGGTGAGCGTGCAGATGCAGGAAGAACCCAGCGAAGAAGCCATGGCTGACATGTTCGCTGACCTCTACCACAACCCGACCAAGCGGGTTGGCTGAGGGAATCATGAAAAGATTGCAATGTACCTACATCGATGGTCTGCCAGGCATTGTTCCGTTGGTGAACGCGCAGCCAGTTATGTGGCCCCGTCTAAGTAAGACAAGGTAAAGAAAGAACATGGGCAGCATGCATCCCGTACAGGTGATCGCGGTGACCGGCGGCAAAGGTGGCGTCGGCAAGACTAACGTGTCAGTGAACTTGTCCCTGGCCCTAGCGGAGCTCGGCCGGCGCGTCATGCTGCTGGACGCCGACCTGGGTCTGGCCAACGTCGACGTGCTATTGGGGCTGACCCCCAAACGGACCCTCGCCGACGTGATCGAAGGCCGCTGCGAGCTGCGCGATGTGCTGCTGCAGGGGCCGGGTGGAATCCGTATCGTGCCGGCGGCGTCCGGCACCCAGAGCATGGTTCATCTGAGCCCGGCGCAGCATGCCGGCCTGATCCAGGCCTTTAGCGACATCGGCGACAACCTCGATGTGCTGGTGATCGACACCGCCGCCGGCATCGGCGACTCGGTGGTCAGCTTCGTCCGCGCGGCCCAGGAAGTATTGCTGGTGGTCTGCGACGAGCCGACCTCGATCACCGACGCCTACGCGCTGATCAAGCTGCTCAACCGCGACTACGGTATGAACCGCTTCCGCGTGCTCGCCAACATGGCGCAGAGCCCGCAAGAAGGGCGCAACCTGTTCGCCAAGTTGACCAAGGTCACGGATCGCTTCCTGGACGTGGCCCTACAATATGTCGGCGCCGTGCCTTACGACGAATGCGTGCGCAAGGCCGTGCAAAAGCAGCGTGCGGTCTATGAGGCGTTTCCGCGTTCGAAATGCGCGCTGGCGTTCAAGGCCATCGCGCAGAAGGTCGATACCTGGCCGTTGCCGGCCAACCCACGCGGACATCTGGAATTTTTCGTCGAGCGGCTCGTGCATCAGACAGCGGGACCGGTGCTATGAGCGCCAGCGGCTACAACCTTTACAAAAAGTCGGCACGTGACAGCCAGTACGAATTGATCGAGCGCTATGCGCCTCTGGTCAAGCGTATTGCCTATCACTTGCTGGCGCGCCTGCCGGCCAGTGTCCAGGTCGAAGACCTGATCCAGGCCGGGATGATCGGTCTGCTCGAAGTGTCGACCAAGTACGACGCGAGCAAGGGCGCGAGTTTCGAGACCTACGCGGGTATCCGTATCCGCGGTGCGATGCTCGATGAGGTCCGTAAAGGTGACTGGGCGCCGCGTTCGGTACATCGCAATACCCGGATGGTGAGCGATGCCATTCGCGCAATTGAAGCTAAAACCGGTCGTGACGCTAAAGATCATGAAGTTGCGGCCGAACTTCAATTGAGTCTCGACGATTATTACGGGATTTTGAACGACACCTTGGGCAGTCGCCTGTTCAGCTTCGACGACCTGTTGCAGGACGGTGAGCATGAAGGGCTGCATGAGGATGGCGCGAGTGCTCATCTCGAGCCGTCGCGCGACCTGGAGGACGAACGTTTCCAGGCCGCGCTGGCGGACGCGATTGCCAATTTGCCGGAGCGTGAGCGACTGGTCTTGGCGCTGTACTACGACGAAGAGCTGAACCTCAAGGAAATCGGTGAGGTCCTGGGGGTCAGCGAATCGCGGGTCAGCCAGTTACACAGCCAGTGCGCGGCCCGTTTGCGGGGGCGTTTGGGAGAGTGGCGAGCGCGCTGACAGGCAGTGTGGGGGACACTGCGGACGAGACTGGCACGACGTGGCCGGGCTTGCGGTGTGTATTCCATGCAGTCGTTGAGTGCTCTGCCTGATTGATTGAATGGCGCGTTCAGGTGCTGGACGCGTTTAAGACTGCTTGGAGGTCGAATTGGACAAGAACATGAAAATCCTCATCGTTGATGACTTCTCAACGATGCGGCGGATCATAAAAAACCTGTTGCGTGACCTGGGGTTCACCAACACGGTCGAGGCTGACGATGGCACCACCGCCATTCCGGTCCTCAACAGTGGGAGCATCGACTTTCTGGTAACGGACTGGAACATGCCCGGCATGACCGGTATCGATCTGCTGCGCCATGTGCGCGCCGATGAAAAACTCAAGCACCTGCCGGTACTCATGGTGACCGCTGAAGCCAAGCGCGAACAGATCATCGAAGCTGCCCAGGCCGGCGTAAACGGTTATGTGGTCAAGCCCTTCACGGCCCAGGCGTTGAAAGAGAAGATCGAGAAGATCTTCGAACGCATCGGTTGAGAGTGGAATCATTCCGCCACGGGGGAGCTATGGAGCACAACGAATCTTCATTGGGCGATTTCGAATCGACCCTGAAAAAACACGCACTCGAACTGGTCGACAGCCTTGAAAAAGGCAAGTTCGGCGAAGCCGTGCAACTGATCCATGAGCTCAACCAGACCCGTGACCGCGGCCTGTACCAGGAGGTCGGCAAGCTCACCCGCGAGCTGCATAGCGCCATCGTCAATTTCCAGATTGACCCGCATATGCCGCAAGCCGAGGAAGTTTCACAGATCACGGATGCCACCGAGCGCCTGTCCTATGTGGTCAGGCTGACCGAGGCCGCGGCCAACCGCACCATGGATCTGGTCGAGAGCGCCACCCCGCTGGTCAATGGCCTGAGCAGCGAAGCCCAGGCCCTGAGCGCCGATTGGGGGCGTTTCATGCGCCGCGAACTGGGCGCCGAGGAATTCCGCGACCTGGCCCGCCGGGTGGACGGTTTCCTGACCCGCAGCGAGCAAGAGACGCGCGCGGTATCGAGCAACCTCAACGACATTCTGCTGGCGCAGGACTACCAGGACCTGACCGGTCAGGTGATCAAGCGCGTGACCCAGTTGGTCACCGAAGTCGAGAGCAATTTGCTCAAACTGGTCCTGATGGCCAGCCAGGTCGATCGTTTTGCCGGCATCGAACATGACCGGGAATCGATCCTCGCTGAAAAAGATCCGCAAAAACATCTGGCCAAGGGTGAAGGTCCGCAGATTCATGCCGATAAACGTGAAGACGTTGTATCCGGTCAGGACGATGTCGACGATTTGCTTTCCAGCCTTGGATTCTAGGAGCACCCATACATGAGCTTCGGCGCCGATGAAGAAATCCTTCAGGATTTTCTGGTTGAGGCCGGCGAGATTCTAGAGCAACTGTCCGAACAACTGGTCGAGCTGGAAAGCCGGCCGGACGATGCGGATCTGCTCAACGCAATTTTTCGCGGTTTTCACACTGTAAAAGGGGGCGCCGGCTTCCTCCAGCTCAACGAGCTGGTGGAGTGCTGCCACATCGCCGAGAACGTGTTCGACATCCTGCGCAAGGGTGAGCGCCGCGTCGACGCGGAACTGATGGACGTGGTGCTCGAAGCGCTGGACGCGGTGAACGGCATGTTCGGCCAGGTGCGCGAGCGTACCGAGATCACCGCCGCCACCCCGGAGCTGCTGGCTGCCCTGGCCCGCCTGGCCGAGCCTGCGGGGGCCGAGGAGGTCGCCGCGCCGGTGGCCGAGGTTGAGACAGTTGTCGAAGCCGTTGCCGAGCCGGTCGCCGAATCGACCGAAAGCGAGTCCGGCGATATCACCGACAGCGAGTTCGAGCAGCTGCTCGATTCGCTCAATGCCGCCAAGGCCGAGGCCGAAGCCCCGGCTGCTATTGCTCCCGCGGCACCCGTTGCCGGCAGCGAAGCGGCCAGCGACGAAATCACCGACGCCGAGTTCGAGTCGCTGCTCGATCAATTGCATGGCAAGGGCCAGTTCGCACCGGATGCGGTGGCCCCTTCGGCCACGGCGCCGGCTGCGGAAAAAGCCGCGGCCAGCGACGAAATCACCGATGACGAATTCGAAGCCCTGCTGGACCAGCTGCATGGCAAAGGCAACTTTGCGGTCGATGCGCTGGACTCCGCGGTAGCAGCGGCGGTGCCGCCGGCAGCACCAAGCGCGGCCGCCGCCGGTAGCGACCTGATCACCGACCAGGAATTCGAATCCCTGCTCGACGAGCTGCATGGCAAGGGCAAGTTCTCTGAAGTGCCCGCTGCCGCGGCGACCGTGGGTAGCGCAACGGCCGTCACGGCTCCGGCGCCTGCCGCCGTCGCCAAGCCCGCGGTGAAGAAGCCTGAAGCCAAGGCCGAAACGCCAAAACCGGCTCCAGCCGCTGCTGCGGCGCCCGCTCGTGCTCCGGCTGCCGCCCCGGCGGAAAAGCCGGTCAGCGAAGCCGAAACCACCGTGCGGGTCGATACCGCGCGGCTGGACGAAATCATGAACATGGTCGGCGAGCTGGTGCTGGTGCGTAACCGCCTGGTGCGCCTGGGGCTCAACAGCGGCGACGAAGCCATGTCCAAGGCCGTGTCGAACCTCGACGTGGTCACGGCCGACTTGCAGACCGCGGTGATGAAGACCCGGATGCAGCCGATCAAGAAGGTCTTCGGGCGCTTCCCGCGCCTGGTTCGCGACCTGGCCCGCCAGCTCAAGAAAGAGATCAACCTGGAGCTGGTCGGCGAAGAGACCGACCTCGACAAGAACCTCGTCGAGGCCCTGGCCGACCCGCTGGTGCACTTGGTGCGCAACGCCGTCGACCACGGTATCGAGTCGCCGGAAGAGCGCGAGGCCTCGGGCAAGTCCCGTGGCGGCAAGGTGGTGCTGGCGGCCGAGCAGGAAGGCGACCATATCCTGTTGTCGATCTCCGACGACGGCAAAGGCATGGACCCGAACGTCCTGCGCGCCATTGCGGTCAAGCGTGGGGTGATGGACAAGGATGCCGCCGATCGCCTGAGCGACACCGAGTGCTACAACCTGATCTTCGCCCCGGGTTTCTCGACCAAGACCGAGATCTCCGACGTGTCCGGCCGCGGCGTGGGCATGGACGTGGTGAAGACCAAGATTTCCCAGCTCAACGGTTCGATCAACATCTACTCGACCAAGGGCCAGGGTTCGAAGATCGTCATCAAGGTGCCGCTGACCCTGGCGATCATGCCGACCCTGATGGTGATGCTGGGCAACCAGGCGTTCGCCTTCCCGCTGGTCAACGTCAACGAAATCTTCCACCTGGACCTGTCGCGCACCAACGTGGTCGACGGCCAGGAGGTGGTGATCGTCCGCGACAAGGCGCTGCCACTGTTCTACCTCAAGCGCTGGCTGGTCAGTTCCGCCGCTCACGAAGAGCAGCGCGAAGGCCATGTGGTGATCCTTTCGGTCGGCACCCAGCGGATCGGCTTCGTCGTCGATCAACTGGTCGGCCAGGAAGAAGTCGTCATCAAGCCATTGGGCAAGATGCTCCAGGGAACCCCGGGCATGTCGGGCGCCACCATTACCGGTGACGGCCGCATCGCACTGATTCTCGATGTTCCGAGCATGCTCAAGCGTTACGCCGCACGGCGTATTTGAATACCGGAGGGGCGGGGCCATTTGCCTTGCCCCGCCTAACGGAGTGTTTATGGCAGTCAAGGTCCTGGTGGTGGATGATTCGGGTTTTTTCCGCCGCCGCGTCTCGGAAATTCTTTCAGCGGATATCAATATCCAGGTCGTCGGTACCGCGACCAACGGCAAAGAGGCGATCGATCAGGCGCTGGCACTCAAGCCGGACGTGATCACCATGGACTACGAGATGCCGATGATGGATGGCATCACGGCCGTGCGGCACATCATGCAGCGCTGCCCGACGCCGGTATTGATGTTCTCCTCGCTGACCCATGAAGGCGCCCGGGTAACCCTGGATGCGCTGGATGCCGGTGCGGTGGATTTCCTGCCGAAGAACTTCGAAGACATCTCGCGCAATCCCGAGAAGGTCAAGCAACTGCTGTGCGAGAAGGTCCATAGCATCTCGCGCAGTAACCGTCGTTTCAGCAGCTACAGTGCGCCGGCGCCACAACCGGCGGCGGCACCGAAGCCCGCGCCAACGAGCACCAGCAGCTTCGGCGGCACGGCCCCGGCGCGCCCGGCTCCGGCGCCGATTCCCGCCCGCACGCCGGCCGCTGGCGCGTCGTCGCCGGCGCCCAAGCGCAAGGCCTACAAACTGGTGGCCATCGGTACCTCCACTGGTGGTCCGGTGGCGCTGCAGCGGGTGCTGACCCAGTTGCCGGCCAACTTCCCGGCGCCGATCGTGCTGATCCAGCACATGCCGGCGGCCTTCACCAAGGCGTTCGCCGAGCGCCTGGACAAGCTCTGCCGGATCAGCGTCAAGGAAGCCGAGGATGGCGACATCCTGCGTCCGGGCCTGGCGCTGCTGGCACCGGGCGGCAAGCAGATGATGGTCGACGGCCGTGGCGCGGTGAAAATCCTCCCGGGCGACGAGCGCCTGAACTACAAGCCGTGCGTGGACATCACCTTCGGTTCGGCGGCCAAGTCCTACGGCGACAAAGTTCTGGCGGTGGTCCTCACCGGCATGGGCGCCGACGGTCGCGAAGGCGCGCGCCTGCTCAAGCAGGGTGGCAGCGCGGTCTGGGCCCAGGATGAGGCGAGCTGTGTGATCTACGGGATGCCGATGGCGATCGTCAAGGCGGAGCTGGCGGATGCGGTGTACGGCCTGGACGACATTGGCAAGCACCTGGTCGAGGCCTGTCTCTGATGGATGTTCTAAGCCTCATCGGGATCATCATGGCGTTCGTCGCCATTATCGGTGGCAACTACCTGGAAGGCGGTCATCTGTCGGCCCTGGCCAATGGTCCGGCGGCGCTGATCGTGCTGGGCGGGACCATCGGCGCGGCGTTGCTGCAATCGCCGCTGAGCGCCTTCAAGCGGGCCATGCAGATCCTCGGCTGGATCCTGTTTCCGCCGCGGGTCGACCTGCCCGGGGGCATCGACCGTGTCGTCAACTGGAGCCTGACCGCCCGCAAGGAAGGCCTGCTGGGCCTGGAAGGCGTGGCCGATGCCGAGCCCGACACCTATTCGCGCAAGGGCTTGCAACTGCTGGTGGACGGCGCCGAGCCGGAGTCCATCCGCAGCATCCTGGAAGTGGATTTCTACACCCAGGAAAGCCGCGACATCGAAGCGGCAAAAGTCTTTGAAAGCATGGGCGGCTACGCGCCGACCATCGGCATCATCGGTGCGGTCATGGGCCTGATCCATGTGATGGGCAACCTGGCCGACCCTTCGCAGCTGGGCAGCGGTATCGCCGTGGCCTTCGTCGCGACCATCTACGGCGTGGCCAGCGCCAACCTGGTATTGCTGCCGATCGCCGCCAAGCTCAAGTCCATAGCCTTGCGCCAGTCGCGTTATCGCGAAATGTTGCTTGAAGGAATCCTGTCGATTGCCGAAGGTGAAAACCCTCGTTCCATTGAGTTGAAGCTGCAAGGCTTCATGGATTGATGGGGGTAATGGACTATGTCCCGTCGTCGCCGGCATGAAGAACACGTCAACCATGAGCGTTGGCTGGTGTCCTACGCGGACTTCATCACCTTGCTGTTCGCCTTTTTCGTGGTCATGTACTCGATCTCCTCGATCAACGAGGGCAAGTACAAGGTCATTTCCGAAGCGCTGATCGGCGTGTTCACCGATTCGGACCGCGCCCTCAAACCGATTCCCATCGGTGAGGAGCGGCCCCAGACCGTGACCCCGGCCAAGCCGCTGGTCAAGGACAGCGAGCAGACCGACGCCGGTATCGCCGGTGCCAGCGATCCGCTGAAAAGCATCGCCGACGATATCAGCGCGGCCTTTGGCGACCTGATCAGTTCCAACCAGATGACCGTGCGCGGCAACGAGCTGTGGGTCGAGATCGAACTCAACTCCAGCCTGTTGTTCGGCAGCGGCGATGCCATGCCCAGCGACCTGGCGTTCAACATCATCGACAAGGTGGCGGCGATCCTCAAACCCTTCGACAACCCGATTCACGTCGAGGGCTTTACCGACAACCAACCGATCCAGACCGCGCAGTACCCGACCAACTGGGAGCTGTCGTCGGCTCGCTCGGCGAGCATCGTGCGGATGTTGGCGATGCAGGGGGTCAATCCGCAGCGCCTGGCATCGGTCGGCTACGGCGAGTTCCAGCCGGTAGCCAATAACGCGACGGCCGATGGCCGTGCCCGCAACCGTCGGGTGGTGCTGGTGGTGTCGCGCAATCTCGACGTACGCCGCAGCCTGACGGGCACCGGCACCGCCCATGCGACACCGGATGCGGCATTGAAGCGGGCTGGCACACAAACTGCACCTACGTCAGTCAAGACGCCGGGACGCGAGAGTGCCGTCAATTCTCCGTCACCGGCTTTATAACTGGGTGCTATTTCTCGGCTGGCCCGTGCCTGCCGGGAGGAACAATCTGAATGAGAGTCTGGGCAGTTGCCAATCAAAAGGGTGGCGTCGGTAAGACCACCAGTTCCATCGCTTTAGCCGGGTTGCTGGCCGAGGCGGGCAAGCGCGTGGTCGTGGTCGATCTCGACCCCCACGGCTCCATGACCAGCTACTTCGGCTATGACCCCGACAGCCTGGAACACAGTAACTACGACCTGTTCCTGCACAAGGGCAGCGTCCCCGAGGGCTTGCCCGGGCAGTTGCTGCTGTCGACCAGCGACGAACGTATTTCCCTGCTGCCCTCGAGTACCGCGCTGGCCACCCTGGAGCGCCAGTCGCCGGGGCAGAGCGGCCTGGGCCTGGTGATCGCCAAGAGCCTGGCGCAGCTGTGGCAGGATTTCGACTATGCGGTGATCGACAGCCCGCCGTTGCTTGGCGTGCTGATGGTCAATGCCTTGGCGGCGAGCCAGCAACTGGTGATCCCGGTGCAGACCGAGCACCTGGCGGTCAAGGGCCTGGAACGCATGGTCAATACCTTGGCGATGATCAACCGTTCGCGCAAACAGGCGCTGCCGTTCAGCATCGTGCCGACCCTGTTCGACCGCCGCACCCAGGCGTCCCTGGGCACCTTGCGGGTGCTGCGCGACAAGTTCCCGGATGAGATCTGGCAGGGCTATATCCCGGTCGACACGCGCCTGCGCGATGCCAGCCGGGCCGGGTTGACGCCTTCGCAATTTGACGGCAAGAGCCGCGGCGTACTGGCCTATCGCGCCTTGCTCAAGCACCTGCTGGCGCAGCAACTTGTCCCGCAGGTGGCCTGACGTGGCGGAGCATTCAAGTCTGCTGCCGGTCCGGCCGATAAACCCTACAGGTCACTGTGCTGGGCTTTATCCGTGGGCATCCTTATGAACCGTCCTATCGACGTCACGTCCCGGCCGCAGCTGGCGCTGCAGTCCTACCTGGACGCGTTGCTGCAGGACGCCACCGAAGAAGAATTCGCGGTTCCCGAGGCGCTGCCGCAGGTTCAGGCAGCGGTAGAAGAAGTAGCGGTGTCGAGCGAGGTCCTGGATGAGTTCCAGGCCGCGGTGCTCGAAGAACAGGCTCGCGATGCCCAGGTCCAGCGTGCGCCGGCTGCGGTTGTCGCGCCGGTAGTGCGGGTCGAGGAACCGATGGTCGCCCCCGTGCTGGAGGCGCCCGCGCCATTGCCGGCCACCTTGTCGACCGTTGCGCCCTTGCTGCAAGGCCTGGTCGAACCGGTGGTCGAGGTGCATCGGCCGCCAAGCAGCACGCCACCCCCGGTGGCGGCTGATGACCGGCCGAGCTGGGCGGCGGAACCCTTCGAGTGCCTGCTGTTCGATGTCGCCGGGTTGACCCTGGCGGTGCCGCTGGTCTGTCTGGGGTCGATCTATTCCCTGGCGGGGCATGAGCTGACACCGCTGTTCGGTCAGCCGGAGTGGTTCCTCGGGATCCTGCCGAGCCAGGCCGGCAACCTGAAGGTGCTGGATACCGCGCGCTGGGTGATGCCGGATCGCTACCGCGACGACTTCCGCCAGGGCCTGCAATACGTGATCTCGGTCCAGGGCTACGAGTGGGGGCTGGCGGTGCATCAGGTCAGCCGCTCGTTGCGCCTGGACCCGAACGAAATCAAATGGCGCAGCCACCGTGGCCAGCGGCCATGGCTGGCGGGCACGGTCATCGAGCATATGTGCGCGCTGCTGGACGTTTCCGAGCTGGCCGAGCTGATCGCCAGCGGCGGCGCGAAACACTTGGCTATCAGCAAACCGGCGCCGAAGCCGATATAGACCAACAACAGGCTGCGCCGACGGTGCGGCCACACAGAACACACACCGTTTCCAACGGTTTTTTGAGGGGTCAGGGGTATGAATAAGTCGTCGTCCGCACAGAGTTCCGAAGATCCGATCCTGCAATGGGTAACCTTCAAGCTGGATAACGAGTCCTACGGCATCAACGTGATGCGCGTGCAGGAAGTCCTGCGCTACACCGAGATCGCGCCGGTACCGGGTGCCCCGAGCTACGTGCTGGGCATCATCAACCTGCGTGGCAACGTGGTGACCGTGATCGACACCCGCCAGCGTTTCGGCCTGGTGCCCACCGAGGTCAACGACAACACCCGTATCGTGATCATCGAAGCCGACAAGCAAGTGGTCGGGATCATGGTCGACAGCGTGGCGGAAGTGGTTTACCTGCGTCAGTCGGAAGTCGAGACCGCGCCGAACGTCGGTAACGAAGAGTCGGCCAAGTTCATCCAGGGCGTGTGCAACAAGAACGGCGAGTTGCTGATTCTGGTTGAGCTGGACAAGATGATGAGCGAAGAAGAGTGGTCGGAACTGGAGAGTATCTGATTGATTCTCGAGGTTGCGGTTATTGTCCTGTTCCTCTTTTGGGCAGGCACACTGGCGATGTTCCTGGCCTATATCCGCGCTCAGCGGCAGATCGCCGCCCAGCAGGCCCAGGGCGATGCGCTGCGCGATCAGCGCATCAAGGACCTGGCCAAGCGCGTCGACGATTACCAGAACGGTACGGTGCGCATGGGCGAAGACCTGCATGAGCTGCGCGCGGTGGTCGGCCCGTTGCCGGACAAGCTGGCCCAGCTGGAACAGCGTGATCCGTCGAGCCTGTCCTTCGCCCAGGCCGCGCGCCTGGTGGGCATGGGCGCCAGCGTCGACGAACTGACTCAGTCCTGCGGCTTGACCCAGGCCGAGGCCGAGTTGATGAGCAAGCTGCACAAGAGCTGAAATCCCTCTGTAGCCGCTGCCGCAGGCTGCGCCAAGGCCGAAGGGCTTCAGCGATCCTGAGGTCCTGCGGCCGATCGCAGCCCGCGGCAACGGCTACAGGTCAGTAATCCTCCCCGCTTTCCGTCACATCCTTCTCCAGCGCCGCTTCCTGCGGCTCATGCCCGGCCGGGAACTTGCCCTTGAGGTTCCAGGCGAAGGCGATGATTTCGGCAATGGTCCGGTACAACTCCTCGGGAATGCTGTCGCCCAGCTCCATGCGCGCCAGCAGTTTCACCAGCTCGGCGTTCTCATAGATCGGCACTTCACAGTCGCGGGCGATTTTCAGGATGGCTTCGGCCAGTTCGTCGTCGCCCTTGGCGGTCAGCGTGGGCGCGTGCTGGCCGTCGTACTTGAGGGCGATGGCCTGGCGTGGCGGGTTGGGATTATTCATGCGGTTTCATCGACCCAGCGTTGTTCCAGTCGGGTTTTCGGGCCCTGCGGTGGCGTGCCGAGATGGCAGTCCAGATCGCCGACATCCAGGCCGGACGCGAGCAGCCGTTCACGCAGGCTGCCCAGATGGCTTTCGATCAGGCTCGCGGTAAATGGCCGCTGCGCCCAGAGCTGGCTGGACAGGCGGCCCTTGAGCAATTGCGCCTGCACCTGTAGCGGGCCCAGGGGTTCGAGGTCGAACGCCAGTTCGACGCGCCACAGCTGCTGCTTCGGTTCGCGTTCATCGCGTTTTTCCTCGGGCGGTTTTTCCGCCGGGTCTTCGCGCTGGAACTTGACCTGCAAGGGCACGATGTCCTGCATCGTGCGCATCGGGATCTCCAGTTGCCAGGTGGTCAGCAGCCGACCGTCATCGGTCATGCCGCTCTGTTCCAGGCTCGCCAGCTGATGGCTCTGCAAGCGCGAAACAGCGGCCGCGGCCAGGCGCAGCAGGTGTTCCAGGTCGCCTTCCTCCTCGAGGCTTTGCAGCAGCCGCGAGGGCAGGGGGAAGCCACCCGGCTGAGGCCTGGCGCTGACCTGGCCGAGGGTGCCCAGGGCGCTGCGCACAAAGCTCGGCAGCACCTGGGCCAGGGTGTTGGCGGCAATGATCGCGTTGAAATTGGTGCTGGCCGGCAGGCCTGGCGTCATCTGGGCGATCAGGCGCAGCAGGTTGCCTTTCAGGTCAGCCGCCAGGGCCGGATTGTCGCCGGCCAGCAGCCGTGACTCGAGAAAGGCACCGCTGTTGCCCAGGGCCTGGGCCAGCGCCTTGGGATTGCTCAGTTGCTGCAGGTCGGGCAGGCCGGCGAGCAGCTTGTCCACCGTGGCGCGCAGTTCGCTGGAGGTGTCGTCGGAGGGCGGCAGGTTCTGCAACGCATTGATCAGGCCTGTCAGCGAGGCCTGGCGGCTTTGCTGGGCGGCCAGTTGCTGGGCGATCGCCAGTTGCTCCTGGCGCCCGCTCAGCGGCACGAAGCTCAAGCTCTGCGAGCCTTGCACCTGGGCGCTCAGCAGGCTGCCGATGCGCAAGGGTTGCGGGCTGTCGATGCTCAGGGTGCTGCCGCTCAGGGCGGTGTTGAGCAGGCTCACCAGCGAGCGGTAGACCGCCGGTTGTCCGGCTGCCTGGGGTTGTAGCTGGGTGGTCAGCACCTTGCCCTGCAGCAGGGTGCCCACGGGAAGCTGTGCGGTGTCCAGGCGGGTCAGGGTGGCGACGCTGGCGGCAATCGCCTGCTGCACGGTGATGGCCAGGTTGCCCGCCGAGGGCTGGGTCACCGCCAGGCTGGTGCCCAGGGGCAGCGGCTGGTTGCTGGTGGCCTGGACGGTGGTCTGCCGGCCGCTGTCGAGGGTCAGCTTGAGCAACAGTTGGAACGTCTGGTCCGCCTGCTTGAGCGACAGTACTTCGGCCTTGGCCGATTGGCCGGCGGCGATCAGGCCTTCCAGGGGCTGCAGCAACTTGAGCAATTCACCACTGATCGGCAGCGCGCGCACGGTTCCCGGCGTCAGTTGGGGCAGCGGAGGAAGGGTGATTTCGCCTGTCATCTGGACACAACCTGTGGAGAAATAAGCCCTCTTGAGAGTAGGGCATCGCATGTATAATGCCGCCCGTCTTCGGGGAGCGTGGCGAAAACATCGCAAAAGTTTGACGCAGCTCTCTGGAACAGGCCGCCGATGCGTTTATTCTGCATCTCTTTAACGGCTGCTCCACCGCCGACTTGAACCGTAAAGGCCCGCGATCATTTGACCAGTCCTCTTCTAGAAGCCGTAGCGCTTGCCTGTGAGCGCGACCTGCGGCTGCTCTTCGAAAAGCTCGAACTGCGTCTGGCCAGCGGCGACATGTTGCAGATCAGCGGTCCCAACGGCAGCGGCAAGACCAGCCTGTTGCGCCTGCTGGCAGGGCTGATGCAGCCGACCAGCGGCCAGGTGCTGCTCAATGGCCAGCCGCTCAATGCCCAGCGCGCGGAGCTGGCGCGCAATCTGTTGTGGATCGGCCATGCGGCGGGGATCAAGGACCTGTTGAGCCCCGAGGAAAACCTCAGCTGGCTCTGCGCCCTGCATCAGCCCGCCGATCGCGAGGCGATCTGGCAGGCCCTGGCGGCGGTCGGCCTGCGCGGTTTCGAGGATGTGCCCTGCCACACCCTGTCCGCCGGCCAGCAGCGCCGGGTGGCGCTGGCCCGGCTGTACCTGGACAGCCCGCCGCTGTGGATTCTCGACGAACCCTTCACCGCCCTGGACAAACAGGGCGTGGCGCAACTGGAAGAACACCTGGCCGGCCACTGCGAACGCGGCGGCATGGTGATCCTCACCACCCACCACACACTGAGCCGCCTGCCGGCCGGCTATCGCGACATCGATCTGGGGCATTGGGCCGTATGAGTGTTTTCGGACTGCTGGTTGCCCGCGAATCCCGGCTGCTGTTCCGCCGTCCCGCCGAACTGGCCAACCCGCTGGTGTTTTTCGCCATCGTTGTCGCACTGTTCCCATTGGCGGTGGGACCTGAGACACAATTGTTGCAAACCTTGTCTCCAGGGCTAGTCTGGGTAGCGGCCCTGTTATCGGTTTTGCTCTCGCTGGACGGGCTTTTTCGCAGTGATTTCGAGGACGGATCCCTGGAACAGTGGGTCCTTTCGCCGCACCCCCTGCCTCTTCTGGTTTTGGCCAAGGTGCTGGCACACTGGGCCTTTTCCGGCCTGGCACTGGTATTGCTTGCGCCCCTGTTGGCACTGATGCTCGGCCTGCCCACAGCCTGTCTGCCGGTGCTGTTGCTGTCCCTGTTGCTGGGCACTCCGGTGCTCAGCCTGCTGGGCGCGGTGGGCGCGGCGTTGACAGTAGGGCTCAAGCGTGGCGGCCTGTTGCTGGCGCTGCTGATCCTGCCCCTGTACATCCCGGTATTGATTCTCGGCAGCGGCGCCTTGCAGGCGGTCTTGCAGGGCATGCCGGCGACCGGTTACCTGCTGTGGCTTGGGAGCCTGACCGCCCTGGCAGTAACCCTGACACCTTTTGCAATAGCGGCTGGCCTGAAGATCAGCGTCGGCGAATAATGAGGTCTGATCAAATTTTGATCAGTAAAGACCCTGGCTGTGCGTGACAGCGCGCGGCACCCGTGATGGAAACAGTATGAACTGGACCTGGTTTCATAAGCTCGGCTCGCCCAAGTGGTTTTACGGCATCAGCAGCAAGCTGTTGCCCTGGCTGAGCATCGCAGCCTTGCTGCTGATCACCGTCGGCGTCGTTTGGGGCCTGGCCTTCGCGCCGCCGGACTATCAGCAAGGCAACAGCTTTCGCATCATCTACATCCACGTTCCCGCGGCCATGCTGGCCCAGTCCATCTACGTGATGCTGGCGGTGTGCGGGGTGGTGGGCCTGGTGTGGAAGATGAAACTGGCCGATGTCGCCCTGCAATGCGCGGCGCCCATCGGGGCCTGGATGACTGCCGTGGCGCTGGTCACCGGGGCCATCTGGGGCAAGCCGACCTGGGGCTCGTGGTGGGTCTGGGACGCGCGCCTGACCTCCATGCTGATCCTGCTGTTCCTGTACTTCGGCCTGATCGCCCTGGGCAACGCCATCAGCAATCGCGACAGCGCGGCCAAGGCCTGCGCGGTGCTGGCCATCGTCGGGGTGATCAACATCCCGATCATCAAATACTCGGTGGAGTGGTGGAACACCCTGCACCAGGGCGCGACCTTCACCCTCACCGAAAAGCCGGCGATGCCCGTCGAGATGTGGCTGCCGCTGTTGCTGACGGTGCTGGGCTTCTATTGTTTCTTCGGCGCCGTGCTGTTGCTGCGCATGCGTCTCGAAGTGCTCAAGCGCGAAGCCCGCGCCAGCTGGGTCAGGGCCGAAGTGCAGAACAGCCTGGAGGCGGCATCATGAGTTTTTCTTCCTTCGCCGACTTTCTCGCCATGGGCCATCATGGCCTGTATGTCTGGTCAGCCTACGGCATCTGCCTGGTGGTGCTGATCCTCAACGTGGCGGTGCCGTTGCTGGCCCGCAAGCGTTACCTGCAACAAGAGGCGCGTCGTCTGCGCCGGGAGAACAATCAGTGAATCCGCTGCGTAAAAAGCGTCTGTTGATCATCCTCGGTGTGCTGGGCGGCGTGGGCGTTGCCGTCGGCCTGGCGCTGAGCGCCCTGCAACAGAACATCAATCTGTTCTACACCCCGACCCAGATCGCCAACGGCGAAGCCCCCCATGACACGCGGATCCGCGCCGGCGGCATGGTGCAGATGGGCTCGCTGCAACGCTCGGCGGACTCGCTGGACGTGCGTTTCGTGGTCACCGACTTCAACAAGGCCGTGACCATCACCTACCGCGGCATCCTCCCGGACCTGTTCCGCGAAGGGCAGGGCATCGTCGCCCTGGGCAAGCTCAACGCCGACGGCGTGGTGGTGGCCGACGAAGTGCTGGCCAAGCACGACGAGAAGTACATGCCGCCGGAAGTGACCAAGGCCCTGAAAGACAGTGGGCAGTCGGCGCCGGTTCCGGCCAAGGAGGGCTGAACGATGACATCCGCACTCTTCATTCCCGAGCTCGGTCATCTGGCGATGATCCTGGCCCTGTGTTTTGCCCTGGTCCAGGCCGTGGTGCCACTGCTCGGCGCCTGGCGCGGCGACCGCCTGTGGATGGGCCTGGCGCAGCCCGCGGCCTGGGGGCAGTTTACCTTTCTCGCATTTGCCTTCGGCTGCCTGACCTATGCCTTCATGGTCGACGATTTCTCGGTGGCCTATGTCGCCAGCAACTCCAACAGCGCCTTGCCCTGGTACTACAAGTTCAGCGCGGTGTGGGGCGCCCACGAGGGCTCGTTGCTGCTCTGGGCGCTGATCCTCGGGGGCTGGACCTTCGCCGTGTCGGTGTTCTCCCGGCAGTTGCCGCAAGTGATGCTGGCGCGGGTGCTGGCGGTGATGGGCATGATCAGCACCGGCTTCCTGCTGTTCCTGATCGTCACCTCCAACCCCTTCGCGCGGATTCTGCCGCAGGTGCCCGGCGACGGTCGCGACCTCAACCCGCTGCTGCAGGACATCGGCCTGATCGTGCACCCGCCGATGCTCTACATGGGCTATGTCGGTTTCTCCGTGGCCTTCGCCTTCGCCATCGCCGCCTTGCTCGGCGGGCGCCTGGACGCGGCCTGGGCGCGCTGGTCGCGACCCTGGACCATAGTCGCCTGGGCATTCCTCGGCATCGGTATCACCCTCGGCTCCTGGTGGGCCTACTACGAACTCGGCTGGGGTGGCTGGTGGTTCTGGGACCCGGTGGAAAACGCCTCGTTCATGCCCTGGCTGGTGGGCACCGCGTTGATCCACTCGCTGGCGGTCACCGAAAAGCGTGGCGTGTTCAAGAGCTGGACCGTGTTGCTGGCCATCGCCGCGTTCTCCCTGAGTCTGCTGGGGACCTTCCTGGTGCGTTCCGGGGTGCTGACCTCGGTCCACGCCTTCGCCTCGGACCCCGAGCGCGGCGTGTTCATCCTGATCTTCCTGCTGTTCGTGGTCGGCGGCTCGCTGACCCTGTTCGCCCTGCGCGCGCCGGTGGTCAAGAGCCAGGTCGGCTTCAACCTGTGGTCGCGGGAAACCCTGCTGTTGGGCAACAACCTGGTGCTGGTGGTGGCGGCCTCGATGATCCTGCTGGGCACCCTGTACCCGCTGGTGCTGGATGCCCTGACCGGGGCCAAGCTGTCGGTCGGCCCGCCGTACTTCAATGCGCTGTTCATTCCACTGATGGCGCTGCTGATGGTGGTGATGGCGATCGGCGTGGTGGTGCGCTGGAAAGACACCCCGGTCAAATGGCTGGTGAGCATGCTGACCCCGGTGCTGCTGGGCAGCGCCGCGCTGGCGGTGGTGGCCGGTATCGTCTACGGCGACTTCAACTGGGCAGTGTTGGCGACCTTCATGCTGGCGGCCTGGGTGTTGCTCGCCGGGGTCCGCGATATTTTCGACAAAACCCGCCACAAAGGCCTGGTCAAGGGCCTGCCGGGCCTGACCCGCAGCTACTGGGGCATGCAACTGGCGCACCTGGGCATCGCGGTCTGCGCCCTGGGCGTGGTGCTGTCGAGCCAGAACAGCGCCGAGCGCGACCTGCGCCTGGAGCCGGGCGAGTCCATGGACCTGGCCGGTTATCACTTCGTCTTCGAGGGCGCCAAGCATTTCGAAGGCCCCAACTTCACCTCCGACAAGGGCACGGTGCGGGTGGTCCGCGACGGCAAGGAAGTTGCCGTGCTGCACCCGGAAAAACGCCTTTACACGGTACAGAACTCGGTGATGACCGAGGCCGGCATCGACGCCGGTTTCACCCGTGATCTCTACGTCGCCCTCGGCGAGCCGCTGGGCGATGGCGCCTGGGCCGTGCGGGTGCACGTCAAGCCGTTCGTGCGCTGGATCTGGTTCGGCGGCCTGCTCACCGGTTTCGGCGGCCTGCTGGCGGCCCTCGACCGGCGTTATCGGGTCAAGGTGAAGACCCGGGTGCGCGAAGCCCTGGGCATGACAGGAGCCACTGCATGAGACGCTGGATAATGTTGTTGCCGCTGGCGCTGTTCCTGCTGGTGGCGGTGTTCCTGTACCGCGGGTTGTACCTGGACCCGGCCGAGCTGCCGTCGGCGATGATCGGCAAGCCGTTCCCGGAGTTCTCCCTGCCGTCGGTGCAGGGCGACAAGACCCTGACCCGTGCCGACCTGCTGGGCAAACCGGCGCTGGTCAACGTCTGGGGCACCTGGTGCATTTCCTGCCGGGTCGAGCACCCGGTGCTGAACAAGCTGGCGCAGCAGGGCGTGACCATCTACGGCGTCAACTACAAGGACGTCAACGCCGACGCCCTGAAGTGGCTGGTCGAGTTCCACAACCCCTATCAGCTGGATATCCGCGACGAGGAGGGCACCCTGGGCCTGAACCTCGGGGTGTACGGCGCGCCGGAAACCTTCTTCATCGACGCCAAGGGCATCATCCGCGACAAGTACGTCGGGGTGATCGACGAAACGGTGTGGCGCGAGAAGCTGGCCGCCAAGTATCAGGCCCTGGCCGATGAGGCCAAGCCATGAAGCGTTGGCTGGCCGCGGCCGTCCTGGGCCTCTGCATCGCTGGCGTGGCCCACGCCGCGATCGATACCTACGAGTTCGCCAACGACGCCGAGCGCGAGCGCTTTCGCGAACTGACCAAAGAGCTGCGGTGCCCCAAGTGCCAGAACCAGGACATCGCCGACTCCAATGCGCCGATCGCCGCGGACTTGCGCAAGGAGATCTTCCGCATGCTCGGCGAAGGCAAGGACAACCAGCAGATCATCGATTTCATGGTCGACCGCTATGGCGACTTCGTGCGCTACAAGCCGGCCCTGACCGGCAAGACCGCCTTGCTCTGGTTCGGCCCCGCCGGCCTGCTGCTGGGGGGCGTGGTGATCATCGCCGTGATCGTCCGGCGTCGGCGCGTGCAGCGCAGCGACAGCCCGAGCACACTTTCCGCCGAGGAGCGTCAGCGCCTCGACCAACTGTTGGATAAAGACCGCGAATGATTGATTTCTGGCTCGCCGCAGGCCTGCTGCTCCTGGTAGCCCTGAGTTTTCTGCTGATCCCGGTTCTACGCGGCCGTCGCGCCCAGCGTGAAGAGGATCGTACCGCGCTGAACGTGGCGCTTTATCAAGAACGCGTGGCCGAGCTGCAAGGCCAGCAGGCCGAAGGCGTGCTCAGCGCCGAGCAGATGGACAGCGGCCGCGCCGAAGCCGCGCGCGAACTGCTGGCCGACACCGAGGGCGCAGAACTGGCTGGGGTATCGCGTCTGGGCAAGCCGCTGCCATTGCTGGCGGCGCTGCTGGTGCCGCTATTGGGCCTGGGCCTGTACCTGCATTTCGGTGCCAGCGACAAGGTCGAGCTGACCCGTGAATTCGCCCAGGCCCCGCAATCCATGGAAGAGATGACCCGCCGCCTCGAGCGCGCGGTCGCCGCCCAGCCGGATTCCGCCGAGGGCCTGTACTTCCTCGGCCGTACCTACATGGCCCAGGACCGCCCGGCGGACGCGGCGAAGATCTTCGAGCGCACCGTGGCCCTGGCCGGGCGCCAGCCGGAACTGCTCGGCCAGTGGGCGCAGGCGCAGTATTTCGCCGACGGCAAGCGGTGGTCGGACAAGGTCCAGGCCCTGACCGACGAAGCGCTGAAGGCCGATCCGAAGGAAGTCACGAGCCTCGGCCTGCTGGGCATCGCCGCCTTCGAAGGCGAGCGTTATCAAGAGGCCATCGATTACTGGAACCGCCTGCTGGCGCAATTGCCGGCGGACGACAACTCGCGCGCCGCGCTGCAGGGCGGTATCGACCGGGCCACCGAGAAGCTGCTGGCCAGCGGCGGCAAAGTGGCCCAGGCACCTGCGCCCAAGGCCGCCGCGCTGCTCAAGGTGCGGGTCGAGTTGGCCGCCGAGCTGAAAGCCAAGGTGCAGCCGGGCGACAGCGTGTTCATCTTTGCCCGTGCGACTTCCGGGCCGCCGGCACCGCTGGCGGCCAAGCGCCTGACCGTGGCCGACCTGCCGGTGACGGTGGAGCTGGGGGACGCCGACGCGATGATGCCGCAGTTGAAACTGTCGAACTTCCCGGAAGTCCAACTGGTTGCACGCATTTCCCGCGCCGGCCAACCGACTGCCGGTGAGTGGGTCGGTCGCAGCAAGCCCCTGGCCAGCAGCACCACCGCGCCGCAACAACTGACCATCGACAGCCCGGATAAATAAGAGAAGCCGCCATGACCGCCATTGCCCGCATCACCCTGTTAACACTGGTCCTGGGGTTGAGCGCCTGTGCGGTCCAGCAGCCGACGCCGCCCGAGACGCTGCCACCGATTCCGCCCGCGCAGCCCAGCACCAAGCCGGCGCCCGGCACCCCGAGTAAACCCGCCACGCCAATCAAGCCGGCCAAGCCGCTGCCGCGCACTTCCGCGAGCTTCGCGCCGCCACCGGGCGGCAACAGCCACTGGGACCCGCGCCTGGGCGTCTATGTGCTGGATAACCAGACCAACACCTTCTACCGCCAGCGCACCTACTACCGCTGGAACAACGGCTGGAGCCGTTCCATCAGCCCCGACGGGCCATGGGAAGAGACCGATATCCACGGTGTGCCGTCGGGCCTGGGGCGCCAGTTCCAGTAAGCGGCTCTCAGTAAGCGGCGACCACTGAGCGGACCGCGGGCGAGTCCGGTTCAAGCGGTCGGTTGGATGGCCGATACCCCAGGGTGTTCCTGAGTATCGCCATCCGAGCGCCCGATGAAGAAAAGCCTGAACAAACCCTATTTCGCGCCCATGGCCTTCTGGCTCTGTGTTGTCGCTGTGTTGCTCGCCCTGCATGGCTTCACCGATGTCGAAGTGCCGCAGCTGATCTACTTCTCCCTGGCACCGGTGTATTTGCTGGTGCTGTTTATCTTCCTCTACTACTTCTTCTGCTGGAGCTTCATCTCGGTCTTTCCCCTGGGTGAGATCGGCTGGAAGCGCGTGGACTACGGCTGGCTGTTGCTGGCGTCGCTGGCGCTGATCGGCGAAACCCAGAGCGTCAGGACCGAATGGTTCCAGAGCGACTATCGGCTGGCCGAATCCCATGAAGCCTCGACCCAGAAGCGCCTCAAGGCCGAGATCGACGATCTGTTGGGGCCGGATCATTGCCGTGCCGCCGCGACTCTCTATAGCGTCGCCGATGCCGCGCAGGTGAGCGAGCTCTGTCAGCGTTTTGCCACGTTAGAGAGAACGGCGCAGGGGCGGCTGACGGCGCTCTCGGTGGGGACGGTGATCCAGGCACTGGATGAGCTTCGCGCCCGGTATTCGGCGCCGCCTGTATTGGCGTGGCTCGGCCGCCTCGATGAAACCCTGGGCGACCAGCGCAAGGCCCGGGGCGAGGTTTCCAGGTTGTATGAGCTGACCCGCGCCACCAACGCCGAGACCGTTTATCGCTACTTCGTTCCGGTATTGCTGGTGTTCGCCCTGGCCCTGCGCGCCTCGAAGGTCACCGGCGAGGTGCTGCTCAAGGCCCCGCGCAAACGCAAGGTATGGATGATCATCAACCGGCGCATGGTGATCGACGGCCTGGGTTTTGTCCGCGGCGCCCGTAGCCGCTTCGACGAAGCGCTGCGCAACTGGCGCGTGGCGAAGTGGGACGTGGTGCACCTGGCCTGTCCGTTCCTGCCTGAAGTCAGTGCCCAGGACACCCGGGTCGCGGTAGCGCCGGGGTTCTATGAAAACGAGTTCCAGCTGGCGTCTGTCAGTACTTTCGAGCAGTGCGGCTTCGTCGAGTGGGCGGCCAGGCAGTCGATCGAAACCCTGTACCTGGTGGGCGAGACCGACCTGGCGCTGATCGAGCGGGTGCGTCAGTGGGGCGAGGCGGCCAAGGTCGAAGTGCTGGTGCGCGAGCGGATCTGAATCCGCGCGCACCCCGGCTCAGCCTTGGGCATCTGGCCCGGGGCTGGCCAGTTGCTGCTGGACAAACTCGACGAAGGCCCGGGCCTTGGCGCTGGTCAGCCGCCCGGTAGGGAACACCGCCCATAGCTCCTGGCGGGGCAGCGTCCAGTCCGACATCACTTCGCGCACCGCGCCACTGGCCAGCTCGGGGGCGAACATCCATTGCGAGGCCAGGGTCAGCCCCTGGTGGGCCAGCACCGACTCGCGCAACCCCTCCGCGGCGCTGACGCGAATCCGCCCGCGGACCGTCACCGATTGCTGTTCGTCACCCCGTTCGAAGCGCCAGTGGGCACCGCCGCCGAGGCTGTAGACGATAGCCTGGTGCTTGCCCAGGTCGGCGGGGCGGGCGGGTTCGCCGTGGCGGGCGAAGTAGTCCGGGGTGGCCAATACCATGCGCCGGCATTCGCCGATCCGCCGCGCGGTCAGCCCGGAGTCGCTCAAGGGGCCCATGCGCAGGGCGACGTCGATGCCGGCCTCCACCAGATTGATATTGCGGTCATCCAGCACCACGTCGATGTCGAGCTCGGGGTGGCGCTCGAGAAAGCTCCCCAGGTGCGGCACGATGTGCAGGCGGGCGAAGGTCACAGCGGCGCAGACTCGCAGCGTACCGCGCAGCCCCGTACCGGCACCGCGCGCCGCGAGATCGGCTTCGTCGGCCTCTTCGAGGGCCCGCCTGGCGCGCTCGAAAAACGCCATGCCGGCCTCGGTGGGCGTCAGGCCGCGGGTCGAGCGCAGCAACAGCCGCACCGCCAGCCGCGCCTCCAGCTGGGCGATGGTTTTCGACACGGCCGGCTGGCCGATATCCAGAAGCCGGGCGGCGGCGGAAAAGGACCCGCTTTCCACCACATGAACGAAGGTTTGCATGGCTGCCAGCCGGTCCATTGGGACTCCTTGTGTGTGAGCGATCGAGTGTTGTGTGGAACGCCGTCGAGCCGCAGCGTCGCTTATGGGTGCCAGCCAAACCCCGGGCTTTCGCCGAACCATTGCAGGGCCTGTTCCCGCAGGGCATTGACCAGCGGCGAGTGGCTGCGGGCCCGGGACTGGGCGAGCACAATGCGTTGCAGCGGCAGCGGTTCGGCAATCGGCCGGATCGCCAGCGGCCGCCCGTCATAGCTGTGGTCGCCGAAAGGCCGGGTATAGGCCACGGCCACGCCAAAGCCGTTGGCCACCAGCCCGCGCTGCAATTCGAAAGAATAGGTCTTGCTGAAGTTTTGCGGCTGCAAGCCATGGAAGCGGAACAGGTCGAGGAAATGCTGCCAGCTGTAGGCCTGTTCGGTCAGCACCAGGGGGTAATCGCAGAGCTGGCGCAGGCTGACCTCGCGGTGACCGGCCAGGGGATGCTCGGCCGGCAATAGCGCATGGGCCGACAGTTCGCACAGCACCGTGCTCTGTACCCCATCCGGCAAGCCCAGGTCATAGCTGAGGGCGGCGTCCAGGCTGCCGTTGCTCAGTTGCTTGCCGATCTGGTCGAAGCCGTATTCGCGAATCGTCACCTCGATCGCCGGGTGGCGTTCCCTGAGGCCCCGCAACAGCTGCGGCAGGCAATAGGGCGCCAGGTCCTCGAAGCAGGCCAGCATCAGTTCGCCGGACAAGGTGTCGTCGTGGTCCGCCAGGCGCTCCAGCTCATGCACGCCGGCCACTATCTGCTGGGCCTTGTCCATCGCCAGGCGGCCGAACGGCGTCAGCGTCACTCCCTGTCCGCGCTGGCGAATGAACAGCACTTGCCCCAGGTGTCCTTCCAGTTCGCTGAGGGCGGCGGAGACCGCCGGCTGCGATACGTTCAGGTGCTCGGCGGCCTGAGTGATGTTGCCGTGGCGGGTGACCGCCAGGGCGCAGCGCAGGTGGCGCAGACTGATCTTCATAAGAAATTCCGAGGAGCCAGATCGGATCATATTATTTTATTTTTGGATGAGCCTGGGGCAATAGTCTGGCCGTGGTCGCCGCGATCATGGCGGCCGTCACGCAGGAGCCCCTATGAACAGGTCAGTCAGCCCTTTGGTATCAGCGGCGGATATCGCAGCTTTTCAACGCGATGGCGCCATTTGTCTACGTGGTGTGTTCAAGGACTGGGTCGGGTCGATCGCCGCAGGTATCGAGCGTAACCAGCGCGAGCCGGGCCCCTATGCCACCAACGTGGTGGCGGCCGGCGAGCCGGGTGGGTTTTTCGACGATTACTGCAACTGGGAGCGCATTCCCGAATTCGTCGCCATGGTCCGTGAGTCGCCCGCGGCGGGGATTGCAGCAGCGGTGATGCAGTCGCCCAGTGCGCAGTTCTTTCACGATCATGTACTGGTCAAGGAGCCGGGCACCCAGAAGCCGACGCCCTGGCATCAGGACATTCCCTATTACTTTCTCGATGGCGAGCAGACCGTCAGCCTGTGGATCCCGGTGGACCCGGTGCGCGAGGCGACCTTGCGCCTGATCGCCGGCTCCCACCTCTGGCCGCAGTGGGTGCTGCCGCTGCGCTGGAAGGACGACAGCAGCTTTTACGAGGATGTCAGCCGCTATCGGCCGGTGCCGGACCCGGATGTCGAACCCGGCATGCAGGTGCTGGAGTGGCAGATGGAGCCGGGGGACGCGGTGCTGTTCGACTTCCGCACCGTGCACGGCGCACGCGGCAATCTCAGCCAGGCCCGCCGACGCGTGCTGTCGCTGCGCTGGCTGGGCGAGGACGTGCGTTATGCCGAGCGCCCTGGCAGGACCTCGCCGCCGTACCCTGACCACGGCATGCAAGCAGGCCAGCGCCTGCGCCAGGACTGGTTCCCACAGATCTGGCCGCCAGCCTGACGGCGATCTACCTAAAAAACCTACAAGAGCCTGACAGCGTCTCAGCCGGCGATCAGGCCATCTATCACTGCTGAGGAGAAACCCATGCCGAGCCCAACGATCCTGCCTGAGATACGCGAGCTGACGACGCCCATGGTTGCGCTGCGCCAGCATCTGCACGCCCATCCTGAACTGAGCTACGAGGAGTTCGAAACCAGCCGCCTGGTCGCCGACAAGCTGCGCGGCTGGGGTTATGAGGTTCACCACGGGCTGGCCGGCACCGGCGTCGTGGCGTCGTTGCGCAAGGGCCGGGGCAACCGGGTCATCGGCCTGCGCGCGGACATGGACGCCTTGCCGATCCTGGAAACCAGCGGCTTGCCCTATGCCAGCCGGCATGACGGCAAGATGCATGCCTGTGGCCATGACGGGCATACCGCGATGCTGCTGGCCGCCGGCCAGTGCCTGGCCCAAAGCATCGACTTCGATGGCACCGTACGCCTGATCTTCCAGCCCGCCGAGGAAGGGCACGTGGGCGCGCGAAAGATGATCGAGGATGGGCTGTTTCAGCTGTTTCCCTGCGATGCGGTCTTTGCCATGCACAATTGGCCGGGGTTGCCGGTGGGCACGTTCGGTTTTCTTCCCGGGCCGTTCATGGCTTCGGCCGACACCGTGACGATTGGCATCAACGGCCGTGGCGGTCACGGCGCCATGCCCCAGGACACGGTCGACCCGATAGTCGCCGCGGCCTCGCTGGTCATGGCGTTGCAGACCGTGGTGGCGCGCAACCTGCCGCCCCTGGAAATGGGCGTGGTCGGGGTCGGGGCGATTCACGGCGGCAGCAGTTCGTCGGTGGTTCCCACCCGTGTCGAGCTGGCGGTGACGGTCAGGGCGTTGAAAGAAACGACCCGTGAACTGTTGCTACAGCGCATTGAGGCGCTGGCCCACGCCCAGGCCCAGGCATTCGGCGCGACTGCCGAAGTCACGGTCAGCGCCAACGCGTTCCCGGTGCTCTACAACCACCCGCGGGAAACCGCCCTGGCGCGGGCGGTGGCCCTGGAGTGGCTGGGCGAGGAGGGGCTGGTCGCCGATATGCAGCCGATGACCTGCAGCGAGGATTTCTCTTTCATGCTGCAAGCCTGTCCCGGCAGCTACCTGATCATGGGCAACGGCGAAGGGACGGCGGGCGGCTGCCTGCTGCATAACCCGGCCTATGACTTCAATGACGCCGGCCTGCCTTACGGCGCCAGCTACTGGGTGAAGCTGGTGAGCGCCTTTCTCGATCCAGTCGACTGATTCGCAGCCTCTGGTGGTCGCTCCGGCCGGGCCTGTTCGGGCCCGGCCGGTCGTGGGTGCGTAGCCCTTGTCTGCAAGGAGAATGTCATGGCCGTTGTTTCCGAATCCTTCGCGCCGGTTGCGGCGACGAATCTGTGTGTTTCCCGTCGGCGGGTGATTGTCGGTACCACTATCGGTAACGCCCTGGAGTTTTTCGACTTCACGGTGTTCAGCTTTCTGATGCTGTTTATCGGGCCGCTGTTTTTCCCTGCGGCGTCCGGTTACGGGCAGTTGCTGCTGACCACCGCGACCTTTGGCGTGGGTTTCCTGATGCGCCCGGTCGGCGCGCTGCTGATCGGTTCCTACTCCGACCGCTTTGGCCGTCGCTCGGCGATGACCCTGACCCTGTTCCTGATGGGCCTGGGTTGCGGCCTGATGGCCTTGACCCCGACCTATGGCCAGATCGGCATGGCCGCGCCCCTGATCATGGCGCTGGCGCGGCTGATCCAGGGCTTTGCCGCCGGGGGCGAAGTGGGGGCGGCGACCACCCTGCTGGTGGAACACGCCCCCGCATCGCAACGGGGTTTTTATGCCAGTTGGCAGTTCGGCAGCCAGTCGCTGGGGGTCTTCCTCGGTTCGATCATGGTCGCGGCGCTGGTGGCGGGGCTGGATCAACAGGCGATGAGCGAGTGGGGTTGGCGGGTGCCGTTTTTCATCGGCATGCTCACCGCCCCGGTGGGCTGGTACATCCGTCGCCACCTGGAAGACACCCTGGTGGTCGGGCTGTCGACGGCTCACAGCCAGCAGGCCAGGGAACATGCGGCCCGCAGCAGTCCGCTGCGCGAGCTGTTCGGCCAGCACAAGTGGGCATTGGGCAAAAGCGTGCTGCTGATGCTCGGGGCCATGGTCTCGACCCAGATCATTGCCTTTTACATGCCGGCCTATGCCGCCAGGGTGCTGGGCTTGCCGACCACCTCCAGCCTGCTGGCCAGCGTGGTGGTGGGGGCGGTCTGTTTTGTGTTGTCGCCGCTGGTGGGTTGGCTGGCCGATCGCTGTGGGCGCAAGCGGGTGATTTTCTGCTCGCGCCTGCTGACCCTGGTGGTGATAGTGCCGTGTTTCCAGTGGCTGATCGCCGCCCCCAGCCTGTTCAACCTGCTGCTGATCATCAGCCTGCTCTCGGTGTTGCTGACCCTGCAGACGGTGCCGGGCATCACCATGTTGCCGGAGATGTTTCCCAAGTCGGTGCGTACCACCGGCATGGCGGCGGCCTACGGTATCGGGATCTCGGTGTTTGGCGGCTTCGCCCAGTTTTTTGTCACCTGGCTGATGCAGGTGACCGAGCAGGCGCTGGCGCCGGCCTGGTACATGATGGCGACGGTCGCCTTGTCCACCCTGGTGTTGTTGTGGATTCGCGACCGCACCGGTGAGGACATCGATCAGGCTGCGGCTTGAGCCCGGGCTCAGGCCGTAACAGGCAGCGCCTTCTGCGAGGTGCCCAGGAAACGCAGCAGGGCCAGCAACGGCAAGGCGCTGCCGACGCCGATTATGCCCAGCCAGCCGGCGTGTTCGTACACCGCGCTGGCAATCGACGAGCCGACCGCGCCGCCGATGAAGATGCTGGTCATGTACAGCGCGTTCAGGCGGCCGCGGCTATGGGCATCGAGGGCGTAGACCGCGCGCTGGCCGAGGACCATGTTCATCTGCACGCAGAAATCCAGGACCACGCCGGTCACTGCCAGGCCGATGACGCTGTAGGCCGGGTGGACAAAGGCCGGCAGGAAGCTCAAGGCGGCGAACAGCATGGCCAGCAAGGAGGCGACGCGGGTGTGGCCGGCATCCGCCAGGCGTCCGCTGATGGGCGCGGCGATGGCGCCGATGGCTCCGACCAGGGCGAACAGGGCGATCTGGCTTTGCGACAGGCCGTGGTTGCGCGCCAGCTCCAGCGGCACCGCGGTCCAGAACAGGCTGAAGGTGGCGAACATACAGGCCTGGTAAAACGCTCGCTGGCGCAGCACCGGTTGCTGGCGCAGCAGGGTCCCCAGTGAGCGCAGCAACTGGCCGTAGGTGGCGCTGTGGGCAGGCTGGCGCTTGGGCACGGTCAGCAGCAGGACCAGGCTGATGGCGGCCATCAGCACCGCAGCGGCGATAAACATCGCGCGCCAGCCGAACAGGTCGGCCACCACGCTGGACACCGGGCGCGCCAGCAGGATGCCCAGCAGCAGGCCGCCCATGATGCCGCCGACCACCCGGCCACGGGATTCCTCCGGCGTCAGGTGCGCAGCCAGGGGAATCAGGATCTGTACCGACACCGAGCTGAAGCCGATCAGCAGCGAGACCAGCAGAAAGGCGTTGGGCTGCTCGGTGAACCCGGCGCCCAGCAGGCTGGCGATGGCCACCAGGCTGGTGAGGATCATCAGCCGGCGGTTTTCCAGCAGGTCGCCCAGGGGCACCAGGAAGAACAGGCCCAGGGCGTAGCCGATCTGGGTCAGGGACACGATCAGGCTGGCCATGGTGCTGCTCAGGCCGATGTCCGGGGCGATCAGCTCGATGATCGGCTGGGCATAGTAGATGTTGGCGACTATGGCGCCGCAGCAGAAGGCGAACAGCAGCACCATGCCGCGGGTCATGGTCGTGGTGGCGGCGGGCAGCCCCTGGGTCGTGGAAGTCATGGCGATTCTCGTTGCAGCGAAAAGGATGCGGGCGAGGCTAAGGGGCTGGCCCGTGACGCGGTAGAAGCTGACGAGCGATAGCATTCATGCCCGGGAGGAATAAATGCCTGGCGGGGCCGGCCGAGAGCGGCAGGCGACGACCGGGATCGCGTTGCGATGATACATTTACTTACATCCAGTTCCATAGCTCGCTCATTGTTCCGCGGACACTGGAGTGCTCTCGTTTAGACCTCTGTGCCACCTTTCATCACAGGAAGCCCGTCCCATGAATCTGTGTCTTCGCCGCCTGCTCGGCGGCGCCCAAGCGATCACCCTCGGCGCACTGCTGCTGGCCGGCCCGGCCCAGGCTCAGGACGCGCCGGGCATGCGCATCGGCGTGCGCGGGGAAATCACCAGCATCGCCGGCGACGCGGTGCGGGTGCACGTCAACAGCGGCGAGAACGTCACCATCAACCTCACGCCACAGACCCAGGTCCGCGCCGTGACCCTGGCCAATATCGAGGACATCAAGCCCGGCAGCTACATAGGTTCGGCCGCCGTGCCGCAGGCCGATGGCAGCCTCAAGGCGCTGGAGGTCCATGTGTTTCCACCGCAGATGGCCGGCACCGGCGACGGTCATCGGCCTTTCGATCTGGTCAAGGGCAGCAGCATGACCAATGGCCGCGTCGGCGACCTGGTGGTGAGCAACGGCCGGACCCTGACCGTCAACTACAAGGGCGGCCAGCAGACGATCCTGGTGCCGGACGATGTGCCCATCGTCAACCTGGTGCCGGGCGACCGCAGCCTGCTCAAGGCCGGGGTCAAGGTGGTGATGTTCGTCTCGCAGAGCGCGGACGGCACGCTCACCGCGCAATCGATCTCCGCCGGCAAGGATGGGGTGACGCCGCCGATGTAGCTGGCTGGCGGTTACGTTGCCAGGTGTTTCAACGACCTGGTTTCGGATGGCCTTGTGCAGGGGCTTGGTTTAGGGTTTGCGGTCGTCTATCGCAGCGGAGGTCCCATGCGCGCATCAGTCTTCAATCCGCCCAGTGTCTTCAATTCCCTGCAGTACGGTTTCAGCCAGGCCGTGGAGGTGCGCGGTGGGCGGCGCCTGCTGCTGTCCGGCCAGGTGGGTGTCGATGAGCGCGAGGTCTGCGTCGGCCCGGGGCTGCGCGAGCAGACCGAGCAGAGCTTCGACAATATCGCCCGGGTCCTGGCGGCGGCGGGCGGCGACCTGAGCCACGTGGTCATGCTGCGGATCTACATCGCCGAAGCAGCTCGCGACCAGCAGGAACAGATCAGCCAGGTCCTGTTGCAGCGTTTCCCCCAGCAGCCGCCGGCGTCCTCGTGGATCATCGTCAGTGGCCTGTCCTTGCCCGAGTGGCTGATCGAGATCGAGGCCGAGGCGATGTTGCCTGAGCTGCATCAGGCGGGGAAGGCGGTGCTGTTCGAAGCTGCCGCCGGGCTTTAGATTCCTGACCCGCAAAATACTGTAGCCGCTGCCGAAGGCTGCGATCGCACACAGCGTGTGCGCAAGATCTGACGATCGCTGAAGGCCTTCGGCCTTATCGCAGCCTGCGGCAGCGGCTACAGGTGTTGTTACTTACCGCCGTAGATTTGGTCGAAGACCCCGCCATCGTTGAAGTGGGTCTTCTGCACGGTACGCCAGTCGCCGAAGGTTTTTTCCACCGACAGGAAGTCGACTTTCGGGAAACGGTCGGTGTACTTGGCCAGGACTTTCGGGTCCCGTGGGCGCAGGTAGTTGTTGGCGGCGATTTCCTGGCCTTCCGGCGACCACAGGTACTTCAGGTATTCCTCGGCCGCGGCGCGCGAGCCTTTCTTGTCGACCACCTTGTCCACCACCGACACCGGCGGCTCGGCTTCGGCGGAGACGCTCGGGTAGATGACTTCGAACTGATCGCGGCCGAATTCGCGGGCGATCATTTCCGCTTCGTTCTCGAAGGTCACCAGCACGTCGCCGATCTGGTTGGTCATGAAGGTGGTGGTGGCGGCGCGACCGCCGGTGTCGAGCACCGGTGCCTGCTTGAACAGCTTGCCGACGAAGTCCTTGGCCTTGTTCTCGTCGCCGCCGTTCTTCAGCACATAACCCCAGGCCGACAGGTAGGTGTAGCGGCCGTTACCCGAGGTCTTCGGGTTCGGCACTATCACCTGTACGCCATCCTTGAGCAGGTCCGGCCAGTCTTTCAGGGCCTTGGGGTTGCCCTTGCGCACGATGAACACAGTAGCCGAGGTGAAAGGCGCGCTGTTGTTCGGCAGGCGGGTCACCCAGTTGTCCGGCACCAGCTTGCCGTTGTCCGCCAGGGCGTTGATGTCGGTGGCCATGTTCATGGTGATGACGTCGGCCGGCAGGCCGTCGATCACCGAGCGCGCCTGTTTGCTGGAACCGCCGAAGGACATCTGCAGGGTGATGTTCTCGTTGTGCTCGGCTTGCCAGTGCTTCTGGAAGGCGGTGTTGTAGTCCTTGTAGAAGTCTCGCATCACGTCGTAGGAAACGTTGAGCAGGGTCGGGGCGGCCTGGGCGACGCTGCCCAGTGCCAGGCCGGCGGCCAGGAGAGAGGCGCTAACGAGTTTTTTCACTGCACATTCCTTTTTGTTGAGAGTGAATTCGAGAGTGAAGGCAATTTGCCGCCGACTATAGCCGGGGCGGTATATCTCTTTAAAGATTAAAAAGTGCTTTGCTTATTCAGTTTTCCTGAACCACTTTCGGGAACAGCGCATTGCCGCACCGCGAGCAGAAAGCGGCGCCGTGTTCATGGTTGTTTTTACTGCACACCGGGCAGTCGTGCTTGAGCTGTTCGCCGCGCATGGCATTGGCCAGTTCCGCGGTGAAGATCCCGGTGGGCACGGCGATGATCGAGTAACCGGTGATCATTACCATCGATGAAATTACCTGGCCCAGCGGCGTCTTCGGCACGATGTCGCCAAAACCCACGGTGGTCAGGGTGACGATGGCCCAGTAGATGCCCTTGGGGATGCTGGTGAACCCGTGCTCGGGCCCCTCGACCACATACATCAGGGTGCCGAACACCGTGACCAGGGTCGACACGCTGAGCAGGAACACGATGATTTTCTGCTTGCTGCCGCGCAGCGCCGACATCAGGTAGTTGGCCTGCTTGAGATACGGGCTGAGCTTGAGCACGCGGAAGATGCGCAGCATGCGGATCACCCGGATGATCAGCAGGTACTGGGCGTCGCTGTAATACAGGGCGAGGATCCCCGGCACGATGGCCAGCAGGTCCACCAGCCCGTAGAAACTGAAGGCGTAGCGCAACGGCTTGGGCGAGCAATACAGGCGCAGGCCGTATTCGATGGCGAAGATCAGGGTAAAACCCCATTCGATATAGGCCAGCACATTGGCGTAGTTCTGATGCACCTCGTCGATGCTGTCGAGGATCACGATCACCAGGCTGGCGAGGATGATCAGCAACAGGGTGCTGTCGAAGCGTCGACCGGCCACGGTGTCGGTCTGGAAAATCATGACGTAGAGACGCTCGCGCCAATGCCGGTTGTTGTCCGTGTTGCTGTCCATGTTGTTCGCCTGAATCGAAGGTCAGCGAAGCCTAGGGGGATTGGCCCCGGTAGCGCAAGGCGTGCTGTCCACGGCGGCCTGGCGCAGCACCCGCAGCGCGGCGCGGACCAGCCAGCAGGCGAGGATAAAGGGCGCGGTGAGAACGGGCAGGCCCAGCGCGGCGAAGCCCGGGGCGAGCAGCAGCGCCAGGAGCATGCCCGGCAGGGCCAACCAGGATCGGCGGCGGTCCTGGCTCAGGGCCAGGGCGACCAGGGCACAGTTGTAGCCGCCAAGGCCCGACAGGGCATCGGCATGGTCCTGTTGCAGCAGGGTGAAGCCCAGGCCCGCCGCCGAACCGAACAGCGCCCAGGCGGCCGTCCAGCGATCAGCCAGCAGCAACCCCAGAGCGATCAACACCCCGGCCAGCGGATGCTCGAGGAACATTACCTGGCCGAGCCCCTGGATCAGTGCCTGCAGCAGCGCCAGCGCATCGGGCTCGACCCAGGGCGCGGCGGCACCCGCAGGCAGCGGCGCGGCCAGGCCCAGCAGCAACCAGCCGAGGCCGACGAAGGGCGCGGTGTAGGCCGGTAGGCAATATTGATCGCGGGCGCGCTTGAGCCATTGCCGGGTGAGGATCGCACTGAGGCCGCCGCAGGCGATGATCAGCGGTGGCAGCAGCACCGACCAGTCGAAGCGCAGGCTCAGGAGCAGGCCGAGCAGGACCCCGTTGTAGCTGAACAGCCCGGCTTGCCGGTCGGCCTTGGCATAGCCCCGGCGCTGCGCGGTGAGCAGCCCGGCCACGCCGCCCAGCAGCGCGCCACCGAGCAACGCCGGAGCGCTCAGGAGGATGGCCAGCATGCACAGCAGGCCGCACAGCGGATGGCGCTGGAGGAAGATCTGGCTGAAGCCGTTGAGCAGGGCGGTGGCCCAGTCGGGGCCGTGCGCGTTGAAGTGTTCTGAAGGCATGAAGGTGGGCTCTTGTAGCCGCTGCCGAGCCTGCGAGGCTGCGATCGGGTGCGTAGCGGCCGTCAATCAGGCAATGCCGTGTTCCACAGGCAAGTCCAGTGCTCGGGCCTGGCGACGACTGCGTTTTCGAGCGCAGCCTCGCAGGCTCGGCAGCGGCTACATGCTCAGATCAGGGTTTCGATGCGCAGCGAGTTGGTCGAGCCCGGCTGGCCGAACGGCACGCCGGCGGTGATCAACAGGGTGTCGCCGCGTTTGGCCATGCCTTGTGCCTGGGCGATCTCCAGGGCGGTGGAGCAGACCTCGTCGACCTGGCGCAGGCGGTCGTTGACCACCGAGTGCACGCCCCAGGCCACCGTCAGGCGCCGCGCGGTGGACAGGTTCGGCGTCAGGTTGAGGATCGGCACTGTCGGCCGTTCTCGGGCCGCACGCAGGCTGGAGCTGCCGGACTCGCTGTAGTTCACCAGCACCGCCACCGGCAGGATGCTGCTGATACGGCGGATCGCGCAGCTGATGGCATCGGACACCGTGGCTTCGGCCTGGGGCCGGCTGACGTCGAGCTGGGCCTGGTAGTCCGGGCCGCTTTCCACCTGGCGGATGATCTTGCTCATCATCTGCACCGCTTCCAGCGGGTATTCGCCGGAGGCGGTTTCCGCCGAGAGCATCACCGCGTCGGCGCCTTCGGCCACCGCGTTGGCCACGTCCGTGACCTCGGCCCGGGTCGGGGCGGGGGAGAAGCGCATGGATTCAAGCATCTGCGTGGCCACCACCACCGGTTTACCCAGCTGGCGGCAGGTGCCGATGATGTTTTTCTGGATCTGCGGCACGCTTTCGGCCGGCACTTCGACGCCCAGGTCGCCACGGGCCACCATGATCGCGTCGCTCAGTTCGGCGATCTCGCGCAGTTGGGTGACCGCCGAGGGTTTCTCGATCTTGGCCATCAGGAACGCCTTGTCGCCGATCAATGCGCGGGCTTCGCGGATGTCCTCGGGGCGCTGCACGAACGACAGGGCGACCCAGTCCACCCCCAGTTCCAGGCCGAATTCCAGGTCGCGGCGATCCTTGGCGGTCAGCGGGCTGAGGTCGAGCAGCGCCTGCGGGACGTTGACGCCCTTGCGGTCCGACAGTTCGCCGCCGTTGAGTACCGTGGTGTCGATGGCGTCGGCGTGCTTGGCGGTGACCCGCAGGCGCAGCTTGCCATCGTCCAGCAGCAGGTCCATGCCCGGCTCCAGGGCTTTGAGGATTTCCGGGTGGGGCAGGTTGACCCGGCGCTGGTCGCCCGGGGTGCTATCCAGGTCCAGGCGCAGGGCCTGGCCGCGGTGCAGCTGGACCTTGCTTTCGGCGAATTTGCCGACCCGCAGTTTCGGGCCTTGCAGGTCCATGAGGATGCCCAGCGGGTAGTTCAGCTGCTTTTCGACTTCGCGGATCCACTGGTAACGCTGGGCGTGATCGGCGTGGTCGCCGTGGCTGAAATTGAGGCGAAAGATATTCACCCCGGCCTGCACCAGCTCGCGGATGTCGTCGATGCCGTCGATGGCCGGGCCGAGGGTGGCGAGGATTTTGACCTTTTTGTCAGGCGTCATGTTGGGGGCTCTCGAGGATCAGGATGGCGCGGAAGTCGTTGACGTTGGTGCGGGTCGGTTCGGTGACGATCAACCCATCCAGGGCCGCGAAGTAGCCATAGCCGTTGTTGTTGTCCAGCTCGTCGCTGGCATTCAGGCCCAGGGCGGCGGCGCGGGCATGGCTGTCTGGGGCCATGATGGCGCCGGCGTTGTCTTCGGAACCGTCGATGCCGTCGGTGTCGCCGGCCAGGGCGTAGACGCCGGGCAGGCCCTTGAGGCTGTCGGTGAGGCTCAGGAGGAACTCGGCATTGCGTCCGCCGCGGCCATTGCCGCGCACGGTGACCGTGGTTTCACCGCCGGAGAGGATCACGCAAGGCGCCGCCAGCGGCTGGCCATGCAGCACCACCTGGCGGGCGATGCCGGCGTGGACCTTGGCCACCTCGCGGGCCTCGCCTTCCAGGTCGCCGAGAATCAGCGGGCTGAAACCGGCCTGGCGGGCTTTCACCGCGGCGGCCTCCAGCGACTGCTGCGGCCGGGCGATCAGCTGGAAGTGACTGCGGGCCAGGCTCGGGTCGCCGGGCTTGACGGTTTCCGACTCTGGGCTTTGCAGCCAGGTGCGCACCGCCGCCGGTACTTCGATGGCATAGCGCTTGAGGATCGCCAGGGCCTCGGCCGAGGTGCTGGGGTCGGCCACGGTGGGGCCGGAAGCGATGACCGTGGCCAGGTCGCCCGGTACATCGGAGATCGCGTAGGTGTAGACGGTGGCCGGCCAGCAGGCCTTGGCCAGGCGGCCGCCCTTGATCGCCGAGAGGTGTTTGCGCACGCAGTTCATCTCGCCGATGGTGGCGCCGGACTTGAGCAGGGCCTTGTTGATCGACTGCTTGTCCGCCAGGCTGATGCCCGCGGCGGGCAGGGCCAGCAGCGCGGAACCGCCGCCGGACAGGAGGAAGATCACCCGGTCCTGTTCCGACAGGTCGCTGACCAGCTCCAGCACGCGCTTGGCCACGGCCAGGCCGGCGGCATCGGGCACCGGATGGGCGGCTTCGACCACTTCGATTTTTTCGCAGGGGGCGCCGTGGCCGTAGCGGGTGACGACCAGCCCGCTGACTTCACCCAACCAGCAGCGTTCGACCACCTGGGCCATCGCTGCGGCGGCCTTGCCGGCACCGATGACGATCACCCGGCCGCTGCGGTCGCTGGGCAAATGGGCTTCGAGGACGTGCTGCGGGTGGGCGGCGTCGATGGCTGTGGCGAACAGCTCACGGAGAAATTGTTGCGGATCGACCGACATGGCGGGCTCCCGGATTTCTTGTTATTCGAGGTGTGGCTGTAACGCAACCTGTAGCCGCTGCCGCAGGCTGCAATAAGGTTCGAAGAACCTTCCTGCGATGTGCAAGTGCACGCCTGCTGCGCAGGCGATCGCAGCCTTCGGCAGCGGCTACAGGGGATTTCCTGGCGTTCTCTTACTGGTCGCGGATCGAGAAGTTGGCCATGTGTTCCAGGCCCTTGATCAGCGCCGAGTGGTCCCAGTTGCTGCCGCCGATGGCCGCGCAGGTACTGAACACTTGCTGGGCGTTGGCGGTGTTCGGCAGGTTGATGTTCAGCTCCTTGGCGCCTTGCAGGGCCAGGTTCAGGTCCTTCTGGTGCAGGCTGATACGGAAGCCCGGGTCGAAGGTGCCCTTGATCATGCGCTCGCCATGCACCTCGAGGATCTTCGAGGAAGCGAAGCCGCCCATCAGCGCCTCGCGCACCTTGGCCGGATCGGCGCCGTTTTTCGCGGCGAACAGCAGGGCCTCGGCCACCGCCTGGATGTTCAGGGCGACGATGATCTGGTTCGCCACCTTGGCGGTCTGGCCGTCGCCGTTGCCGCCGACCAGGGTGATGTTCTTGCCCATGGCCTGGAACAGCGGCAAGGCGCGCTCGAAGGCCTGGCTGTCGCCGCCGACCATGATGCTCAGGGTCGCCGCCTTGGCGCCGACTTCACCGCCGGACACCGGGGCGTCCAGGTACTGCGCGCCTTTCTCGTTGATCCTGGCGGCGAAGGCCTTGGTCGCGGTCGGCGAGATCGAGCTCATGTCGATCACCACCTTGCCCGGGCCGACGCCCGCCGCCACACCGTCGGCGCGGAACAGCACGTCGTCGACCTGCGGGGTATCCGGGACCATGACGATGATGAATTCGGCTTCCTGGGCCACTTCCCTGGGGCTGGCCAGGGCGACCGCGCCGGCGGCGACCAGGTCGGCCGGGGCCGCGTCGTGGTGTTGGGACAGGAACAGACTGTGACCGGCTTTCTGCAGGTTGGAGGCCATTGGGTGGCCCATGATGCCGGTGCCGATGAATCCGATTTTAGCCATGAGAAAATCCTCTTTTTGTTAGGTAGCACGCCCTCTGTAGGAGCGAGCTTGCTCGCGAAAAACGGCAAGGGCGCCGTGTTCATTCAGGATGCCTGCGTCATCGTTGACGATCTTCGCGAGCAAGCTCGCTCCTACAGCGATAAACGATGACGCGTTGCCCGATCAGATTGCGTTGTGGCTCTTGAGCCAGCCCAGGCCGGCCTCGGTGGTGGTCAGCGGCTTGTATTCGCAGCCGACCCAGCCCTGGTAGCCGATCTTGTCCAGGTGCCCGAACAGGAAGCGGTAGTTGATCTCGCCGGTCCCCGGTTCGTGACGCCCCGGGTTGTCCGCCAGCTGGACATGGTTGATCGCGTCCAGGTGCCCGGACAGGGTCCGGGCCAGATCGCCCTCCATGATTTGCATGTGATAGATGTCGTATTGCAGGTACAGGTTGCTGCTGCCGACCTGCTCGCGAATCGACAGGGCCTGGGCCGTGTTGTTCAGGTAGAAGCCCGGGATGTCGCGGGTGTTGATCGCTTCCATCACCAGCTTGATGCCCGCGGCCTGGAGTTTCTCGGCGGCGTACTTGAGGTTGGCGACGAAGGTCTTTTCTACCGTGGCATCGTCGAAACCTTGCGGGCGAATGCCGGCCAGGCAGTTGATCTGGGTGTTGCCCAGCACCTGGGCGTAGGCGATGGCCAGGTCGACCCCGGAGCGGAACTCTTCGACCCGGTCCGGCAGGCAGGCGATACCGCGCTCGCCTTTCACCCAATCGCCCGCAGGCAGGTTGAACAGCACTTGGGTCAGGCCGTGGGCGTCGAGTTGCGCCTTGATCTGGGCGGAGCTGAATTCGTAGGGGAACAGGTATTCGACACCACTGAAGCCAGCCTCGGCGGCGGCCTTGAAGCGGGCGAGGAAGTCCTGTTCGGTGAACAGCATGGACAGGTTGGCGGCAAAACGCGGCATGGTGGTCTCCTGTGAAAAGGGGGCTCTGTAGCCGCTGCCGCAGGCTGCGACAAGGCCGAAGGCCTTCGACGATCCTGAGATCTTGCGCATCTTGCGGATGCGATCGCAGCCTTCGGCAGCGGCTACATAGGGGTCAGTCGAGCAGGGAAATCGCGGTCGGGGCGTCGTTGCCGACCAGCGCCAGGTCTTCGAATTCGTTGACCGCGTTGATCTCGGTGCCCATGGAGATGTTGGTGACACGCTCCAGGATGATCTCGACGATCACCGGCACCTTGAACTGCTGGAGCATTTCCTGGGCCTGGCGCAGGGCCGGCTGGATGCCGGCAGGTTCGAATACCCGCAGCGCCTTGCAGCCCAGGCCTTCGGCGACCGCGACGTGGTCCACACCGTAGCCGTTGAGTTCCGGGGCGTTGAGGTTGTCGAAGGACAGCTGCACGCAGTAGTCCATGTCGAAACCGCGCTGTGCCTGGCGGATCAGGCCCAGGTAGGAGTTGTTCACCACCACGTGGATGTACGGCAGCTTGAACTGCGCGCCCACGGCCAGCTCTTCGATCATGAACTGGAAGTCGTAGTCGCCGGACAGCGCCACCACCTTGCGGCTCGGGTCGGCCTTGACCACCCCCAGCGCCGCCGGAATGGTCCAGCCCAGCGGGCCGGCCTGGCCGCAGTTGATCCAGTGGCGTGGCTTGTACACGTGCAGGAACTGCGCGCCGGCAATCTGCGACAGGCCGATGGTGCTGACGTAGCAGGTGTCCTTGCCGAACACCTGGTTCATCTCTTCATACACGCGCTGCGGCTTGACCGGCACGTTGTCGAAGTGGGTCTTGCGTTGCAGGCTCGATTTGCGTTGCTGGCAATCCTGCAGCCAGGCATTGCGGTTCTTCAGCTTGCCGGCGGCCTGCCATTCGCGAGCGACTTCGATGAACACGGTCAGCGCCGAGCTGGCGTCGGAGACGATGCCCAGGTCCGGGGTGAACACCCGGCCGATCTGGGTCGGCTCGATGTCCACGTGGATGAACTTGCGACCCTCGGTGTAGACGTCCACCGAACCGGTGTGGCGGTTGGCCCAGCGGTTGCCGATGCCCAGGACCACATCAGACTTGAGCAGGGTGGCGTTGCCGTAGCGGTGGGAGGTCTGCAGGCCGACCATGCCGACCATCTGCGGGTGATCGTCGGGAATGCTGCCCCAGCCCATCAGGGTCGGGATGACCGGGATGCCGGTCAGTTCGGCGAACTCCACCAGCAGCTCGCTGGCATCGGCATTGATGATGCCGCCGCCGGCGACCAGCAACGGACGCTCGGCCTGATCCAGCAGGGCCAGGGCCTTTTCGACCTGGACCCGGGTCGCCGACGGCAAGGCCAGTGGCAGCGGCTGGTAGGCGTCGATGTCGAATTCGATCTCGGCCATCTGCACATCGAACGGCAGGTCGATCAGCACCGGGCCGGGGCGGCCGGAGCGCATTTCATAAAAGGCTTTCTGGAAGGCGTAGGGCACCTGGCCCGGTTCCAGGACGGTGGTCGCCCACTTGGTCACCGGCTTGACGATGCTGGTGATGTCGACGGCCTGGAAGTCTTCCTTGTGCAGGCGGGCACGCGGGGCCTGGCCGGTGATGCAGAGAATCGGGATCGAGTCGGCCGAGGCGCTGTACAGGCCGGTGACCATGTCGGTGCCGGCAGGGCCGGAAGTACCGATGCACACGCCGATATTGCCGGCCTTGGTGCGGGTGTAACCCTCGGCCATGTGCGAGGCGCCTTCGACGTGGCGAGCGAGGACGTGATCGATGCCGCCGACCTTTTGCAGGGCGGAGTACAGCGGGTTGATGGCTGCACCCGGGATGCCAAAGGCGGTATCGACCCCTTCACGGCGCATCACCAGAACGGCGGCTTCGATTGCTCTCATTTTGCTCATGGTTTTGTGCCTCTTACGTTTTGTAATTGTATACAAGTGGCTTTGCGCAGAGTGTATTCACGGCGAGCGTCGCAGGTCAATCCATTTTTTCTAGCGCTGGGGTGCGTTCGTCCGGTGCCGGTAAACAGGCAGCTTTTCGTCGGAAGCAGAGATTTGCGAAGATTATTGTATACAAAAACAAAATTTGTTGTGTTCTATTTGTTGTATCGGTCTTCTTATCGGAACACCCAGATTTTTCCCAATAACAAAATAAGGACGGCACCCATGAGCGCTTTAACCTTGAACGTTGCAGTCAGCCTGGCCGGCAAGGCCCTGGCCTTCGGCCGCGAGATCAGCGCGGCACCCTTGACCATTGCGGTACTCGACGCCGGCGGGCATCTGGTGACCTTGCAGCGCGAAGACGGGGCCAGCCTGCTGCGGCCACAGATCGCCATCGGCAAGGCCTGGGGCGCGATCGCCCTGGGCAAGGGCTCGCGCCTGCTGGCGCTGGATGCGCAGCAGCGGCCGGCGTTCATTGCCGCGCTCAACAGCCTGGGGCAGGGCAGCGTGGTACCGGCACCGGGTGGGGTGTTGATTCGTGATCAGCAGGGGGCGGTGGTGGGGGCGATCGGCATCAGCGGCGACACCTCGGATATTGACGAGCAATGCGCGATCAGCGCCATTGAGGCGCAAGGCTTGCAGGCGGATGCGGGCGTGAGCGCCTGATCTGTAGCCGTGTAGCCGTGTAGCCGTGTAGCCGCTGCCGCAGGCTGCGATAAGGCCGAAGGCCTTCAGCGATCTTCAGATCTTGCGCACACGTTGTGTGCGATCGCAGCCTGCGGCAGCGGCTACAGGAGCTGGCTTACTTGTCTGCTTCGCAGCCCTTGAGCACCAGGCGGATGATGGTCTGGGCGGCGGCTTCGTAATCGGACTCGTCCAGCTTGGCCTTGCCGGTCACCACCGAAATCTGCCAGTCGAAATCGGCATAGGTCTGGGTCGCGGCCCAGATGCTGAACATCAGGTGGTGCGGGTCGATGGGGGCGATCTGGCCACGATCGATCCAGGTCTGGATGCAATCGATATTGTGCTTGGCCTGGGCGTTGAGCTGTTCGACCTGATCCGGGCTCAGGTGCGGAGCGCCGTGCATGATCTCGCTGGCGAACACCTTGGAGGCGAAGGGCAGGTCGCGGGAGATGCGGATCTTCGAGCGGATGTAGCCGCTCAGCACTTCACTGGGCACACCGTCGGCGTTGAACGGAGTCGAAGCCTGGAGGATCGGCTCGATGATGCTTTCCAGGACCTCGCGGTAGAGGTTTTCCTTGGATTTGAAGTAGTAGTAGACGTTGGGTTTGGGCAATCCTGCCTTGGCCGCGATGTCGCTGGTTTTGGTCGCAGCGAAGCCTTTGTCGGCAAACTCTTCACTGGCGGCACGCAGGATCAGTTCTTTGTTGCGCTCGCGGATGGTGCTCATAAACCAGGTGATTCCTTGCCTGTTCGGGCGGTTGCGCATGGTAGCACCGGCCTTGCGCGAGGCTCAAGAATGCCCCGCGGGCCCTCGTTGCGCGCTATGCTTCGCAACATTTATGACCTCAAGGAACCCTGATCCATGGCCGGAAGCAGTTTGCTGGTGCTGATCGACGATATTGCCGCGGTACTCGACGACGTGGCGCTGATGACCAAGATGGCGGCGAAGAAGACCGCCGGGGTGCTGGGGGACGACCTCGCGCTCAATGCCCAGCAGGTCTCCGGGGTGCGCGCCGAGCGCGAATTGCCGGTGGTCTGGGCGGTGGCCAAGGGCTCGTTTCTGAACAAACTGATCCTGGTGCCCGCGGCGCTGGCCATCAGTGCCTTCGCCCCCTGGCTGGTGACGCCGTTGCTGATGCTCGGCGGCGCCTACCTGTGCTTCGAGGGCTTTGAAAAGCTCGCCCACAAGTTTCTCCACAGCAAGGCCGAGGATCAGGCCGAGCACCAGCAATTGATCGAAGCCGTGGCGGACCCGGCCACCGATCTGGTGGCCTTCGAGAAGACCAAGATCAAGGGCGCGATCCGCACCGACTTCATTCTCTCGGCCGAGATCATCGCCATTACCCTGGGCACCGTCGCTGACGCGCCGTTGATGCAGCAGGTGGTGGTGCTTTCGGGCATCGCCATCGTCATGACCGTCGGCGTGTATGGCCTGGTGGGCGGCATCGTCAAGCTCGACGACCTTGGCCTGTGGCTCACGCAGAAGCCGGGTCAGGTGGCGAAAAGCATCGGTGGCGCGATCCTGCGCGCGGCGCCCTACATGATGAAAAGCCTTTCGGTGATCGGCACCGCGGCCATGTTCATGGTAGGCGGCGGCATCCTGACCCATGGCGTGCCGGCGGCGCATCACTGGATCGAGACTGTCACCGCACACACGGCCGAGGCGGTTGGCGGGTTTTCGCTGATCATGCCGACGCTGCTCAATGCCGTGGCCGGCATCATCGCTGGCGCCGCGGTACTGGTCGTGGTGTCGCTGGGCGGCAAGCTGTGGCGCGCGGCCAGGGCCTGATTCGCTGATGCCCCTCGCCACGGCGGCGAGGGGCAGGCGCGAGGGGTGTCAGGCGGGGAGCAGTTGCGCGACCGCCAGGCCGATCTTGATGATCGCCTGTTCGATCTTGCGGTTGGGCACGCCGGCAAAGTTCAGCCTGAGGCAATTGCGGTACTTGCCGGCCGCGGAAAAGATATTGCCGTTGGCGATCTGGATGTCCTCGGCTTCCAGCAGCCGGTTCAGGGTGTAGGTGTCGAACTCGTCCGGCAGCTCCACCCACAAGGTGAACCCGCCCTGGGGTTTGCTGACCCGGGTGCCTTCCGGCAGATAGCGGCTGACCCACTCGGTCATCAGGTCGCGATGGCGCTGGTACTGTTTGCGCATCCGCCGCAGGTGCGGCAGGTAGTGACCCTTGGCAATGAATTCGGCCACCGCCAGCTGCGGCTGGGTCGCGGTGGTGCCGGAGCCGACGTATTTCATGTGCAACACTTGCGGCAGGTAACGCCCCGGGGCGATCCAGCCGATCCTCAGTCCTGGCGCCAGAGTTTTCGAGAACGAACTGCACAGCAGCACGCGCCCGTCGTCGTCGAATGACTTCAGGGTGCGCGGCCGCGGGTAGCGGAACGCCAGGTCGCCATAGATATCGTCTTCGATGATCGGCACGTCATAGCGCTGGGCCAGGCGGATCATCGCGCGCTTGCGGTCGTCCGGCATGATGTAGCCCAGCGGGTTGTTGCAATTGGGCGTGAGCTGGATGGCCTTGATCGGCCATTGTTCCAGGGCCATTTCCATGGCCTCCAGGCTGATGCCGGTGACCGGGTCGGTAGGAATCTCCAGGGCCTTGAGGCCGGCGGCCTTGAGCAGCTGGATGATGCCGTGGAAGCAGGGGGAGGCGATGGCCACGATGTCGCCGGGTTCGCACAGGGCGCGGATGGCGATGGACAGGGCTTCCTGGCAGCCACTGGTGACAACGATTTCCGCGGGCGTCAGGCGGCAACCGGAGTCGACGCCGAGGCGGGCAATCTGCTCGCGCAGGCTCAGCACACCTTGCAGGTGGTTGTATTGCAGGCTAGGGCTATCGCTGCGCCGACTGATCCGCGCCAGGGCGGTCAGCAGCGGCTTGAGGGTCGGCGCCGTGGTATCGGGCATGCCGCAACCCAGTTGAATGGCATTGGCGTTCTGCTCCTGGCGCATCAGCTCCTGCACCAGGTCCCACTGGGAAATATCCACAGGCCGCAACGACGGCCGTCCCATCTTCGGCAGCTCCGGCAAGCGCCGACCGGCCGGGACGAAATAGCCCGACTTGGGCTTGGGGATAGCCAGTCCCGAGCTTTCCAGAACCCGATAGGCCTGTTGCACGGTGGTGAGGCTGACGCCGTGCTCGAGGCTCAGGGCCCGCACCGAAGGCAGACGCTCCCCCGGCCCGTATAACCCCTGCTCAATGCGGCTGCTGATGTATTCGGCGAGATTCAGGTATCGAGTCATGCGGGGGACTGTAGCGACTCATCTGTCGTATAAAAAGTTACAGATTTCACTTTTTTTGAAAATTTTTCAGGGCGAAAAGGCAATCTGTACTGAGAAAAATCATCCGTCGTGTACCTATAAGACAGTGGTTGCCTTTGGGAAGATGGCCCGCATCGCACTGTACTGGTTGTTCTTAAATACAGTTGCGGCGCAATTCAGAGTCCCCCCGGGCAACGTGTAACGGGCTTCCCCCTCAGGCTACTTTAGACGATGACTTCTCAAGGAAGAGCAGGGTAATGACGGCAAGGATCAAACTGACTCCGCAGATGGCTGAGTACGAGCAGAAATTCACCGACGGTGGTGAGGTTCGCTGGCTGCCTTATTTGATGTACTTCCATCCTACCGACCACCGTTCGGAGGTGGTCAATACAGATGCCTCGGGCTTCCGCTATTCGGAGTTGCTGGGCATACAGTATTCGGTGGCCAACAGCCGTCACGCCAAGAGCGTGCGGGTGCTGGCCGGCAGCTCGACCGTGTTTGGCATCGGTGCCAGCTCGGATGCCTGGACACTGCCTTCGCGCCTGGCCGAGAACGATCCGGACAGCAAACCCTGGATCAACTTCGGCGGACGCAGCTTCAACTCGACCCAGGAACTGACGCTTTTCACCCTTTATCGTCATTTGCTGCCCAAGGTCGACGAGATCGTGCTGTTTTCCGGGTTCAACAACCTGGGGCTGGCCCGCCAGCCACACAGCAGCCGTGGCGAACACGGTGCTTTCTTCAACTGCAATCAGTTCTTCGACGCCATGCGTCCGGAGACTCAGGCCCCCAAGCGCGGCATGTTCCGCGCCTTGCTCGGCAAGGAACAGGAAGAGCCGACGCCCGAGCCGCCACCGACCATGGAAGAGCAGATCGACTACGCCGCCGACCTGACCCTGCGTCACCTGGATACCTGGCGCGCACTGGCGGCCGACATGGGCGCCAAGCTGACCTTCATTCTGCAGCCGCTGGCCGGCTGGGTCCGGGAAAAGGGCTGCGACGAGGAAGAACAGCTGTTCGCCGAGCTGGATCGCGCCGGCAGTTTCAGCGAGGTCTATGGCGACATCCTGCAGCCCAGCGTCTGCGAGGCCTATGCCGCCCGCCTGCGCGAGGGCGCCCAGAAGATGGGCGTGCGCTTCGTGAACATTACACCGCTGCTGTCCGAGGCCCTGCGGCCTGAACAGTGGTTGTTCGTCGACCGTATTCACTTCACCGACCAGGGGAATGATTTCGTCTCGAAAATCATCCTCGATGTTCTTTAAAGGAGTCTGCCATGAGTTACATCAAGAGCTTGTTCCAACGCCTGTTCGGCAAGAAGAAAAAGAAGAAGCCGGACTCGTCGATCTACCCGATGTTCTGATCTCGACACCCGACGTCATTGCTTGCCGATGACTGAGGGCCGGCAATGGATTGCCTTGGTCTCCAACCTGGAAGGGAAGTAAACAGTATGTGGCGCCAGTTTTATCGATCAGTCAGCAATCCCGAGAGCTTTCTGGGGGATGTCAGTATTCGGCGCCTGATGGGCCTGGCCGCACCGGGGGAAACCGGTGCGGAAGGTCTGTCCGGGGTGCGGGTGCAGATCGAGCTCTGGCGTGACGAGCAGGCCCGGGTTTACCGCGAACTGGCCAGCCAGGCCGCGGAACTGGGCAACCAACGGGAATTCGCCGAGGCCCTGCTGGCGCACTCGGCGCCATTGGCCTCGGTGCTGGGCTGCTGGTTGCAAGGCATGAGCGCCCCCGGGGTCTTCGAGGACAGCGCGCAGCTCAGGCTCATGGAGTTGCTGGCCCACGACGTGGGCGTCGGGCGGCCCCTGGCATCGCGCGCCGATCACTTCAAATCGCTGTTGGTACAGTCGGGGCTGACCGCCTATGCGGTTTCGCCGTTCGAACTTTCCACGCTTCCCGACCTGCCTGACGAACTGTTCGAATTACCCGCATTGCTGCAAGCGGTCAGCCGCCGCAGCGATGCCTTTGGCGACACCCTGTGCGGCATCGATTATGCCTGGCGTGCCCTGGGCCTGAGCCCATGGTGGTCCGTGCTGGATGCGCAGCAACTGGACGTCCGCCGGCTCGACCTGAACCAGCTGGATGAAAGCGCGGGCGACAGTTCGGCGCTGGAAATCTCCCAGTGGGTCTGCGAGCAGGTCGCCAGCCAGGGCAGCCTTCGCCGCCTGCAACTGGAGGCGGGCGCCCAATGGTTGTTCGCGGCCCTGAAAACCTTCAACGAACGATTGCTGGCGCACTGCCGGGCCGCGGTATCGCCCGAGCGCCTGATGGGCAAGATGATCCAGCGCATGGCCCGGGCCGGCGCGGTCTATCACCAGGATTACAAGATGGAAGGCCGCAGCCTGGCGCAGTGGCTGCGTGAGGCCCAGGTCGACCCCGTGCCGCTGCTGGAAATGCTTTCGCGCAGCCGCCTGATCGTGCCAGGCAATGCCGAGAAGAGCCTGCTGGTCAATACCCTGGTCGCGCCGAACGGGCGCATGTTCCGGATTTTCAGCGAGGCCGACCTGAGCGTCATCCGCAAGTGGATCGATGGCCTGTCCGGTCCGATCCAGCGCGCGGAAGCTGCCGAAGCACCGGCGCCAACCCCTTGCAATGCAGTGGTTCGGCAGGTGCTGGGCGAGGATATTCAAGAGCAGGGCCAGTGGCCCAAGAGCTTGCGCGAGGCCTATTTCGTCTTGCAGGGCAGGGCGCTGGCGCCGCGCACCCAGGCTTTTGCCCAGGCTTATGTGACCCGTTGGCTGGAACAGTCGCGGCGCTCGCTGCAAAGCTCCGAACGCACTTTGCCTGAAGCCTGGAATGTCGGCGTCTTGCGCGAATGGTTGCTGGACAAGCACGACCGCCACGGCCAGGAGTTCGAAGAAAGCGACCCGGCGGCCATGCCGTCGCGCGAAGAAATCGTCGACTCCACCCTGCAACTGGCACCGCTGACCCTGATCGACGGCGCCTGGCTCCAGGGTTTCACCGACCTGACGCTGGCCTCGTCCCATGTCGGTTACGCGCTGTTCCAGACCTATTGGGATGAGCTGGGTAACGGCTCCTATGCGTTGAACCATCCGAAAATCTACCGCGACGGCCTGCGCCAGATGGGCCTGGAGCTGGCGCCCACCGGTGCCCGCGAGTTCGCCGAGGATGAGCGGCTGCGCGAGGCGTCGTTCCGCTTGCCGGTCTACTGGCTGTGCCTGGGCAAGTTGCCGGTGACCTTCATGCCGGAAATCCTCGGCATGAACCTGGCGATGGAGCTGTCGGGGGTGGGCGGCAGCTATCGCTCGGCCCGGCGCTTCCTCAGGCACTACGGCTTCAGCACCGCGTTCGTCGATCTGCACAACACCATCGATAACGTCTCCACCGGGCATTCGGCCTGGGCGGTGGACGCCATCGACGCCTACATGCGCCAGGTCGCCGCCTCGAAACCGGCGGAACTGGCAGAACACTGGCAGCGGGTCCGCGTCGGCTACGAGTCCCTGGCACCGCAGCCGGACCGCCTGACGTCCTGGTTGCAACGCCTGGGCATCGGCTCTGCGGGCGCGGTGCTGCCCCGGAGCAAGACGCGGGGCGAGGATCAGGCGCTGCTCCATCACGAACCTATTGTCCCTGCCGCGCCGCTGGGCGTAACGGCCTGAACATCAAGGAGTGTTTATGTCTCTGGTCAATGTGCACAACGAGTGGGATCCGCTGGAAGAGATGATCGTCGGCGTCGCCCAGGGCGCACAGGTGCCGCGACCTGATCGCGGGCTGTTCGCCCTGGATTACAGCGAGCAGCACGATTACATCGAGGAGATTCCATCCGGCCCCTATCCGCAGCAGGTCATCGAGGAGGCCAGCGAGGACCTGGACGCCTTTGCCGCCTTCCTGCGTTCCCACGGGGTCATAGTGCGGCGCCCGGACGTCACTGATCATCGCGCGGTATTCGGCACCCCAGCCTGGAAAACCGACGGCGAATACAACTATTGCCCGCGGGATGTGCTGCTGCCCATCGGCCAGACCATCATCGAGGCGCCGATGGCGCTGCGCAGCCGTTACCTGGAGCCGTTCGCCTATCGTCGCCACCTGGCCGAATACTTTGCCAGCGGCTCCAACTGGATCTCCGCGCCCAAGCCGCAGCTGCTGGACAGCACCTACCGGATCAACCCCAAGGACGGCTCGATCATTGCCAATGACGAGCCGATCTTCGACGCCGCCAACGTGATCCGCGTCGGCGAGGACATCCTCTATCTGGTTTCCCGCAGCGGCAACGAACTGGGCTGCCAGTGGTTGCAGCGGGTGCTGGGCGACCGTTACCGGGTGCACCCGGTGAGCGGCGTGTACGACGGTACGCACCTGGATACCACCATCACCGTGGTCCGCCCGGGGCTGGTGGTGCTGTGTCCGGAGCGGATCCGCAAGGACCAGGTGCCGGCGCTGTTCAAGAACTGGGACATCATCTGGGCACCGGAAATGGTCGACACCGGCTATTGCTGGTCCTACCCGCGCGCATCGATCTGGCAGGGCATGAACTTCATCATGGTCAACCCGGCGCTGGCGGTGATCAACGACCAGCAGGTGCCGCTGATTCGCGCCCTGGAGAAACACGGTATCGATGTGGCGCCGCTGAAAATGCGCCATGCCCGCAGCCTCAGTGGCGGCTTCCATTGCGTGTCGGTCGACATTCGTCGCCGCGGCACCCTTGAAGACTATCGTTGAGCGGAGCCTGGGGCATGCAGAATCTGGACTACTACGCCGTCATCCTGTTCGCGATTTCCACCTGCGTAACGCCGGGGCCGAACAACGTGATGCTGATGTCCTCCGGGGTCAACTTCGGCATCAGCCGCACCCTGCGCCACGTCGCGGGCATCAACATCGGCTTTCCACTGATGCTGATCGCGGTGGGGCTCGGCGCCGGCGCGGTATTCCATCGTTATCCCAGCCTGCACGACATCCTGCAGGTGGTCGGTGCCCTGTACATGCTGTACCTGGCCTACCGGATCGCCACCGCGCCCACGGTCGATCTCGACGACCAGGGCGGGCGCCCGCTGGGCTTCACCGGCGCCGCGCTGTTCCAGTGGGTCAACCCCAAGGCCTGGATCATGGCGGTGGGCGCGGTCCTGGCCTACACCACGCCGGTTGGTTCCTACAGTGCGCAGATCCTGCTGATCGCCTTGATCTTCTTTCTCTTCGGCTCGCCCTGTTCGATGGTCTGGGTGTTGTTCGGACGTTATTTGCGGCGCTTTCTCAGCGAGCCGAACCGGCTGCGGCTGTTCAATATTTCAATGAGTGTGTTGTTGGTGGTGTCGTTGATTCCGGCATTAAAAAGCCTGCCGGTCTCAAGTTGGTTGCACGGATGACGGACTGTGCACAGACACAGGGAATTTCCATGGATTGGCATGAAGCTATGAGGATGAGCGTTTAAATGGCTACTTACGTATTAGGGATTTCGGCGTTCTATCACGACAGCGCAGCAGCGCTGGTGAAGGACGGGGTGCCGGTGGCGGCGGCCCAGGAAGAGCGCTTCACGCGGGTGCGGCACGACGCGGCGTTTCCGGCCAATGCCATCAAGTACTGCCTGGACGCCGAGGGTATCGGCCTCGATGAGCTGACCGCGGTGGTCTACTACGAAGACCCGCAGGAAAAGTTCTCGCGGATGATTTCCTCCTTCGCCAGTGGCGGCATCAGCGGCGCGCGCACCTTCATCAGCACCATGCCGGAATGGATCCGCTGGAAGCTCAATGTGCTCAAGTTCATCGACGAGAAGCTCGAGGAACTGGGACGTGGTACCGGCCCGCTCACCATCGCCTCGCAGCACCACCGTTCCCATGCCGCGGCGGCGTTTTTCCCGTCGCCGTTCGAGCAGGCGGCGGTGCTGTGCATCGACGGCATCGGCGAATGGCATTCGACCACGATCTGGAAGGGCGACGGTTCCAAGCTCGACCTGATGAACTCGATTTCCTATCCGCACTCGGTCGGCCTGTTCTACTCGGCGTTCACCTATTACTGCGGCTTCAAGGTCGACTCCGGCGAGTACAAGCTCATGGGCCTGGCACCCTACGGCCGGCCGATCTATGCCGACAAGATCCGCAAGGAACTGATCAACATCCGCGCCGACGGCTCCTTCACCCTGAACATGAAGTACTTCGAGTACCTGCGTGGCGAGCGCATGGTCGGCGAGGCGTTCGAGGAGCTGTTCGGCGGTCCGGTGCGCAAGCCGGAGAGCCCGATCACCCAGCGCGAATGCGACCTGGCGGCTTCGGTACAGCAGGTGACCGAGGAAGTGGTACTGGGGCTGGCCACCGCGGCCGTGCGGCAGACTGGCTACCGCAACCTGTGCCTGGCCGGTGGTGTGGCGCTCAACTGCGTGGCCAACGGTGTGCTCAGCCGTTCCGGACGTTTCGACGCGATCTGGATCCAGCCCGCGGCCGGCGACGCCGGTTGTGCCCTGGGGGCGGCCATGGACTATTCGGTCAAGCGCACCGGGCGCCCGCACCTGGGCAGCAAGAAGCTCGACGCCATGAGCGGCAGCCTGTTGGGGCCGGGCTTTGGCGATGAAGAGATCCAGGCGTTTCTCGACGCCAACCAGTATCCGTACCGGCGCTTCGAGGGTGCCGAGCTGTATGACGAAACCGCGCGGCACCTGGCCGACGGCGCCGTGGTCGGCTGGTTCCAGGGACGCATGGAGTTCGGCCCGCGAGCCCTGGGCGCGCGCTCGATCCTCGGCGATCCACGCAATCCCGAGATGCAGCGCACCATGAACCTGAAGATCAAGTACCGCGAATCCTTCCGGCCCTTTGCCCCGGCGGTGCTGGACGAGGACGCCCAGGTCTACTTCGACATCTGCGAGAAGAGCCCGTACATGTTGATGGTTTCGCAGGTCACCGACTCGATCAAGACCGAGGAATCGCGCAAGCCGGGTGGCCCTGAGCGTGGCCTGGGCAGCATCAATTCGATCCGCTCGCAGTTGCCGGCGGTGACCCACGTCGACCTGTCGGCACGGGTGCAGACGGTGACCGAAGAAAACAACGCGCCGTTCACCCATCTGCTGCGCAGTTTCAAGAAGCGCACCGGCTGCTCGGTGCTGGTCAACACCTCGTTCAACGTGCGCGGCGAGCCGATCGTGTGCAAGCCGGAAGAAGCCTACGCCTGCTTCATGCGCACCGAGATGGATGTGCTGGTACTGGGCAACTTCATTCTCGAGCGCACGACCCAGCCGGAGTTCGTCGAAGAGGTCGACTGGCGCAACGAGATCCCGCTGGACTGATCGCTCACTCACTTTTTATTCAGGAGACAAGGCCATGCTCAGGTTGCTTTCGTTGTTGATGTTCGCTGTGGTGTTGCTACCGATCGGCTGGGCGCGCCGGATATTCAATTCCTCGCGCTTCAGCCAGCGTTTCCATCAAGGCTCGACGGCGTGGGACCACCCGGAAAACACCCGTTAGGCCGCATAACTGCAAGGGCTCGGATCCATGTCAACGGTCATCTACAAGAACTTGAATGCCTCACCGATTCTCGCCGTCAATGGCGCTGGGGTCTGGCTTGAGGATGCCTCGGGCAAACGCTACCTCGACACGTGTGGCGGGGTGGCCGTTTCCAGCCTGGGACATGGACACCCACGGATCGCCGCGGCCATCGAGCAGCAGGCGAAAAAGCTCAGTTGGGCCCATGCCGGCAGCTTCACCACAGCCGCTGCCGAGGAGTTGGCGGACCTGTTGGTGGGGGCCTCCGGCGGGTTGGCCAAGGCGCAGTTTCTCTCCGGCGGCTCCGAGGTCATGGAGCTGGCGATGAAAATTGCCTACCAGTATCAGTGCGAGCGCGGGCTGCCGGGCAAATCGATCTTTATCTCGCGGCAACAGAGCTACCACGGCAGCACCCTGGGGACCCTGTCGATTTCCGGCAACCTTCAGCGTCGCGGAGTATTCGAGCCGTTGCTGGGAGCCGCCGAATTCGTCTCACCCTGTTATGCCTATCGCCATCAGGGCGCCGATGAAAGTGACGAGCAGTACGGGACGCGGCTGGCGCTGGAACTGGACGAAAAAATCCGGGCACTGGGCAGCGACAGGGTCGCGGCGTTTTTCGCCGAGACCGTGGTCGGCTCCACCAACGGCGCGGTGCCGCCGGTGCCGGGTTACTTCCGCAAGATCAAGGCGGTGTGCGAGCGCCACGACGTGCTGTTGATCCTCGACGAGGTGATGGCCGGCATGGGCCGCACCGGCAGGTTCTTCGCCTACGAAGACGACGGCATCGTGCCGGACATGGTCGCGGTCGGCAAAGGCCTGGCGGCCGGTTACCAGCCGATCTCGGCGTTGCTGGTCAGCAGCCAGGTGCACGAGGCCATGGCGGGCAACTCCGGGGTGCTGGGCAACGGCCAGACCCACGTCAACCATCCGCTGGCCTGCGCCGTTGCGCTGGAGGTGCAGCGGGTCATCGAGGACGAGAACCTGCTGCAGGCCGTGCGCCTGCGCGGCGAGCAACTGCGCCACGGCCTGCGCGAGTGCCTGGCGCGCTTCGAGCATGTCGGCGATGTGCGTGGGCGCGGGCTGTTCGTCGGCGTGGAGTTCGTTCAGGACCGCGACACCCGCGAGCCCTATCGCGGTGGCGGCCGTTACGCCGCGAACCTCAAGGCGCAGGCGCTGGAACAGGGGCTGCTGATTTATCCGGGCAGCGGAACCGCCGACGGTGTTCACGGTAACCACGTGCTGTTCGCGCCGCCGTTCATCTCCAGCGAGGCGGAAATCGCCGAAATGGTCGAGCGCTTCACGGCGGTGGTCGAGGCCTGCCAGCAGGGTTAGCGGGAGGGTGGACCGGGGGTGTTTTCGAAATGTACCAACAGCCAATAGTGGAAAAGACTATGCAGACCATCGAACCATGCAAGGACAAAGTTCTATTGTCGGTGTGCACCATGGACTGGTGCGATCACGGCGTTGAATTCGCCAAGACGGTTTTTTCCAACCTGGAAGTGTTCTGTTGGGACCCGGGCGACCCCTATCCGTATCACCTGGAGGACTGGGAAGGCGACTGGATCATTTCCTATCGTGGCGACTTCATCTTTCCGCCGAGCATCTATCAGCGGGCCCGCAAGGGCGCGATCAACCTGCACCCGGCGCCGCCCAAGTACCGCGGCCTGGGCAGCCAGCACTACGCGATCTACTACCAGGATGAAACCTACGGTTCGACCTGCCATCACCTGGCACCCTCGGTGGACAGCGGCGACATCATCCATGTTGCGCGTTTCAACATCGCCCCGGCGGAAACCGCGTCTTCGCTGCGCCTGCATGTCGGCGCCTATTGCCTGCAGCAGTTCATCCACCTGTTGACCGACTACATCCTGCAAGGCCGTCCGCTGCCGGTTTCGCCCGAGCGCTGGGGCGAGCGGCTGTACAAGCAATCCGAACTCAAACCCTGGATGGAAAAGATCCGGGCCGAAGAACCCGATCATCGCTGCTTCAAGTAGCGAGGAGGGATGCCGGCCCGCGCGGGGCGGCATCCCGGTTGGTAAACCCTGCTCCCGCGACTTCTACGAGAGACCGTCAAATGTTTGATTTATCGAGCTTTGGTGCTGCTATGGCCGTTTATGTCATCGGAACCGCCAGCCCTGGCCCGGGTAACCTGGCGATTGCCAACACCTCGCTCAGCTACGGGCGTACCCCGGGGCTGGCGCTGGCGGCCGGGGTCATTTCCGGTTCGTTGTGCTGGGGCGCGATGACGGCCGCGGGCGTCTCGGCCTTGCTGATGTCCAACACCCAGGTGCTGGTCTGGCTGAAGATTCTCGGCGCCTGCTATCTGTTGTGGCTGGCCTATAAATCCATCCGCGGGGCCCTGAGCTCGAGCGCGGTCAACCTCAACCGCGCCCGGGCCAAACAGAGCCGCACGCTGGGGTTCTACCTGCAAGGGCTGGGCATCCACCTGACCAATCCCAAGGCGGCCCTGACCTGGTTCACCGTGACCACCGTCGGCCTCAGCGCCACGGCGCCATCCTGGGCCAGCTTCGTGCTGGTGGGCAGCTGTGCGGTCGCCGGTTTCGTGATTTTCTGCGCCTATGCCCTGGCCTTTTCCGCGCGTTCGGCGGAGCCGTTTTTCGTCCGCACGCGCAAGGCTTTCGGCCTGGTCTGCGGCGCGTTCTACGCGATGGTCGCCGCGGGCTTCATCGGGTCCTTGCTGTAAGCGTGGATAAGCCTCGTCCGTGGCGATCGCCGGGGCGAAAACAATGACTCAGCGCTCTGTTCGGAGCATGTACTTCTCAGGATGACTGTATGCCGTTGTCGATCGACTTGTTGTTGGCTTTCGCCTTGTTTGCCTTTGTCACCTCGGTAACCCCCGGACCGAACAACACCATGCTGCTGGCCTCGGGCGTGAATTTCGGATTCCGCCGCACGGTGCCGCATATCCTCGGGATCAGTTCGGGGTTCCTGGTGCTGGTGCTGGCCGTCGGCCTGGGCCTGGGCGCCGTGTTCGAGGCCTACCCGGTGCTGTACAAGGTGCTGCGCTACGTCGGTGCGGCCTATCTGCTGTACCTGGCCTGGAACATCGCCCGTTCCGGGCCGGTGTCCCAGGAAGTCGACGGCAAGGGCCGGCCGTTGGGGTTCTGGGGCGCCGCGGCGTTCCAGTGGGTCAACCCCAAGGCCTGGGTCATGGCGCTGGGGGCCATCAGCACCTACACGCCGTTGCAGGGCTACTTTTTCAACGTGGTGGTGATCGCCAGCCTGTTTGCCTTGATCAACGCACCGAGCGTCGGAGTCTGGGCCGGGTTCGGCAGCGTGCTGCGCAATGTCCTGCGCGACCCGCGCTGGCTGCGCCTGTTCAACTACGGCATGGCGTTGCTGCTGGTGATTTCGCTGTTCCCGCTGCTGCAAGCCTGAGGGGCTCTCGCAGGGCGTTATGCCGCCACCCGCCGCCACCGGCGCGTGGCGGTTTTTTTTGCCCGCTCATTACCCCTGGGCGACAGCCGCCACGCCGGGTTCGTGGCGAGTCAGGCGGCACCATTTGTGCCAGGTGAATTGCAGTTGCAGCAGCGCCGCCCTGGCCATTTCCAGATCCTGTTCCGGCAGTTGCGGCGCCTGTTCCAGGGCCTTGAGCAGGGCGACGGTCGGGGCGTCCAGTCGATCGCTGCGGCGTGGCGTCGGTCCGCCTGACTTGAGCAGCGTGGCGATGCTTTGCAGGTAGTGCCCGCGTTCCACGGCCAGGGCGCCGGTCGCCGCACCCAGGCTGGCGCGCAGTTGCAGCAGTTCGTCGCCCAGGTCGAGCCCGAGCAGGCCGTTGTCCCAGTGCTGGCGGCGTTCCTGGGGCAGGCTTTCGGAGTAGCGCGCCAGGCGGATCAAGCGGTCGGCCATGCGCCCGCCGAACCAGCTCTCGGCTTGCTCCAGCGGGCGCGAGGTGAGTTGCGCCAGGTCGAACAGCGAGGCGCGGAACATCCGCCGATAGTGATGTTCGCCGGGGTTGAGGCTGACCAGGCGGAACACCAGGACCGCGATGCCGACGCCAACCAGGGTGGCCATGGCCTTGTTGAGGAAGTTGGCCAGGTCGTAGGTCATCAGGTTGCTGGGGCCGACGTTGTTGATGAAAAAGATGCAGAACGCCGAGGCGATCGGCGCCATCCGCGGCTTGCTCATGCACAGCGAGGCGCAAAACAGCGGCACCCCCAGGCCCACGCACAGCAGCGGGAAACCGTCCCAGCCAGACAGCAATCCAAGGCCGACGAAGCCGGCGACCGGCACCGACAGGGCGATGCCCTTGAGAAAGTTGAGGCTGGAGGCAGAAGGGTTTTCCCGGCCGGCGAACAGGCTCAGCACCACCCCGCAGATCGATACCGCGCCCAGGCCGGAAGGCCAGGCCGAGATTACCCAGAAGCCGGCCACGGCGAGAAACGCCAGGGCGCTGCGCAGGCCGCCGAGAATGCCTTGCTCGATATCGCGGTGCCAGGACAGGGCGCCAGGCGCGCCATGGGGCACTCGGGCTTGCTCGACGGCCTGCAGGGTTTGCGCGCTGCGTTCGAGCAGCACCGGCACTTGTGCCAGTTGCATCAGGCACAGATGCGTGTCCTGCGACAGGCTGCGGTCCTGCAGCGCCTCTTGAAGGCTTGCCGAAACTTGGGCGATGTCTTGCTCGTGGCTGTGCTCCAGGGCCGTGGCCAGCTGTTCGATCAGGGGAGCCACGCTGGCATTCGCCGTGCTGTCGAGCATCAGCCGCTGACGGGCCACGCCACGGGCCGCACGCAGCAGGCTCAGCAAGTCGCGACTGAGGACGCGCAGGGCTTGGGAACGTCGACGGCCCTGAGGGCCTTCGAACCAGGCGTGATCGCGCTGGGCATCGACCGCCACCAGCTTGCCGAGGGCTTCCAGCAACCCCTTGCGCTGGTCCTGGCCGATCAGTTCGGAGGCCGCGGCGCGCATGCCGGCTTGCCACGCGAGCTTGCCCTGGGTGGCCAGCGCCTGTTCGACCCGGCGCGGCCAGAGCACGGTGCTGGCGATCGCCGCGCAGATGATCCCCAGGCTGATTTCCGAACAGCGGGCCACGGCCTGGTCGAACACCTGCAGCGGATGTGCGGTGGCGGGCAGGGCGATGATCGCCGCGGTGTAGCCGGCCAGCACGAAGCCGTAGGAGGCGTGATTGCGCAGCAGCGAGGCACCGGTGGTGCAGAAGGCCAGCCACAGCGCCATCGCCAGCAGAAACAGCAGGGGCGCCTGGCCGAACAGGCCGATCAGCACGATCGAGGCCACGGCCCCGCTAAAGGTGCCGAGCAGGCGGAACGCGCCCTTGGCCAGGACCATGCCGCTGCTGGGCTGGCTGACGATGAATACCGTGGTCAGGGCCCATTGCGGCTGCTCGAGGTTGAAGCGAAAGGCCAGGTACAAGGCAATGACGCCGGCGATCATGTTCCTGATGGCGAACAGCAGGTCATTGCGGCTGGGAGCCAGGACGGCCAACCAGAAATCGGGGATTCGCAGGGCGAGGCTTTTCATTGGCAAGGCACATAGATAGCTAGCTAATGATTAGCATCGTATCTACTTGCCTGGGAAATTCCAATGAGGATTTTTCCGGGGTCGGAGAAGGTACAGGTGGGGAGAGGAGGGGCGAAGAAAAGGGCCCTGCGCGGATGGCAGGGCCCTGGAGGAATCACTCGGCGATTTGCAGCTTGCGCGATTCGGTGTAGACGTAGCGAACTTTCTCGTATTCGAACGGCGAGTCCAGCTGGCCATAGCGGAAGCCGGTCTGGTAGCGCTTGTCGATCGCGCGCAGGACCCAGAGTTCCGGGTGATTCGAGCTGACCTCGGACACGTTGAGGAAGTTGATCGCCGACTCGGTGGTGTAATCCACGGTCAATCCGGCGGTATCGCGAAGGTTCGAGGGCCCGAGGATCGGCAGGACGAAATAGGCGCCGCCCGGCACGCCGTAGAAGCCCAGGGTCTGGCCGAAGTCTTCGCTCTGGCGTGGCAGGCCCATGCGGGTGGCGGGGTCCCAGAGACCGCCGATACCGAGGGTGGTGTTGACCAGCAGGCGGGCGGTGGTGTTCAGCGAGCGCTGGCCCTTGAACTGCAGCAGGCTGTTGACCAGGTTCGGCACGTCGCCCAGGTTGTTGAAGAAGTTGCTCACACCGGTGCGCAGGAAACTCGGGGTGATGTAGCGGTAACCGTCGACCACCGGCAGGAACACCCACTGATCGAAGCGGTAGTTGAAGTGGTATACCCGGCGGTTCCACGACTCCAGCGGGTCGTAGACGTTCAGCGCGTTGAGGGTCGAGCGCTCGAACTCGCGCTGGTCCAGGCCCGGGTTGAACTTGAGTTGCTTGAGCGGTTGGGTGAAGCCGTCCCCGTCCGCGACCACGGGTGTCGCGGTCTGGCCGTCGTCGGCATTGGCATAGCCTGCGCAGAACAACGCAGCGATGAGCAGGAGATGTTTAGCCACGGAAGAACTCCAGCATGGCGTCGCTGTTGACGCGGTAGTTGAGGTTGCCGCAATGGCCGCCATGGGGGTAGACCGTCAGCCGGTCGCCAAAGGTCTTGCGCAGGAACCCCAGGTCGCCCGGGCCGAGGATCACGTCGTCGGCGTTGTGCATCACGGCGATTTTCGGGCTGTCCTGCAGGTAATCCTTGAGTGCGTACAGGCTCACCTGGTCGATCAGTTGCAGCACGCTGCCGCCGTCGGTGCGGGCGCGCCACATCGGAATCACCTGCTCGGTGAGGTAGCAGTCGAAGTCGCATTGCAGGGCGCGCTTGAGGAACGGCGTGAGGTTGGTGCCTTCGCTGATCGGGTACTTGGGCGGGGTGATCAGGCCGCGGCGGTTGATCAGGTCCGAGGTGAACGCGATGTCGGCGGCGGAGAAGCGGAACGAGGTGCCGATCAGCATCGCCATCTGCTCGTTGCTCAGGTGCTGCTTGGACTGCTGGAAGTCGTAGAGCAGGGCATCGTTGAGGTCGATGTAGCCCTTCTGCTGGAAGTAGCGGGTCAGCTTGTTCAGTACCAGCTCGTAGAAGGTGGTGGTGTTATTGATACCCTTGACCTCGGTTTGCACCAGCTTGTCGAGGTTGGTGATGGAGGTATAGAGGTTGACCGGTGGGTTGAGCAGCAGGACTTTCTTGAAGTTGAAGCTGCGCCGGGTTTCGTCCAGCTTGCTGACGAAGGCCGCATCCAGGGCGCCGAGGCTGTAGCCGGTGAGGTAGAAGTCGGTGACCGGCAGTTTCGGGTTCTGCGCGCGCACCGCCTGCATCACGCGGTATAGGTCTTCGGCGTCTTCCTTGGTCACGCCGGGGGTGGCGAACCGCGAGGCGGCGCTGATGAAGTCGAAGCTGGTGGGCGAGGACAGCTGCACCACATGGTAGCCGGCCTGGTAATAGAGCTTCTTCAGGTACTCGTTGAGGCTGCTGTCATAGCGCGCGCCGGTGCCGGCGATGAGGAAGATCAGCGGCGCGGCATGGTCCTGCTCGGCGATGCGGTAGGTGAGCTTCTTCACGGCCCAGAAGTTGTCCGGCAGGATGAACTCGCGCTCGGGGCGCAAGGTCAGGCTGCGGTCCGCCTGATTGATGTCGTCGTCACTCGGCAGCTTCGGACGCAGGTCCGGCGGAGTGGTGGCAATGGTCGCCTCGAACGGATTGGTCAAGGGGTAGCCATAGCTGGCGGCATCGATGTCGACCGCGAGCGCGGACGCACTCGAAATAAGGCCGCCAAACAGGGCAGCGAAGCGCAAGGAACGGAGCATGACTAAATCCCTGTAGAGGAAGGTGCCGGGTGAAGTTCGCAGGCTATGACCACCGGGTTGCTGCCGAAGTGCCATGGCACGGCACAAAAAACGATCAAGGCAGGGCAAAGCCGGATCGGCGGTAATAGTTGCCAGACGATACACTTTGCCGCTGTTTGCTGAACAGTTATCTGTGTAACAAGCTTGCTTACCGGCCTCGGGAGATTATGCTGGGCGCCGTTTTCGCTTATCGGAGTGCTTCATGTCCCGCCGTCTTCCCCTGATTCTGCTGCTTGTTGTCCTGCCGTTGTGGCTGGCCGCCAGTTATGGCGTGCGCTATGGCTTCATGGAGGATGCTCGATGGGTCGGCGTCTGTGTCGACGAGGCTAGCCGCTGGGAGTGCCAGGCGCGCTCCAGCCTGGGGTTGTTGATCCACTTCAAGGTCATGGGCTGGGTGGCGCTGGCGGCGTCCCTGATCGCCTTCGTGGTGCCGGGCCGTTCCGGCTGGGGCCTGGCGGTGCTGGCGCTGCTGTTCGGCTTCCCGGCGCTGGCGCTCTACAACACCAGCCTGGCGGTGTTTGCCATCGTGATCGGTGCCTTGCGACTGGTAAGGGCGCCTCGCGCGGTGGCGTGAGGCGAATCGCCGGTAATAAAAAAGGGATGACCATGGTCATCCCTTTTTTCTATCAGGCTTTGCGAGCCCGCAAGCTGCGCCACAGGGCGGCGACCATCAGCACGCTGACCAGGGCCCAGCCCCAGGCTTGTTGGTTTTCCAGGCCTTCGCGATACAGCTGGGGGGCGATGCCGGCGCCGACGATAAAGGTCAGCAGGGCGATTTCGCGACGCGGCACTCGCACCGGGCGGCACAGGTAGACCAGGGCCGGCAGAAGCAGGGCGGCGCTGGGGAAGCTGCGATAACGCGGGTCGAACACCAGCTCCAGCATCATCACCGCGGCGGCGAAACCGGCGGCGGCGAGCAGCCAGCCGGCACGTTTTTCCAGGCCGTTGAAAGCGTGCTGGCGCCAGCCGGCGCGGGTGCTCAGGCTCAGTGCCGCGTGGGCCAGTACCAGCAGGTTCAGGGCCAGTAGCAGGCCCGCCCAGAACCATTCCCCGGCAAAGCGGCTGGTGACCCGCGCCAGCTCGCCCCAGGCGCCGATGGAGCAGGCGGCCAGGGCGCCGAGCAGTGGCAGGGTCAGCGCCGCGCGGGTACCGCGGACCCGGCCACCGAGGATCAGCGTGGCAACGAAGATCGCCCCGCCCACGCCCAGCCACAATGGCCAGTAAGGCAGGTTCGACACCGGCCCGGCGAGTACGCCCTTGTCCTGGCGATCGGCATCGAACAGCCCCCAGTAACCGCCGACCGCACCTTCGCTGGCGCGCTTCCACGGCTGGTCGAAGGCTTCGATCAGGTTGTAATGCCAGCCATTCTGTTCGGCCATGACCACAAAACCACGGATGAACTTGGCCTCGTTGACCCGGCTCGGCAGGGCGGTTTCACGCTGGCGGCCTTCGCTGGGCCAGCCGGTCTCGCCAATCATCACGTCCTTGGGCGCGAACTTGTTGCCGAACACCTGGCGCACCTGCGCCACATGGTTCAGCGCGGCATCGATGTTGGACGGATCGTCTTCCCAGTAGGGCAGCAGGTGGATGGTCAGGAAGTCCACCACCGGCGCGATTTCCGGGTGCTTGAGCCAGAACTCCCAGACGTCTGCGTAAGTGACCGGCTGCTTGACGTGAGCCTTGACCTTGTTGATCAGCCTGGCCAGTTGCGGGCCGGTGACTTCCTTGCGCAGCAGGGCTTCGTTGCCGACGATCACCGAGCTCACTACGTCCGGATTGGCATTGGCCGAGGCGATCAGCAGGTCGACCTCTTTTTCGGTGTCCACCGGATTGCTGTTGACCCAGGCGCCGATCATCAGCTTCAGGCCGTGCTTGCGCGCCAGGTCCGGCAGGGCTTCGAGGCCGGTCATGGAGTAGGTGCGGATGCACTCGAAGCGGGTCGCCAGCAGCGCCAGGTCGGCGTCCATGCGCTCCGGGCGCAACTTGAACGGCTGGTCGAAGGGCGACTGGTCCTTGTCGAACGGGGTGTAGGACGCGCATTGCAGCTTGTGGCTGGCGCTGGCGACATCCGGCAGCACCACCGGCTGGCCGAGGCCGTACCAGAAACCGCAGAGCGCAAAGACTCCCAGCAGGCAGGCGAATAGATAGGGCAGGAGCGGGAAGCGGGCAATCGAGGGCATGGTCAGGCCGTCAGGAAACAAAGCCGGGCATCTTACCCGGATTTGCCGCTGCCCAGGTGGCCTGCATGATTTTGACATGCAAAGTTCGGGCGGGATTGGGCGACTGTTTTGGGCATGCCCTGATTACTGGCGAACTGGTGTCGTTGCTGAATGTCTTGAGGTCGCAGTCAGAGCAGGTCGCCTTTGGCGTCAGGTTGATGATCGACGCGTCAGGGCTCTCATAGGGCAATCGCGCTGATGTTCGAGCAAGTTGGTGGGGCGTGATGAGGGCGCTGTGCACCATAACAACAGGTTGACGCGGCTCGGCATCCGTCGGGCGCAGCACTTTCGGGGAAGTAACGATGAAGATGCGACGACTCTTGGGCGCAGGTGCCGGTCTGGTACTTGCGATCAGCTCTACCCTGGCCAGCGCCGACAGCAAAACCCTGAGCATCGGCTATGTCGACGGTTGGTCGGACAGTGTGGCGACCACCTATGTAGCGTCTGAGGTGATCAAGCAGAAACTCGGTTATGACGTGAAGTTGCAGGCGGTGGCGACCGGGATCATGTGGCAGGGCGTGGCCACCGGCAAGCTGGACGCCATGCTGTCGGCCTGGCTGCCGGTGACCCATGGCGAGTACTGGACCAAGAACAAGGACAAGGTGGTCGACTACGGCCCCAACTTCAAGGACGCGAAAATCGGCCTGATCGTGCCGGAGTACGTCAAGGCCAAGAGCATTGCCGATCTGAAGGGTGACACCACCTTCAAGAACAAGATCGTTGGTATCGATGCCGGCTCGGGCGTGATGCTCAAGACCGACCAGGCCATCAAGGACTATGGTCTGGACTACAAACTGCAAGCCAGCTCGGGCGCGGCAATGATTGCCGAGCTGACCCGCGCGGAAGAGAAGAACGAATCCATCGCGGTCACCGGCTGGGTGCCGCACTGGATGTTCGCCAAGTGGAAGCTGCGCTTCCTGGACGATCCGAAAGGTGTTTACGGTGCCGCTGAAACCGTCAACAGCATCGGCAGCAAAGGCCTGGAGAAGAAAGCGCCGGAGGTTGCGGCCTTCCTGAAGAAGTTCCAGTGGGCTTCCAAGGATGAAATCGGTGAGGTGATGCTGGCAATTCAAGAGGGCGCCAAGCCGGAAGCAGCGGCCAAGGACTGGGTGGCCAAGCACCCTGAGCGCGTTGCCGAATGGACCGCTAACTGACCGGGAAGCGTCTAGGTCGCAGGTCTCGAGGCCGCCGGGTGTTTGCACCCGGCGGCCTTTTGTTTTGCCCGGCGCAAAAGCCTGTGTCAGGGGTACTGTCGTTCTAATACTAAGGTCGTCTGGAATCAGCTCCAGAGCTGCATAGAGTGGACTACGTTCCAACTAAAATCTGTGCTGCGAGGATAAAAACAATGAACGACAGCATTTACCTCTCGATTCAAAACAGCTCGCGTTTCAAGGAGCTGGTCAGCAAGCGCGAACGATTCGCCTGGATACTGTCGGCGATCATGCTCGGGCTTTATTCGGGCTTCATCCTGCTGATTGCCTACGGACCCCATGTGCTGGGGGCAAAACTCAGTCCTGAATCATCCATCACCTGGGGCATTCCCATTGGTGTCGGGTTGATTGTCGCGGCCTTTGTCCTGACCGGTATCTACGTGCGACGCGCCAATGGCGAATTCGACGACCTGAACAATGCGATTCTCAAGGAGGCTCAGCAATGATCCGGCGTCTATTGGCTTTTTTTAGCGTCGCGGCCTTTGCTCCAAGTCTCTGGGCGGCCGACGCCCTGACCGGCGAAGTGCATAAACAACCCCTCAATGTCTCTGCGATCATCATGTTTGTGCTGTTCGTCGGAGCCACCCTGTGCATTACCTACTGGGCCTCCAAGCGCAACAAGTCGGCGGCCGACTACTATGCCGCGGGGGGCAAGATCACCGGTTTCCAGAACGGCCTGGCGATTGCCGGTGACTACATGTCGGCGGCGTCCTTCCTGGGGATTTCCGCTCTGGTGTTCACCTCCGGCTACGATGGCCTGATCTATTCGATCGGCTTCCTGGTGGGCTGGCCGATCATTCTGTTCCTGATCGCCGAGCGCCTGCGCAACCTGGGCAAGTACACCTTCGCCGATGTGGCGTCCTATCGCCTCGGGCAGACCCAGATCCGCTCGCTGTCGGCCTGCGGCTCGCTGGTGGTGGTGGCGTTCTACCTGATCGCGCAAATGGTCGGTGCCGGCAAGCTGATCCAGCTGCTGTTCGGCCTCGATTACCATGTGGCGGTGATCCTGGTGGGTATCCTGATGGTGCTGTACGTGCTGTTCGGCGGCATGCTGGCGACCACCTGGGTACAGATCATCAAGGCGGTTCTGCTGCTGTCCGGTGCCTCGTTCATGGCGTTGATGGTCATGAAACATGTCAACTTCGACTTCAACATGCTGTTCTCCGAAGCCACCAAGGTTCACCCCAAAGGTGAAGCGATCATGAGCCCGGGCGGCCTGGTGAAGGATCCGATCTCGGCGTTCTCCCTGGGCCTGGCGCTGATGTTCGGTACCGCGGGCCTGCCGCACATCCTGATGCGCTTCTTCACCGTGAGCGACGCCAAGGAAGCGCGCAAGAGCGTGCTGTATGCCACCGGCTTCATCGGCTACTTCTACATCCTGACCTTCATCATCGGTTTTGGCGCGATCCTCCTGGTCAGCACCAACCCGGCGTTCAAGGACGCGGCGGGCGCTCTGCTCGGCGGCAACAACATGGCGGCGGTGCACCTGGCCAATGCCGTGGGCGGCAGCGTGTTCCTCGGCTTCATCTCGGCGGTGGCTTTCGCCACTATCCTGGCGGTGGTGGCTGGCCTGACCCTGGCCGGTGCCTCGGCGGTTTCCCACGACCTGTACGCCAGCGTGATCAAGAAGGGCAAGGCCAACGAGAAGGATGAGATCCGCGTCTCGAAGATCACCACCGTGTGCCTGGGTGTGCTGGCGATTGCCCTGGGCATCCTGTTCGAGAGCCAGAACATCGCGTTCATGGTCGGCCTGGCGTTCTCCATCGCGGCGAGCTGCAACTTCCCGGTACTGCTGCTTTCCATGTACTGGAAGAAGCTCACCACGCGCGGCGCCATGATTGGTGGCTGGCTGGGCCTGGTCAGTGCGGTGGGCCTGATGGTCCTCGGCCCGACCATCTGGGTGCAGATCATGGGGCATGAAAAAGCCATCTTCCCTTACGAGTACCCGGCGCTGTTCTCGATGATCATTGCCTTTATCGGGATCTGGTTCTTCTCCATCACCGACAAGTCCACTGCGGCTGACAATGAGCGGGCGCTGTTCTTCCCGCAGTTCGTACGCTCGCAGACCGGCCTGGGAGCCAGCGGGGCGGTATCGCACTAAGGCTTCTATATATAAGCTGCGTTAAACCCCAATGCCCCTGTCGAAAGACAGGGGCATTTTTATTGGCGTCGCCCTTTGTAGCCGCTGGCGCAGCCTGCGATCGAGTGCGTAGCGCTCGCAAGCTCGTTCAGCGTGAGAGTGATGTGGAGTTGGCATTCCACATCCGCTGTGCGGCCGAATGCAGGCAGCTACAGGGAAATGGCGGGGGAGGGGAGCACAAACAAATACGGCCTCTATAAAGAGGCCGTATCCGCTGCAGTCAAGACGTTAGCGCAAGGCAACAGGTCTTACTTGCGGTCTTCCAGCTTGGTGATGTCGCGCGACTCGTAGCCGGTGTACAGCTGGCGAGGACGGCCGATCTTGTAAGGGCTGGAGAGCATTTCTTTCCAGTGCGAGATCCAGCCGACGGTACGCGCCAGGGCGAAGATCACGGTGAACATGCTGGTCGGAATGCCGATGGCCTTGAGGATGATCCCCGAGTAGAAGTCGACGTTCGGGTACAGCGAGCGCTCGATGAAGTACGGGTCGGTCAGGGCGATCTCTTCCAGGCGCATGGCCAGTTCGAGTTGCGGATCGTTGGTGATGCCCAGTTCCTTCAACACTTCGTCGCAGGTCTGCTTCATGACGGTGGCGCGCGGGTCGCGGTTCTTGTAGACGCGGTGACCGAAGCCCATCAGCTTGAACGGATCGTTCTTGTCCTTGGCCTTGGCGATGAACTTGTCGATGTTCGAGACATCGCCAATTTCGTCGAGCATGGTCAGTACCGCTTCGTTGGCGCCGCCGTGAGCCGGGCCCCAGAGTGCGGCGATACCGGCAGCGATACAGGCGAACGGGTTGGCGCCCGAGGAGCCCGCCAGGCGTACGGTGGAGGTCGATGCGTTCTGCTCGTGGTCGGCATGGAGGATGAAGATCCGGTCCATTGCCTTGGCCAGCACCGGGCTGATTGGTTTGATCTCGCACGGGGTGTTGAACATCATGTGCAGGAAGTTTTCCGCGTACGACAGGTCGTTGCGCGGGTACATCATGGGTTGGCCCATGGAGTACTTGTAAACCATCGCGGCCAGGGTCGGCATCTTGGCAACCAGGCGGATCGCGGAGATTTCGCGATGCTGCGGGTTATTGATGTCCAGGGAGTCGTGGTAGAAGGCAGAGAGGGCGCCGACTACGCCGCACATGACCGCCATCGGGTGGGCGTCGCGACGGAAGCCGTTGAAGAAGGTCTTCAACTGCTCGTGAACCATGGTGTGGTTCTTCACGTTGCCGACGAATTGGGCCTTCTGTTCTGCGGTCGGCAATTCGCCGTTGAGCAGCAGGTAGCAGGTTTCCAGGTAGTCCGACTTTTCAGCCAACTGTTCGATCGGGTAGCCGCGGTGCAACAGAATGCCGTTGTCGCCGTCGATATAGGTGATTTTCGACTCGCAGGAGGCGGTCGACATGAAACCCGGGTCAAAGGTGAAGCGGCCCGTGGCCGTCAAGCCCCGAACATCGATTACATCGGGACCAACGGTGCCGGTTAAAATGGGCAGCTCGACGGGGGCTGCGCCCTCGATGATCAACTGCGCTTTTTTGTCAGCCATGTGGCCTCCTATTTATGCTTGAAATCATCAGACAGACCCCCCACGCAGGGCCCGCACCACTATAGTGAGATAAATCCGAATGTCAATTTGCCTAAAGTCTTGCCCCAGAAGGCTTTAACCGGACTTTTTCCTCGAAATTCCCCGCCATTTACGCCTTTTATCCGCCTAACGCAATGAGCTATTAGGGGAAGGTGATTGCGTTGTCATTAGTAGCCTAACTGTCTATACTCGGCCACCGACCGCCATGGGCTTTCGGGCCCGGTTTGATGGGGGTCGTCACTCCCTGGGTGGTGGGTACCTGACCAGTGCACTCCCCAACAACTTTGCCCTGATTGTTAGGGGCTCTTCAGTGTGAAAAAAGCCGTGAATAGCCAACGACCTGTAAACCTAGACCTAAGGACCATCAAACTCCCAGTCACTGCTTACACGTCCATCCTTCACCGTATTTCCGGTGTCATCCTCTTTGTGAGCCTTGCCATCATGCTTTATGCATTGGACAAGTCGCTCAGCTCCGAGGAAGGCTTCGGCGAGGTGAAAGCGTGTCTGACCAGTCCGCTAGCCAAGCTAGTGATTTGGGGCATCCTGTCCGCCTTGCTGTATCACTTGGTTGCCGGTGTGCGCCATTTGATCATGGACATGGGCATCGGTGAGACGCTGGAAGGCGGCAAGCTGGGCTCTAAAATCGTTATCGCCGTATCCGTGGTGGTAATCGTTCTGGCAGGAGTTTGGATATGGTAACTAACGTCACGAACCTGTCGCGTTCGGGCCTCTATGACTGGATGGCACAGCGTGTGTCTGCGGTCGTTCTCGCGGCTTATTTCATCTTCCTGATCGGATACCTCGTTGCGAACCCGGGCCTTGGCTACGAGCAATGGCACGCACTGTTCTCCAACAACTGGATGCGTATCTTCAGCCTGCTGGCCATGGTTGCTCTGGGCGCTCACGCCTGGGTCGGCATGTGGACCATTTCGACCGACTACCTGACGCCGATGGCGCTGGGCAAGTCGGCGACTGCAGTACGTTTCCTTTTCCAGGCAGTATGCGGCGTTGCAATGTTCGCCTACTTCGTCTGGGGTGTGCAGATTCTCTGGGGTATCTGATTCATGGCTAACATTCCAACGATTTCTTTCGACGCCATCATCATTGGTGGCGGCGGTGCCGGCATGCGTGCCGCATTGCAGCTGGCCCAGGGCGGCCACAAGACTGCAGTGATCACCAAGGTGTTCCCGACCCGCTCGCACACTGTGTCGGCCCAGGGCGGCATCACCTGCGCCATCGCGTCGGCCGACCCGAACGATGACTGGCGCTGGCACATGTACGATACCGTCAAGGGTTCCGACTATATCGGTGACCAGGACGCTATCGAATACATGTGTCAGGAAGGCCCGGCCGCGGTTTTCGAACTGGACCACATGGGTCTGCCATTCTCCCGCACCGAAACCGGTCGTATCTACCAGCGTCCTTTCGGCGGCCAGTCCAAGGACTACGGTAAAGGCGGCCAGGCTGCCCGTACCTGCGCGGCTTCCGACCGTACCGGTCACGCGCTGCTGCACACCCTTTATCAGGGCAACCTGAAAGCCGGCACCACCTTCCTGAACGAGTACTACGCTGTTGACCTGGTGAAGAACCAGGACGGCGCGTTCGTCGGTGTGATCGCGATCTGCATCGAAACCGGCGAAACCACCTACATCCGCGCAAAAGCCACCGTATTGGCGACTGGCGGTGCAGGGCGTATCTATGCGTCCACCACCAACGCCCTGATCAACACCGGTGACGGTGTCGGCATGGCGCTGCGTGCCGGCGTGCCGGTACAAGACATCGAAATGTGGCAGTTCCACCCGACCGGCATCGCCGGCGCCGGTGTACTGGTTACTGAAGGTTGCCGTGGTGAAGGCGGTTACCTGATCAACAAGCACGGCGAGCGTTTCATGGAGCGTTATGCTCCGAACGCCAAGGACCTTGCCGGTCGTGACGTTGTTGCCCGTTCGATGGTTAAGGAAATCATCGCCGGCAACGGTTGCGGTCCGAATGGCGACCACGTGATGCTCAAGCTCGACCACCTGGGCGAGGAAGTGCTGCACAGCCGTCTGCCAGGCATCTGCGAACTGTCCAAGACTTTCGCTCACGTTGACCCGGTGGTTGCTCCGGTTCCGGTTGTTCCGACTTGCCACTATATGATGGGCGGCGTTGCCACCAACATTCATGGTCAGGCGATCACCCAGAACGCCGAAGGCAACGACGAAATCATCCCTGGCCTGTTCGCGGTGGGTGAAGTGGCTTGCGTATCGGTTCACGGTGCCAACCGTCTGGGCGGCAACTCGCTGCTCGACCTGGTGGTATTCGGCCGCGCTGCCGGCCTGCACCTGGAAAAAGCGCTGACCGACGGCATCGAATACGACGACGCCACCGACGCCGACATCAATGCGGCCCTGGCACGTCTGTCCGCCCTCAACGAGCGTACCGACGGCGAAGACGTGGCTACCCTGCGTCGCGAGCTGCAAAGCTGCATGCAGAACTACTTCGGCGTATTCCGCACCGGCGAATACATGCAGAAGGGCATCGCCCAGCTGGCCGAGCTGCGTACCCGCATCGCCAACGTCAAGATCAACGACAAGTCGCAGGCGTTCAACACCGCACGTATCGAAGCACTGGAACTGCAGAACCTGCTGGAAGTGGCCGAAGCCACTGCCATCGCTGCCGAAGTGCGTAAAGAGTCCCGCGGCGCCCACGCCCGTGAAGACTTCGAAGACCGCGACGACGAAAACTGGCTGTGCCACACCCTGTACTTCCCGGGTGAGAAGCGCGTTGCCAAGCGTGCCGTTAACTTCTCGCCGAAGACTGTTCCGACTTTTGAACCAAAAGTCCGGACTTACTAAAGGGTGATCGATATGTTGCAAGTCGAAGTTTATCGTTACAACCCTGACACCGACTCCGCGCCGAAAACCCAGGTTTTCCAGGTCGACACCGGTGGCAAGGATCTGATGGTGCTGGACGTACTGGCGCTGATCAAAGAGCAGGACGAAGGTTTCTCCTATCGTCGCTCCTGCCGTGAAGGCGTTTGCGGTTCCGATGGCATGAACATCAACGGCAAGAACGGCCTGGCCTGCATCACGCCGCTGTCTGCCGTGGTGAAGAACAACAAGCTGGTTGTTCGTCCGCTGCCAGGTTTGCCGGTTATCCGTGACCTGGTCGTCGATATGAGCATCTTCTACAAGCAATACGAGAAGGTGAAGCCATTCCTGCAGAACGACACGCCGGCTCCGGCCATCGAGCGTCTGCAGTCCCCTGAAGAGCGCGAAAAGCTCGATGGTCTGTACGAGTGCATCCTGTGCGCTTGCTGCTCGACTTCCTGCCCGTCCTTCTGGTGGAACCCGGACAAGTTCCTGGGTCCAGCTGCCCTGCTGCAAGCCTATCGCTTCCTGGCAGACAGCCGCGACACCAAGACGTCCGAGCGCCTGGCTTCGCTGGATGATCCGTTCAGCGTATTCCGCTGCCGCGGCATCATGAACTGCGTCAACGTTTGTCCGAAAGGCCTGAACCCGACTAAGGCCATCGGTCACATACGTAACATGCTGCTCTCGAGCGGCGTGTGATTCAGCTGCTGTAACCCAGTTGTTGTAAAGGCAGGACCGCTGTACCCGTAGAGGCTACGGCGCAGGCTTCAACCGGCGCCGTAGTTTTAAGCTGAGCAGCAGCTCACAAAGTTGCCGCTCGTATTTTGAAGAAATGAGACAAGCAGGGGCATCCGGGCTGGTACCCGGACTATCAGCGTGATCCTAAGTGGCTTGTTTTGGTCGCTGCACTCGGACTTTTGCAAGTTTGCTCGGTGTCTTCGCCGGTGGTGTTCCCCTAACCGAGGGTGACCAAGCATGCAAGAAAGCGTGATGCAGCGCATGTGGAACAGCGCCTACCTATCCGGTAGTAACGCTGCCTATGTGGAAGAGCTCTACGAGCTCTACCTGCACGACCCTAACGCTGTGCCAGAAGAGTGGCGCACTTACTTCCAGAAGTTGCCTACCGACGGCAGCACTGCCATCGATGTTTCGCACTCGACAATCCGCGATCATTTCGTGTTGCTGGCAAAGAACCAGCGCCGCGCCCAGCCGGTATCCGCCGGTAGCGTGAGCAGCGAGCACGAGAAGAAGCAAGTTGAAGTGCTGCGATTGATCCAGGCCTACCGTATGCGTGGCCACCAGGCAGCCCAGCTTGACCCGCTGGGGCTGTGGCAGCGTCCTGCACCTGCAGACCTGTCAATCAATCATTACGGCTTGACCAATGCCGATCTTGATACGACCTTCCGTGCCGGCGACCTGTTCATCGGCAAAGAGGAAGCGAGCCTACGCGAAATTCACGAAGCGTTGCAGCAGACATATTGCCGCACCATCGGCGCTGAATTTACGCATATCACCGATTCCGAGCAGCGCCAGTGGTTCCAGCAGCGTCTGGAAAGCGTACGCGGCCGTCCGACCTACTCCACGGATATCAAGGGTCACCTGCTCGAGCGCGTCACCGCAGCTGAAGGCCTCGAAAAATACCTGGGCACCAAGTACCCGGGCACCAAGCGTTTCGGCCTGGAAGGCGGCGAAAGCCTGATCCCGATGCTCGACGAGCTGATCCAGCGTTCCGGTTCCTACGGGACCAAGGAAGTCGTGATCGGCATGGCCCACCGTGGTCGCCTCAACGTCCTGGTCAACACCTTCGGCAAGAACCCGCGCGAGCTGTTCGACGAGTTCGAAGGCAAGAAGAAGGTCGAGCTGGGCTCCGGTGACGTGAAATACCACCAGGGCTTCTCGTCCAACGTGATGACCACCGGCGGTGAAGTTCACCTGGCCATGGCCTTCAACCCGTCCCACCTGGAGATCGTTTCGCCAGTGGTCGAGGGTTCGGTGCGCGCCCGTCAGGATCGCCGCAACGACCAGACCGGTGACAAGGTTCTGCCAATCTCCATCCACGGTGACGCTGCATTCGCAGGTCAGGGCGTGGTGATGGAAACCTTCCAGATGTCGCAGACCCGCGGTTTCAAGACCGGCGGCACCGTGCACATCGTGATCAACAACCAGGTCGGTTTCACCATCAGCAACCCGCTGGACTCGCGTTCCACCGAGTACGCCACCGACGTCGCGAAAATGATCCAGGCGCCGATCCTCCATGTGAATGGTGACGATCCGGAAGCCGTACTGTTCGTGACCCAGCTGGCCATCGACTACCGCATGCAGTACAAGCGCGATGTGGTGATCGACCTGGTCTGCTACCGTCGTCGCGGCCACAACGAAGCGGACGAGCCAAGCGGCACCCAGCCTCTGATGTACCAGCAGATCGCCAAGCAGCGCACCACCCGTGAGCTGTATGCCGATCGTCTGGTCCAGGCAAGCGTGCTCGACGCCGAGCGTGTTCAGGCGAAAGTCGACGAATACCGCAACGCGCTGGACAACGGCCTGCACGTAGTGAAGAGCCTGGTCAAAGAGCCGAACAAAGAGCTGTTCGTGGACTGGCGTCCATATCTGGGCCACGCCTGGACTGCGCGTCACGACACCACCTTCGATCTGAAGACCCTGCAGGAACTGTCCGCCAAGCTGCTGGAGCTGCCGGAAGGCTTCGTGGTTCAGCGCCAGGTCGCGAAGATCTACGAAGACCGTCAGAAGATGCAAGCCGGCGGCCTGCCGATCAACTGGGGTTATGCCGAAACCATGGCATACGCGACCCTGGCGTTCGAAGGTCACCCGATCCGCATGACCGGCCAGGACATCGGTCGCGGTACGTTCTCGCACCGTCATGCGGTCCTGCACAACCAGAAAGACGCCAGCACCTACATTCCGCTGCAGCACCTGTACGACGGCCAGCCACGTTTCGATCTGTACGATTCGTTCCTGTCCGAAGAAGCCGTACTGGCGTTCGAATACGGTTACTCGACCACCACGCCAAACGCGCTGGTGATCTGGGAAGCCCAGTTCGGCGACTTCGCCAACGGTGCCCAGGTGGTGATCGACCAGTTCATCACCAGTGGCGAGCACAAGTGGGGCCGTCTCTGCGGCCTGACCATGCTGCTGCCGCACGGTTATGAAGGTCAGGGTCCGGAGCACTCTTCGGCTCGTCTGGAGCGTTACCTGCAGCTGTGCGCCGAGCACAACATCCAGGTCTGCATGCCGACCACTCCGGCCCAGATCTACCACCTGCTGCGTCGTCAGGTGATTCGCCCGCTGCGCAAGCCGCTGGTGGTCCTGACTCCGAAGTCGCTGCTGCGTCACAAACTGGCCATCTCGACCCTGGAAGATCTGGCGGAAGGTTCGTTCCAGACCGTTATTCCGGAAATCGATGCCCAGGATCCAAAAGACGTGAATCGTCTGATTCTGTGCAGCGGCAAGGTCTACTACGACCTGCTGGAAAAACGCCGTGCCGAAGGCCGCGACGACATCGCCGTCGTGCGTATCGAGCAGCTGTACCCATTCCCTGAGGACGACTTGAACGAAGTCCTGGCTCCGTACACCAACCTCAAGCATGTCGTTTGGTGTCAGGAAGAGCCGATGAACCAGGGGGCCTGGTACTGCAGCCAGCACCACATGCGCCGCATCGTTGGCAATCACGACAAGTCGCTTGTACTCGAGTACGCGGGCCGTGAAGCCTCTGCTGCACCTGCATGCGGTTACGCGTCGATGCACGCCGAGCAGCAGGAAAAACTGCTGCAAGATGCTTTCACTGTTTAACGCCTTCGCGCACCTGAAACCGAATTTAAGGAACCACAGATAATGGCTATCGAGATCAAAGCCCCCACTTTCCCGGAATCGGTTGCCGATGGCACCGTTGCCACCTGGCACAAAAAACCGGGCGACGCCGTCAAGCGCGACGAACTGATCGTCGACATCGAAACCGACAAGGTCGTGCTGGAAGTTCTGGCCACCGCTGACGGCGTGCTGGGCGCTATCGTCAAGAACGAAGGCGACACCGTTCTGTCCGACGAAGTCCTGGGCTCCATCGCCGAAGGCGCTGCCGCCGCTGCTGCTCCAGCCGCTGCCGCACCGGCTGCCGCCCAGGCCGCAGCTCCTGCCGCCGAAGGCGAAGACGATCCAATCGCTGCTCCAGCCGCGCGCAAGCTGGCCGAAGAGAACGGCATCAACATCGCTTCCGTTGCCGGTACCGGCAAAGGCGGCCGCGTGACCAAGGAAGACGTGGTTGCCGCCGTTGCTGCCAAGAAAGCCGCTCCGGCTGCCGCGCCTGCCAAGGCCGCTGCTCCTGCCGCCGCTGCTCCGGTGTTCGCTGCTGGCGACCGCGTCGAGAAGCGCGTTCCGATGACCCGCCTGCGTGCCAAGGTTGCCGAGCGTCTGGTCGAAGCCCAGTCGAACATGGCGATGCTGACCACTTTCAACGAAGTCGACATGACCGAAGTCATGGCCCTGCGTTCGAAGTACAAGGATCTGTTCGAGAAGTCCCACAACGGCGTACGCCTGGGCTTCATGTCGTTCTTCGTCAAGGCTGCTACCGAAGCGCTGAAGCGTTTCCCCGCGGTCAACGCCTCGATCGACGGCTCCGACATCGTTTACCACGGCTACGCCGACATCGGTGTTGCCGTGTCCAGCGACCGCGGCCTGGTGGTTCCGGTTCTGCGTAACGCCGAACTGATGAGCCTGGCTGAAATCGAAGGCGGCATCGCCACCTTCGGCAAGAAAGCCCGTGACGGCAAACTGTCGATGGAAGAGATGACCGGCGGTACTTTCACCATCACCAACGGTGGTACTTTCGGTTCGATGATGTCGACTCCGATCGTCAACCCGCCACAAGCGGCGATCCTGGGCATGCACAACATTCTGCAGCGTCCTATGGCGATCAACGGTCAGGTGGTTATCCGTCCGATGATGTACCTGGCTCTGTCCTACGATCACCGTTTGATCGACGGCAAAGAAGCAGTGACCTTCCTGGTTACCATCAAGAACCTGCTGGAAGACCCGGCTCGTCTGCTGCTGGATATCTGATTTCGTAGCATGGGCCGATCAGCGATGATCGGCCTTTCGCCGAAACGAACAGCTTCGTCCCACGACGGCCTCCACAAGAGGCCGTCCGGTTTGATTCGAGAAGGAATGACACATGACTCAGAAATTCGACGTGGTAGTGATTGGCGCAGGCCCTGGCGGCTATGTAGCTGCCATTAAAGCGGCGCAACTCGGCCTCACGACTGCCTGCATCGAGAAATATACCGACAAGGAGGGCAAACTGGCCCTCGGCGGTACTTGCCTGAACGTCGGCTGCATCCCTTCCAAGGCGCTGCTGGACAGCTCCTGGAAATTCCACGAAGCCCAAGACGGTTTCGCGATCCACGGTATCAGCCACGCTGGCGTGTCCATGGACGTGCCTGCGATGGTCGGCCGCAAGGCCAACATCGTGAAAAACCTGACCAGCGGTGTTGCCACCCTGTTCAAGGCCAACGGCGTGACCTCCATCCAGGGCCACGGCAAACTGCTGGCCGGCAAGAAAGTCGAAGTCACCAAGCCTGACGGCTCGGTGGAAGTGATCGAAGCCGAGAACGTCATCCTGGCGCCAGGCTCCCGTCCAATCGACATTCCACCGGCTCCGGTCGATCAGAAAGTGATCGTCGACTCCACCGGCGCCCTGGAATTCCAATCCGTACCAAAACGCCTGGGCGTGATCGGCGCTGGCGTGATCGGTCTGGAACTGGGTTCGGTATGGTCCCGTCTGGGCGCTGAAGTGACTGTCCTAGAGGCCCTGGACACCTTCCTGATGGCTGCCGACACCGCCGTCTCCAAGGAAGCGCTGAAAACCCTGACCAAACAGGGTCTGGATATCAAGCTGGGCGCTCGCGTCACCGGCTCCAAGGTCAACGGCGAAGAAGTGGTCGTGACCTACACCGATGCCAACGGCGAACAGAACATCACTTTCGATAAGCTGATCGTAGCCGTTGGTCGCCGTCCAGTGACCACTGATCTGCTGGCTGCCGATTGCGGCGTGACCCTCGACGAGCGCGGTTTCGTGCACGTCGACGATCACTGCGCCACCACCGTACCGGGCGTTTACGCGATCGGCGACGTGGTTCGCGGCATGATGCTGGCTCACAAAGCCTCGGAAGAGGGCATCATGGTCGTCGAGCGCATCAAGGGCCACAAGGCTCAGATGAACTATGACCTGATCCCTTCGGTTATTTATACTCACCCGGAAATCGCGTGGGTCGGCAAGACCGAGCAGGCCTTGAAAGCTGAAGGCGTTGAAGTTAACGTCGGCACCTTCCCGTTCGCAGCCAGCGGCCGTGCCATGGCAGCCAACGACACCGGCGGTTTCGTAAAAGTCATCGCTGATGCCAAGACTGACCGTGTACTGGGCGTTCACGTGATCGGCCCAAGCGCGGCAGAACTGGTTCAGCAAGGTGCGATCGGCATGGAATTCGGCACCAGCGCCGAAGACCTGGGCATGATGGTTTTCTCCCATCCAACCCTGTCCGAAGCCCTGCACGAAGCAGCACTGGCAGTGAATGGCGGCGCCATCCACATCGCCAACCGCAAAAAGCGTTAAGACAATAAGAAACCACGGCGGATTGCCCGTCGTGAGCCTTGCGAGCAAGACTCACCGCGGAACGTCCGCTGGACTCGACCTCACGGGAATCTTCATGCGCTGTGCCGCAGCCCAGGCTGCGGATGCGGGGCAGGGGAGTCCGGTGAGGAGCGGTCACAGGTGGCGCGGCACTCATCAAGAGCGCAGCGCCGAATGCGCAGTACCTAACGAAGACGGTAAAAAGCATGAATCTTCACGAGTATCAGGGTAAGCAGCTGTTCGCTGAATACGGCCTGCCAGTATCCAAAGGCTACGCGGTAGACACCCCGGAAGAAGCAGCAGAAGCTTGCGACAAGATCGGCGGCTCCGAGTGGGTTGTCAAAGCCCAGGTTCACGCCGGTGGTCGCGGTAAAGCGGGCGGCGTAAAGCTGGTTCGCAGCAAAGAAGACGCTAAAGCATTCGCTCAACAGTGGTTGGGCAAGCGTCTGGTGACTTACCAGACTGACGCCAATGGCCAGCCAGTCACCAAGATCCTGGTTGAATCGTGCACTGATATCGCTAAAGAGCTGTACCTGGGCGCTGTCGTCGACCGTTCGAGCCGTCGCATCGTGTTCATGGCTTCCACCGAAGGTGGCGTGGACATCGAGAAAATCGCTCACGACACCCCTGAGAAAATCCTCAAGGCTACTATCGATCCGCTGGTTGGCGCTCAGCCATTCCAGGGTCGCGAGCTGGCTTTCCAGCTGGGCCTGGAAGGCAAGCAAGTCACTCAGTTCGCCAAGATCTTCGTAGGCCTGGCCAAACTGTTCCAGGACCACGATCTGGCACTGCTGGAAGTGAACCCGCTGGTGATCAAGGCTGATGGCGATCTGCACTGCCTGGACGCGAAGATCAACATCGACGCCAACGCCATGTACCGCCAGCCTAAGCTGAAGACTTTCCACGATCCGTCCCAGGACGATCCGCGCGAAGCGCACGCTGCCAAGTTCGAACTGAACTACGTAGCGCTGGAAGGCAACATCGGCTGCATGGTCAACGGCGCCGGCCTGGCCATGGGTACCATGGACATCGTCAACCTGCACGGCGGCAAGCCAGCCAACTTCCTCGACGTAGGTGGTGGTGCTACCAAAGAGCGCGTGACCGAAGCCTTCAAGATCATCCTGTCCGACACCAACGTCGCTGCAGTACTGGTCAACATCTTCGGCGGCATCGTTCGTTGCGACATGATTGCCGAAGGCATCATCGGTGCAGTGAAAGAAGTCGGCGTGAAAATCCCGGTTGTTGTTCGCCTCGAAGGCAACAACGCTGAACTGGGCGCTAAAGTACTGGCAGAAAGCGGCTTGAACATCATCGCTGCTACCAGCCTGACCGACGCTGCTCAACAAGTTGTCAAAGCTGCGGAGGGCAAATAATGAGCGTCCTGATCAATAAAGACACCAAAGTTATCTGCCAGGGTATTACCGGTTCGCAAGGTAGTTTCCACACCCAGCAAGCCATCGAATACGGCACCAAGATGGTTGGCGGCGTAACTCCGGGCAAAGGTGGCACCGAGCACCTGGGCCTGCCTGTCTTCAACACCGTGAAAGACGCTGTAGCTGCCACTGGCGCCACCGCCAGCGTGATCTACGTTCCGGCTCCTTTCTGCAAGGACTCCATCCTGGAAGCGGCATTCGGCGGCATCAAGCTGATCGTCTGCATCACCGAAGGCATTCCTACCCTGGACATGCTGGACGCTAAAGTTAAGTGCGACGAGCTGGGTGTTACCCTGATCGGCCCTAACTGCCCAGGCGTGATCACTCCAGGCGAATGCAAGATCGGCATCATGCCAGGTCACATTCACTTGCCAGGCAAGGTCGGTATCGTTTCCCGTTCCGGCACCCTGACTTACGAAGCCGTGAAGCAGACCACTGACGCCGGTTTCGGTCAGTCCACCTGCGTCGGCATCGGTGGTGACCCGATCCCAGGCTCCAACTTCATCGACATCCTGAAGCTGTTCCAGGAAGACCCGAAGACCGAAGCGATCGTGATGATCGGTGAGATCGGCGGTTCGGCTGAAGAAGAAGCGGCTGCCTACATCAAGGCTAACGTGACCAAGCCGGTTGTTTCCTACATCGCTGGTGTGACTGCTCCTCCGGGCAAGCGCATGGGCCATGCTGGCGCAATCATCTCTGGCGGCAAAGGCACTGCAGACGAGAAATTCGCTGCTCTGCAAGACGCAGGCGTGAAAACCGTGCGTTCGCTGGCAGACATCGGCAAGGCCCTGGCCGAGCTGACTGGCTGGGCTGTCAAGTAAGCCTCGCGCTTAGCTGACGCTCCACCAACAAAGGCCACCTTCGGGTGGCCTTTGTGCTTTCTGGCTATCGGAAAGGGCTCGCGATCATGGCAAACGGCTATTTATCTACATAAACGCGACACGCAAATGTCGCTGATCGGACAGTTCGCCCTCTAACAGTGCGTTTGTCTTACAAATTCGGTAGTCTAGCCGCCTCTTTTGCGTCTGCGTCCCACAAGGAAACTGCGCGCTAAACGGGTCAGTCCTATACGGACCGACAGCATTTCCCTCACCCATAAGGGAAATCCCTCTCTAAATTCCGATTCAGTAGTGTGGTATTTCCTTAATGAAAGTGTTGAAAGGCCAGGACATTCTGGCACTGGGTTTTATGACCTTTGCCCTGTTCGTTGGGGCCGGCAATATCATCTTCCCGCCTATCGTCGGCTTGCAGTCCGGACCTAACGTCTGGATCGCGGCGCTGGGCTTTCTGATCACCGCCGTGGGCCTTCCAGTGGTGACCGTCGTTGCGCTGGCCAAGGTCGGCGGGGCGATGGACGCGCTGAGCAGCCCGATCGGCAAGATCGCCGGCGGCCTGCTGGCGGCGGTCTGCTACCTGGCGGTCGGCCCGTTGTTCGCGACGCCGCGTACCGCGACCGTGTCCTTCGAAGTAGGCCTGGCGCCCCTGACCGGCGAAAGCCCGCTGGCGCTGTTCCTCTATAGCTCGGTGTATTTCCTGCTGGTGTTTTTCATCTCCCTTTACCCAGGACGCCTGCTGGACACCGTTGGGCGTTTCCTCGCGCCGCTGAAGATCATCGCCCTGGCCGTATTGGGCATCGCCGCGTTCGCCTTGCCGGCCGGTGATATCGGTACCGCGACGCCCGAATACGTTGCGGCGCCGTTCTCCCAGGGCTTCATCAATGGTTACCTGACCATGGATACCCTGGGCGCGCTGGTGTTCGGCATCGTCATCGTCAACGCCATCCGTTCCCGCGGTGTCGAGTCGCCACGCCTGATCACCCGTTACGCGATCATCGCCGGGCTGATTGCCGGTGTCGGCCTGGCGCTGGTGTATGTCAGCCTGTTCCGCCTGGGCTCGGGCAGTCACGAAGTCGCGGCCGGTGCCACCAATGGCGCGGCGGTGCTGCACGCTTATGTGCAACACACCTTCGGTTCCCTGGGCAGTGGCTTCCTCGCCGTGCTGATTTCCCTGGCCTGCCTGGTGACCGCGGTTGGTTTGACCTGCGCTTGCGCCGAGTACTTCAGCCGCGTACTGCCGCTGTCGTACAAGACCCTGGTGATCATCCTGGCGGCGTTCTCGCTGCTAGTGTCCAACCTGGGCCTGACCAAGCTGATCGCCTTCTCCATCCCGGTGCTGACCGCCATCTACCCGCCGTGCATCGCCCTGGTGGCCCTGAGCTTCTGCAAGGACTTCTGGCATGAGCAAGGCCGCATCGTCGGTCCGGTGATGCTGGTGTCCTTCCTGTTCGGCCTGATCGACGCCCTCAAGGGCGCCGGCCTGGCGGACTGGATGCCAACCCAGTTGATGCACCTGCCACTGAGTGAGCAGGGCCTGGCGTGGCTGGTGCCTTCGGTCATGACCCTGGTGGTCGCGGTCGCCTGCGACCGCCTGCTGGGCAAGCGCAGCGAAGCGCTGGCCTAGACCGCTATCTGCCGGGGCCTGTCACAAGCGGGCACCGAGTAGCCATGAAAATGCCCCGTATCCAGCGATACGGGGCATTTTTTATGGGCGGCCGATGGTGTCTTTTTTCCTCGATCAACGTCGAAGCAGTGCCAGTTGTATCCGCACTCTGCCAACGCCTACCCGGGAACCTGCATGTCGTTCGTCGAAGCCAACCTGATCCATCTCATCGCCGCCCTCTGGTTTGTCATCTGCTGGGGCGGCTACACCCGCTACGCCACGTGGAAGGGCCGCGATACCGCGTGCCTGGCCAGCGTGCTGCACCTGTACCGGGAAGACTGGATGCGCCGCATGCTGCTGCGCGATAACCGCATTGCCGACGCCAGCGTGATCGGCAACCTGGAGCGCAACGCCTCGTTCTTTGCCTCCAGCACCCTGATTATCCTCGCCGGTATCCTCACCGTGCTTGGCGCTTCCGAGCGTGCGGTGTCGCTGCTGGCCGACATTCCCATGGTGCAGCAGGCCTCCCAGGGCATGTCGGAGATCAAGCTGCTGTGCCTGGCCCTGGTGTTCGTCTACGCCTTCTTCACCTTCAGCTGGTGCATGCGCCAGTACAACTTCGCGGCCATTCTCGTGGGCTCGGCGCCGATGATCGGTGAGCGGCATGTTTCCGAACAGGAGCGGAAAGCCTTTGCAATGCGGGCCGCGCGGGTGATTTCCATGGCCGCCAACCAGTTCAACTTCGGCCTGCGTTCCTATTACTTCGGCATGAGCATGCTGGCCTGGTTCGTCAGCCCCTGGCTGTTCATGTTGATGAGCGCGGGCGTGGTGCTGGTGCTGTACCGCCGGGAGTTTCATTCCGACGTGTTGGACGTGATGGTCTATACCCCTACAGAGGCGCCATTGCCCGAGGTGAACAAGGAGATAGCCTGATGAGTATTGCTTTCTGGTGTGTGTTTATCAGCGCGCTGTTGATTTACGTGGCGCGCATACCGGTAGCCAGGGCGATGAAAGAGCAGGGCGGCTACGACAATCACCTGCCACGCCAGCAACAGACACAGCTCACGGGGTTTGGCGCCCGGGCAGTGGCGGCGCACCAGAACAGTTTCGAAGCCTTCATGTTATTTGCGGTCGGGGTGCTGATGGCCCATACCACCCAGACTCAGGGCTGGTTGATCGACGGCCTGGCGATCGTCTTCGTCATCACGCGGGTTATCTATCTGCTGTGCTATTGGGCGGATCTTGCCTGGCAGCGCAGTCTGGTCTGGTTTATCGGTCTGCTCTGCTCATTGCTGCTGATGCTTAGTCCGACTTTTCGCAGCCTGTTGGCTTAGCGTTATTGCAGACAAAGTAAAGCCCGCACTAGGCGGGCTTTCTTTTTGCTGCACTAAAACCGGATTAGTTGGTTTTAGGAGCGGCTTCCTTGGCAGCTTCTTCAGCCGCTGCTTTGTTCGATTCAACCTGATCTTTGGCTGCTTCGGCGTTTTCTTTTGCAGCTTCGTTCACTTTATCCTGAGCTTCATTCATTTTCTGTTGAGCTTGCTCAGCATGTTGGTTGGCATCTTGAGCTTTGTCCTCGGATTTTTTATCGCAGGCAGCGAGACCGAGGGAAGCGGTCAGCATCAGGGCAATAGCTAAAGTCTTACGCATGGGGTGTTTCTCCTTATTGAAGATATCTTCTGGCCTTTCGAGCATGGCTCTACAGGTTAAGTTCCTTGAAAGTTAAAGATATATAAAGTGCCGGCAATATGGAACTTTTACCTGTCGCGTTAACCGAGCGGTTTTGACACCAACTAGAGAATTTCCTTATGGAGCAGAACCCTGTTTTTGAGCGTGCGACGCGGTTTTTGTCGGCGCTGCGCCATTGCCAGGTATTGGCCATGAGCGTGCACAGCGCCTCAAAAGACGGCATCACCCTGATGTTGCCTTACAGCCCGCAGATAGTCGGCAACCCAGAGACCGGAGTGATCCACGGTGGCGCGCTGACCTCGTTGATGGACACCGCCTGTGGCATGGCCACGTTGTGCGTCCTGCCGGAGTTCGAGGTCTGCCCGACCCTGGACCTGCGCATCGATTACATGCACCCGGCGCAGCCGGGCAAGAGCGTGTATGGCTTTGCCCAGTGCTACCGGGTGACCACCGATGTGATTTTCACCCGCGGTTTTGCCTATCAGGACGACCCCGAGCACCCTGTTGCCCATGTGGTGGGCACCTTCATGCGCATGGGCAAGGGCATCAAGGGCAGCAAAGGTTTTGCCGGCGCCATCAAGGGTGAGCGGCCATGAGCGACGATTTCCAGAAGCAAGTGCAGCATGCCCACCAGCAAGGCGATTACGCCGCGCTGCTGCAATTGATTCCCTACGCCAGGCTGATTGGCATCGAGTGTTCGCGGCAGGGCGATGAGTTGCTGTTTCGCCTGCCCGCCAACCGCGACAACATCGGCAACCCGTTGCTGCCGGCCCTGCACGGTGGGGTGATCGCCGGATTCATGGAGTTGGCCGCGGCCCTGCATCTGTTGATTGGCACCGGTTCGCCGGGCGTGCCGAAAATCATCGACTTTTCCCTCGATTACCTGCGTGCCGGGCAATTTCGCGATACCTATGCCCGATGCCAGGTCTGCCGCCAGGGACGGCGGGTGGCGAACGTGGCCATCGCCGCCTGGCAGAGCTCCGCAGAAGAACCGATTGCCACCGCCCGCGCACATTTCAAACTCGAAGAAAGTCCAGGGCCTTGAAATCTCAGGTATAGCCCCCAACTCTGTGGACATCCCGCCGTAAGCCCTCCGGGCGCGGCTTATGCCATCTGATTGGAGTTTGATGACCATGAGTGTGGAAACTCAAAAGGAAACCCTGGGCTTCCAGACCGAGGTAAAGCAACTGCTGCACCTCATGATCCATTCGCTGTATTCCAACAAGGAAATCTTCCTTCGCGAACTGATCTCGAACGCCTCTGACGCTGTCGACAAATTGCGCTTCGAAGCCCTGTCCAAGCCTGAGTTGCTGGAAGGTGGCGCGGAGCTGAAAATCCGTGTGAGCTTCGACAAGGACGCCAAGACCGTCACCCTCGAAGACAACGGCATCGGCATGAGCCGGGACGATGTGATCACCCATCTGGGGACCATCGCCAAGTCCGGCACCGCCGATTTCATGAAAAACCTCACTGGCGACCAGAAGAAGGATTCGCACCTGATCGGTCAGTTCGGCGTGGGCTTCTATTCCGCCTTCATCGTTGCCGACAAGGTCGATGTCTTCAGCCGCCGCGCCGGCCTTGACGCCAGCGAAGGCGTGCACTGGTCCTCCAAGGGCGAAGGCGAGTTCGAAGTCGCGACCATCGACAAGGCCGACCGCGGTACCCGCATCGTCCTGCACCTGAAGTCCGGCGAAGACGAGTTCGCCGACGGCTGGCGCCTGCGCAACATCATCAAGAAGTACTCCGACCATATCGCCCTGCCGATCGAGCTGCCGAAAGAGGCCGCTGCCGCTGAGGGCGAGGAGAAGCCTGCGCAGGAATGGGAAACCGTCAACCGTGCCAGTGCCCTGTGGACCCGTCCGCGTACCGAAATCAAGGACGAGGAATACCAGGAGTTCTACAAGCACATCGCCCACGACTTCGAGAACCCGCTGAGCTGGAGCCACAACAAGGTCGAAGGCAAGCTGGAATACAGCTCGCTGCTGTACGTGCCGGCCCGTGCGCCATTCGACCTGTACCAGCGTGAAGCGCCGAAAGGCCTGAAGTTGTACGTGCAGCGCGTGTTCGTGATGGACCAGGCCGAATCCTTCCTGCCGCTGTACCTGCGCTTCATCAAGGGCGTGGTCGATTCCAACGACCTGTCGCTGAACGTGTCGCGGGAAATCCTGCAGAAAGACCCGATCATCGACTCCATGAAGTCGGCGCTGACCAAGCGCGTGCTGGACATGCTGGAAAAACTGGCGAAGAACGAGCCTGAGCAATACAAGGGCTTCTGGAAAAACTTCGGCCAGGTGATGAAGGAAGGCCCGGCCGAAGACTTCGCCAACAAGGAAAAGATCGCCGGCCTGCTGCGCTTCGCCTCCACCCAGGGCGACGACGGCGAGCAGAATGTTTCCCTGGCCGAGTACCTGGCACGCGCCAAGGAAGGCCAGGACAAGATCTACTACCTCACCGGCGAAACCTACGCGCAGGTCAAGAACAGCCCGCACCTGGAAGTCTTCCGCAAGAAAGGCATCGAAGTGCTGCTGCTGACCGATCGCATCGACGAGTGGCTGATGAGCTACCTGAGCGACTTCGACGGCAAGGGTTTTGTCGACGTGGCGCGGGGTGACCTGGACCTGGGCAACCTGGACTCGGAAGAGGACAAGAAGGCCGCGGAAGAAGTCGCCAAGAGCAAGGAAGGCCTGGTGGAGCGGATCAAGACCGCCCTGGGCGATACCGTCAGCGAAGTGCGGGTTTCCCACCGCCTGACCGACTCCCCGGCGATCCTGGCGATCGGCGAGCAGGACCTGGGCCTGCAGATGCGCCAGATCCTCGAGGCCAGCGGGCAGAAGGTGCCGGATTCCAAGCCGATCTTCGAATTCAACCCGGCTCACCCGTTGATCGAGAAACTCGACGGCGAGCAGAGCGACGAGCGCTTCGGCGACCTGTCGCACATCCTCTTCGATCAGGCGGCCCTGGCTGCCGGCGACAGCTTGAAAGACCCGGCCGCCTATGTGCGCCGCCTGAACAAGCTGCTGGTTGAACTGTCGGTTTAACTGCGTTGTATAAAAACCCGCTTCGGCGGGTTTTTTCATTCCGGTGTTTTTGAATCAGGAGTCTGAAATGAGCCAAGTCACTGTTCGTTCCCTGGTCTACCAGATTGATGGTCAATCCTATGAAAGCCGCCTGGCGTTCGATGCCAGCCAGCAGGGCCCGCGTCCGGGGCTGTTGATGGCGCCGAACTGGATGGGCGTCGGCGCCGGTGCCGAGAAGATCGCCGAGGCGGTCGCCGCCAAGGGGTATGTGGTGCTGATCGCCGACCTGTACGGGCAACAGGTCCGTCCGAGCAACGGCGACGAGGCGGGCGCCGCGATGATGCCGCTGAAGAATGACCGGGCCTTGCTGCGCAAGCGCATGCAGGCGGCCTTCGAGGCGCTGCAAAGCCAGCAGGAAGCGGCGGTGGACAAGGCCCGGCTGGCCACCTTCGGCTTCTGCTTTGGTGGCTGCTGCTCCCTGGAGCTGGCGCGCAGTGGTGCGCCGCTGAAAGCCGCGGTGTCGTTCCACGGCACCCTGGATACGCCGAACCCGGCCGACGCCCGGAACATCAAGGGTTCGGTGCTGGTGCTGCATGGCGCCTCCGACCCGCTGGTGCCGAAAGAGCAATTGCCGGCCTTCGAAGAGGAAATGAATGCCGCGGGCGTGGATTGGCAACTGCTGAGCTACGGCGGCGCGGTGCATTCTTTCACCGATCCGCACGCCAATGTGCCGGGAACGATGATGTACGACGCCAAGACCGCGGGCCGTGCCTTCACCTCGATGCACAACCTGCTGGATGAAGTGTTCAAGGGCTGAGCCCCGGGAACCACAAGCCCGCTTGGCGATGTAATGCAGCTCTCAGTGAGCCGCCTTGTACGCCAAACGGGCTTTTTTGTGCCTGTTACTGATTCAAATACGCGTCAGTGCCTGGGCCAGGTCGGCGCGCAGGTCCTCCACATCCTCGACCCCCACGGACAAACGCACCAGCCCATCGCCGATGCCGAGCTGCGCCCGGGTGTCCGCGGGAATGCTGGCGTGGGTCATGATCGCCGGGTGCTCGATCAGGCTTTCCACCCCGCCCAGGCTCTCGGCCAGGGCGAAGATCCGCACGCTCTCGAGAAAACGCCTGGCGCCGGCCAGGTCGCAGTCCAGGTCGAGGGAAATCATCCCGCCGAAACCGTGCATCTGCCGCCGTGCCAGTGCGTGCTGCGGGTGGGACGGCAGGCCCGGGTAGTAGACCCGCGCTACCTGTGGCTGGCGCTCCAGCCATTGCGCCAGCTCCAGGGCGTTGCTGCAGTGGCGTTCCATGCGCAGCGCCAGGGTCTTCACCCCGCGCAGGGTGAGGAAGGCGTCGAACGGCCCGGCGATCGCTCCCACGGCGTTCTGCAGGAAGCCCAAACGTTCGGCTAGGTCGGGGTTCTGCCCGACCACCGCGATGCCGCCGATCACGTCGGAATGGCCGTTGAGGTACTTGGTCGTCGAGTGCAGCACGATATCGAAGCCCAGTTCCAGCGGACGCTGGATCCACGGGCTGGCAAAGGTGTTGTCGGCGACGCAGATGATGCCCCGCGCCCGGCAGATGCGCGCGATGGCGGCGAGATCGGTGAGGCGCAGCAGGGGATTGCTCGGGGTCTCGACCATGACCATCCGCGTGTCGTCCTGCAGCGCCGCTTCGAAAGCCGACAGATCGGTCAGGTCGACGAAGCTGAAGCGATGGCCGGCGCTGCGTTGGCGCACCTTGTCGAAGAGACGGAACGTTCCGCCGTACAAGTCATTGCCGGAAACGATATGCGCGCCCGCGTCGAGCAGTTCGAGCACGGTGGAAATCGTTGCCAGCCCGGAGGCGAAGGCGAAGGCCTGGGTGCCGCCCTCGAGGTCCGCCACGCAGCGCTCCAGGGCCCAGCGCGTGGGATTGTGCGAGCGCCCGTAATCGAGCCCCTTGTGCACCCCGGGGCTCTGCTGGGCATAGGTGGAGTTGGCGTAGATCGGCGGCATCAGCGCCCCGGTGGAAGGGTCCGGCGTTTGCCCCGCATGGATTACCCGGGTGGCGAAGGCGCGTGGCGCGCCGGTTTCATCTTGGCTCATGGCAGTGATCTCCGTAAGTGGTTGAGCATGTCGACCCGGGTAATCAAGCCGTGGAAGCCCGAAGCGTCGGCGATGATCGCCACGAGGCCACGGTCGAGTTCCGCCTCCAGTTCGGCCAGGCTGGCGCCGGGAGGCAGGGTTTCCAGCTGATCGGTCATGGCGCTGGCCACGGTCTTGCGAAAGTGTGAAGCATCTTCGTGCACGCCCAGCAGGATGTCCGACTCGTCGATCACCCCGACCAGTCGCTGCCCGTCCACCAGCACCGGCAGTTGCGACACATCGGCCAGGCGCATGCGCTGGAAGGCGGTGAGCAGGGTATCGTCCGGCCCCACGCTGATCACCCGGCCGTCTTCGAAGCGCCGCGCGATCAGGTCGCGCAGGTCGCCGTAGCCTTTGCGTTGCAGCAGGCCCTGATCGTTCATCCATTGGTCGTTGTAGACCTTCGACAGGTAGCGGGTGCCGGTGTCGCAGACGAAGCTGACCACCCGCTTCGGCTCAGTCTGCTCGCGGCAGTAGCGCAGAGCCGCGGCCAGCAGGGTACCGGTCGAAGAGCCGCCGAGAATACCCTCGGCGCGCAGCAACTGGCGGGCGTGCTCGAAACTTTCCTCGTCGCTGATGGAATAGGCCTTGCGCACGCTGGAAAGGTCGGCGATGGACGGAATGAAGTCTTCGCCGATGCCTTCCACCGCCCAGGATCCGGGTGTGCCGAGGGCGCCGCTGCGGCTGTATTCGGCCATCACCGAGCCCACCGGATCGGCCAGGACCATGGCCAGGTCCGGCTGCACCCGGCGGAAGAACCGGGTCAGGCCAGTCAGGGTGCCGGCGGAGCCGACGCCGACCACGATGGCGTCCACGTCATGCTGGGTCTGCGCCCAGATTTCCGGCGCGGTGCTGCATTCGTGGGCCAGCGGGTTGGCTGGGTTGTTGAACTGATCGGCGAAGAACGCGTCGGGAATCTCCTTGGTCAGGCGCGCGGCCATATCCTGGTAATAGTCAGGGTGGCCCTTGCCGACATCGGAGCGGGTGATGTGCACTTCGGCGCCCATCGCCTTGAGGTGCAGGACCTTCTCGGTGGACATCTTGTCCGGCACCACCAGGACCACTCGATAACCCTTGGCGCGGCCGACCAGGGCCAGGCCGAGGCCGGTGTTGCCGGCGGTGGCCTCGACTATGGTGCCACCGGGTCGCAGGCGGCCATCGCGCTCGGCGGCGTCGATCATCGCCAGGCCGATGCGGTCCTTGATCGAGCCACCGGGGTTTTGCGATTCAAGCTTGAGAAACAGCGTACAGGGGCCGGTATCGAAACGGCTGACACGCACCAGCGGCGTGTTGCCGATCAGTTCGAGCACGGCGGGACGGGAGTCGTTCGGCATGTCGTCACCTCGCTGCGCAAAGCTGCGCTGGATGGGCGACCCACGGCGAATCATCGCGCGCCGGTCGCAGGCAATGCATCGCTTGGACCATAGGCCGGGATCCGGCTACCCGCAACCGCTCGCGCCGGCCGGTACCTGGTTGCGCAACCAGGCGGCGGGGGAAGCCTGGCCCGGCGCTACAGGGGTGACGGCGAGCCTTTGCCCTTGGGCAGTTCGATTCTTTCGCTTTCCCCCGGCACCGTCGGCCAGTCGCCGGCGGCCCAGCGCTGGCGGGCTTCATCGATACGCGCCGGGTCGCTGGAGACGAAGTTCCAGTTGATCCGCCGCGGACCGTCCAGCGGCGCGCCGCCGAACAGCACGGCATGGCAATCGCTGTCGGCGAACAGGGTGGGGGTGGTTCCGGTGGGCAGGATCACCAGCGCATGCGGCTCGACGGGCTCGCCATCCAGCTGGGCGTCGCCTTCGAGCACGTACAGGGCGCGCTCTTCATGTTCGGCAGGGATCAGCAGGGTGGTCGCGGTCTGCAACTGTATTTCGGCATACAGGGTCGGGGAGAGCACCGGGACCGGTGATTCCAGGCAGAAACCGCTGCCGGCGATCATGCGGATCTTGACCCCGAGGTTGTCGCTGACCGGCAAGGTCGCGGCCGGGTGATGGCTGTAGTGCCCCGGGCCTTGTTCATGGGCCTTGGGCGAAGCCAGCCAGACCTGCAGGCCGTGCATGCTGAAGTCGCTGTCGATCAGCGCCTGCGGGGTGCGCTCGACATGGGCGATGGCGCTGCCGGCGGTCATCCAGCTGACATCCCCCTGGTTCACCACCTGGTCGGAACCCAGGCTGTCCTTGTGCTGGATCTGCCCCTGGAACAGGTAGGTCAGGGTCGACAGGCCGATATGCGGATGCTGGCGGATATTCATGCCCTTGCCCGCGGGGTAGCGGGTTTGCAGCATGTGATCGAAAAACACGAAGGGCCCGACGCTGCGGCATTGGGCCGAGGGCAGCGGACGCAGGATGGGTTGGCCTTCGACGTCCTCGGCGCGAGGGCGAATCACGAGCGGTGTGTTCATGGTGCATTCCAGGCTGATCGGGTTATGCCCGGGAGCATAACCCGCTTGTGCGAGCCATGGCGCTATTGGCTGAAGGCGCCTTCGGACAGGTGGGTCTCGATGCTCACCTCGGCGGTGGTCATCAGCTTGTGCACCGGGCAGCGGTCGGCGACGCGATGCAGTTCTTCACGCTGGGCATCGGTGAGCACGCCCTTGAGGGTCAGCTTGACGTGCAGCGCGTATTGGCCTTTCTGCTCCTGGCTATTGTCGTGCTTGACCTCGACCGTGACGCCGGTGAGCGGAATCTCTTTTTTCTGCGCGTACAGCTTGAGGGTCAGGGCCTTGCAGGCGCCCAGGGCGGCATCGAAGAAGTCGTGGGGTTCCGGCGCGGAACCCTCGCCGCCCAGGGTCTTGGGCAGGTCGGCGAACAATTGGTGGTCATCGATCTGGATGCTGTGGCGGAAACCTTCGCTGGATTCGGTGTTGACGGTGATAGTCATGACGGACCTCGGGCAGTGGTGGGCAGTCGGAACAGACATTGAAAGGTGGTGCAGTTATAGAGCATTACGCTTGCCGTGCGTTCCCCTTTTTCTGAACCGTCACCTGCGGGGCAGGGTCTACCCAGCGTCAACCGACGGGAGCCCGCCCATGCCCTGGATCTACCTGAGCACCTTGCTGTTGCTGCTGCCGAGCGCCTGGGCCCAGGCCCGCGACTACGCCTACAGCGATGCTCACTTGCATTACGTCGACTTTTTCCAGGAGTCGGCGGGCATGGACAAGCTGCTCAAGGCCATGGCCGACAATCGCATCGAGCATGTGATGATTTCCGGTATCCCGGTGGCCAAGAAATGGCATGAAGACGAGCCCAAACGGCCGCGCTACTACGCCGGCGACGACGCCGAGGCCTACTGGTACAGCGCCACCGATGTGATTGTCGCCGCCGCGGTGAACCGCCTGACGCCCGAGCAGCGCCAGCATTTTCATCCGTTCCTCTCCGGCTTCAACCCCAATGACAAGAACTCCGACGCCCATATCCAGCGCATGCTCGACCTCAACCCGGGGCTATGGCAGGGCATCGGCGAGGTGTTCACCCGCCACGACGACCTGACCGCGCTGACCTCCGGCGATACGCCACGGGCCAATAACGAGGCGATGACGCGGATCTATCACCTGGCGGCGGAAAACGACCTGCCGGTGATGCTGCATTCCAACATCACCTCCAAGCGCGAGAAGAACCCGCTGTACCTGGCGGAAATCGAAGAGCCGCTGCGCAATCATCCCCACACGCGCTTTATCTGGGCCCACGCGGGCACCAGCATGGAGATCCACCGGCATCAGGTGCAGCTGGATTTTCTCCTGCCGACCCTGGCGCGGATGCTCGAGTCTTATCCCAACCTCTACATCGATCTGTCCTGGAGCGTGCTCAGGCCGTATCTGCTGGATGAGCAGGGCATGCCCCGGGCGCAGTGGCTGAAGCTGGTGGAGCGCTTTCCCGAGCGGTTCATGCTGGGTTCGGACGTTGTCGGGCGCTTCAACAAGCTGGGGCGGGAAATGCGCGGCTTCGATCCCTTCCTCGATGCCTTGCCGGAGGCCGTGGCGCGCAAGGTGGCCCGGGACAACTTCCTCGCCGTGCTGCCGCGCGCTCGTTGATCCTGGGTGGCTCCAATGCGCGGGCGTTGCCAAGGCGCTGGCGATGCAGGTTTGTCATCAGCCTGTCATGCCTGCGTCATAGGCTCGCGCCATCTCAATCAAGGAGCGCGATATGCACCTCACCTGTTTAAGCGCATTGGCGGCGCTGATGATGCTCAGTGGCCTTGCCAGTGCTGAAGTCCGTGTCGAAGGACCGGTGGAATATGGTGTGTTCGAGGGGCCGAAGGCCGCGTTGCAGTCGGGTGAGCGGGTGCTGCGGCGCAGCAACGAAAACATCGAGCAGACCGAGATCGTGCCCGCGCGGCTGGGCACCAAGTTCGGCCTGCGTTATCAGTTGGCCGGCAAGGTGGCCGAGGATGTGCCGCTGACCCTGTTGTATTTCACGCCGGGCATCCGTACCCCGGATGGCCAGCGTCACGACAAGCTCGAAGTGACCCAGAAACTGGTGCCGGGCGCGCCGCAGGACATCATGGCCTATGAGTTCACCGAGAGTCATGAGGTGATCCCCGGCGAGTGGCGTTTCATGGTATTCCAAGGCGACCGTTTGTTGGTCCAGCAGCGTTTTACTGTACGCTGAATCGTTTACGCCCAGGCATCGGAGTGCTTGGGCGTTTTGATATCACGTTTTCGTCTTAAGCAAATTTTCCGCGACCCGATACCTTCAAGAGCAGCCCGCTGTATGGCGAATGCAGCGCTTTTGGAAGGAACCGGAGAATGAGCATCAGGAGTCTCAACATTGCACCGCGGGCGGGCCTGGGCTTCGGCCTGCTGGCGTTGATGGTGTTCGGCCTGGGGGCGTTCGCCCTGCTGCAGATGTCGAACATGCGCGCGCAGTCCGACGAGGTCGACAACAACTGGCTACCCAGTGTGATGTCGGTGGGCGAAATGAATCAGGACCTACTGCGGGTCCGTGCGCTGACTCTGCGCTTGCTGGTCAACCGCAGCCCCCAGGCCCTGGCGCAGAACGAAAGCAAACTCAATGAGATCAAGCGCGGCATGACGGTGGCCCAGGAGCGCTATAACGCGCTGATTGTGCTGCCGGAAGAGCGTGTGCTGTTCGATCGCTACAAAGCCGCCGAGAAGCGCTACCTCGAGTATCAGAATCAGGTGATGGCGCTGTCGCAGCAGGGGCGGGTCGAGGATGCGGTCGCGGTGGTCAATGGCGAGATGAGCCAGCTGGCCGATGAGCTGGCGGGCACCCTCAATGAGCTGGTGGCCCTCAACCGGCACAACGCCAACCTGGCCACCGAGTTGGCCAGGGCGGTGTTCAGCAACGCCAAGGTCTGGGTGGTGGTGATGATCGTGGTGGCCGGCCTGATGACCATTGTCCTGGCCCTGTTGCTTACCCGCAGCATCGTGCTGCCGCTCGCGCAATCGCTGAACGTGGCCGAGGTGGTGGCCGGCGGCGACCTGACCGAGGACATTCGCATCAGTGGCAAGGATGAGCCGGCGCGCCTGCTGCAGGCGCTCAAGGCCATGCAGCACAGCCTGCGGGAGACCATTCGACGCATTTCCGACTCTTCCAGCCAGCTGGCTTCCGCTTCGGAGGAGCTCAGTTGCGTGACCGAGGACGCCACCCGCGGCCTGCACCAGCAGAGCCAGGAAATCGAACAGGCGGCGACCGCGGTGAACCAGATGACCGCCGCGGTGGAGGAGGTGGCCAGCAATGCCGTGGCAACGTCCGAAGCCTCCCGCCAGTCCGACCTGATTGCCCAGCATGGGCGTGAGCAGGTGCGCCAGACGGTACAGTCCATCGAGTCCCTGGCCGACGACGTGACTGCCAACGCCTCCCAGGTCGAAGAGCTGGCGCAGAAGGTGTATGGCATCAGCAAGGTGCTGGATGTGATTCGTTCGGTGGCCGAGCAGACCAATCTGCTGGCCCTGAATGCCGCCATCGAGGCGGCGCGGGCCGGGGATGCCGGTCGCGGGTTCGCGGTGGTGGCGGACGAGGTGCGGGCGCTGGCGCATCGCACCCAGCAATCGACCCAGGAAATCGAGCAGATGATCGGCGGCATTCAGCTGGGCACCGAGCAGGCTGTCAGTTCCATGCAGCAGAGCAACAGTCGGGCCCGCTCGACCCTGGAGTTGGCCAAGGCGGCGGGGGCGGCGCTGGAGGAAATCGCCGGGGCGATCACCCTGATCAACGAGCGCAACACGGTGATCGCCAGCGCCTCGGAGGAGCAGGCGGCGGTGGCTCGGGAGGTGGATCGCAACCTGATGAACATCCGCGACCTGGCCATGCAGACCTCGGCCGGGGCCAACCAGACCAGCGCCGCGAGCCAGGAGCTGTCACGGCTGGCGGTAGACCTGAACACCCTGGTGGCGCGTTTCTCGGTCTGAACCCGCGTTCTCCATACCTGTAGGAGCGAGCTTGCTCGCGATGCGGTGTGTCGGATGGCGCTGATCGCGAGCAAGCTCGCTCCTGCGGAGAGGGTTTTGCCGCCCAATAAAAAACGCCCCGAACCAGTCGGGGCGTTTTTCATGCGGCGAAGCGGCGGGGCTTACTTGCCCTGCCAGCGCTTCAGGACCAGGGTGGCGTTGGTGCCGCCGAAGCCGAAGCTGTTGCTCATCACGGTGTTGATGGTGGCGTCTTCGCGAGTCTTGGTCAGGATCGGCATGTCGGCCACTTCCGGGTCCAGCTCGTCGATGTTGGCGGAACCTGCCATGAAGTTGCCTTCCATCATCAGCAGGCAGTAGATCGCTTCGTGAACGCCGGCGGCGCCCAGGGAGTGACCCGACAGGCTCTTGGTGGAGCTGATGGCTGGAGCCTTGTCGCCGAACACTTCACGCACGCCTTTCATTTCCGCGACGTCGCCGACCGGAGTCGAGGTGCCGTGGGTGTTCAGATAGTCGATCGGTGCGTCGACAGTGGACATGGCCATCTGCATGCAACGGATTGCACCTTCGCCGCTTGGCGCCACCATGTCGTAGCCGTCGGACGTCGCACCGTAGCCAACGATTTCGGCGTAGATCTTCGCGCCACGGGCCAGGGCGTGTTCCAGCTCCTCGACCACCACCATGCCGCCACCGCCGGCGATGACGAAGCCGTCACGGTCGGCATCGTAGGCGCGGGAGGCTTGTTCCGGGGTCTCATTGCGCTTGCTGGACAGGGCGCCCATGGCGTCGAACAGGAATGACTGGCTCCAATGTTCTTCTTCACCGCCACCGGCGAACACGATGTCCTGCTTGCCCATCTGGATCTGTTCCATGGCGGTACCGATGCAGTGAGCACTGGTGGCGCAGGCGGAAGCGATGGAGTAGTTCAGGCCCTTGATCTTGAACGGCGTGGCCAGGCAGGCGGAAACGGTGCTGCTCATGGTCCGCGTCACGCGGTATGGGCCGACGCGCTTGACGCCTTTCTCGCGCAGGATGTCCAGCGCTTCCATCTGGTTCAGGGTAGAGGCGCCGCCAGAGCCGGCGATCAGGCCAGTACGCGGGTTGGAAACCTGCTCTTCGGTCAGGCCGGAGTCGGCGATCGCGTCTTTCATGGCCAGGTAGGCGTAAGCCGCCGCGTGGCCGACAAAGCGATAGATCTTGCGATCGATCAGCTCTTCGAGATTGAGGTCAATGGAGCCGGAAACCTGGCTACGCAGACCCATTTCGGCATATTCCGGGTTGAAGCGGATGCCAGGGCGACTTGCACGCAGGTTAGCGGAGACGGTCTCTTTGTCATTGCCCAGGCACGAAACGATGCCCAGACCAGTGATAACGACGCGGCGCATGCGGATAACCCTTAGAAGTTGTCAGTGGAGGTGAAAACGCCGACCCGGAGGCCTTCGGCGGTGTAGATTTCGCGGCCGTCGACGCTGACCGAGCCATCGGCGATGGCCATGTTCAGCTTGCCCTTGAGGACGCGCTTGATATGAATGTTATAGGTGACTTTTTTAGCGGTCGGCAGCACCTGGCCAAAGAACTTCACTTCGCCCGAGCCCAGGGCGCGACCGCGGCCCGGCAGGCCTTGCCAGCCCAGGAAGAAGCCGACCAGTTGCCACATGGCGTCGAGGCCCAGGCAGCCCGGCATCACCGGATCGCCTTCGAAGTGGCAGGCGAAGAACCACAGGTCAGGGGTGATATCCAGCTCGGCGACCAATTCACCTTTGCCGTACTTGCCACCCTCTTGGCTGATATGAGTGATGCGATCCACCATCAGCATGTTCGGGGCGGGCAGTTGCGCGTTACCTGGGCCGAACAGCTCACCGCGACTGCAGCGCAGCAGATCTTCCCGAGTAAAGGCGTTTTGTTTGGTCATGCGAGCTCCTCAATAGTCCCATGCGGCAGGGTGGGGCAAATCTTCCCGGCCGATCGAAGCGTTCATGCCTCGAGCCGGCAGCCTACTCATAGACTATTGCGTTGTGGTGAAAGTCACAGCACAAGGGACATGAATGTACACTTGTGCACTGAAATTATTATACAGACCCTGTGAGGGGCCTGTTCGGGTGCCTAAGACTGCCGCACTTTCGCCCGCCACGCCAGTCGCAGATGGTCGATAAGTGGCCGCTACTGCACCCAGCGTTGGAGAATTTGCTGCAGATCCGTGCGTTTGAACGGCTTGGCCAGGTAATCGTTCATTCCCGCCGACAAACACGCTTCGCGGTCGCCCTGCAAGGCGTTGGCGGTCAAGGCGATGATCGGCAGGTCGGCGCATCCGGGCAGTTGGCGGATCTGTCGGGTGGCCTCGTAGCCGTCGATCAGCGGCAGCCGGCAATCCATCAGGATCGCATCGAAGATCAGACTCTCGGCGCTGCGAATGGCCTGGGCGCCATCGGTGGCGATGCTGACCGTGAAGCCCAGGCTGCGCAGCATGGCCTGGATCACGGTCTGGTTGACCGGGTTGTCTTCCACCAGCAGCACGTTGCGTCCTTCGCCATGGGCATGCCCGCTGTGCACCCGCGGCGCCAGCACTGGCAGGCTTTGCTGGTACAGCGCCAGCGGGATCTCCAGGGTGAACACCGAGCCGCGGCCTTCCTCGCTCTGGGCGCGCAGGGTGCCGCCCATGCGTTCGGCCAGGGTGCGGGCGATCGGCAGCCCCAGGCCGGTGCCGCCATAACGCCGGGAAATCGAACTGTCGGCCTGCTGGAAGGCGTTGAACATCAGTTCCAGGCTTTCGGTGCTGATGCCAATCCCGCTGTCGCGCACGCTGCAGGTGAACCACAGCAGCTCATGGTCCAGGGCCTGCCATTGCGGCTCGACGGTGACGCTGCCTTGCTCGGTGAACTTCAAGGCGTTGCCGATCAGGTTCACCAGGATCTGCCGGATGCGCGTCGGGTCGCCTTTGACCTGCAGCGACTCCATGCCGGGCGGCAGTCGCAGCTGCAGGTCGAGCCCGCGCTGCGCGGCGCTGTGCTGGAAGGCCTGGGCCGAGCTGCCGATCAGTTCGGCGAGGTTGAACGGGATGTGCTCCAGCTCCAGGGCCGAGCGCTCGATGCGCGAGAAGTCGAGGATGTCGTTGATCACCTTGAGCAGGTGCTCGGTGGACTCGGAGGCCAGCGCCGCGTATTCGTGCTGTTCATCGGTCATTTCGGTGGTTTCGAGCAGTTGCAGCATGCCCAGCACGCCGTTCATGGGCGTGCGCAGTTCATGGCTCATCATCGCCAGGAAGTCCGACTTGGCATTGTTGGCCCGCTCCGCTTCTTCGCGGGTCTGGATCAACTGGGCCATGGCCTGGTGCTGTTCGCGGCTGGCCTGCTCGAGGCCAGCGGCCAGGTTGTTGATATGCCGCGAAAGATCGCCCAGCTCGGCATCGTCGACGATCGGCAGCGGGGTCTTGAAGTCACCCTGTTGAATGGCCTTGACCGCGGTGCCCATGGCGCTGATCGGCTGCGACAGGCTGGCCGCCAGGCGGCGGGCCAGGAGGAAGGTGAACAGCAGGGCGAACAGCGCGAGGATGCCGGCCTTGAACAGGATCTCCTGCTGGCGCTGGCTGAAGGCGTCGTTGGACATGCCGACGATCACCCGCCCCAGATAGTCCTCGCTGGGGCTCACGCTGGCGCTCGGGTCGTCCTGGAAAAAATCGTTGCTGAGCTGGATGCGTTGCAGGCGCACCGGGGCCTGGAACACTTCGACCTGCTGTGAGCGGTGGTGGGTCTCCGAAGGCTGCTCGACGTACACCAGGATCTTGTTGCGGCTGTCCTGGACTTCGAGAAAGCGCACGTGGGGCGTGGCCAGGGTGGCCTTGAGCAGACTCTCGAGACCTTCGCTGTTGCCCGAGATCACCCCGTATTCGGTGGCCGGCGCCAGCTGGTTGGCGATCAACTGGCCGGTGTGGTTCAGCTCCTGGCGCAGATCCTGGATCCGCACGAAGGTAAAGAAGCTGATCAGCAGCAGGGTCAGCAGCAGCGCCGGGCCGAGGCAGATGATCTGGGTGCGGGTACTGATGTCCCAACGGCGACGGAAGGTCATGGGCGTTTTTCTCCTTCGGCCAGCTGGGTCGCCACCGATTTCTCGTCTATCGGTTCGACGCCCAGGGAGCGTGCCACCTGCGGGTTGCTCAACACCTTGAACGGTTGCGGATACAGGGTACGCGGCCAGTGGGTCGTGGGTCGGTCCAGCAAATCGTCGAGCACCTGCAGCCAGTCGTTCTGGTCGCTGTAGGTGCTAGCCAGGCTGCCGGCCTTGACGAAGCCGGCATTGGGGCCGATCAGCGCCAGTTGCCGGGCATAGCTGCTCAATAACAGGTTCTTCGCGGTTTTCGGGTTGTACAGCTGCGGGTCGTCCAGCCCCAGCAGGACGTCGCTGCTTTTCAGCAGGCTTTGCAGCGGACGGCTGTCATTGGTGTCGTCCCAGCGTTCGGCGACGATTTCCAGCCCCAGGGGATGGGCGGCCTGATGCAGCTCCTTGAGCAGGAATTCGCTGTCGGCGCCGTAGAGCACGCCGATCCGCCGGGCCTGGGGCAGGATCTTGCGGATCAGCCGCAATTGCCGAGCCAGCGGCGGGTCGCTCCATAACAGGCTCAACCGGGGCGAAGACGTTGTCCCCAGGCGCTGCTGAGCCTGGATCCGGCCGATGCGCAACACCAGCGTGGCCGGGCCCAGGGCCTCCTGCTGGCGCCATTCGAGGCTGGCCGGGTCGAGCAGGATCAGCCGGGTGCCCGCTGGCAATTGACCGGGGGCAGGCAGGTTGGCCAGGAGCTCGAAGCGCACGTCGTCCTGTGGCCGCTGTTGCGCCAGCGCCTGGGCAAAAGCCTGCACGCCGGCGCTGTCTTCGGCGCCGGTCAGCAACACCTGGGCCGCCCATGCGGGGAATGCACCCCAGAGGCAACAGAACAGCAGCAGGCGAACCCGGAAACGGTTCAAGGCAGGCGTCATCCCTGACTGACGGTGGCTCATGCTAGAACGTCAACTCCGCACTGAAGTAGAGGACGTGGTGCGAGTCATAGTTGTTGTCGACAAAGGTGGTGGGCTCGTCGTCGAGCCGTTGCTGGAGCACGCCGGCCAGCTCCAGGCTGCCCTTGCCCAAGGGGATACGCTTGGCGACGCGGGTATCGACCCGTTCGAAGCGATAACCGTTGAGTGCGCTGGAACCATAGTAGAAGAGCGCGCTGGACCAGCCCTGGCCCCAGTCGCGCAACCAGCCCGCCGAGCCGCTGTGGCGCGCGGTCAATTGCTCGTCCAGCGGGTTGCTGGCCTCGGCGTCGACATAGGCGTACGTCAGGCGCAGCCGGTCCGCCGGGTTCAGGCGCCAGTCCAGCTGGGTTTCGCTGCCGGCAAAACGTGAGGCGTTGCTGTTGCTGGCGATGTACTGGTTGTTGCGCAGCGGCTCGCTGATCATCCCGCTGATTTCGTCGTAGAACAGCTTCACGTCGAGGTTCAGCCCGAGATCGGCAAAAAAGCCGTTGTAGCCCAACTCCCGCGAGCGCATGCGTTCCTGGTCGAGGTTGCCCGGGCCGCGGGTCTTGACGAAGTACTGGGCGCTGGGCTGGCCGTAGGCGGTTGGGCTCAGCTTGGTGACCCGGTAGCTCCAGTTGACATTGTTCTCGAACATGTCCGGCGAGCGGATCGCTTCCGAATATACCGCCCGCAGGCCGTGGCGCGGGTTGATCAGGTAGTTGACCGCCACCCGCGGGGTCAGCGAACTGCCGCTCAGCTGTGAGTCTTCGAACATGGCGCCGCCCTGCAGCAGCCAGTGTTCGGTGGCGCGCCATTCCAGCTGGCCGAAGGCGCGCCAGGTGCTGTCGTCGAGGGTGCCGTTGAAATAGGTTTGCGAGTCGGCGCGGTCGTAGCGATAGTTCAGGCCGCTGACCAGGCGCACGCCATCGGACAGGCTCAGGGTGTCCTGCAGTTCGAGGTCGTAGCGCGATTCGCGGGCGCTCTGGTCGATATCGCCGCAGACCGTGCGCTTGGCGCCGTCCTTCCATTGCGTCAGCACTTGGTTCGCCAGGGCCTGTTCGGCCGCGGTGCCTGGAGGGGCGCCGGAGCCGGTGAAATTGTCCATGTGCCGGGCCAGCAGTTCGGCGTAGTTCGGGTTGAGCTGCCAGAGACGCGTCAGTTCCGGGCTGAACGACACCTCGGCGTCACAGGCGCGCCAGTTCTGCTGGCGGTCCCAGTGCTGGGCCGAGCCTTGGATATAAAGGCTGTGGTCCGGGTTGATGTCGAGGTTCCAGCGCAGCGAGCCGGCATAGTCCTTGGCGATCACGTCGGAGTTGTAGCCGGCCGAAGTGATGCCGGAGAACACCGGCCGGTAGGTATAGGGGCGCTGGTTGCTGCCTTCCTTGGCGCTGAGTTGCCAGTCGATGCTCTGCCGCTCGTCGAGCATCTGGCTGACCGACAGGCTGAAGCGGTTCAAGCGTCGGCTGTCGCGGTAGTCGGCGCCGTTGCGGTCGCTGTCGAAGCCGTCGTCCTCCTGCCCGGACAGCGACAGGCGCAGGTCGCCGGTGTCCCAGCCGGTGCCCTGGCTGGCGTACCAGTCGCTGATGCCGCGCTGGCCGCGGGTGACCTTGATCCGCGTGCCGTGGCTGTTGGCGGGCGAGCGGGTGATGATGTTGATCACTGCCATCAGCGCGTTGGCGCCGTAACTGACGGTATTGGGGCCGCGGAACACCTCGATGCGCTCGATGTCCTCCATGGCCACCGGAATGTCGCTCCAGTCCACGGTGGCCAGGCCCGCCCGGTACACCGAGCGCCCATCGATCAGCACCTGCATGCGGCGCGCTTCGCTGGCATTGGTGCCGTGATAGTTCACCGCGGCCTGGTTGCCGCTGATATTGCCGACCATCATCCCCGGCACCAGGCGCAGCAGCTCGCTGATATCGCGGGCGCCGCTGGCGTTGATCAGTTCGCTGTCGAGCACGGTCATGCTGCCGGGCACGGCCGCAGGGGACTGTTTCAGACGGGTGGCGGTGAGGACTTCCGGCAGCGGCTGGCTGTCCAGGAACAGATCGTCGGCCAGCACCGGGGTGCTGCAAAGCAGCGCCAGCAACAGGGATGGGCGGGAGAGGGGAGGGCCAGGATACACGGCACAGCCTTGATAACGAGTAATTGCCGCGCATGTTAACCGAGATGACCGGGTTTTCCAGTCGATAACCCCGACATTCCCCGTCCTAATCGGTGTTTTCCCGGCATTTGTGCCTAATTGTTCACAGGGCTGGCCGCCGCAGGGCCGCCCCGTATAATGCCGCCATCGCCACTGTATGGATTGACGGATTGCATATGACTGAACAGCGCCCTATCGCGGTCCTGGGAGGCGGAAGCTTTGGTACCGCCGTGGCCAATCTGCTGGCCGAGAACGGTCATCGGGTGCGGCAGTGGATGCGTGACCCGGAGCAGGCGGAGGCCATTCGCATTCATCGCGAAAATCCGCGTTACCTCAAAGGCATCAAGATTCATCCGGCGGTGGAGCCGGTGACCGATCTGTTGGCCACCCTGAACGACAGTGACCTGTGTTTTGTCGCCTTGCCCTCCAGCGCCCTGCGTTCGGTGCTGGCGCCCCATGCGCAGTTGCTCGCCGGCAAGCTGCTGGTCAGCCTGACCAAGGGCATCGAGGCGCAGACCTTCAAGCTGATGAGCGAAATCCTCGAAGAGATCGCCCCGCAAGCGCGGATCGGCGTGCTGTCCGGGCCGAACCTGGCCCGCGAAGTGGCCGAACACGCCTTGACCGCCACCGTGGTCGCCAGCGAAGACGAAGAACTCTGCCAGCGCGTGCAGGCGGCCCTGCATGGCCGGACCTTCCGCGTCTATGCCAGCGCCGACCGCTTCGGCGTCGAACTGGGCGGGGCGTTGAAGAACGTCTACGCGATCATCGCCGGCATGGCCGTGGCGCTGGGCATGGGGGAAAACACCAAGAGCATGCTGATTACCCGGGCGCTGGCGGAAATGACCCGTTTCGCGGTCAGCCAGGGTGCCAACCCGATGACCTTCCTCGGCCTGGCGGGGGTTGGCGACCTGATCGTCACCTGCTCGTCGCCCAAGAGCCGCAACTACCAGGTCGGTTTCGCCCTGGGCGAAGGCCTGAGCCTGGAAGAGGCGGTGGACCGGCTCGGCGAGGTGGCCGAAGGCGTGAACACCCTCAAGGTGCTCAAGGTCAAGGCGCAGGAAGTGGGCGTATATATGCCGCTGGTGGCCGGATTACATGCCATCCTGTTTGAGGGGCGCACGCTGAACCAGGTCATCGAACTGCTGATGCGTGGCGAGCCGAAAACCGATGTCGACTTTATCTCCCCCAGTGGTTTCAACTGAGCAGGACAGGAGCGAGACATGAACGATACGAATTCCGAAGCCAAGTACGAATCCATCCTGCTGCGTGTGCTGTGGATGCTGGTGTTCGTGCTGGTCTGGCAAGTGGCGCAATTCATCCTCGGCGCGCTGGTGCTGGTACAGCTGATCTACCGGCTGATCTACGGCTCGCCGAGTGCCAGCCTGATGAACTTCGGCGACAGCCTGAGCCAGTTCCTGGCGCAGATCGGTCGTTTCGGCAGTTTCCACACCGACCAGAAGCCTTGGCCGTTCGCCGACTGGCCGGCCCCGCGCGCGCCTGAAGGCGAAGCGCCGCATGTGGTGCCACCGGCGCCCCATCCGGTGCGGGACGAGGAGCCCAAGCTGTGAAGCTCTGGGTGCTGCGTCACGGTGAAGCCGAGCCTCACGCGCGCAGCGATGCCGAGCGCAACCTGACCGAGCATGGCCGCGAGGAAGCGCTGCGCAGCGCCGCGCACCTGATCGGCCAGCCGCTCAGCGCGATCATCGCCAGCCCTTATGCGCGGGCGCAGCAGACGGCGAAGCTGGTACGCGAAGCCCTGGGCTTCGAAGCGGACATCCGCACCGTATCCTGGCTGACGCCGGACAATAACCCACTGTCGGTGGTCGCCCAGCTCGACTCCGCGGACAACGTGCTGCTGGTCAGCCACCAGCCGCTGGTGGGCAACCTGATCGGCCTCCTGCAGCACGGCCATCTGCGCAATCCCCAGCCGATGCACACCGCGGGCCTGGCGGAACTTGAAGGCGACTGGCCGCTGGCCGGCCTGATGACCCTCAACAGCATCAAGAATCCCTGAGCCTGAATCCCAGAACGATAGGAGCGAGGCTTGCCCGCGAAAGGAAGCGGCGCGGACTGTCCGAAGCAGCGCGTCCGCCTTCATCGCGGGCAAGCCTCGGTCCTACCACGATCTGTGCTTTTCGCTACATTTCTTAACTTGCGGCGTTTCTTTGTGCGTGGAATAGTCGCCCGAGCAAGTGCTTGGTTGGCTAGCCTCACGATCAGAACAAAAACAAAGGAGCGAGTCGCATGTCTGCTGCTTTTCGTTTGCCGCTGGAAGTGTTCTACGAGCGCGAAGCTCGTCATCCCCGCCAACGTTTCCTGGTCCAGCCCCTGTGCGGTGGCCGGGTCGAGGAGCTGACCTGGGCCGACGTCGGCCACCAGGCCCGCTGCGCCGCCCACTGGCTGCGTGCCCGCGAGCTGCCGCCGGGCAGTCATGTCGCGATCATCTCCAAGAACTGCGCCCACTGGATCATCGCCGACCTGGCGATCTGGATGGCCGGTCACGTTTCCGTGCCGCTGTATCCCAACCTGACCGCCGATTCGGTGGCCCAGGTGCTGGAACATTCCGAGTCGGCCCTGGTGTTCATCGGCAAGCTCGACGACTGGCCGGCGATGGCCCCCGGCGTGAAACCCGGGCTGCCGACCATCAGCCTGCCGATCTGCCCTGAAGGCCGCTTCGACTTCACCTGGGACGAGTTGCAGCAGTGCTCGCCGATCCAGGACGACCCCAACCCCGCCGCCGAGCAACTGGCGACCATCATCTACACCTCGGGCACCACCGGCCTGCCCAAGGGCGTGATGCACAGCTTCGGCACCCTGGGTTTCGCCGCTTCACGCGGCACCCAGCTGTTCGGCCTTGGGCCGACGGACCGGCTGCTGTCCTACCTGCCGCTGTGCCATGTGGCCGAGCGCATGTTCGTCGAGCTGGCGGCGATCTATACCGGGCAGACGGTGTTCTTCGCCGAGAGCCTGGAGACCTTTCTCACCGACTTGCAGCGGGCGCGGCCCACGGCGTTGTTCGGCGTGCCGCGGATCTGGAGCAAGTTCCAGATGGGCGTGTACAGCAAGGTCCCGGCCAAGCGCCTGGACTTCCTGCTGGGCCTGCCCTTCATCGGCAAGCGGGTCGGGCACAAGGTGCTGGCCGGGCTGGGGCTGGACGCCCTGCGGGTCGCCTTGTCCGGCGCCGCGCCGGTGCCGCAGACCCTGCTGGACTGGTACCAGCGCCTGGGCCTCGACGTGCTGGAGGTGTACGGCATGACCGAAAGTTGCGGTTATTCCCATATCGGCCGCAGCGGCCAGCATGTACCCGGCTGGATCGGCCGGCCCTGCCCGGACGTCGAGGTACGGATCGACGAGTCCGGAGAGGTCCAGGTGCGTAGCGGGGCGACCATGCTCGGCTATTTCAAGGACCCGCAGAAGACCGCGGAAACCGTCACCGCGGATGGTTTCCTGCGTACCGGCGACAAGGGCGAGCAGGACGCCGACGGCAATCTGCGCCTGACCGGGCGGCTCAAGGAGATCTTCAAGACCAGCAAGGGCAAGTACGTGGCCCCGGCGCCGATCGAGAACCGCCTGGCGGTGCATTCGCGGATCGAGCAGGTGTGTGTGGTCGGCGATGGCCTGAGCGCGCCGCTGGGCTTGTGCGTGTTGTCCGCGGCCGGTTTGCAGGACGCCGCAGGCAACGCCCGTGGTGGCCTGTATGCGAGCCTGGAAAGCCTGCTTGACGAGGTCAATGGCGCGCTCGACAAACATGAACGCTTGCACCGCCTGGTGGTGGTGAAGGACAGTTGGGCGGTGGAGAACGGCTTTCTGACCCCGACCCTGAAGATCAAGCGCAATGTCATCGAAGCCACCTACGGCGAGCGCTTCAAAGAGTGGAGCGAGCGCTCCGAAGCGGTGCTGTGGCAGGATTGAGCGCGGATAACCACCCAAAAGGATGCAGTGATGAGCCTATGGCGTACCACCCCGAACATCGAGCAACTGAACGCGATCCAGAAAAACACCATCGGTGAGGTGCTGGACATCCGCTTCGAGTCCTTCGACGACGAATCCCTGACCGCGAGCATGGTGATCGACCATCGCACCCACCAACCCTATGGCCTGCTGCATGGCGGTGCCTCGGTGGTGCTGGCGGAAACGGTCGGCTCCATGGCCAGTTACCTGTGCATCGACGCCAGCAAGTTCTACTGCGTGGGCCTGGAGATCAACGCCAACCATCTGCGCGGCCTGCGTTCCGGCCGGGTGACGGCGGTGGCCAGGGCGATTCATATCGGGCGTACCACCCATGTCTGGGATATCCGCCTCTGTAGCGACGAAGGCAAGGCCAGCTGCGTATCGCGCCTGACCATGGCCGTGGTGCCGCTGGGGCAGACGCCTCCGGCACGTTGAGGGGTACCCATAGGCTGAAGCGGAGTGTCATCATTCTTGACCGTTACTGTCATTGCCGCCGGCTAATGGCATGCGGACAATCAGCCATCGTTTTTTGTTCATGAGTTAGCCGGTATGTCGCAACAGGTGTTTTTCACTCACGCCAACGGATTTCCCTCGGGTACCTATGGCAAGTTGTTCGCCGCCCTGGCCCCCGAATATCAAGTGGCGCATTTGCAGCAGCACGCCCACGATCCGCGCTTTCCGGCGGACGACAACTGGCTGAACCTGGTGGACGAACTGATCCACCATCTGCAACAGCAGGCCGAGCCGGTGTGGGGTGTCGGCCATTCCTTCGGCGGCGTCCTGCATCTGCATGCGGCGCTGCGCTGCCCGGAGCTGTATCGCGGGGTGGTGATGCTCGACTCGCCGGTGCTGACCCGCGCCGATCAATGGGTGATTCGCGCCGCCAAGCGGTTCGGTTTCATCGATCGCCTGACCCCCGCCGGGCGGACCCTGGGCCGCCGTGAGGAGTTCAGCGACCTGGAGTCGGCGCGCAAGTATTTTGCCGGCAAGACCCTGTTCCGCGGCTTCGACCCCGAGTGTTTCGACGCCTACCTGCAACATGGCCTGCATCAGGTCGACGGCCGTTTGCGGCTGCGTTTCGACCCGGCCACCGAGATCAGCATCTATCGCGGCGTGCCGCACACCAGCCCGGGCCGCCCCCGGCAGTTGAAGGTGCCGCTGGCGGTGGTGCGCGGGCGGCAGAGCCGGGTGGTGATGAAGCACCACGCCAGCAGTGTCGGGCGCATGCCCCATGGCGAATCCCTGAGCATGCCGGGCGGGCACATGTTCCCGCTGGAGCGCCCGCAGGACACCGCGGCCCTGCTGAAAAAACTCTTCAGCCGCTGGGAAGCTCGCGCCGAACGGAGCTGCGCATGAGCGCCGCGGTGGAAGAAGTCCGCCTGAGCCTGCCGCATATCGAGCTGGCGGCGCACCTGTTCGGCCCCGAGGACGGCCTGCCGGTCATCGCCTTGCACGGCTGGCTGGACAACGCCAACAGCTTCGCGCGGCTGGCGCCCAGATTGCCTGGCTTGCGCATCGTCGCCCTGGACATGGCCGGGCATGGCCATTCCGGACACCGCCCCCTGGGCGCCAGCTATGCGCTCTGGGATTACGTATATGACGTCTTGCAGGTCGCCGAGCAACTGGGCTGGAAACGCTTTGGCCTGCTCGGGCATTCCCTGGGGGCGATCGTCTCGTTGGTGTTGGCCGGCTCGTTGCCCGAGCGGGTGAGCCATCTGGCGCTGATCGATGGGGTGATTCCGCCGACCGCCAGCGGGGAAAACGCCGCCGAGCGCATGGGCATGGCCCTGCAGGCTCAGCTGGACCTGCGGGACAAGCGCAAGCCGGTCTACGCCACCCTGGACCGCGCCATCGAGGCGCGGATGAAGGGCATGGTCGCGGTCAGCCGCGAAGCCGCCGAGCTGCTCGCGCAACGCGGCCTGATGCCGGTCCCGGGGGGCTACACCTGGCGCAGCGACAGCCGCCTGACCCTGGCTTCGCCGCTGCGCCTGACCCAGGAGCAGGCCCTGACGTTCGTCCAGCGCCTGGCCTGTCCGGCCCATCTGGTGGTGGCGGCCGACGGCATGCTGGCCAAGCACCCGGAGTTGCTGGAGCGGCTACCCTTCAGCCGGGAACAGCTGCCCGGTGGCCATCACCTGCACTTGAACGACGAAGACGGCGCGATCCTTGTTGCAGACTGTTTCAATAGGTTTTTCGCCGTTTCTTGACTTGCAGCGGGCAACTGTCGAGGCTGGGCGGGTTGAAATGGGAGACAACCATGATAGATCTCTATACCGCTGCGACCCCGAATGGCCACAAGGTCTCTATCGTGCTCGAGGAACTCGGCCTGCCCTATACGGTGCATGCCCTGAGTTTCGACAAGAAGGAACAAAAGGCTCCAGGCTTTCTCAAGATCAATCCCAATGGCCGGATTCCGGCGATTGTCGACCGCGCCAACGGCGATTTCGCCGTGTTCGAGTCCGGCGCGATTCTCATCTACCTGGCTGAACTCAGCGGGCAACTGCTGCCCAGCGATCCCCAGGGCCGTTCCCGGGTGATCCAGTGGCTGATGTTCCAGATGGGCGGCGTCGGTCCGATGCAGGGCCAGGCCAACGTGTTCTTCCGTTATTTTCCGGAAAAGCTCCAGGGCGCCATCGATCGTTACCAGCATGAAACCCGGCGCCTGTACGAGGTGCTCGACACCCGCTTGCAGGAGGTCGAGTTCCTTGCCGGCGACTACAGCATTGCCGATATCGCCACCTTTCCCTGGGTGCGCGGCCATGAATGGTCCGGGGTTTCGGTGGACGGCCTGGCGGCCCTGCAACGCTGGATGGCGACCCTCGAGGCGCGGCCGGCGGTGCAGCGCGGGCTGCTGGTCCCGCAACGCACGGATGACGCCAGTGTCATCAAGGGCGCCCAGGCCATGCTGATCCGATGAGAGCACCCATGCGTTTATCCAGTGTCCTGTTGTTGTCCGCTGTCAGCCCCTTGCTGTTCGCCGCCGATTTGCCCGGCAGCCATGACTTGCCGATCGTGCCGCGCATGCCTGACGCGCAGATCGTCGACTATCGTCCGGCGGCCGAGATGGAGCGGATCTACCCCATGGGCTCGATCCGCAAGATCAGCGGCCAGCTGCGTTTCGATGGCCAGGTCGGCGCTCGTGGCACCACGACGTCGGTGACCTACGAGTTGCCGCCGGAACATTCCTCGACCGCGGCCTTTACCGCCGCCCGCGAAGCCTTGCAGGGGCAGGGCGCCGAACTGTTGTTCTGGTGCCAGGCCCGCGATTGCGGGGAAAGCAGCCTGTGGGCCAACGAGGTGTTCGGCAACGCCAAGCTGTATGGCGCCGATGCCCAGCAGGCGTACCTGCTGTTGCGCCTGGCCGCGCCCAACGACAATTCGCTGGTGGCCCTGTACAGCATTACCCGCGGCAACCGCCGGGCGTACCTGCATGTCGAGCAATTCGACGCCAGCACCCCCCTGGGCGAGTTGTTGCCGACCTCGGCCACCCTGTTGCGCCAGCTCAAGGACACCGGCGAGCTGGACCTGCCCAAGCTCGCCGGCGAGCCCCAGCCGACCTGGCTGACCTTGCTGTCGCGCGGGTTGAACCTCGATACCACCTTGCGGGTCAGTGTTTCCGGGCCGAATGCCGAGGCCTGGCGCCAGGCCCTGATCGGCCAGGGCGTGCGGGCGGCACGCATGGAAAGCGGCAGCCGCGAGGCCCCTGGCCTGCGTCTTGAGCTGCTGCGCTGAACCGCTGCATTGAACGGGCTTGGGCGAACGGGTATCCACCGTTCGCCTACGCTTGGTGAGTTGACCTTTCTCGAGATACCAAATGCTCAATAATGATCGCCTGTTGGTGCAGATCCTGCTTCTGGTGCTGTTCGGCGCCAGCTTCTGGGTCATGGCGCCGTTCTGGTCCGCGTTGTTCTGGGGGGCGGTCCTGGCGTTTGCCAGCTGGCCGCTGATGCGCCTGCTGACCCGCTGGCTCAATGGCCGCGAGTCCCTGGCCGCGGCCGTGCTGACCCTGGGCTGGATGCTGCTGGTGGCGGCGCCGCTGGTCTGGCTCGGCTTCAACCTGGCCGACCATGTGCGTGACGCCACCGCCTTTATCAAAGATGTGCAGGTCGATGGCCTGCCCGCAGCGCCGAGCTGGCTGGCCGGCGTGCCCTTCGTCGGTGAACGGCTGGTGGGGCTGTGGAACAGCATCGACCAGCAGGGCGCGGCGATGATGCTGGCGATCAAGCCCTACCTGGGGCAGGTCGGCAACTGGCTGCTGGCCCGCAGCGCGCAGATCGGTGGCGGGATCCTCGAGTTGACCCTGAGCATCGTCTTCGTGTTTTTCTTCTATCGCGACGGGCCGCGCCTGGCGGTGTTCGTCCACGGGCTGCTGGAGCGCCTGATCGGCGACCGCGCCGGCTACTACATCGAGCTGGTGGCCGGTACGGTGCAGCGGGTGGTCAACGGTGTAATTGGCACCGCCGCGGCCCAGGCAGTCCTGGCCCTGATCGGGTTCCTGATCGCCGGCGTGCCGGGTGCGCTGGTGCTGGGGATCGTCACCTTCCTGCTCAGCCTGATTCCCATGGGGCCGCCGCTGGTGTGGATTCCGGCCACCGCCTGGCTGGCCTGGAAGGGCGAATACGGGATGGCGGTGTTCCTCGGTATCTGGGGCACTTTCATCATCAGTGGCGTCGACAACGTGCTCAAACCCTACCTGATCAGCCGTGGCGGCAACCTGCCGCTGGTGATCGTGCTGCTCGGGGTCTTCGGCGGGCTGATCGCCTTCGGTTTCATCGGCCTGTTCATCGGCCCGACCCTGCTGGCCGTGGCCTACAGCCTGTTGACCGACTGGAGCGCGAGCCAGGCGCGGGTCGAAGACAAGCGCTGATCCATGCAGAACGCGGGCATCCGTGCCCGCTCCTGTAGCCGCAGCCTCGCGCTGCTCGGCAGCGGCTACGGCGGTTACGGTGACGGCGGCGCTCAGGCGGCGAGGTGTCGTGGGTATGTGAGCTTTGTACCAGCCGGTACACACCGGCGGTTCAGGCGCGAGGCAGGCGCACCACTGTGGTCAGGCCGCCACCGGGGGTTTCTTCCAGGTGCAGTTGCCCGCCCAGGCGTTCGGCGGCCTCGCGGGCGATGGTCATGCCCAGGCCGACGCCGCCGGAATTGCGGTTGCGCGAGCCTTCCAGCCGGTAGAAGGGTTCGAACACTGCTTCGCGTTGGTCTTCGGCGATGCCCGGGCCATGGTCGATGACCCGGATCAGTACCTGTTCGCGGCTGTCCTGCAGGCTGATGCGGGCATGCCCGGCATAGCGCAGGGCGTTGTCCAGCAGGTTGTTCAGGCAGGAACGCAACGCCATCGGCTGCACTTGCAAGGGCGCGCAATGGCCGTCGGTCCGCACGTCGGCGCCCTGGTCCTGGGCGTTTTCGCAGAGCGACTCCACCAGTGCCTGCACATCCATCCACTGCACGGCTTCGCTGGTGCGCTGTTCATGCAGGTAGCTCAGGGTCGCGTCGAGCATGCTGATCATGTCGTCGAGGTCCTGGCGCATCTGGCCCTGCAGCTTGTTGTCCTCGATCTGTTCCAGGCGCAACTTGAGGCGCGACAGCGGCGTGCGCAGATCATGGGAGACCGCGCCAAGCATGCGCCCGCGTTGCTTGACCTGTTCCTGGATGCGCCGCTGCATCAGGTTGAAGGTGTGGGCCGCCTGGCGCGCTTCCCGTGGGCCGGACTCGTCCAGCGGCGGGCTGTCGAGGTCTTCGCTGAGGCGCTCGGCGGCATCGCTCAGGCGCTGGATCGGCCGGGTCAGCAGCTTGGCGCCGTACCAGGCGGCGATGATCAGCGAGATGAACTGGAAGGTCAGCGGCACGATCGGGCCGCCGAACCAGGGACGTGGTGGCCGCGGCTCGAAACGTCCGCCGCCGGGCTGTGACTGGCCGCTGAATTCGCTGGCCGGAGGGCGCGGAGGCGGGCCGTAGAGACGGAACCAGAAGAAGGCGAGCAGGTGGGCGAGCACGATCGCGATCAGCAGCACCCCGAACAGGCGGCCGAACAGCGTATCGAAGCGCCCACGCATCAGCCGATGTCTCGGGCGTCGAACAGGTAGCCTTCGCCGCGCACGGTCTTGATCAACTGCGGCGATTTCGGGTCGTCGCCGAGCTTCTGCCGCAGGCGCGAGACCAGCAGGTCGATGCTGCGATCGAAGGCTTCGATGGAGCGGCCACGGGCGGCGTCCAGCAACTGTTCGCGGCTCAGGACCCGGCGCGGGCGTTCGATGAACACCCAGAGCAGGCGGAACTCGGCGTTGGACAGCGGTACGACAAGACCGTCGGCGGAGATCAACTGGCGCAGCACGCTGTTCAGGCGCCAGTTGTCGAAGCGGATATTGGCCCGCTGCTCGGTGCGGTCGTCGCGGACCCGGCGCAGGATGGTCTGGATCCGCGCCACCAGTTCCCGAGGCTCGAAGGGCTTGGCCATGTAGTCGTCGGCCCCCAGCTCCAAGCCGATGATCCGGTCGGTGGGTTCGCAGCGGGCGGTGAGCATCAGGATCGGGATGTCCGACTCGGTGCGCAGCCAGCGGCACAGGGACAGGCCATCCTCGCCGGGCAGCATCAGGTCGAGCACCACCACGTCGAAGTGTTCCGCCTGCAAGGCCTGGCGCATCGCCGCGCCGTCGGTCACGCCGGTGGCGTGGATATTGAAGCGGGCCAGGTAGTCGATCAGCAGTTCGCGGATCGGTACATCGTCGTCGACGATCAGCGCCCGGGTGTTCCAGCGCTTGTCGTCACCCGTGCCAGGTGCTTTCTGATCGTCATTGAGGGGAGCTGGAGTGTTGTGCATGCGTGCGATCGTCTGCCAGGTAGGCTGCCAGCCACAAAGAGGGGCGGCGAGGTGGTGGCTTCAGCATAGGCGTCCGGCCCTGGGGCTGGAAGTGCTGTTCGGGAGTGTTGCGGCTGGCGAGGGTAGCCGGGCGGGGTGTTGCCGGCGTGTCGGGAGTGTATCGGGCTCGACACAATTACCGCCAGGGTCGGGCATTTGCACGGTTTTATCGATACGGGAGCTGCCGTTGGCGATGAATTACCGATCATCGGGTCCCGGAGCGTCGTCGCTTGCGCTACAATCCGCGCCGATTTCGACTTGCCTGAGAGCCCCTTCATGTCCGCTTGCCAGACTCCTATCATCGTCGCCCTGGACTTTCCCACCCGTGACGCCGCACTGAAACTGGCTGATCAGCTGGACCCCAAGCTGTGCCGGGTCAAAGTCGGCAAGGAACTGTTCACCAGTTGCGCTTCGGAAATCGTCGGCACCCTGCGCGACAAGGGTTTTGAAGTCTTCCTCGACTTGAAATTCCATGACATCCCCAACACCACCGCGATGGCCGTCAAGGCTGCCGCGGAGATGGGCGTGTGGATGGTCAATGTGCACTGCTCCGGCGGCTTGCGCATGATGGCGGCTTGCCGCGAAGTGCTCGACCAGCGCAGCGGCCCGAAACCGCTGCTGATCGGCGTGACCGTGCTGACCAGCATGGAGCGTGAAGATCTGGCCGGCATCGGCCTGGATATCGAGCCGCAGGAGCAGGTGCTGCGCCTGGCCGCCCTGGCGGAAAAGGCCGGCATGGACGGTCTGGTCTGTTCGGCCCTGGAAGCCCAGGCGCTGAAGGCCGCGCACCCGTCGCTGCAACTGGTGACCCCGGGGATCCGTCCGGCGGGCAGCGCCCAGGACGACCAGCGGCGCATCCTCACCCCGCGCCAGGCGCTGGATGCCGGTTCCGATTACCTGGTGATCGGCCGTCCGATCAGCCAGGCGGCGGACCCGGCCAAGGCCCTCGCGGCCGTGGTGGCCGAGCTGGCCTGAATCCGGCAGCGCAGTGCTGGCTGCCGGCGATAGTGCAAGCGCGCTTCGCGCTATCGCGAGCAAGCTCGCTCCTACAGAGAGTGCCTAGGCCCTTGTAGGAGCGAGCTTGCTCGCGAAACGATCGGACAGACAACCCGATTCAAAGAGCCACGTTCAAACCTTCAGCACCAGCTTGCCGAAGTTCTCGCCGCTGAACAGCTTCATCAGCGTTTCCGGGAAGGTTTCCAGCCCCTCGACGATATCCTCCTTGCTCTTGAGCTGCCCCTTGGCCATCCAGCCGGCCATTTCCTGCCCGGCGGCGGCGAACTGGGCCGCATAGTCCATCACCACAAAACCTTCCATGCGCGCGCGATTGACCAGTAACGACAGGTAGTTGGCCGGGCCCTTGACCGCCCCCTTGTTGTTGTACTGGCTGATGGCGCCGCAGATCACCACCCGGGCCTTGAAGTTCAGGCGGCTGAGCACGGCATCGAGAATGTCGCCGCCGACGTTGTCGAAATACACATCGACGCCTTTCGGGCATTCGCGCTTGAGGCCGGCATGGACGTCTTCGCTCTTGTAGTCGATGGCTCCGTCGAAGCCCAGTTCGTCGATCAGGAACTTGCATTTGTCCTGGCCGCCGGCGATGCCGATCACCCGGCAGCCTTTGATCTTGGCGATCTGCCCGGCAATGCTGCCCACCGCGCCGGCCGCGCCCGACAGTACCACGGTTTCACCGGCTTTCGGCGCACCGACGTCCAGCAGGGCGAAATAGGCGGTCATGCCGGTCATGCCCAGGGCCGACAGGTAGCGCGGCAGCGGCGCCAGTTTCGGATCGACCTTATAGAAGCCGCGCGGCTCGCCGAGGAAATAGTCCTGCACGCCCAGGGCGCCATTGACGTAGTCGCCGACGGCGAAGCCGGGATTGTTCGAGGCGATCACCTGGCCCACGCCCAGGGCGCGCATCACTTCACCGATGCCCACTGGCGGGATGTAGGACTTGCCTTCGTTCATCCAGCCGCGCATGGCCGGGTCGAGGGACAGGTACTCATTCTTCACCAGGATCTGCCCGGCCGCGGGTTCGCCGACGGGAACCTGCTGGTAGGTGAAGGTTTCGCGGGTCGCCGCGCCCACCGGGCGTTTGGCGAGCAGAAACTGGCGATTGGTCTGGGTGGTCATGGCAGGCACTCAAGGATCGATGGAACCCTAGTTGATAGACCTTCAGCCCTGATGCCGCAAGGTTTGCCGCTGTAGCGAATAGGGGGCGATCCAGAGGCGTGATGGTCGTATGGCGACTTTCATCACCACCGCGGATAAGTCGGCAACCGGCCCTCTGATAGTGCTGCCGCGTGCCCGTTGCCTGTGCCTAGACTGGGCGAATCCGATCCATGCATTCCATTGAGGGCATCACCATGAGCATGACGTTTTCCGGCCAGGTCGTTTTGGTCACCGGCGCAGCGGCGGGTATTGGCCGGGCCACGGCCCTGGCGTTCGCCGCGCAGGGGCTGAAAGTGGTGGCGGCCGACCTCGATGTCGCCGGTGGCGAGGGCACGGTGCAATTGATTCGCGCCGCCGGTGGCGAGGCGCTGTTCGTGCGCTGCGACGTTACCGATGAGGCGGATGTGCAGAACCTGATGGCCCAGGTGGTAAGCAGCTACGGCCGCCTCGACTATGCCTTCAACAATGCCGGGATCGAAATCGAGAAGGGCAAGCTGGCGGACGGCACCCTGGACGAGTTCGACGCGATCATGGGAGTCAACGTCAAGGGCGTCTGGCTGTGCATGAAACACCAGTTGCCGCTGATGCTCGCCCAGGGCGGCGGGGCCATCGTCAACACCGCATCGGTGGCCGGTCTGGGCGCGGCGCCGAAGATGAGCATCTATGCCGCCTCCAAGCATGCGGTGATCGGCCTGACCAAGTCGGCGGCCATCGAGTACGCGAAGAAGAAAATCCGGGTTAACGCGGTGTGCCCGGCGGTGATCGACACCGATATGTTCCGCCGTGCCTACGAGGCCGATCCGAAGAAAGCCGAATTCGCCGCGGCCATGCACCCGGTCGGGCGGATCGGCAAGGTCGAGGAAATCGCCAGCGCGGTGCTGTATCTGTGCAGCGACGGCGCGGCCTTCACCACTGGCCATGCGCTGGCGGTCGATGGTGGCGCCACCGCCATCTGACGCTCGCTTGCCTTAGGGACGGCCCTGGTGACCAAGCGTTGCCAGGGCTGTACCGGATCGACCTCGACCATTCTGAAAACGACCTGAACGTAGCTTTTTGCCATTATTCCGACGCCAGAGACTTGTGCTCCAGTGCAGCCCGTTGCGAACCTGCAAAACTGGACAATGGCCCTGTTGCCATTGGGGACTGGAAGGGGACTGAGCGCAATGAATTCGGCCACGAACGGACGTTTTGCCAATCTCGGCATGGCGAAAAAACTGGGTGTCGGTTTCACCCTGGTGCTGCTGCTGACGGCACTGGTAGCCGCCATCGGCGTCTGGTCCCTGCAGACCATCAGCCAGCGCTTCGATGGCCTCAAGCAGATGTCGTCGCTCAACAGCGGTTTGCTCAAGGTGCGTCTGCTCGAACAGAACTATGCCTTGCACGGTGACGCCAAAACCGCGGACGCCTTGCACGAGGGCGTCGACGCCTTGCTGGCCCTGGCGGCGCAGCTCAAGGAACGTTCGGCGGCGAATGTGCCGGTGATGACCGATGTCGAGCAGGCGCTGGGGGCTTACCGCAAGGCTTTCGACGAGTTCGTCGAGCTGACCCAGGCCAAGGACCTGGCGCTGGAAATGGCCAGCTGGTCGGTGTCCAGCGTGGCCAATAACCTAGACGTGCTGCAGGCCGGCCTGGCCGATGACGGTACCTATAGCCTCAAGGAATCCGCCGGCAAGGAGGGCAGCGAGTTCGTCGAGCAGGCCAATCAGGTCAGCCAGGTCTCGCGCCTGATGCTGCAAGCCATGAACGAAGCCCGGGTGCGCCTGGACCAGAGCCGCAAGGGCGAGGAAGAGGTCGAGCAGGGCAAGATCGAGCAGGCCGATCAGGCCCTGGCCCAGGCCGAGCAGCTCAAGACCCTGGTCAAGGACGCCGGTTATCAGACGGTGCTCAACGAAGTGGTCGGGCATATCGGTGGTTTCAGCGAGAAGCTCGCCGAATACACCGGCTTGCTGGCGCAGGAGAAAAAGGTCTATCAGCAACTGCACGAGCGCGCCGCGCAAGTGATGGAGCGGGTCGACCAGGCGTACGGCGCGCAGGATCAGGCGATGCAGGCGGAGCTGAAAAAGAATTCGCTGCTGATCGTCGCGTCTTCGGTCCTGGCGTTGCTGGTGGGTGTGTTGGCGGCCTGGATCATTACCCGCTTGATCGTCACTCCGCTGCGCAGCGTGATGCGCGTGGCGCAGCAGATCGCCGCCGGTGACCTGAGCGCGACGGTGGAGGTGACGCGCCGGGACGAAATCGGCCAGTTGATGCTGGCGATGCAACAGATGGGCAGCGGCCTGAGCGGTATTGTCAGCGGCCTGCAGGCAGGCATCGAACAGTTGGCCAGCTCGGCCCAGTCGCTGTCGGCGGTGACCGAACAGACCAATCTGGAAGTCAGCAGCCAGAAGGAAGAAACCGAGCAGGTGGCCGCGGCGATGAACCAGATGACCGCCACCGTGCATGACGTCGCGCGCAACGCCGAAGAAGCTGCACAGGCGGCGCAGACCGCCGACGACAAGGTCGAAAGCGGCCAGCAGGTGGTGCGCCAGAGCATGCAGCGCATCGAACAGCTGGCGGATTCGGCCACCAGCGCCAGCTCCAGCATCGAAAGCCTCAGCGCCGAGATCCAGAACATCGGCACCGTGCTCAGCGTGATCAAGAGTGTCGCCGAGCAGACCAACCTGCTGGCGCTGAACGCGGCCATCGAAGCGGCACGTGCCGGCGAGCAGGGCAGGGGCTTCGCGGTGGTGGCCGACGAAGTGCGGGCCCTGGCCAAGCGCACCCAGCAATCCACCGAAGAGATCGAACGCCTGGTCAGTGCCTTGCGTTCGGCGGCGCAGTCCTCGGTGCAGCAGATCCAGGGCAGCGGCGAACTGGTCAAGCTGGCGGTCAGCGATGCGCTGCAGACCGAAAGCGCGCTGGGCAGCATTGCCACGGCGGTGTCGCTGATTCAGCAGATGAACCAGCAGATCGCCGCGGCCGCCGAACAACAAAGCTCGGTCGCCGAAGAGATCAACCGCAGCGTCACCAGCATCCGCGCCAGCGCCGATCAGTCGTCACTGGCCATGCAGGGCAATGCAGCGTCGAGCATCGAGCTGGCGCAGTTGGGGGCGGAGTTGAAGGGGATGGTCGGGCATTTCCGGTTGTAATGCCGCGGGTGCTTGCTACAGGCTGCGCCGCCAGGGGTGCAGCCTTATAGACCGTGCCGCGCGAATGGCTCGCGCGGCTGTTGCCGGTCAGTCGTAAATGGCTTTCTTCTTCCAGTCGGCGTCGGCTTCGACGACCTTCAGGCCTTCGGTCAATTGGTTGACCTCGCCTTCGACCGGCTGGGTATTGGTCAGCACCATCGCGTTGGAGCGGGCCAGGAGTTTTTCCAGGTACTCCAGCTGTTCCCGATAGACCGCCGGATCCGGCTGCTTGCGCAGGTACTGCACACCGCGCTCGAACGCCAGGCGCGCCTGGCCGGGTTGTTCCTGCTGCAGGGCGTACTGGCCGAGGTTGTTGAAGAACTCGATATGCAGCAGCACCAGGATATGGCGGATTTCCCTGATCCAGTGCTTGGCTTCGTTGGTCGGCAGGAAACCGTCCTGGGCGGCGCGCGTTACCTGGCCATGCAGGGCTTCCAGGAGAAAGCGCACGTCCTTGGCCTTGGCTTCGGTCTGGATCGGGCAGGGCGGGTTGTTGACCGGAATCGATTCGCCCTGGCCGATCAGCGCGTTCAACTCGGCGATACGCGCCTTGAGCGCGGCATCGGACTTGTTCAGGTTCAACAGACGCTGAACGACGTTGAGCTCCAGGCGGGTCATCAGCAGCTTGAGCCCTGGCGACATGAACTGGCCGGGGAAGGTCTCGGTGATTTCGCCACAGCGGCGCAGGCGGTCATTGAGTTCGACCTTGGTACGGGCCTTTTCCAGTTTGTTGTTTTCCACCACATGGTTCATGTAGCCAATGGCGATCAATATTACGATCCCGGCTACTACTAGCAGGGTGATCATGAGTGGTGTCACCGTGTAAGACCTCTTTCTGGGGTTCGCGTACGAGTGGCGAGTGTAGTGACTTAGCCTTGGGGCGCCTAGCGCAGGTCGACGAGCAGAAACAGGCCGATTCTCTGCTTATATAGGAAATGTCTGGCTGGTTTCATATTGCCATCACCTAAGGATGTGGACTATAGCGTCTTGTCGAGTGTCAGAATATAGGCGTCAAGGCACAGGCTGCACAAATGCCCGAAAGGGCTCGCAAACCACCCCGAAGTCATTGATTTAAATAAATTTATATCAGGGGGTTGACGACCCTCCAATCCATCCATAGAATGCGCGCCACTTGCAGCGTAAAGCACACAGCGAAACGCGGCAGGGAGTGAATGTTGTAGCGTGTCCCCTTCGTCTAGTGGCCTAGGACACCGCCCTTTCACGGCGGTAACAGGGGTTCGAGTCCCCTAGGGGACGCCATTTGCGGGAATAGCTCAGTTGGTAGAGCACGACCTTGCCAAGGTCGGGGTCGCGAGTTCGAGTCTCGTTTCCCGCTCCAAACATGGAGCTACAGATTCTCAAAGGTCTGTAGTTCATCGAAAAAGGGTCCCATTCGGGACCCTTTTTTCGTTTCCGTCGACAGTGGCCGAGTTTCGGTCCGTTGCTCCTCTGCAGTGCGGGATGACGCTGCTTTCCCCTTGTCCTGTACGCTGACGCAGATCCTGTTCGGCGCCTGCATGCTCCTGACCGTGCGCCCAGCCTTTGTGAGTAGGCGTTTGGCACAGGGTTTGCGAAGGTCTGGGCCTGATTGACCATCGATAGAGTGGTGCACCTTTAAATGAGTATCTGCGTGGCGACAACTAAGGGTAATTGGCGGGCGGTCATCGCACTGGCGTTGGCGGCCTTTGTGTTCAACACCACGGAGTTCGTCCCCGTCGGGCTATTGAGCTCGATCGGCAGCAGCTTCGACCTGTCGACGGCCCGGGTCGGTCTGATGCTCACTCTCTATGCCTGGATAGTGTCCCTGACTTCGCTACCGGTCATGCTGCTGACGCGCAACGTCGAGCGACGCAAGCTGTTGCTCGTGCTGTTCGGGATGTTTATCGCCAGTCATATCCTGTCGGGGCTGGCCACGAGTTTCGGCATGCTGTTGCTGAGCCGGGTCGGTGTGGCCTTGTCCCATGCGCTGTTCTGGTCCATTACCGCGTCCCTGGCGGTGCGTCTGGCACCACCGGGAAAACAGGTCCAGGCCCTGGGCTTGCTGGCCACCGGTACTTCCTTGGCGATGGTGCTGGGTATTCCCCTTGGCAGGTTGCTGGGCGAGGCCATGGGCTGGCGGACCACCTTTATCGTGATTGCTGGCCTGGCTACCGCGCTGGTGTTCTGGCTGGCCAGGAGCCTGCCGTTGTTGCCCAGCCAGAACTCGGGTTCTCTCAGAAGCCTGCCGGTGCTGTTCAAGCGGCCTGCGCTGATGGCGCTCTATGTATTGACGGCCCTGGTGGTCACCGCGCAGTTCACGGCTTATAGCTACATCGAGCCTTTCATCAAGGTGGTGGCCGGCTTGAGTGGCGATGTGGTGACCCTCATCCTGCTGCTGTTCGGTGGCGCCGGTATCTTCGGCTCGCTGTTGTTCAGCAGGTTTCACCGCTACAGCCCACAGCGCTTTCTGCTGGTGACGGTGGCATCGCTCATTCTGTGCCTGGCATTGCTGTTGCCGTTGAGCGGGGAGGTCTCGTACCTGGGCGGGCTCAGCCTGATCTGGGGGATGGCGATCATGGGCTTCGGGCTGGCGCTGCAGTCCAGGGTCCTGGTGCTAGCTCCGGATGCTACCGATGTGGCAATGGCGCTGTTTTCGGGGATCTACAATATCGGCATCGGCGGCGGCGCGCTGCTTGGCAGCTGGGTAGGGGGCCAACTCGGGTTCGCCTATATCGGCTTGGCTGGAGGCTTGCTGGCGACCTTGGCGCTGCTGCTCTACTGCGCGTCCATCTACCGCCTCACCCGGTCCAGCGTTTTGGGGGGCGATCCTGCTGAGGGCGCGGTCGAGAAGTAGAGTCCGGGAGCAGGGCATCGAGAGGCGCCAGATAAAAAAGAGGGGCAATGATTCGGCTGAATCATTGCCCCATTTTTTCACTCAGACAACAAGCCCTGCCTCCCTATGACGGGGGGCAGAGCTTCAGTTCTCAGAACTGCAGGCCAACCTGCGGCACCTTGGTCGCTTCACCAAAGACGCTGTTGTTGGATTGCTGCTTCGAATTGAAGTCGATGCCGACCAGACCACCGTAGAACTGCCCGTAGGCGTGAGAACCATCGATCTTGCCGCCTGCCGATGACAGGTGCAGCTTGCCGAAGTTCATCCCCGCCAGCCCGCCCAGGCGAGCGCCATAACCGCCGCTGACGTTGCTGGTGGTTGTGGAGTTGCGGATTTCTCCTTCATTCTGTCCGGCCAGACCTCCCACGCTGCTTTGAGCGCCGCCAGTGACCGAGCCTTTGACGGAGGCGTTGCCGACCTTGCCCTGTTGCCTGCCGACCAGACCGCCGACCAGGCTGGTTGTACCACCGCTCACCGTGGCGGATACCACAGCATCGTTGATATCGCTACCTTGGCTATAGCCGACCAGGCCGCCGACCTGGCTATTGGTGCCGCCGTTCACCGTGACCGATGCCGAGGAATTGTTGATACGGCTGTCCTGGCTATGACCGACCAGACCGCCGATCTGGCTATCGTCGCGGCCCTCTACCAGGGCGGATGCCGAGGCGTTGGTGATATCGGTATTCTGGCTGTGGCCGACCAAGCCGCCGATCCGGCTGCGATAGTAGCCGGTCACGGTGGTGGATACCGATGAGTTGGCGATATTGTCATTCAGGCTATGGCCGACGAGACCGCCGATACGGGCATCATTGCCGCCTGTAACAGACTGGGAGGTGGAGGAGGCATTAGCGATGGAGGACTTTTCGCTATAGCCGATCAGGCCACCGATGTTCGCCTTGTCGCCACCCGTCACCATGCCGGAGACTGTCACATTATCGATATGGCCGTTCCGGTTGTAGCCAATCAGGCCGCCCACATTGCTACCGTACAGACCGGCCACATAGCCTTTGGCCGAGCTGTTGCTGATCGAGCCGTCCTGGTTCGTGCCGATCAGGCCGCCTATATTGGCATTCCTACCGCCTTTTACCGTGCCGGAGGCCGAAGCGTTATCGATGCGGCCGCCCTGGTTGTGACCAACCAGGCCGCCTAAATGGCTACTGTATCGGTCGGACACGTTGTTGCTGGCAGAACTATTGGCAATCGAACCACCCAGGTTCTTGCCCACCAGGCCGCCGATCGCTTCCGTGCCATTGCCGGTTACGTCGCCGCTGGCGTGAGAGTTGATCAGCGAACCCTGGTTGGAGCCAACCAGGCCACCGATCCGACCAGCCCGGCTACCTGCGACATTGGTGCTGGAGCGGGAATTGCTGATGCTGCCATCGCCCGTATTCTCACCGACCAGGCCGCCGATGTTCAGGTTGGCGCCGGCGAGGTCGATCGTGCCGGTGCTGGAGGCATTGGCGATGACCCCGCGGTTCGAGCCCACCAATCCACCTGCGTTTCTGGAATCACCATTCATCAACCCCCTGAGGCTGACATCGGCATGGCTATTGGTGATTTTTGCCACGCCATCGGGGTTGGTGATGTTTTCACCCACCAAGCCACCCATTGCAAAGGTGTGCTGGTTGCCGATCACCTGGCCGCTGGCCGAGGAGTTGGCGATGTCGCCGGCCAGGTTGAGCGCAACCAGGCCACCCAGCGAGTTCAGATGAGAGGCTCCGGTCACCCGTACATCCTTGGCCTTGACGTTGCGGATGCTGCCCATGTTCACCGCGGCAAGCGTGCCGACCTGGGTGTTGTAGTAGGTGGAATAGGCGCCGCTGGCTGAAATGCGTTCCAGGTTCAGGTTGCTGATCTGCCCCAGGTTCGCGCCGAACAGCCCGACAAAGGCAGTGGTGCCATAGATCGACAGGTCGCTGATGGTATTGCCCAGGCCATCGAGCTTGCCGGTGAAGGCGTTGCCTTCGCCAAGCGTTTTGAATCTGCCTTGGCCGGCGATCTGGTTACCCAGTACATAGCGGCCATCCATGTTGTTTTCGATATCGCGCAACTGTTGCAGGTTCTGCACCACCTGGTAGGACTCGCCGTTGGCGCTGAAGCGGGCATCCGCACCGGAGAGGGTGACGCTCTTGTCATCCTTGAGGCTGTGGCCGTTTTTGGAGTTCAGCTCCAGGCTCGCTCCCGTTCCGGTCAGCGCGACACCGTCATTCAGCCGGATGCCGCCCTGCGCGGCATTCAGGGCCAGGGCTGCGCCGGCACCGGTGGCGCTCAATGCCGCATTCACCTGGACGTCGCCGCGTTCGGCGGTCAGGCCGAGCTTGTTGCCGCTGTTCCAGGACACCGCCTTGTTGACCGACAGGTTGCCCTTGCTGCTCAGTTCAACGTTGGTCCGGGCCAGGTTCTGGGCCAGGGTATCGGCGTGCAGGGTAGGGGCAGCGCCGGTGGTGCCGCCCGTTCCGTTGTTGCCGTTGATACCGCCGTCAATGACCAATCCACGCGTGGACGGATTCTCTGCCTTGGAAACGCTCACCTCGGCCGCGCTGATCTTCCAGGTACCGGTCGTGCCCTTGTCGGCGTGCGTATCCACTTGCGCAGCCAGTTGCACTTCGACCTGGGCGCCGCGGTTTTCCACCACGCCACCGTTGCCCTGGCCGCCAAGGGCGCTGGCGTCCTGGCGTCCGGCTACCTGGACGATGCCATTGTCGCCACCGTCCAGGACAATCTTGCCGGCCTTGTTCTGCAAGGTCTTGGCCTCGATTACGCCCTGGTTGCTCACCACATTGTTCAGCAGGCTGCTGGCGCTGCTGGCGGTCATCAGCACCTGGCCGCCGTCGGCCTTGAGCAGGCCGCCGTTCTGCACCAGGGCATCCACCGCGGCACCGTTCACCTGCAGGTTGAGCAGGCCGTTGCCGTCGAAGTTGACGCTGAAGTCCTTGCCCGCGCCCAGCGCGACGCTGCCCATCTGCGCCTGGATCACGCCGCTGTTGCTGACCTGGGCACCTAGCAACGCGACGCTACCGCCCTCGCTGGCGGTGATCTGGCCGGCGTTGCTCACGGCAGAGCTGGAGTTCCCGGCAAAGCGGTAGGTGCCGTCGAGGAAGTCCTTGTCGCTGATGTTCTGGGTGGAGGCCACCAGGCCGCCGACGTTGACCTGGGCGGACTTGCCGAAGACCACGCCATTGGGGTTGATCAGGAACACCTTGCCGTTGGCATCGATGCGGCCCTGGATATCGCTGCCATTGGTGCCCAATACCCGGTTGAGGGCGATCGAGCTACTGCCGGGTTGGTGGAAGCTGACGCTTTCGTCGCCAGCGACGCTGAACTCGTTCCAGTTGGTGATCAGCTTGTTGCTCTGTTGGTCGACGCTCATGTGTTTGCCGTCGGGGGTGGTGTTGATGCTGGCGTCGCCCGCGACTATCGCGGCACCACCCGGCAGGGCGAAGGCCGGGGCCTGGGCCAGCAGACCCAGCAGCGAGAAGCCGGCGGCGATCACGACCTTGAGGCGGCTGGATTTTCCTCGGCGCCGGGTTCCTTCGCTGGCGACGTTCCAGCAACCAGTGGCCTGGTTCCAGATCAGTGCATAGCTTTTGTTCATGGTGCTTCCTCTATATGAATACTCTGCTGATCCCCCCAGCAGAACGGGTACAACGGATGCGGGGCTGGTACCGAGGCGATCACGCAAAGCCGCGGCGCCATTTCCTCCTGTCGGGAGGGAATGTTGTTTGTCTCATCCACGCTTGATCTCATGGGCTTCGAAGCGGGGGAGACTCATGAGTCCGTTTGTCAGGTGAGACCTGCTACCTAATGTCTAAAAAATTGATTGCGAGCCTATACACGGCAGAGTCGATGTCTGGAGTTTTTTGCATGTAAATGCATGGTTGCTCAGAGGGCTGTATTAATTAACAAAAGAAAATGAAATAAAAAACCAGAACTTTCCTAATTGGTGTGCGGCGCTTTCCTAGTTGAAGTAAGACAGCAAGCTATTTGCGCTCGTCATGTTGAAGTCCTTGCAGTCTGACGCCCGATGGGGGGCGTAATCTGAAGCGCAATACCGTGGGGAAACCGCCGCTTTTTCCTCTTTTTGGAGCTCTCAAACCAGCGGTCCAGAGCCTTAAGTCTGTCTGGCAGGCTTTCTCGATCATCGAGCCTGGGCGGTTTCGGACTGCGCTGCTTTTGTCCTGTGAGTAGGTTGTCTAAGTTAAAGTTTTGATAAAACAAGACAGGGTAGATAATTTATTCAAATCAGGAAGTATTAGAACCTTGACGGTATGGTGTCGAATATCAGGGAGGATAGAAATATACCCTCGGCCTGGAGTTTCTGAGTCGAAAACACTAGTTTCAGGAAGTACTGGGCACAGGCATATCTAGCGATACTCACTCTGAGAGTGATACTGGTTCTGTTCGCTCTTTTCTACTGTCGTATATGAGTGAGCATGGCGTTCGTTTTAGGAATTGTCCTACTGATTGCGACGCCGATCTAATGTAGTTTTCCTGCCTCCTGACTTTCTCGAACGTCACGAATACCCGCACGGTTCGCCTCATCGAGTCCATCGCTGTTTTTGCATGGCGCGTAACAACGGGGTTCTGTCCTTCGACACATATCGAGGTAGAGAATTTACCGTGAAGACTCCAGCCATCGCCGGATTGATTCTGGCCAGTTTCGCCCTGTTTTTTCCTGCTTTCTCCCAGGCCGGCATCAACCTGGAAAACACCCGTGTGGTGCTTGCGGCGCCGAGCAAGGAAGCGTCCCTGGTGATCAAGAACAGCGCGGCCGAGGACCTGATGTTTCAGGCCTGGGTCGAGTCGGCCGACAAGAGCGAGGATGTGCCCTTCGCCATCACCCCGGTGCTCAAGCGTCTGGCTGGCGAACAGCAGCAGGTGTTGCGCATCCTCTACAGCGGCAAGGGCCTGCCGACCGACAAGGAGTCGGTGTACTGGCTGAACGTGCGGGAGGTTCCGCAAAAGTCCCGGCAGGAAAATACCCTGCAAATCGCCGTGCAGCAGCGCCTCAAGCTGTTCTACCGGCCGGCCGGGCTACCGGGCAAGGTCGCGCAAGCCCCCCAACAACTCAAGTGGCGCCTGCTTGCCAAAGACGGCAAGCCCTATCTGGAGGTGACCAACCCGTCGGCTTTTCACCTGTCGTTTGCCGGGATCACGTTGCGGATGGGAAGCAAGGGTTTCACCGCGCCGATCGATATGGTCGCGCCGGCTGCGACTTCCCTGGTCGAGATGGCGGAGCTGCCGAGCGGCGTCCAGGCCAACGACCTCAAGGTTGAGTTCGAAGTCATCGGCGATTTCGGTGGAATTCTCAAATACGACGGCGCCATTTCCGGCTGAGGCCTGGCGTCTGGAGACGGGAACGTTCTCGCTCCTTCTTTGGAGGCATCACTGACTTGTACCCGGGCACTTAATGAGCGTGGGAAGGAACTTTATATATGCGCAAACTGATATTCCCCTCTGATGTTTCTATCCAGCCTGTTTGCTCAGGATGTATTTGCAGCTTGTGAATGGGTTGGCCACATGGTGTCGCCGGACCCGGTAAAGGAATTCATTCTCCCGGCTCGAACAGTCATCAATGCGGTTCCCATTGGAAAGGAGCTGGCTAAACACAGGATGGACCTCTGGACCGTGACGGAGGGCGTCAGGTGTACCGAAAACCAGACGGCCTCTCTCACCATGAATGGTGGGTTGATCCCCTCGGCCCTGCCCAATGTTTATGAAACAGGTATCAAGGGTGTTGGCGTGAAGTTCTGCCTGGCTCTGAACCTGCCAGGAAACGACTACGCTTTTTGTGTTCCGTTTTATATGTCGAACCGCACTGGGCTGTATACCTCCCGGTTTATAGATGTGGTGTTCGTTCGTACTGATCGCGCTGTCGCCTCAGGCAATATTCCGATGAACGTCGATGTGATCTGGAAAATAGGCGAAAAGTCCCTGGTGGCCAGAACACGAAGCAGTACCGAATTGGTCAACGATGTGTTTTTCGCCGGGTGCGAGTCGGTGGGGGCGGCAGTCAATGTGCAGATGGGCAAGCAGACCATCCAGCACATCAAGAATGGCAGTGTCAAAGAGGTGCCGTTCAACTTCGATGTCCGCTGCGAAGGCTTGAAACCTGATACGAAAGTTCCGGTAAAAGTCTACTTCGAAGGCAACTCCCAGGCCGACGGCCTGCTCAAGCTTTCCAACCTGGGCCAGGCGGGTGTTGCATCGGGGGTGGGCATTTCCCTGGTCAACGATAAGGGCGTCAAGTTGCCATTCGATATCTCCAGATCCATCGCCCTCGATTGGAACAGGGAGATTGCGGAGGGCTCCATTTACCGGTTCTCCGGCAGTGCCAAATATGCCCCCACAGGTGGCGAGATAAAGCCGGGCAAAGGCGATGCGACCATGAGTTTCGTTCTTAACTACAACTGATCGTTGTTGGCGGTGGGCAGCAATCCTTTTGCTCGCGGACCTGATCCCGGCCTCGGCCGGATCGCTGTCGCCAGCCCTCGGTTATCCAGCTTTTCCGAGCGCACCAGAGAGCAAATAGAAGGGCGCGCGCGCGAGGCTCCCACCGTTCGATTTCACAACCGCCGGCGTCCGGCTAGAATACCGACGGATCACTCTTGATCCATCCCCCATTGCCACAGACCAAAGCGGCACTCTCCATAAGAGGGTGACGCTGTTGCTCGTGGGACAACGGCCCATTTGCGCAGGTTGCCGGGGTTCGATTCACAGGAAGGTATTCCATGATTCCAGCGTGTTGTCGGGCTGTCGTTCTCTGTCTGTTGTTGGCTCCAACGTCCGTGCTGTTTGCACAGGAACAAGCTATTTCCCTGGTCGGACGGGTGGCGGTGGCCAGTCGACCCTGGCTGAAGGAGGAGGACCGGCAATGGCTGGCAAACAGAGGGCCTCTCACGGTGGGCGTGGCATTGCCCGACTATCCGCCGCTGGGCATGCTCGACATCAATCGGTTCCAGGGTATTACCGCTGACTATCTGTCCTTGCTGTTCGAGACGCCCCCCGTGGTGCGTCAGTTTCCTTCCCGGCAGGTGGCCTTGACTGCCCTGCGCAATGGTGAGATCGACCTGCTCGGCGGCGGCACCGAAGTAGAGGCCAGCGAAAACGGTCTGCGGCTGACCCATGCCTATGAACCTGATCAGCCGGTGCTGGTCACGGCCGAAAGTCGCCCATTCGATCCACAGACACACGGCACGACGCTGGCCGTGGCTGCCGGCTACCTTTCCCAGAAGCAGCTCTTGAGCGCCTATCCCAACAGTCGGCTGTTGATCTTCGCTTCGCCGCAGCGTGCGCTCGAGGCGTTGAGCCTCGGAGAGGTCGACGGGGTGATCGATGACGCGATATCCGCCCATTACCTGATCAACATCAATTACCTGTTGAACCTGCATATCGAGAATTTCGCCCCGGTAGAAAGCCATGGGTTCGGCTTCCTCGTACGGGCTTCCGATGCGCGATTGCAGGAATTGATCGAGCGGGCCCTGCTGCCGATTCGGGCACGTTACGGCGAAAAAATCCTGCGTGGCTGGAGCGCGGGGCGTAACCTGCGCCTGACTCAGCAGCGGGTGACGCTGACGCCTGCCGAGAACCGTTGGCTGGCCGCGCACCCGGAAATCCCGGTGACTGTCAATGATTCTCTTGGTGCCTTGGGGCAACTGGACCGCAATGGGCGGGTGCGGGGTATCGGTCCTGACTATCTCGAGTTGATCAGCCAGCGCAGCGGCCTGAAGTTCCGCCTTATCCATGTGCAGAACTACGCCGAGATGAAAACGCAGATGGGCAACGGCAAGGCCATCATGACCGCCGCCGTTGCGCCCGGCCCGGACGCCGAGGCGGATATGGAGATCCTCCTGCCGTACCTGAGGAGCTCGGTCGTGCTGATGACTCTGCGCGGTCCCCGGCATGACGCTATCCATGGCTTGCAAGACCTGCGGGGCAAACGCCTGGCCAGTGTATCGGGCTATTTCATCAATCAGATCATCCAGCAGGACTATCCGGATATCCGGCTACAGATCTACCCCAACTTCCGGGAGGCCATGCGCAGTGTCGACGATGGGCGCAGCGACGCTTTCGTCGGTGGCGACTACACCGGTCGCTTCCTGTCCGCCCAGGGTTTCAACAACCGCTTGCGGGTGAGCGACATTCTTGACGAGTACGCCCGGCCAGTCAGCCTCGGGGTGCTGAAAGGCCAGGAAGAATTGCGCAGCATCCTGGAGAAGGCTCAGGTCGCCATCGCCCCGGAAGAGGTGGCGGATATCGTGGAGCGATGGGAGCCACGGTTCGCTGCCACCGGCAGCCACTTCTGGCGTGACCATCGCAGCAATATCCTGCGGCTCGGCGGTGTCTTCGGCTTGCTGGTCCTGTTGTCGCTGATCTGGGGGTTCTACCTGACCCGGCAGGTGCGCAAGACCCGCCAGGCCGAGGGCGAGCTGGCGCTGGCGCGGGAGAAGGCCGAAGCGGCCAACGAAGCCAAGAGCATCTTTTTGTCCACCATGAGCCATGAGATCCGTACGCCGCTGAACGCCATCATCGGCCTGCAGGAAGTGGTGCAGCAAAAGGCCGAACGGGGCGAGCTGGACCTGGCGTCGCTGGCCGTCGCGCAGGAGGCGGCACAGGGGCTGCTGCTATTGCTCGGTAATGTGCTCGACCTGAACCGGATCGAGTCGGGGATGATCGACTCGGCGCCCGAAGCGGTGCTGATCAAGGCCCAGATCGAAGCGATCGCGCCCCTGGTGGTCGGCATGGCGCGACAGAAGCAACTGGCGTTCGAGATGCGCTTCACCGGCGACATGGAACAATGGGTGCTGATCGATCCGCTGCATTTGAAACAGGTGCTGTTCAACCTGCTGAGCAATGCCATCAAGTTCACCGAGCGCGGCCGGGTGATGCTGCATGCCTCGGGCAGCCGGGAGGCAGAACATCTGCACCTGTTGCTGGAGGTCATCGACAGCGGTATCGGCATCTCGGAGCAGGATCAGGCCAGATTGTTCCAGCCATTCTCCCAGGTCAGTTCGGCTCAGGCCGGGCAAACCTTTGGCAGTGGGCTGGGGCTGAATATCACCCGGCGGCTGGTCGAACTCATGGGCGGCACTATCGTCCTGAGCAGCGAACCGGATATAGGCTCCTGCTTCAGCGTGACCCTGCAACTGCCCCTGGCCGAGGCGCCTGCCGAAGCGGCGGCAGAAGTAGCGCAGGCGAGCATGGAGCCGCTTTCGCTGAATATCCTCGTTGCGGAGGACAATGCGTTCAGCCGGCTGACGCTGGAAGAGCAATTGCTGGTCCTGGGGCATCGCGTGACGCTGGTCGAGGATGGGCAGGCGGCGTGGGAAGCCTGGCTGGCCGCCGAGTACGATGTGTTGATCACCGACAGCCAGATGCCACGCCTGGGCGGCTATGACTTGACCGTGCGCATCCGCCAGATAGAGCGCGAGAAGGGTCGCCGGCGCTGCTGGATCCTGGGGGCGACCGCCAGTGCCGAGGACGCGGAAATCCAGCGCTGCCTGGCCGCCGGGATGGATGAGGTGGTGTTCAAGCCCCTGACCCAGCAGGCGCTGAGGCAGGCCCTGGAGAATACTCAACGAGCCTCTGCGCGGGCTTGAGCGCGACGAACCGGTCACCAGGACAGTATTCCGAGCATTCCATCCCGGACGATGGCGGCGTTGACTGAGCGGGCCGGACGCACTCAGCGCCGGCTTTCCCAGCATCGCACTGGCCTGCATGGCCCGCCTGAATATCTCCCCGCTTCACCTTGATATGCCGTTGCGCCGTTCACCCAGGGCGGCCATGGCAAGATAAATCCTAGAGAAATTTAAGATTCGGCTGATTTACGTCTGACCTGGGCTCCACTCACTCTTTAGCGCATTCGAGCCGCGTTCCGCACACCACCCTGCCTACAGTCCCCCAACCACGCGTGGCATTCCTCTCACAGAGAGCAGCCGTGGACAGCGAAGCCGCTCCCCTGAACCTTCCTGCCGGATGACGGACACGTCCGCACCCACCGCAGGCCGCTGACCAAGCCCTTTTAAACATTCCTTCCATCGGAGATGACCATGACCATTCTCTATCGCGACATGAATCAAGCCCAGCTCGACGCGGCGTATAACAACACCGAGGCAGTGCCGGATTTCCCCGGTATCTACGCAGACTTGCAGGCGCGTAGCGCCAGTTTCTACGCCTCTGTGGCCGGCCGGCTCGATCTGCCTTACGGCACCGGTTCCAGGCAGCGTTATGACTGGTTGCCCTGTGGCAAAGCCGGCGCCCCGACGTTCATCTTCATCCATGGCGGGTATTGGCAGAATTGCAGCAAGGAAGATTTCGCCTTCATCGCCGCCGGCCCCCTGGCTGCAGGGTTCAACGTCGTCCTGGCCGAATATACGCTCGCGCCGCAAGCCTCGATGACACAGATCGTCAGCGAGATTGGCAGCCTGCTCGAGCATCTCCAGGCCGACGTTGATCACCTGGGTATTGCGGGGCACAAGGTGGTCCTGAGCGGGCACTCGGCTGGCGGCCACCTGGCGATCCAGTTCCGTTCGCACCCATGGGTGACCGATGTCCTGGCGATCAGCGCGCTAGTCGATCTGGAACCCATAAGCCTGTCGTGGCTCAACCAGAAACTGAGTCTCTCGGAAGCGGAGATCAACACCTATAGCCCGCTGCACCATATCGACAAGGGCGCCCATACATGGGTGGCGGTAGGTGCCGACGAACTGTCGGAACTGGTCCGCCAGTCTGATGAATACGCCCAGCAAGCGTTGGCCCGAGGAGAGTCTGTGCAGCTGATTCACGTGCCGGGCTGCACGCACTTTTCAGTACTGGACGAAATGGCAAAACCGCAGGGAGTCTTGCTTCAGGCTTTGTCATCCGCCAGCTGATCGTGGATCGGAACTGAGCAAGCCTGTGTCGAGCCGCCAGTTGCTGGCGGCTCGCTTGAGCAGGACGTTGGGGTGCGATTTACATCGACAGGATCAGGCGCCCGGCGAACAGAATCAGAATCACTCCCATGGTTCGCTCGAACCAGTGGCCCATGCGCATGAACAGCAAGCGCACCCTCGGGCTGGAAAAGAACAGCGCGACGATCACGAACCACAGCGCGTTCACACAACACATCCATACACCGTAGAGCGCCTGCACCTTGAGGGGCGTGGTGGCGCTGATCACCGTGGTGAAAATCGCCAGGAAGAACAGCGTGGCCTTGGGGTTGGTGGCGTTGGTCAGGAAACCGGTCATGAAGGCCTTGGGCAAGGTCTGCCGCTGCACCTGATCGTTGTTCGTGTCGCTGCCCTCGATCGATGTCTTGGGTTTGCTGCGCAACAGGCTGACCCCGAGATAAAGAATGTAGGCGCCGCCCACCACCTTGGCCACATTCAGCAGCCATGGCGTGGTGTGCATCAGTGCTCCGACCCCCAGCAGGGTATACAGCACATGCACGGAAATTCCCGCGCCGATGCCGATGGCCGTGCACAGCCCGACCACCCGGCCAAAGCGCACGCTCTGGCGGATGGTCACGGCAAAGTCAGGCCCGGGAGCCACCACGGCGAGAAAGTGGATGGTCGCCAGGGCCAGGAATTCGCCTAGATAGTTGGAAAGCATTTCAACTCCAGAAGGTCAGGGGGGACGAGCTGCCGCGATAGCCGACAAAAAAGGAAAGGCTCAGGCGCGGGTTGGCCACCCCCGGGGTGACTGCGTGCATGCGCCTTGAGTTGAACATGATGAAATCCCCGGGCTCCGGACGGATCTCCAGCGAGGGTGTGCCGAGCAGGGCGGGATCGATGCCGTAGCTGTCGCCGCGCATGTCGTCGAACTGGTCCGGGGAAATATCGTGATTCCACATCTGCAGGGCGCCACCCGCATCGGGCATGTTCAGGTAGAGGTTGCAGGCGAACTGCGCCTCCAGGCTGTGGGCCTGGAAGCTGTCGGGGGCGTCCTTGGCGAAAATGTCGTGATGGGCGAGGAAGCACACGCCGGGTTTCACCACCCGCGACAGGCCAACGTACATCTTGCGCCCGTACAGGTTTTCCAGGTGAGCGCCGGCCGGCCAGGACTCGTCGAGCATGCAGCGCAGGGTGTCGACGGGAGACGCATAGGGCGCGCAACGCGTGCGCAGTTCGGCGATGTTGGCGGTGGCGCGTTCGAAATAGTCTTCGATCAGCAGCGGCTGGTTTTCCGCCTCATAAAACGCCATGCCGATCCGCCCGATGCTGGGGGCGTTGATGTAGCCCTCGAAGCCGGGAGCGAGAATCTTGTCACCCAGCTGGATCGCCTGGGTGTGCGGCAGGAAATTCTTGATGCGCAGGGCGAGCACTTGTTCCTGGGCCAGTTTCTTTATGCACGTCTCATCGAGACGCTCGACGTCAAGCATCATCTGCAGATCCCTCTATCCGATAATCGTCGAACCCGCGCACGCGGGTTTCCCCTGTGTCAGGCGATGCGTCGCGTGATGTGCAAGGCGACACCGCCGATGAATCAGTCCACGTGGTAGTGAACCGAAAGCATTCCTTTTTTCTGCGAGAGGGAGGCGATAGTGACGTTGCCCAATTCCTTCAGGCGCTTCACGTGGGTCCCCCCGCAGCCATAGGCGGGAAGCTCGCCGAAACCGATTTCCCGCGAGCCTTCACGCAGCGAGACCAGGCGCGGCAGGTCGGCGGCAATCCAGTGATCGATGCCACTCTGCAGGCTGTCGACGTCGAGTTCCTGCGGGCTGTCCCCGGGCTTGAAGGACACGCGGCCCTCGCCAGGCCAGTGATGGGCCTTGACCGGGACCCAGCCGCGGGTTTCGCCGAAATGACCGATCAGGTGCCCGGCCGAGTGCATGCGGGTATTGAACTGGCGGCGCTGTTCATCGACCTGGACCTGGACCATGCCCGGTTGCACCGGCTGGCTGACGTAATGAATGATTCGCTCGGGTTCCTGGACCACGCGCAACACCTGGCTTTCGCCGATCCAGCCGGTGTCGCAGGGTTGGCCGCCGCCTTGGGGATGAAAGATCGTGGCACGCAGGATCACCGCGAATTCGTTGTCCTGCGGGGTGCATTCGAGCACTTCAACGTTGGCCTTGAGTTCATCATTATGAAAAAAGAGGCGAAGCGTCATATTCCGTGCCCTTATTAAAATACCTTTTTTAATTATATGGCGCGGCGGAATTGCGTGATAATCCGTTCAAACCTCAAAGGACTGTTGTGCTGTGAGCATAAATCTTCCCCTTCCGCTGCTGGGCGAAATGGCGATTTTCGTCAAGGTCGTCGAGGTCGGCAGCTTCTCCGAAGCCGCCCGCCAGCTGGGCTCGTCACCGTCGGCGGTGAGCCGCAGCATTTCCCGTCTGGAGAAGGCGCTGGCGACTCGCTTGCTGCAACGCACCACGCGCAAGTTGCGCTTGAGCGAAGGGGGCGAGGAGGTGTTCAAGCGCTGCAGCGAGATGGTCAGCGCCGCCAAGTCGGTGATGGAAATCAGCGGTCAGTTCACCCACGAGGCCGAAGGGCTGGTGCGGGTCAGCGTGCCCAAGGCCGTGGGGCGTTTTGTCGTGCATCCGTACATGCCCGAGTTTCTGCGGCGTTACCCCAAGGTCGATGTCGAGCTGTTATTGGAAGATCGCAACATTGATCTGATCGACGACAACGTGGACCTGGCCATCCGCATCACCGATCGGCCGCCGGCGGGGCTGGTCGGGCGCCAGTTGCTGACCATCGATCATATGCTGTGCGCCACGCCGCAGTACCTGGCCGAGCACGGGACGCCCAGCCATCCCCACGATTTGCTCAACCACAGTTGCATTTACCTGGGTGAAACCCCCAGCGATGCGCGCTGGAAGTTCAAGAAGGGCAGCAAGTCGGTGACGGTTGGTGTGCGTGGGCGTTATGCGGCCAATCACACCGGGGTACGGCTGGGGGCGGTGCTGGAGCATATCGGCATCGGCAGCTTGCCGTACTTCACCGCGCGGCATGCCCTGGAGCAGGGCTTGCTGGTGCAGGTTCTACCGGACTGGACGTTTCTCGCTTCCTACCATGGCGGTGCCTGGCTGTTGCATTCGCCAACCCGCTACCTGCCGCCGAAGCTGCGGGTATTCATCGATTATCTGGTGGAGTGCCTGGCCAAGGAGCCGACCTTGAGCCGGCAGGGCAAGCAGGAGGCGAAAGGCTACGAACAACCCGAAGGCGATGGAGCGGGTTGAGCCAGCCGCTCATGGGTAGAAAAAAGGCCCGCCGGTTCAACCGTGCGGGCCTTTGTAGCATCCGGGCCGGACTCAGTGCTTGCTGTCCTGGGCGGAGAGCGCCAGCAGTTGCTTTTCCTGGTTCCAGTCGAACGGTTCATCATTCTGCTCGGCCTCGTAGCGACGCTCTTCGAGCGCCTGGTACAGGTCGATTTCCTCGTCGGGCATGTAGTGCAGGCAATCCCCAGCGAAGAACCACAGCAGGTCGCGCGGTACCAGATGGGCGACCTGTGGATAACGCTGCATCACCTGGCACAGCAGATCCTGGCCCAGGTACTGGCTTTCGATCGGGTCGATCGGCAGCGAGGCGCGCAGTTCGTCGAAGCGTTCCAGGAACAAGGCATGGCTTTCTTCGGGAACCTGCTCGGCTTCACCCACCGCGACCAGGATACTGCGCAAATGGTCGAGCAGGACGAGATGATCGGCGACGACGTTGGACATGACATGAGTCCTCAACAGCAAAACGGGCGCGGGAGTATATAGCTCCCGCGCCCGGTTTCATAATCCGCCTGACGGTCCTGCGCCTTAGCGGGTTTTCCCTTCGCTCAGGGTCAGCTCTTCCTTGGCGAAGTCATCGACATCGATGACTTTGCGGCGGGCGGCTTCAGCCTCGCGCAGGGTCTGGGCTTCCACCGGCTGCAACACGCCGGCCTCCAGCGCGGCGTCGATGGCATGTTCGCCGGCCACCGGCTTGACCTGGCCACTTTTCAGCGCCTCGTGCAGTTTTTTCTGCAGCGGGTGACTGGCGCTCAACAAGTCGAAGGCGTGTTGCAGGGCGCCGACCGGGTCCTCTGCCGATTGTGGGCGGTAGCAGCCGGCCAGCAGCTCTTCCAGGGTCGGGTCGCCCTTGGCCCGGCCGATGATCGCGGCGACCTCGGCGTCCAGTTCATCGGACGGACCTTTGTGACGGCGGCCGAACGGGAATACCACCACCCGCAGCAGGCAACCCAGCACTCGGTTCGGGAAGTTCTCGAGCAGTTCGTCCAGGGCTCGTTCCGACTGGCCGAGGCTTTCTTCCATGGCCCAGGTGAACAGCGGCCGCAGATGCTCCGGCGAATCCAGGTCGTGGTAGCGCTTGAGTGCGGCGGAGGCGAGGTACATGTGGCTGAGCACATCGCCGAGGCGTGCCGACAGGCGTTCGCGACGCTTCAACTCGCCGCCCAGCAACATCATGCTCAGGTCGGCCAGCATGGCGAAGGCCGCGGCCTGGCGGTTGAGGGCGCGGAAATAACCCTGGCTGAGCTTGTCCCCCGGCGCCTGTTCGAAGTGCCCCAGGCCCAGGTTCAGCACCAGGGTGCTGGCCGCGTTGCCCACGGCAAAACCGATGTGCTTGAGCAGCAGGCCGTCGAATTCGACCAGCGCCTGATCGTGGTCTTCGCGACCGGCCAGGGCCATTTCCTTGAGCACGAACGGATGGCAGCGAATGGCGCCCTGGCCGAAGATCATCAGGTTGCGCGAGAGGATGTTGGCGCCTTCCACAGTGATGAAGATCGGCGCGCCTTGCCAGCTGCGGCCCAGGTAGTTGTTCGGGCCCATGATGATGGCCTTGCCGCCGTGCACGTCCATGGCGTGGCCGATGCACTCGCGGCCGCGCTCGGTCAGGTGGTACTTGAGAATCGCCGACAGCACCGAAGGCTTTTCCCCCAGGTCGACCGCATTGGCCGTGAGCATGCGCGCGCTGTCCATCAGCCAGGCGTTGCCGCCGATGCGGGCCAGGGCTTCCTGGATGCCTTCGAAGGCATTGAGCGGGACGTTGAACTGCTCACGTACCTGGGCATATTGGCCGGTCACCAGGCTGGTGAACTTGGCCGCGCCGGTGCCGACGGCCGGCAGGGAAATGGAGCGGCCGACCGACAGGCAGTTCATCAGCATCATCCAGCCCTTGCCGAGCATTTCCTGGCCGCCGATAAGGAAGTCCAGGGGAATGAACACGTCCTTGCCGGAGTTCGGGCCGTTCATGAAGGCAGCGCCGAGCGGCAGGTGGCGGCGGCCGATTTCCACGCCGGGGGTGTCGGTCGGAATCAGCGCCAGGCTGATCCCCAGGTCTTCATCGTCACCCAGCAGATGGTCCGGGTCGTAGGCCTTGAAGGCCAGGCCGAGGAGGGTGGCGACCGGGCCCAGGGTGATGTAGCGCTTTTCCCAGTTCAGGCGCAGGCCGATGGTTTCCTCGCCTTGCCACTGGCCTTTGCAGATCACCCCGGTATCGGGCATGGCGCCGGCGTCGGAACCGGCCAGCGGGCCGGTGAGGGCGAAACAGGGGATATCGTCGCCACGGGCCAGCCGCGGCAGGTAGTGGTTACGCTGTTCGTCGGTGCCGTAATGCAGCAGCAGCTCGGCCGGGCCGAGGGAGTTGGGGACCATCACGGTGGACGCCAGGTCGCCGCTACGGGTCGCCAGTTTCATCGCCACCTGGGAGTGGGCATAGGCGGAGAAGCCCTTGCCACCGAACTCCTTGGGGATGATCAGGGCAAAGAAGCCGTGTTGCTTGATGTGCTCCCAGGCGGCGGGCGGCAGGTCCATGGACTGGCCGATCTGCCAGTCGCTGACCATGGCGCACAGCTCTTCGGTGGGGCCGTCGATGAAGGCCTGTTCCTCTTCGCTCAACTGCGCTTTCGGGTAGGCCAACAGCTTGTCCCAGTCCGGACGGCCGCTGAACAGTTCGCCGTCCCACCAGACCGTGCCGGCATCGATGGCGTCGCGTTCGGTTTGCGACATCGGCGGCAGGACTTTCTGGAACCAGCTGAACAGCGGGGCGCTGAAGTACTTGCGGCGCAGGTCGGGCAGTAGCAAGGGCGCCGCCACCGCGGCCAGCAGTACCCAGAAGATCAGCAGCAGCCAGCCCGGTGCACGGCTGAAGGCGCCCATGGCCAGCAGGTAGACGGCCACCACGCCCAGGGCGGGCAGGGGCGCAATGCGGCGGTGGGCCAGGTAGGCAATACCGACCAGCAGAACCAGTATCCACAACAACAGCATATTTAATCCTCCGTGAAACCAGGGGCAAAATCACCCACAGAGCTTAGTCGGCATCCGACAAAAGGGGTGACAGGGCAGTGCGCTTGCAGCGGTAAGAAGAAGCGGACGCAGACGTCAGGCATCGGGTCAGCAGCGTGTCGATCTTGTCAGGCTCGAAGCGGCAGCCTCTGATATTTGGCCGAAACGTCGTTATCGCTGGGATGAGGCCGTCGCTAGACTCGGGACTTCACTCGGAGATCATCCCCATGCACGAGTACCTGAGTCCCAGCCGCTTCATCGATAGTGACCACCCCGCGGTGGTGGAGTTCGCGGAAACTCATCGTGGCGCCAGCAGCGATCCGCTGGAGCAGGCGGTAAGCCTCTATTACGCGGTGCGCGAGGCCGTGCGCTACAACCCCTACACCTTCAGTCGCGACCCCGAGACCCTGCGGGGCAGCCATGCCCTGGCTGCGGGCGAAAGTTACTGCGTGCCCAAGGCCACCCTGCTTGCTGGCTGCGCGCGGCATTGCGGGATCGCCGCGCGGATCGGCCTGGCGGACGTGCGCAATCACCTGTCGACCCCGCGTTTGCTGGAATTGCTGCGCAGTGACGTGTTTGCCATGCACGGCTATACCGAGCTGTACCTGCAAGGACGCTGGGTCAAGGCCACGCCGGCGTTCAACCGGAAACTCTGCGAGATGTACGATGTGGCGCCCCTGGAGTTCGATGGCCGCCACGACAGCGTATTCCACCCCTTCAACCGCCAGGGCGAGCAGATGATGGAATACGTGCTGGACCACGGACAATTCGCCGACGTCCCCGAGACCTTCTTCTTCAAACACCTGGAAAAGTGTTATCCGCATCTGTTCGCCGAGCAGATGCCGTTGCGGCTGGGCGACATGCAGAGTGATTTGAGTCAGGTCTGATCCGGCGTAGACTGCCTCGGCATTCATCACTGAGGAGCGGTCATGCTGAAGATCTGGGGTCGGAAAAACTCGTCGAATGTCAGGAAAGCATTGTGGTGCGCCGAAGAGCTCGGGCTGACCTACGAAGCGGTGGATGCCGGTGGTGCCTTCGGTGTGGTGGATACCCCGGAATATCGGGCGATGAATCCCAATGGTCGGATTCCGCTGATCGAAGACGATGGTTTCGTGTTGTGGGAGTCCAACACCATCGTGCGTTATCTCGCCGCGCGCCATGCCGCCGGTACGGCCTGGTACCCGAGCGATGTACAGGCGCGGGCCTCGGCCGAGAAGTGGATGGACTGGACCACCTCGACTTTCGCCGAACCCTTCCGGCACCTGTTCTGGGGTGTGCTGCGCACGCCGGCACAGCAGCAGGACTGGGACAAGATCAATGCCGCGCTGAACAGCTGCGGCGAACTGCTGGCCGTGGTCGACCAGGCCCTGGCCGAACATCCCTACCTGTCCGGCGAGGAAATCGGCATCGGCGATATCCCTCTGGGCAGCTTCATTTATGCCTGGTTCGAAATGCCCATCGAGCGCCCGCAATTGTCTAATCTGCAAGCCTGGTACGCCCGCCTGCAACAGCGTCCGGCCTACCGCAAGGCGGTGATGACCGCGTTGACTTAATACTGACTATCAATACGGGTGACTGTACTTGTGCGGCGTCGGCAAGCACCATTGGGTGTATCCGGCGCCGTTGCAATGCAGGCGGTCCGCCCTTACTTATAATGTTCTCCCTTCTTGGTGCGTAAATCCGATATGAGTTCCGCTCTGTCCATCCGGCAGCTAACCAAAACCTACGGCAACGGTTTCCAGGCCCTGAGTGGTATCGATCTGGATGTCGCCGAAGGTGACTTCTTCGCCTTGCTCGGCCCTAACGGTGCCGGCAAATCCACCACCATCGGCATCCTCTCGACCCTGGTCAACAAGACCAGCGGCACGGTGAATGTCTTCGGCCATGACCTGGACCGCGAGCCCGCCGCGCTCAAGCGCTGCATCGGCGTGGTGCCACAGGAATTCAACTTCAACCAGTTCGAGAAGACCTTCGACATCGTGGTGACCCAGGCCGGTTACTACGGTATCCCGACCAAGGTCGCCAAGGAGCGGGCCGAGCAGTACCTGACCCAGCTGGGCTTGTGGGACAAGCGCGATGTGCCGTCGCGCTCGCTGTCCGGCGGCATGAAGCGCCGCCTGATGATTGCCCGCGCCCTGGTGCACGAGCCGCGCCTGTTGATCCTCGACGAACCGACTGCCGGCGTGGACATCGAGCTGCGCCGTTCGATGTGGACCTTCCTCACCGAGCTGAACCAGAAAGGCATCACCATCATCCTCACCACCCATTACCTGGAGGAGGCTGAGCAGCTGTGCCGCAATATCGGCATCATCGACCACGGCACCATCGTCGAGAACACCAGCATGCGTCAGCTGCTCAGCCAGCTGCATGTGGAAACCTTCCTGCTCGACCTGAAGACCGACCTGAAGGTGGCGCCGCAACTGATCGGTTATCCAAGCAAACTGCTGGACAGCCACACCCTGGAAGTCCAGGTCGACAAAGCCGTGGGCATCACCGCGCTGTTCAGCCAGTTGGCCCAGCAGAACATCGAAGTGCTGAGCCTGCGTAACAAAACCAATCGCCTTGAGGAGCTGTTCGTGTCCCTGGTGGAGAAAAACCTGTCGAAGGTGGCGGTATGAGTTCCGAGCTACGGCCCAACCTTGTCGCGCTGAACACCATCGTCTATCGCGAAGTCCGGCGTTTTACCCGGATCTGGCCACAGACCCTGCTGCCGCCGGCGATCACCATGGTTCTGTACTTCGTGATCTTCGGCAACCTGATCGGCCGGCAGATCGGCGACATGGGTGGCTTCACCTACATGGAGTACATCGTGCCGGGCCTGATCATGATGTCGGTGATCACCAACTCCTACGGCAACGTGGTCTCGAGTTTCTTCGGCAGCAAGTTCCAGCGCTCCATCGAGGAGTTGATGGTGTCGCCGGTGTCGCCGCACACCATCCTCATCGGCTACACCCTGGGCGGTGTCCTGCGGGGGCTGGCGGTGGGGGTGATCGTGACGCTGCTGTCGCTGTTCTTCACCCACCTGCAGGTGCATCACCTGGGCATCACCTTGCTGGTGGTGGTCCTGACCGCGACGATCTTTTCGCTGTTGGGCTTTATCAACGCGGTGTTCGCGCGCAACTTCGACGATATCTCGATCATCCCGACCTTCGTGCTGACTCCACTGACCTACCTGGGCGGGGTGTTCTACTCCATCACCCTGCTGCCACCGTTCTGGCAGACGGTGTCGCTGGCCAACCCGGTGCTGCATATGGTCAACGCCTTCCGTTTCGGCATCCTCGGGGTTTCCGACATCCAGATCAGCGTGGCCATTACCTTCATGCTGGTGGCGACTGTGGTCCTGTACTTCGGTTGTGCCCGCCTGCTGGTCAGCGGTCGCGGTATGCGCCAGTAAGCCCGCGCAGATACAACAACGGCCTCCCTCGGGAGGCCGTTTGCGTTTCTACAGCCGGCTCTGCTTGCGGCGGCGCCATTGCCGGCTGACCCACCAGCGCCAGTACAGCATGGTCAGGCAATAGGCGAGGGCGCCCAGCACCAGGCCGGCCACCAGCGAGCCCAGCAGGAAAGGTTGCCAGAGGGTCGAGAGTTCGCCGCTGATCCATTCCCAGGTCAGCTCGTCGGGCAGGGTCCGGGCGGGTACGTTCATCAACCAGGCACCGATCTGGTAGGTGCAGAAGAACACCGGCGGCATGGTGATCGGGTTGGTCAGCCAGACCAGGCTCACGGCAATCGGCATGTTGCCGCGCACGGAAATGGCCAGCACGGCTGCCAGCAACATTTGCGCCGGGATCGGCATAAAGGCTGCGAACAGGCCGACCGCCATGGCGCGCGCCACGGAGTGCCGGTTGAGGTGCCAGAGGTTGGGGTCATGCAGCAACGTGCCAAGAAAGCGTAAGGACTTGTGTTCCCTGATGCTGGTCGGATCTGGCATGTAACGTTTGAATAGGCGCCGGGGCATAAGGCTTCTCGGTCAGTTCAAGCGGCAAGTATGCCCGGATTCTAGAAGGCGCCCATTCAGACTTTGTGACAAATGATAAAGCCGGCCCCCGGTCCGCTGAGCTAAGCCAGAGAGTGGGAACACTCAAAAACTGCTCAAGGACGGGCTTATGCGCACAGGGATGCTGGCGTTGGCGGCGGGGCTTTTGAGCCTGCGCTTTTTGCCGGCGCTGCCAGCGATCGGATGGCTGGCAGTGCTGCCGGTAGTGGCCTTGATGCTGTTGCCGTTTCGCACCTATCCATTGGCCCTTTTTCTGTTGGGCCTGGCGTGGGCCTGCATCAGCGCGCAATCGGCGCTGGATGATCGTTTGGCGGAACCACTCGACGGGCAGACTCGCTGGCTCGAAGGTCGAGTGGTGGGGCTGCCGCAGCAGGCCGAGGGGCTGGTGCGTTTCGAGCTGGAAGACGGGCGGGCGCGGCGCGGGCGAATCCCGCAACGCCTGCGCCTGGCCTGGTATGGCGGGCCGCCGGTGCACAGCGGCGAACGCTGGCGCCTGGCGGTGAAGCTCAAGCGACCTGCCGGCCTGGTCAATCTGCAGGCCTTCGATCACGAGGCCTGGTTGCTGGCCCAGCGCATCGGCGCCACGGGTACGGTCAAGGATGGGCAATTGCTGGCCGCCACCCGGGAGAGTTGGCGTGCGCGCATTCGCCAGCGCTTGCTGCAAGTCGATGCCCACGGGCGCGCCGGCGGCTTGGCGGCCCTGGTGCTGGGCGACGGCTCAGGGTTGAGCCAGGAAGACTGGAGTGTCTTGCAAGACACCGGGACCGTGCACCTGATGGTGATTTCCGGGCAGCACATCAGCTTGTTGGCCGCAGTGATGTACGCCCTGGTGGCGGGGTTGGCCCGCTACGGCCTGTGGCCCGGACGCAGGCCCTGGCTGCCCTGGGCCTGCGGGCTGGCATTCGCCTCGGCCCTGGGGTACGGGTTGCTGGCGGGGTTCGATGTGCCGGTGCGCCGTGCCTGTGTGATGGTGGCCCTGGTGCTGATCTGGCGCCTGCGCTTTCGCCACCTGGGCGCCTGGTGGCCGTTCTTGCTGGCATTGAATGCGGTGCTGTTGTTCGAGCCGCTGGCCAGCCTGCAGCCAGGGTTCTGGCTGTCCTTTACCGCGGTGGCGGTGCTGATCCTGATCTTCGGCGGGCGCCTGGGAGGCTGGCGCTGGTGGCAGTCCTGGACCCGTATTCAATGGTTGATCGCCATCGGCCTGTGCCCAGTGCTGCTGGCGCTGGGGTTGCCCATCAGTCTCAGCGGGCCGCTGGCCAATCTGCTGGCGGAACCCTGGATCAGCCTGCTGGTGCTGCCGCCGGCGTTGCTCGGCACTTTGTTGCTGGCGGTGCCTTACCTGGGCGAAGGCTTGCTCTGGCTGGCCGGTGGCTTGCTGGACCTGCTGTTCCGCGGCCTGACCCTGCTGGCTGCCCAGTGGCCGGCCTGGGTAGCGCCGGCCATACCGCTCTGGGCCTGGAGCATCAGCGCGCTGGGAGCCTTGCTGCTGTTGCTGCCTGCGGGCGTGCCGCTGCGTCCCTTGGGCTGGCCGATGCTGCTGTTGGTGGTGTTCCCACCGAAAAGCACGCTGCCATATGGCGAGGCGGAAGTCTGGCAGCTGGATGTCGGGCAGGGCCTGGCGGTGCTGGTACGGACTCGCGAGCATGCGATGCTGTATGACGCCGGTCCGCGTTTTGGCGATTCTGACCTGGGCGCGCGGGTAGTGCTGCCGTCCTTGCGCAAGCTGGGCGTCGCGCGCCTCGACCTGATGCTGCTCAGTCACGCCGATGCCGATCATGCCGGTGGCGCCGACGCCATCCAGCGCGGCTTGCCGGTGGCCAGGCTGGTCAGTGGCGATCCCGAGGGTTTGCCGGCCTATTTACCGGCAGAGCCTTGCGCCAGCGGCGAGCAGTGGCAATGGGACGGGGTGCGTTTTTCCCTGTGGCAATGGGCAGGTGCGCAGAACGGTAACCAGAAGTCCTGCGTGATGCAGGTCGAGGCCCAGGGCGAGCGTTTGCTGCTGACGGGGGATATCGATGCCCTGGCCGAACGCGCCTTGCTGGATACCCCGCTGGCCGTCGAGACCCACTGGTTGCAGGCGCCGCACCATGGCAGCCGCAGCTCGTCGTCCGCGGCCCTGCTCAAGGCCCTTGCGCCTTCGGCGGTGCTGATCTCCCGTGGGCACGGCAATGGGTTTGGGCATCCGCACCCGCAGGTCGTCGAACGTTATCGTCAGCAAGGGACCGCTATTTACGACAGTGCGGAGCAGGGAGCGCTGCGGCTGATGCTGGGCACTTACACCGAACCGACGAGCCTGCGGGCGCAGCGGCGCTTTTGGCGCAAATGGCCACTATCTCCTTAAATAACCGAGAGTTATTAAAGCCTGAAGGCATGCGACATCAGGTTCTTCGGTGCATTCGGCCCCTATGTTAGAGTGGCGCACTTTTTCGAGGGGACTGTCACTGTGTGGGAATTGGTCAAATCCGGCGGCTGGATGATGTTGCCGATCATTCTGAGTTCCATTGTCGCGGTCGGCATCATTGCCGAGCGTCTGTGGACCCTGCGGGCCAGCCGCGTTACCCCGCCTCATCTGCTGGGCCAGGTGTGGCGCTGGATCAAGGACAAACAGCTGAACAAGGACAAGCTCAAGGAACTGCGCGCCCATTCGCCCCTGGGCGAGATCCTGGCCGCCGGCCTCGCCAACTCCAAGCATGGCCGCGAGGTCATGAAAGAGTGCATCGAGGAAGCCGCCGCCCGGGTCATCCACGAACTGGAGCGCTACCTCAATGCCCTCGGTACCATCGCCGCCATGGCCCCGCTGCTGGGCTTGCTGGGTACGGTGCTGGGCATGATCGATATTTTCAGCTCGTTCATGGGCTCGGGGATGACCAGCAACGCCGCGGTGCTGGCCGGCGGTATCTCCAAGGCGCTGATCACCACCGCGTCCGGCCTGATGGTCGGTATCCCGGCAGTGTTCTTCCACCGTTTCCTGCAACGCCGGGTCGATGAGCTGGTGGTGGGCATGGAGCAGGAAGCCATCAAGCTGGTCGAAGTGGTGCAGGGCGACCGCGACGTCGATCTGGCCGAGGGCAAAGCGTGAAATTCCGCCGCAAGCCACGGGAAACCATCGATATCAACCTCGCGTCGTTGATCGACGTGGTGTTTATCCTGCTGCTGTTTTTCGTCGTGACCACCACCTTTACCCGGGAAACCCAGTTGCGCGTCGAGTTGCCGGAGGCCGTCAGCGGCTCGCCGGCCGAAGACCAGCAGACCAAGCAACTGGATATCGCCATCAGCGCCGACGGGGTGTTTTCGGTGAACAACCAGGTGCTGCCCAAGAGCGACCTGGCCAGCCTGATCGAAGCCTTGCAGAAGGAGTCGGCGGGTGACACCAACCTGCCGCTGTCCATCAGTGCCGACGGCAAGGCCCAGCACCAGGCCGTCATTACCGCGATGGACGCCGCCGGCAAGCTCGGTTTCAGCCATCTGCGCATGACCACCGTCGAGGCGGCGCCAGCACCCTGATGGCCATGTCCGATCGTTTGCTCGCTGCCTGGTACAACGGCCATCCCGCGCTGAAACTGCTGCAGCCCCTGGAGTGGCTCTATCGCCGGGTGGTGGTGCGCAAGCGCGAACGCTTCCTGGCCGGTGAGAGCCATGTTTACCAGCCGTCGGTGCCGCTGGTGGTGGTCGGCAATATCACCGTGGGCGGTACCGGCAAGACGCCGCTGATCCTGTGGCTGATCGAGCATTGCCGGCGCAGCGGGCTGCGGGTCGGCGTGGTCAGCCGTGGTTACGGCGCCAAGCCGCCGCAGTGGCCATGGCGGGTCACCGCCGAGCAGAGCGCCGCTGTCGCCGGCGACGAGCCTTTGCTGATCGTCCAGCGCAGCGGCGTGCCGCTGATGATCGACCCTGATCGCAGTCGCGCCGTGCGAGCCCTGCTGGCCGCCGAGCCGCTGGATCTGATTCTCTCCGACGACGGCATGCAGCATTACCGCATGGCCCGCGATCTCGAGCTGGTGCTGATCGACGCCGCGCGCGGGCTGGGCAACCGGCGTTGCCTGCCGGCCGGGCCGCTGCGCGAGCCGGTCGAGCGCCTGCAAAGCGTCGACGCAGTGCTCTACAACGGCGCCAGCGACGATCGCGAGGATGGCTTCGCCTTTCGCCTGCTGCCCACCGCCCTGGTCAATCTGCAAAGCGGCGAACGTCGCGGGCTTGAGCACTTCGCGCCGGGGCAGGCATTGCACGCGGTGGCCGGTATCGGCAATCCGCAACGTTTCTTCACTACCCTTGAAACGCTACACTGGCAGCCTGTCCCGCATGCTTTCGCCGACCACGCCGAATACAGTGCGCAGGCGCTGAGTTTCACTCCGGCGCTGCCGCTGGTCATGACCGAAAAGGATGCGGTGAAGTGCCGTGCCTTCGCGGCTCCCGACTGGTGGTACCTGGCGGTGGATGCTGTGCCATCCCCGGCCTTCGTGGCCTGGTTCGATACGCAGCTGATGCGCCTGTTGCCCGCTCGTCTTCTGCCTTAACGCTTCTATCCAGGGAATTCTCATGGACACCAAATTGCTCGATATCCTCGCTTGCCCGATCTGCAAGGGACCGCTCAAGCTCAGCGCCGACAAGACCGAGCTGATCAGCAAGGGCGCCGGCCTGGCCTATCCGATTCGCGATGGCATCCCGGTCATGCTGGAAAGCGAAGCCCGCACCCTCAGCACCGACGAGCGCCTGGATAAATGACCACAGCCTTTACCGTTGTCATTCCAGCCCGATTCGCCTCCACCCGCCTGCCGGGTAAACCGCTGCACTTGATCGCCGGCAAGCCGATGATCCAGCACGTCTGGGAACAGGCCTGCAAGAGCGCCGCCCAGCGCGTGGTGGTGGCGACCGACGACGCGCGAATCGTCGAGGCCTGCCAGGGCTTCGGCGCCGAAGCGGTGCTGACCCGCGAGGACCACAACTCCGGTACCGATCGCCTGGCGGAAGTCGCCAGCCAATTGGGCCTGGCCGCGGATGCCATCGTGGTCAATGTCCAGGGCGACGAGCCGCTGATCCCGCCGGCGGTGATCGATCAGGTGGCCGCCAACCTGGCCGCCCACACCGAAGCGAGCATGGCCACCCTGGCCGAGCCGATCGAAGACGTCGAGACCCTGTTCAACCCGAACGTGGTCAAGGTGGTCAGCGACATCAATGGTCTGGCGTTGACCTTCAGCCGCGCCACCTTGCCGTGGGCGCGCGATGCTTTTGCGAAGAATCGCGACCTGCTGCCGGAAGGCGTGCCGTATCGCCGCCATATCGGCATCTATGCCTACCGCGCCGGCTTCCTGCATGACTTCGTCAACTGGGGCCCGTGCTGGCTGGAGAACACCGAGTCACTGGAGCAGTTGCGGGCCTTGTGGCACGGCGTGCGTATCCATGTCGCCGATGCCCTGGAAGCGCCGCCTGGTGGTATCGATACCGCCGAAGACCTTGAGCGCGTTCGTCGCCTGCTGGAGGCCTGATGCGGGTTTTGTTTGTCTGCCTGGGCAATATCTGCCGTTCGCCGACGGCGGAGGGCGTACTGCGCCACAAGTTACGTGAAGCGGGGCTGGCCGACCGGGTCGAAGTCGCGTCCGCAGGGACTGGCGAATGGCACATCGGCAAGGCGCCGGACAAGCGCAGCCAGCGCGCGGCGCTGTTGCGTGGCTACGACCTGTCGGCCCAGCGCGCGCAGCAAGTCAGCAGCGCGGATTTTGCTCGCTACGACCTGATCCTGGCCATGGACGAGAGCAACCTGCGCAATCTCAAGGCGCTGCAGCCGGCCCAGGGCAAGGCCGAGCTGGACCTGTTCCTGCGCCGCTACGAGGCGGCGTTGGACGAGGTGCCGGATCCTTACTACGACGGTGAGCAAGGTTTCGAGCAGGTGCTGGACCTGATCGAGTACGCCAGCGATCGGCTGGTGATCGAGCTGAAGGGGCGGCTATGAGCTTGCATCTGCAGTCCCAGGTTTCCCTCAAGCCTTTCAACACCTTCGGCGTCGATGCGCGCGCGCAGCTGTTCGCCGAGGCCCACAGCGACGCCGACGTGCGTGAGGCGCTGGCCTATTCGGAGCAGTACCAACTGCCGCTGCTGGTGATTGGCGGCGGCAGCAACTTGCTGCTGACCGCGGATATTCCAGCGCTGGTCTTGCGCATGAGTACCTGTGGCATTCGTCTGCTGAGCGACGATGGCCAGCAGGTAGTAGTCGAAGCCGAAGCGGGTGAAACCTGGCATCCCTTCGTGCAGTGGACCTTGCAACAGGGCTTGTGCGGCCTGGAAAACCTCAGCCTGATTCCGGGGACCGTGGGCGCCGCACCGATGCAGAACATCGGTGCCTACGGGGTCGAGATCAAGGATGTGTTCGCCGGCCTGACCGCTCTGGATCGGCAGAGCGGTGAGTTGCGCGACTTCAGCCTGGAAGAGTGTCAGTTCGCCTACCGCGACAGCCTGTTCAAGCGAGAGGCCGGCCGCTGGCTGATTCTGCGGGTGCGTTTTGCCCTGGCCCGCAGCGAGCATCTGCACCTGGAATATGGCCCGGTGCGCCAGCGCTTGAGCGAGCAGGGCATCGAGCAGCCGACGGCCAGCGATGTCAGCCGCGCCATTTGCAGCATCCGCAGCGAAAAACTGCCGGACCCGGCGGTACTGGGCAATGCCGGCAGTTTCTTCAAGAACCCGGTGGTGTCCGCTGCTCTGGCGGCCGAGATCAGGCAGCAGCATGCGGGGCTGGTGGGTTATCCACAGGCGGACGGGCAGGTGAAGCTGGCCGCTGGCTGGTTGATCGAACAGGCGGGCTGGAAGGGCTTTCGCGATGGCGATGCCGGGGTGCATCGTTTGCAGTCGCTGGTGCTGGTCAACTATGGCGGTGCCACGGGCTTGCAGCTGTTAAGCCTGGCACGAAGGATCCAGCAGGATATTGCCGAGCGCTTCCATGTTCAGCTGGAGATGGAGCCCAATCTCTATTGAGCCCGTTGAGCTAAGCTCAAAGCTCGCCAGCAAAGCCTTGCACGGGTTCACACCCTGCAAGGCTTTTTTGTTAATTGCGGCTTAACTTAGCCTGCTAACAATGCAACTATTTGTACCCCAAAGGCCCGGTGAAGACTCCCCGTCTTCATAAGAGAGCCCATTAGCCTGAGTCGATCTGCTCCTGCAAGTCGTTGTGCTCAACGGCAGATTGCTCGACCCCATAAACGGAAAATATGCGGGCGTGCCCATGATTACCCTGAAACTCAACGGTCAAGATCACCCACTGGATGTCACCGAGGACATGCCGCTGCTCTGGGCTATCCGCGACGTGGCGGGCTACAACGGCACCAAGTTCGGTTGCGGCATGGGCCTGTGCGGCGCGTGCACCATCCATATCGACGGCGCCCCGGCGCGCAGTTGCATCACGCCGATCGGCTCGGTGGTCGGGCAGGACGTCAGCACCATCGACAACCTGCACAGCGACCCGGTCGGCAAAGTCGTGCAGCAGGCGTGGCTGGACAGCGCGGTGGCCCAGTGCGGCTACTGCCAGGGCGGGCAGATCATGTCGGCCACCGCCTTGCTCAAGGTCAACCCCAACCCCAGCGACGAACAGATCGAAGCCGCCATGGTCGGCAACATCTGCCGTTGCGGCACCTACAACCGGATCAAGACGGCGATCCGCCAGGCCTCCACCCACCTGAAGGAGGCCAAGGCATGAGCCAGCTGCCGAATGATTTTGCCTTGAGCAACCTCAGCCGCCGCGGTTTTCTCAAAGGCGTCGGCGCCACCGGCGCATTGGTGCTGGCGGCCAGCTGGGGCTGGCAGGACGCTTTCGCCGAAGAGAAGAAGTTCGGTGCCGACGGCATGCCCAACGGCTGGGTCGATGACCCCAAGGTGTACGTGAGTATCGCCGCCGACGGCAGCGTGACCGTGCTCTGCAACCGTTCGGAAATGGGCCAGGGTGTGCGTACCAGCCTGAGCATGGTGGTCGCTGACGAACTGGAGGCCGACTGGGCGCTGGTGAAGGTCAGGCAGGCGCCGGGCGACGAGGCGCTGTTCGGTAACCAGGACACCGACGGTTCGCGCAGCATGCGCCATTGGTACGAGCCGATGCGGCGCTGCGGTGCGGCGGCGCGGACCATGCTCGAGCAGGTGGCGGCCGAACAATGGAAAGTCCCGCTGGCCGAGTGCCGGGCCCAGTTGCATAAAGTGGTCCACCAGCCGAGCGGCCGTGAACTGGGCTACGGCGCCCTGGCCGCCGCGGCGAGCGCCCTGGCGGTGCCGGCCCGCGACAGCCTGCGGCTGAAGCAACCGAGCGAATTCCGCTACATCGGCAAGGAGGGCACCCGCGCCATCGATGGTGCGGATATCGTCAATGGCCAGGCGGTCTACGGCGCCGACGTGCATTTCGACGGCATGCTCTTCGCGACGGTTGCACGCCCACGGGTCTATGGCGGCAAGGTCAAATCCTTCGATGGCAGCGCGGCGCTGAAGGTGCCGGGCGTGATCAAGGTGGTGCAGATCGAAAGCCGCCCGCTACCTTCCGAGTTCCAGCCGCTGGGCGGCGTGGCAGTGATCGCCAGCAATACCTGGGCGGCAATCAAGGGCCGCGATGCGTTGAAGATCGAGTGGGACGATGGCGTCAACGCCGGCTACGACTCGATTGCCTACCGCAAGGAGCTGGAAGCCGCGGCGCTCAAGCCCGGCAAGGTAGTGCGCAGCACTGGCAATATCGACGACGCCATGAGCAGCGCCGACAGCAGCCTGGAGGCCTCCTACTACCTGCCGCACCTGGCGCAGGCGCCGATGGAGCCGATGGTCGCCGTGGCGCGCTTCCAGGGCGGCCAGTGCGAAGCCTGGGCTCCGAGCCAGGCGCCACAGGTGACCCGCGAACGTATCGCCGAGCGCCTGGGCATTCCCTTCGACAAGGTGACGGTCAACATCACCTTGCTCGGCGGTGGCTTCGGGCGTAAATCCAAGCCCGACTTCATCCTCGAGGCGGCGATCCTCGCCAAGGAAATGCCGGGCAAGGCGGTACGGGTGCAATGGACCCGCGAAGACGACATTCACAACTCCTACTTCCACACCGTGTCGGCGGAATACCTCAAGGCCAGCCTGAACAAGGACGGCATGCCGTCCGGCTGGCTGCACCGCACCGTGGCACCGAGCATCACTGCGCTGTTCGCCCCGGGCATGAACCATGAGGCGGCCTTCGAGCTGGGCATGGGCTTTACCAACCTGGCCTATGCGATTCCCAACGTGCGCCTGGAAAACCCCGAGGCCGCTGCGCATACCCGGGTTGGCTGGTATCGCTCGGTGTCGAACATCCCCCACGGTTTCGCCATCCAGAGCTTTGTCGACGAACTGGCGCACAAGGCGGGTCAGGACCCATTGAAGTACCAGCTCAAGCTGCTGGGGCCGGATCGTCAGATCGACCCACGGACCTTGAGCGAAGAATGGAACTACGGCGAGTCGCCGGAGCGTTACCCGATCGACACCGCGCGCATGCGCGGCGTGCTGGAGACCGCGGCCAAGGCGGCGGGCTGGGGACGCAGTCTGCCCAAGGGCCGCGGCCTGGGGCTGGCGGTGCACTACAGCTTCGTCACCTATGTGGCGGCGGTGATCGAGGTCGAGGTCAAGGATGATGGCACCCTGATCGTGCACAAGGCCGATATCGCCGTGGACTGCGGTCCGCAGATCAATCCCGAGCGTATCCGCTCGCAGTTCGAGGGCGCCTGTGTGATGGGCCTGGGCAATGCGGTGGTGGGTGAGATCAGCTTCAAGGACGGCAAGGTCCAGCAGGACAACTTCCATATGTATGAAGTGGCGCGCATGTCCCTGGCGCCGAAAGAAGTCGCCGTGCATCTGGTGACGCCACCAGGCGATGTGCCGCTGGGTGGTGTCGGTGAGCCGGGCGTGCCGCCGATCGCGCCGGCCCTGTGTAATGCGATCTTTGCCGCCACCGGCAAGCGCATCCGCAACCTGCCAGTGCGTTACCAGCTGCAAGGCTGGCAACAAGCGAGCAAGGCCTGATGGACAGCGTTGATCTGAATGTCCTGCGCAGCGTGCTGGAATGGCGCCGCGCGGGGCAGCGCGTGACCTTGTACAGCGTGGTCCAGACCTGGGGCAGCGCGCCGCGGCCACCGGGGGCCATGCTGGCCTTGCGTGAAGACGGCATGGTGATTGGCTCGGTCTCGGGCGGTTGTATCGAGGACGACCTGATCGCCCGTTTGCACGATGGCCGCCTGCCTCTGGACGGGCCGCCGGTGCAACTGGTGACCTATGGCGTGACCCGCGAGGAGGCCGCGCGTTTTGGCCTGCCGTGCGGCGGCACCCTACGCCTGATCGAGGAGCGGGTTGGCGATCCGGCCTGGGTCGCGGAACTGCTGGCTCGTTGCGAGGCGCATGAAATCGTCGCCCGGGAGTTGAACCTGAGCAGCGGTGAAGTGCTGCTGAAACCGGCCAGCAAGACCGACGTGCTGAGTTTCGATGACACCACCCTGCGGGCGATCTATGGCCCGCGTTGGCGGCTGTTGCTGATCGGCGCCGGGCAGTTGTCGCGGTATGTAGCGGAAATGGCGCGGTTGCTGGACTTCGAAGTACTGATCTGCGATCCGCGCAAGGAGTTTGTCTACGGTTGGGAAGAGCAGCACGGACGTTTTGTACCGGGAATGCCGGACGATGCGGTGCTGAATATCGAGACCGACGAGCGTACGGCCATTGTCGCGCTGACCCATGACCCCCGGCTGGATGACATGGCGCTGTTGACCGCGCTCAATTCCCGGGCGTTTTACGTCGGGGCGCTGGGCTCTCGGGTCAATAGTCAGAAGCGTCGGGAGAATCTGGCCCAGCTGGGGCTGGAGCCGCAGGCCATCGAACGCTTGCACGGGCCCATCGGCCTGCATATCGGCAGTCATACACCGGCGGAGATTGCCCTGTCGGTGATGTCGGAGATCGTTGCCATCAAGAACGGCATCGACCTGTTGCAGAAAAAGCCGCCCCAAGTGGCTGCGCAGGTGAGCGCGTGAGCGAGTCGCTGTGCGCGGTCATCCTGGCCGCGGGGCAGGGCAGTCGTTTCCGACAGGCGGCGGGGGGCGGGCAAGACAAGTTGCTGGCTCCATGCCTGGGACGAGATGCGGTGATCAGGCCGGTAGTCGAGCAGGTCCTGAGGAGCTTGCCCGCATTGCTGGCCCGTAGAGTCCTGGTGACAACGCCGGACCGTACCGAGGTGATTGCCTTGGCTGAAGCCTATGGCTGCCAGGTGGTGCTTCTGGATTCGCCGGGCATGGGCGACAGCCTCGCGGCCGCCGTCGCAGCCTGTGCCGATACCAGTGGCTGGCTGGTGGTGCTGGGGGATATGCCCTTTATCCTGCCGTCGAGTATCGAGAGCGTGGTGCGGGAACTGGGCGAGCAAATGATCCGGGTGCCTGTTTATAAGGGGGCCTATGGTCACCCGGTGGCTTTTGGCGCGGCCTTTGGTCAGGCGTTGCAGGGCCTTTCCGGGGATCGGGGAGCCAGGCCATTGTTTGCCGCGGGGCAGGTTGTCGAGGTGGAACTGGCGGATGCTGGCGTGTTGTGGGACGTGGATGTGCCGCAGGCGTTGGTTTTTACCGATTGAGATCGCTGGGCTCGCTTTCGCGGCGAAGATGTTGATCGAAGAATTGCAGGCATAAAAAAAGCCCCGCCTGGGTGACCAGGCGGGGCTTTTTATCGGGCTAGGAATCAGACGAGGGGTTTAGGCTCGTGCTCTTCTTCCTGGGCCTTGGGCTTGTGCTCTACCACTTCTTCGACGGAGCGCGGGGCTTCGTCGGCGGCAGGCGCAGGTTGCTCGATGATCGGTTCGGCAGCAGGAGCTGCCTCGACCACCTCGGCAACCACCGGCGCAGGCTCGGCGGCCACTACGGCTTCTGCCGGAGCTTCAGCGGCGGCAGCGGCAGCCAGCTCGGCTTCCTTCTGCAGACGCTCGGCTTCGCGCTTGCGACGACGCACTTCACGCGGGTCGTTTGGCGCGCGACCGGTGCTGGTCAGGGCGCTGGCCGGAGCGGCCTCGACAACCGGTGCAGCCACTTCGGCGGCAGGTGCCTCAACCGGCGCTTCCGGTGCGGCAGCCACAGGCTCGGCAACTACAGGTTCAGCAGCCACGACTGCTTCAGCCACAACTTCTGCGACTGGCGCAGGCGCTTCGGCAATGATCGCCTCGGCGGCACGCTCGAAGGCACTAGGCGCTTCCTGGGTTGGTTCTGCCGCTGGTGCTTCGGCGACTGGCGCTTCGACCACTGGCTCGGCAACGACTGCAGGTTGTTCTGCAACAATTGCAGGTTGCGCAGCCTGTTCTTCGTGCTGTTCTTCACGAACCTGGGCGACTTCAACAGCAGGTGCTGCTGGAATCTCTACCGCAGTGGTGGCCTCGACGACCGGTGCTTCGACGGTCGGTGCGGCTTCCTGGACGGCGGCGGTGGCACGTTCGGCCTGCTCGTGAGCCTGGGCTTCGGCCGGGGCGCTGATCACGGTGCTGGCAACGGCAGCGGTTACCGCCAGGCCTGCGGCCAGATCGGCGCTGCTTGGCTCTTCGCTGTTTTCTTCCGAACCTTCGATCACATTGCCGTTGGCGTCACGCTGACGCTCGCGACGGTTGCTGCGACGACGCTGGCCACGGGAGCGGCGGCGTGGACGATCGCCCTCGGCGTTCTCCTGACCGTCTTCCTGCAGTTGCTCTTCGTTCGGCAGCAGCTCTTCTTCAGCTACGGCAGCGGCCTGTTCGGCGCGAGGTTGGCGCTCTTCACGCGGTGGGCGCGGTTGACGCTCTTCGCGTGGCTGACGAGCCGGGCGTTCTTCGGCGGCAGCGACAGCGGCAGGAGCAGCGTCCAGCGGTTCGCGCAGTTCACGCACGCGTTCTTCACGCTCGCCGCGTGGCTTGCGGTCTTCACGTGGTGGGCGTGGTTGACGCTCTTCGCGTGGCGGACGTGGCGCGCGCTCTTCGCGAGCGGTGGCCTGGACTTCCTCGCGAGCCTCGCGAACTTCACGTGGCTGACGCTCTTCGCGGGCTTCGCGCGGTGCGCGCTCTTCACGAGGGGCGCGTTCTTCGCGTGGCTTGCGCTCTTCGTCGCGGCGACCGTTGCGATTGCGGCTCTGCTGACGACCGTTACGGCGTTCTTCGTTGCGTGCAGGACGCTCGGTGGCCGGTTTTTCAACCACGACCGGAGCGGCTGGCTCTTCCTTGGTGGCGAACAGGCTGACCAGGGACTTCACCAGGCCCTTGAACAGGCTTGGCTCGGCAACGGCGGCCGGAGCGGCAACCGGGGCGGCGACCACTTCGGTTGGAACCGGTGCATTGGCACGGGCTGGAGCGGTCTTGACGGCGGCTTCCTGGCGAACCAGGGTGCGGGTCGCGGCGGCTGGCTGGACTTCTTCGGCCTCGGCAGCGGCAGCGGCGATTTCGTAGCTGGACTGGTTGATGCCGGCTTCCGGGCTGTCATCACGCAGACGCTGGACTTCGAAGTGCGGCGTTTCGAGATGGTCGTTCGGCAGAATGACGATACGAGCACGGGTGCGCAGTTCGATCTTGGTGATCGAATTGCGTTTTTCGTTGAGCAGGAAGGCAGCAACCGGAATCGGCACTTGGGCGCGAACTTCGGCGGTGCGATCTTTCAGGGCTTCTTCTTCGATCAGGCGCAGGATCGCCAGCGACAGCGATTCGACGTCGCGGATGATGCCGGTGCCGTTGCAGCGTGGGCAGACGATGCCGCTGCTTTCGCCGAGGGATGGACGCAGGCGCTGGCGGGACATTTCCAGCAGGCCGAAGCGCGAGATGCGACCGACCTGGACGCGAGCGCGGTCGGCTTCCAGGCATTCGCGGACTTTCTCTTCCACGGCGCGCTGGTTCTTGGCCGGGGTCATGTCGATGAAGTCGATGACGATCAGGCCGCCGATGTCACGCAGGCGCAGCTGGCGAGCGATTTCTTCCGCTGCTTCCAGGTTGGTCTGCAGGGCGGTTTCTTCGATGTCGCTGCCTTTGGTGGCGCGCGCCGAGTTGATGTCGATGGACACCAGGGCTTCGGTCGGATCGATAACGATGGAGCCGCCGGAAGGCAGTTCGACGACGCGCTGGAAGGCGGTTTCGATCTGGCTTTCGATCTGGAAACGGTTGAACAGCGGAACGCTGTCTTCATACAGCTTGATCTTGCTGGCGTACTGCGGCATCACCTGGCGGATGAAGGTCAGGGCTTCGTCCTGGGCTTCAACGCTGTCGATCAGCACTTCGCCGATGTCCTGGCGCAGGTAGTCGCGGATGGCGCGGATGATCACGTTGCTTTCCTGGTAGATCAGGAAAGGCGCCGCGCGGTCCAGCGAGGCTTCTTTGATGGCGGTCCAGAGTTGCAGCAGGTAGTCGAGGTCCCACTGCATTTCTTCGCTGCTGCGGCCCAGGCCGGCAGTGCGGACGATCAGGCCCATGTCGGCAGGGGCGACCAGGCCGTTCAAGGCTTCGCGCAGTTCGTTGCGCTCTTCGCCTTCGATGCGACGGGAGATGCCGCCGGCACGCGGGTTGTTCGGCATCAGCACCAGGTAACGACCGGCCAGGCTGATGAAGGTGGTCAGGGCAGCGCCCTTGTTGCCACGTTCTTCTTTTTCGACCTGAACGATGACTTCCTGGCCTTCGCTCAGGACGTCCTTGATATTGACGCGGCCTTCGGGAGCTTTCTTGAAGTATTCGCGGGAGATTTCTTTGAGGGGCAGGAAGCCGTGGCGCTCAGAGCCGAAATCGACAAAGGCAGCCTCGAGGCTTGGTTCGATGCGAGTGATACGGCCTTTATAGATGTTGGCCTTCTTCTGCTCGCGTGCACCGGATTCGATGTCCAGGTCGTAGAGGCGTTGGCCATCTACCAGTGCAACACGCAACTCTTCGGGTTGAGTTGCGTTAATCAGCATTCTTTTCATGTAGTACCGTCGGTTTCCGGGCTGCCGGAAACGGCGTTCGGCACACACGACTTCTCACGGTCGGTGTCAGGTGCGTCAGGAGCGGTTGGCCGCTCCAGTGTCTAGCGAAATCCGGCCAGTTGGGGCGAACTCGCGACTCACGCGTCCTGCTTGCTGGGGTGACAAAAGGCACCTCTTAAGCAAAAGCTCAATCAGGAGGAGGAATCAACCGGCGACTGTGGACGAGATGAAGCGTCTTGATAAAGCCTAATGCTACACAGTCCGACGGTTGTGCATCTCCACCCTACACGTATCCCTGATAATTCGGGTGCTGCCGCGCGCAGAATCCGCAGCGGGTTGGCATTTACCGTGAGCTCCGAAAGGGGAGCTCACGCATCATGGCTAATTTAGGCGGTGTTTCCGAAGCGCTCGCTCGGGTTCGTTCGTAGCTGACTGCACTTTGTGAACTGGCCGTGAATATTTGCTCGAAAGGCGAGTGGAAACTCTGCTTTTCGGCGTGCTTCAGGCCTCATGTCACCTGCGCTTGTTACAACTGCAAAACTCCACCGTTCGTAGCGAAAGCCCCGTAGGACGGCCTCGCATCCTGGTGAATTGCGTTGGTCAGGGCCGGCTGTTGGCCGTTGGTCCGCTGTCCAGGCCGCTTTTGGCGGCGTTCGCGACTATAGCAGTAATCATTAAGTGCTTCAATTCCATAAAAAATTGTTATCATTTGCGCCATGACGACTACTGCCCCCTCGACCCCAGGCGTTCAACTGCTTGAGGTCTCGCCGGAATATGCCGGCCAACGAATCGACAATTTCCTCCTCGCTCGGCTCAAAGGCGTGCCCAAGACCTTGATTTACCGCATTTTGCGCAAAGGCGAAGTGCGGGTGAACAAGGGGCGGATCAAGCCCGAATACAAGCTGCAGGCAGGCGATATCGTGCGCGTGCCGCCGGTGCGCGTGCCGGAGCGTGACGAACCCGTGCCCGTGGCGCAGGGTTTGTTGCAGCGCCTGGAAGCTTCGATTGTCTATGAAGACAAAGCCTTGATCGTGATCAACAAGCCCGCCGGCATCGCTGTGCATGGCGGCAGCGGTCTGAATTTTGGGGTGATCGAAGCCTTTCGTCAGTTGCGCCCGGACGCCAAGGAGTTGGAGCTGGTCCATCGCCTCGACCGCGATACTTCCGGCCTGCTGATGATCGCCAAGAAACGCAGCATGCTGCGTCATTTGCATGAAGCCTTGCGCGGCGATGGTGTCGACAAGCGCTACATGGCGCTGGTGCGCGGCAACTGGGCGACCTCGATCAAGCAGGTCCGTGCGCCGCTGCTCAAGAGCAACCTGCGTTCCGGCGAGCGCATGGTCGAAGTGAATGAAGAGGGCAAGGAGGCCTTGACCGTGTTCAAGGTGCTGCGTCGCTTCGGTGACTTCGCCACCATGGTCGAAGCCAAGCCGGTGACCGGTCGTACTCACCAGATCCGTGTGCATACCCTGCATGCCGGGCATTGCATTGCCGGCGACAGCAAGTATGGCGATGACGATTTCACCAAGGAAATCCGCGATCTGGGCGGTAAGCGCCTGTTTCTGCATGCCTATATGCTGACCGTGCCGCTGCCCGATGGCGGCGAGCTGAAATTGCAGGCGCCGGTGGATGAAATGTGGGCCAAGACCGTGGAGCGCCTGAGTGCACCCTGATTACAAACTGCTGATCTTTGATTGGGACGGCACCCTGGCAGACTCCATTGGTCGGATAGTCGAGGCCATGCATGTGGCCTCCGATCGCTCGGGGTTTGCCCGGTGCGACGATTTTGCGGTCAAGGGCATTATCGGCCTGGGATTGCCGGAGGCGATCCGCACGCTGTATCCGCACATCAGCGATGCCGAGCTGGTAGATTTTCGCCAGCACTATGCCGATCACTACATCGCTCTCGAGGCCGAGCCTTCTCCATTGTTTGCCGGGGTGGTGCAGTCTCTCGAAGCTTTCCGGCGCGAGGGATATCATCTGGCGGTAGCGACCGGTAAGGCGCGTCGTGGTCTGGATCGGGTGTTGAAGGCGCATGGCTGGGAAGATTATTTCGACATCACCCGCGCTGCCGACGAAACCGCGAGCAAGCCTCATCCGCTGATGCTTGAGCAGATCCTGGCGCATTGCGAGGTGCGCCCCGAGCAGGCGTTGATGGTCGGTGATTCCTCTTTCGACCTGCTGATGGCGCGTAATGCAGGCATGGCATCGGTTGCGGTCGGTTATGGCGCGCAATCGCTGGAAGCCTTGCAGGCTTACGAGCCGCGCCTGTCTATCGATAGTTTTCCTCAATTGCATGCCTGGCTTGGCTGGCGGGGCAATTGAGTCTTTTGGGGTAAAAGCATGAGCGACGAATGGAAGGCGCCGAGTAAATCGGCTGCCGACAGTGCTGACGACAAGAGCTGGAAATTGCTGGAAAAGACCCTGTTGGCCGGTGTGCAAGAACAGCGGCGTTCGCGGCGCTGGGGGATTTTCTTCAAACTCCTGACCTTTGTTTATCTGCTTGTGGCCCTGGCGCTGTTTACGCCGTTGATGGATATGGAAAAAACCGCCACCCGCGGGGCTGGTTACACGGCATTGATCGAGGTGGCGGGCGTGATCGCGGACAAGGAGTCGGCGAGCGCCGACAACATCGTGACCGGCTTGCGTGCGGCTTTCGAGGACTCGAAGGTCAAAGGCATTGTGCTGCGTATCAACAGTCCTGGCGGTAGCCCGGTGCAGTCGGGTTATGTCTATGACGAAATCCGTCGCCTGCGTGGCTTGCATCCGGATATCAAGGTGTATGCAGTGATTTCCGACCTGGGAGCTTCCGGCGCCTACTACATTGCCAGCGCCGCCGATCAGATCTATGCCGACAAGGCGAGCCTGGTCGGTTCTATCGGGGTCACGGCGGCCGGTTATGGTTTCGTCGGTACCATGGAGAAGCTGGGTGTGGAGCGTCGTACCTACACCTCGGGTGAGCACAAGTCGTTCCTGGACCCGTTCCAGCCGCAGAAGCCCGAGGAAACCCAGTTCTGGCAGGGCGTGCTGGATACCACTCATCGCCAGTTCATCGCCAGCGTCAAGCAGGGGCGTGGCGAGCGTCTCAAGGACAAGGATCATCCGGAGCTGTTCTCCGGCCTGGTCTGGTCCGGCGAGCAGGCACTGCAACTGGGCTTGATCGATGGGTTGGGGAGTGCCAGCTCGGTTGCCCGGGATGTGGTCGGCGAGAAGGAGTTGGTGGATTTCACCGTGCAGGAGTCGCCTTTCGATCGCTTCTCGAAAAAGCTGGGTGCCAGTGTTGCCGAGCATTTGGCCATGTGGATGGGCTTTCAGGGGCCGACACTGCGTTGATTGCGCTGTTTTAAAAAGAGCCGGCCTTATGGCCGGCTTTTTTAGTGTGGGTGGTCAGGGGATTTCTACGCTTTCGGCGAGCAGCATGTCTACCAGGCGGATCAGCGGCAGGCCGATCAGGCTGCTGGCGTCGCTGCCCTCGGTGCTGCGGAACAGGCTGATGCCCAGGCCCTCGGCCTTGAAGCTGCCGGCACAGTCATAAGGCTGTTCGGCGTGCAAGTAGCGTTCGATGCGGGCAGGGCTCAGCTCGCGCATATGCACGGTGAAGGGTACACAGTCGACCTGGCAGTGGCTGCTCTTGCTGTTGAGCAGGGCCAGGCCGGTGAGAAAGGTCACGCTGGCGCCGCTGGCGGCGAGCAATTGCTCGCGCGCCTTTTCGAAAGTGTGGGGCTTGCCGATGATGCGCTCGCCGAGCACCGCGACCTGGTCCGAGCCAATGATCAAGTGTCCCGGGTGGGTGGCGGCCAGCGCTCGGGCTTTCTCTTCGGCGAGGCGTTTGACCAGGTCGCTGGCGGATTCTCCGGGGCGGTGGCTTTCGTCGATATCTGGAGAGCTGCAGGTAAATGGCAGGCGCAGGCGGGTGAGCAATTCGCGCCGGTAGGCCGAGCTTGAGGCAAGTAATAAAGGCAGCATGCGCATCTCCTGAGGCTGGCCGCGAATTCTAGCGGGGCTTGCAAGTGACGGACAGGGCTGAATTTCCTTTGACATGGCCGGGGGCATCCCTATAATGCTGCGCCTATGTTGAATGACCCGATTCCACCTCACGTTGACCCGCGCAAATTGGCTGACCGTGGCACCACCCTTCAAGGTGAACTGCTGCTGGCCGATTTGAAGAGACTCTGCGACCCGCTTTCCGACGATGTCGGTACGGTGCAGGCTAAATTCGTTTTTGAACGAGATGAACGTAAATCTGTGGTGATCCACAGCTTTATCGACACTGAAGTCAAAATGGTTTGCCAGCGTTGTCTTGAGCTGGTCACCCTGCCGATCCACAGCGAATGCAGTTACGCTGTGGTGAAGGAGGGTGCGAATACCCAGTCGTTGCCGAAAGGTTATGACGTGCTGGAACTGGGCGAAGATCCTTTGGATCTGCAGGCTTTGATCGAGGAGGAGCTTTTGCTCGCCTTGCCCATCGTGCCTGCTCATCATCCGGAAGAATGCCAGCAGCCGGCGGGTCTCGATGAGCCCGAACCGAGCGAGGACGAGGTAACGCGGTCCAACCCGTTCAGTGTATTGGCGCAGTTAAAGCGTGACCCAAACGTTTAGGAGTTAATCAATTATGGCTGTTCAGCAGAACAAAAAATCCCGCTCTGCCCGTGACATGCGTCGTTCGCACGACGCTCTCGAGGCTAGCACCCTGTCCGTAGAAAAGACCACTGGTGAAGTTCACCTGCGTCACCACGTATCGCCAGAAGGCGTATACCGTGGTCGTAAAGTGATCGACAAGGGCGCTGACGAGTAATCCTTGTCCGCTCAAGTCATCGCGATTGACGCAATGGGCGGGGACTTCGGTCCCCGCAGCATTGTTCAGGCCAGCCTTGCTTGCCTGTCTGCCACCCCCTCGCTGCACCTGGCCCTTGTCGGCCAACCTTTCCTTCTAGAAGAACTGATTTCCGGTCATTCGGCTGTGGATCGCGCGCGCCTGACGGTTGTGCCCGCCGCAGAAGTCATTGGCATGGATGAAAAACCTTCCCAGGCTCTGCGTGGCAAGCCGGACTCCTCCATGCGAGTGGCGTTAGAGCTGCTGCGTGATGGCAAGGCCCAGGCCTGTGTCAGCGCCGGCAATACCGGTGCGCTGATGGCGTTGTCGCGTTATGTGTTGAAAACCCTTCCGGGCATCGATCGTCCGGCGATGGTGGCGGCTATTCCAACCCAGCGCGGCTATTGCCAGCTGCTGGATCTGGGGGCAAACGTCGATTGCAGCGCCGAGCACCTGTTCCAGTTCGCGGTCATGGGCTCGGTGGCAGCCGAGACGTTGGGGGTCGTTCGTCCGCGAGTGGCGTTGCTCAATATCGGTACTGAAGACATCAAGGGCAATCAGCAGGTCAAGCTGGCAGCTAGCCTGCTGCAGAATGCCCGGGGTCTGAATTACATCGGTTTTGTCGAGGGCGACGGATTGTATCGCGGCGAGGCGGATGTGGTGGTATGCGACGGTTTTGTCGGCAATATCCTGCTCAAGTCCAGCGAGGGGCTGGCGACCATGATTGCCGCGCGTATCGAATCCCTGTTTAAGCAAAACGCGGTTTCCCGTGTGGTCGGTGCTCTGGCGCTGCCGCTGATGCGGCGTCTGCAGGCCGATCTGGCGCCGGCGCGACACAATGGCGCGAGTTTTCTCGGCTTGCAGGGAATAGTCGTGAAAAGCCACGGTTCGGCAGGGGTTCAGGGTTTCCAGAGTGCGATTCAACGGGCGTTGATCGAGATCCAGGAAAACCTCCCGGAGCGCCTGCATGGGCGGCTCGAAGATCTGTTGCTTTAGGCGTTTGCACTCGGAAATGCTTAAATGTGACCGCTCAGTTCAATTGGCCATCCAACTCTCAGTTTCTTGCGTCCACCACGGTGGGGCGTCAATTCTCCGACGACAAGATCATTAGGGGCTTGTTACATGTCTGCATCCCTCGCATTCGTCTTTCCTGGACAGGGCTCGCAGTCCCTCGGCATGTTGGCCGAGTTGGGCGCGCAGTACCCGTTGATCCTCGAAACCTTCAAAGAAGCTTCCGATGCTCTGGGCTACGATCTCTGGGCCTTGACCCAAGAGGGTCCCGAAGAGCTGCTCAATCAAACCGACAAAACCCAGCCAGCCATTCTGACCGCCTCCATCGCCCTGTGGCGTCTGTGGCTGGCGGAAGGCGGTGCGCGCCCGGCATTCGTCGCCGGCCACAGCCTGGGTGAATACAGCGCGCTGGTTGCCGCTGGCAGCCTGACTCTGGGCGAAGCCGTGAAGCTGGTAGAGCGTCGCGGCCAGTTGATGCAAGAAGCCGTTCCTGCGGGGCAGGGCGGTATGGCGGCGATTCTCGGCCTGGAAGATGCCGATGTGCTGGCCGCTTGTGCCGAAGCCGCACAAGGCGAAGTGGTCAGCGCGGTCAATTTCAACTCCCCGGGCCAGGTGGTGATCGCCGGCGCCAAGGCCGCTGTCGAGCGCGCCATCGAGGGTTGCAAGGCGCGTGGCGCCAAGCGCGCCATGCCATTGCCTGTCAGCGTGCCATCACACTGCGAGCTGATGCGTCCGGCTGCCGAGCGTTTCGCCGAGTCGATTGCCGCCATCAACTGGCAGGCGCCACAGATTCCGTTGGTACAGAATGTCAGCGCCGATGTGGCGCCGGATCTCGAAACCCTCAAGCGCGACCTGCTGGAGCAGTTGTACAAGCCGGTGCGTTGGGTGGAGTCGGTGCAGACCCTGGCCGCCAAGGGCGCTACCCAGCTGGTCGAGTGCGGTCCGGGCAAGGTCCTGGCGGGTCTCAACAAGCGCTGCGCCGAAGGCGTATCGACCTCTAACCTGAACACCCCAGATGCCTTCGCTGCCGCTCGCGCAGCGTTGGTCTGAATTAGGAGAAGCCTGCATGAGTCTGCAAGGTAAAGTTGCATTGGTTACCGGCGCCAGCCGCGGTATTGGCCAGGCCATCGCGCTTGAACTGGGTCGCCTGGGCGCGATCGTTGTGGGTACCGCAACTTCCGCTTCGGGTGCCGAGGGTATTGCTGCCACCTTGAAGGAAAACGGCATTCAGGGCGCAGGCCTTGAGCTCAATGTCACCAGCGACGAGTCCGTTGCTGCTGTACTGTCCAGCATTCAGGAGCAGTTCGGCGCGCCGGCGATCCTGGTGAACAACGCCGGTATTACCCGTGACAACCTGATGATGCGCATGAAAGACGACGAGTGGTACGACGTGATCGATACCAACCTGAACAGTCTGTATCGCCTGTCCAAAGGCGTTCTGCGCGGCATGACCAAGGCTCGCTGGGGTCGAATCATCAGTATTGGTTCGGTGGTGGGTGCCATGGGCAACGCTGGCCAAGTAAACTACGCCACCGCCAAGGCGGGTCTGGAAGGTTTCAGCCGTGCTCTGGCGCGTGAGGTTGGCTCGCGGTCGATTACCGTGAACTCGGTGACTCCGGGTTTCATCGATACCGACATGACCCGCGACTTGCCTGAAGCGCAGCGTGAAGCGCTGCAAACACAAATTCCGCTGGGTCGTCTGGGGCAGGCTCAAGAGATCGCGCAAGTGGTCGCTTTTCTTGCATCCGACGGTGCGGCATACGTGACCGGGGCTACAATCCCGGTGAACGGCGGGATGTACATGTGAGTTAAATGTGACGGATTGCTTCAAAAAAATGTCATACGAGCTGTCTAAAATCCGTTATAAAGCTGCAATCAATTTATAGGCAGGTGGCCAAAGGGTTTGAGGAGTGAAGCTTTCAGTTGAAAAGCTGAAAAGCCTTTCTATACACTTACCCACTGGCCAGCTGCCTGAATTTGTCCATTAGGAGTGAAAACAAGGTATGAGCACCATCGAAGAGCGCGTCAAGAAAATCGTTGCTGAGCAACTGGGCGTTAAAGAAGAAGAAGTTGTTAACACCGCTTCCTTCGTTGAAGACCTGGGTGCCGACTCCCTTGACACCGTTGAGCTGGTGATGGCTCTGGAAGAGGAATTCGAGACCGAAATCCCTGACGAAGAAGCTGAAAAGATCACTACCGTTCAAGCAGCTATCGACTACGTTACCAGCCACCAGGCTTAATCGTATTTAGTCGTCTTTTGCTGTCATGGAAAAACCGCACTGCCGTTACGGCGTGCGGTTTTTTCTTTAGGCCTGATGCAAAGTGTCGTCATTAGAAAAAAGGAGAGTGCTGTGTCGCGTAGACGCGTCGTAGTCACCGGTATGGGTATGTTGTCGCCACTGGGTACGGATGTTCCGAGCAGCTGGCAGGGCATTCTGGCTGGCCGCAGTGGCATTGGTCTGATCGAACACACCGACCTTTCTGCCTATTCCACCCGTTTTGGCGGCTCGGTAAAGGGCTTCAATGTCGAGGAATACCTGTCGGTCAAAGAGGCCCGCAAGCTCGACCTGTTCATTCAATACGGCTTGGCGGCCGGTTTTCAGGCAGTGCGTAATGCTGGCCTGGAAGTGACCGATGCCAACCGCGAGCGAATCGGCGTTGCCATGGGTTCGGGTATTGGCGGTTTGACCAATATCGAGGAAACCAGCCGCACGCTGCATGATTCCGGCCCGCGTCGAATCTCTCCATTCTTCGTGCCTGGCTCGATCATCAATATGATTTCCGGATTCCTGTCCATCCATCTGGGTGCCCAGGGGCCGAACTACGCCATTTCCACGGCCTGCACCACAGGTACCCACTGCATTGGTATGGCAGCCCGCAATATTGCTTTTGGCGAAGCTGACGTGATGATCGCCGGTGGCGCTGAAATGGCCGCTTGCGGCCTGGGCATGGGCGGCTTTGGCGCATCCCGCGCACTGTCGACCCGCAATGACGAGCCAACCCGTGCCAGCCGTCCTTGGGACAAGGGGCGTGATGGCTTCGTGCTGTCCGACGGTGCCGGCGCGCTGGTGCTCGAAGAGCTGGAGCACGCCAAGGCCCGTGGCGCGACCATCTATGCCGAACTGATCGGTTTTGGCATGAGCGGCGACGCCTACCACATGACTTCGCCACCCGCCGATGGCGCCGGCGCGGCGCGTTGCATCGCCAATGCGCTGCGTGACGCCAAGCTGAACGTCGAGCAGGTGCAGTACATCAATGCCCACGGTACTTCGACACCTGCCGGTGACCTGGCGGAAGCCGAGGCGATCAAGACGGTGTTCGGCGATCACGCCTACAAGCTGGCGATCAGTTCCACCAAGTCCATGACCGGCCATCTGCTGGGTGCCGCGGGTGCCATCGAGGCCATCTTCAGCGTGCTGGCGATCAACAGCCAGGCAGCGCCACCGACCATCAACCTCGATGAGCCGGACGAAGGTTGCGACCTGGATTTCGTGCCGCACACCGCGCGCAACATGGACATCGACGTGGTGCTGTCCAACTCCTTCGGGTTCGGCGGTACCAACGGCTCCCTGGTGTTCCGCCGGTTCGCCGGCTGATGGACAGCTGGGTCGACGGTCAGCCGGCTGACGTACTGTCGCTCAAGGACCGCGGCCTGGCTTATGGCGATGGTCTGTTCGAGACCATCGCGGTGAAGGCGGGCCAGCCCTTGTTGCTGGAGCGGCACTTGCTGCGTCTGGCCGAGGGCTGTTCGCGCCTGGCCATCGCTGCCGATCAAGCGTTGATCCGCAGCGAGCTCACCGCCTACGCCTCGCTGCTGGGGGAGGGCGTGCTCAAGCTGATCCTCACCCGGGGTGATAGCCAGCGCGGTTATGCCGCCGACCCGCGGGCGCAGCCGCGGCGAATCCTCCAGGGAAATGCGCCGGCCGCTTATCCGGCGGCGTATGCCGAGCAGGGGGTTCGACTGTTCCCTTGCACCACCCGCCTGTCCGAGCAGCCCTTGCTCGCCGGCCTCAAGCACCTCAACCGACTGGAGCAGGTTCTTGCCCGTTCCGAGTGGCAGGACGGCGAGCATGCCGAAGGCCTGATGCTCGACGTTTCCGGGCGGGTGATCGAGGGTGTGTTCAGCAATCTGTTCCTGGTGCGCGACGGTGCCTTGTTCACGGCCGATCTGAGCCGTTGCGGGGTCGCCGGAGTGATGCGCGCTGAAATATTGTTTCAGGCCGCGTCGTTGGCTATCCCCATGGAAATCGCCGACATCAGTCTCGAACAGTTGCAACAGGCCGACGAAGTCTTTGTCTGCAACAGTGTCTATGGCATTTGGCCGGTGCTTGCCTGTGGCGCACTGCGCTGGTCGGCCGGACCGCTCACCCGTAAACTGCAACGCATTGCCCGCACGCTACTGGATGCCTGATTTGTGAGACGTAAACTATTGCTTCTGCTGGAGACCGGACTGGTTCTGGCAGGTCTGGCGCTGGGCGCCTCGGCCTGGAAGTTGAACTCGGCGCTGGAGCAGCCTCTCAACCTGACCCAAGAGCAATTGCTCGACGTGCCGGCTGGCTCGACGCCAGGCGGTACCTTCAACCGTATGGAAGCCAATGGCGTTCTCAAGGACGCGTTCTGGCTGCGCCTGTACTGGCGCTTCAACATGGAAGGACAACCACTGCACAGCGGCGAATACCGCATGACCCCAGGGATGACCGCGCATGGCCTGATCGGGGTCTGGCAGCGTGGTGAGGTGGTGCAGTACAGCCTGACCCTGGTGGAAGGCTGGACTTTCCGTCAGGTGCGCGCGGCGTTGGCCAAGCATGACAAGCTCGAGCAGACCCTGAATGGGTTGAGTGACAGTGAAGTCATGGAAAAGCTCGGTCACGGCGGAGTTTTCCCCGAAGGCCGGTTCTTTCCCGATACCTACCGTTTCGTGCGCGGGATGACCGATGCCGAACTGCTGGAAAAAGCCTACAACCGCCTGGACGAGGTGCTGGCCAAGGAATGGAACAAGCGCTCGGCCGATGTGCCTTATACCGAGCCCTATCAGGCGCTAATCATGGCCTCGCTGGTGGAGAAGGAAACCGGCGTGCCCCAGGAGCGCGGACAGATTGCCGGGGTATTTGTGCGCCGCATGCAGGTGGGGATGTTGCTGCAAACCGATCCGACGGTGATCTATGGTCTGGGCGAACGTTACAACGGTAAGTTGACCCGCGCCCTGCTGAAGGAAGCGACCCCCTACAACACCTACGTGATCAGTGGCTTGCCGCCGACGCCGATCGCCATGGTCGGCCGCGAGGCGATTCATGCCGCGCTCAACCCGGTGCCGGGCAGCAGTCTGTATTTCGTGGCGCGTGGCGATGGCAGCCATGTGTTCTCCGACGATCTGGAGGCGCACAACAATGCCGTGCGCGAGTTCCAGCTCAAGCGTCGCGCCGATTATCGTTCCAGCCCGGCACCGACGGGCAGCCCGGCGGCTTCCGAAACTCCGGAGTCGACCCCGGCGGCGTCACCCGATACGGCGCCCGAGGCAGTTCCGCAGGAGTCCCCTGAAGAGTCTTCTCAGGAGGCTCCCCAAGTGAGCCCGGAAGTATCGCCGCAAGCACCGCTCGAAACTCCCGTCGAGCCCGAGCCGAAAAGCCCGCAATGACTTTGATTAAGGACTGCCTGTGACTGGCTTGTTTATTACTCTGGAAGGCCCGGAAGGCGCGGGTAAGAGCACTAACCGCGAATACCTGGCCGAGCGCCTGCGCGCCGCTGGCATCGAGGTGTTGCTGACTCGCGAGCCGGGCGGTACGCCCTTGGCCGAGCGGATCCGCGAGGTGCTGCTGACCCCCGGCGACGAGGTCATGAATCCCGATACCGAGCTGTTGCTGGTGTTCGCCGCGCGCGCCCAACATCTGGCGGAGGTGATTCGTCCGGCGCTGGCCCGTGGCGCGGTGGTGTTGTGCGACCGTTTTACCGATTCCACCTACGCCTATCAGGGCGGTGGTCGTGGTTTGTCCGTGGAGCGCATCGCGACCCTGGAGCAGTTCGTTCAGGGTGAGCTGCGACCCGACCTGACCCTGGTGTTCGACCTGCCGGTCGAAGTGGGTCTGGCCCGCGCCAGCGCCCGTGGCCGCCTGGACCGTTTCGAGCTGGAAGGCCGGGTGTTCTTCGATGCGGTACGCCAGGCCTACCTGAAGCGCGCGGCGGCCGATCCGGCGCGTTACCTGTTGGTGGATGCGGCGCAGCCGCTGTCCCAGGTCCAGCAAGCACTGGACGTACTGTTGCCGAAATTGCTGGAGCTGCACCGTGGCTGAGGCCTTTCCCTGGCAGGACGAACTCTGGCAGCAGCTGGCGGGCCGAGCGCAGCATGCCCATGCCTATCTGCTCCATGGCCCGGCGGGCATCGGCAAGCGTGCGCTGGCCGAGCGCCTGATGGCGCGCCTGCTGTGCCAACGTCCGGCCGGGCTGGATGCCTGCGGGCAATGCAAGTCGTGCTTGCTGCTGCAGGCCGGCAGCCATCCGGACAACTACGTGCTGGAGCCGGAGGAAGCGGACAAGGCGATCAAGGTCGACCAGGTGCGCGAGCTGGTCAGCTTCGTGGTGCAGACCGCGCAACTGGGCGGGCGCAAGGTGGTGCTGATCGAGCCGGTGGAGTCGATGAACATCAACGCTTCCAACGCGTTGCTGAAAAGCCTCGAAGAACCGTCCGGCGATACGGTGTTGCTGCTGGTCAGCCACCAGCCGAGCCGTTTGCTGCCGACCATCAAGAGTCGCTGCGTGCAGCAGGCCTGTCCTCTGCCCAGCGAGGCCATGAGCCTGCAATGGCTGAGCAAGGCGCTGCCGGACTGTTCGGAAGAGGAGCGGGTCGAGCTGTTGACCCTGGCGGCCGGTTCGCCCCTGGCGGCTGTCAGCCTGCAAGCCCAGGGCGCGCGCGAGCAGCGGGCGCAGGTGGTCGACGGGGTGAAGAAGTTGCTCAAGCAGCAGCAATCGCCGACCCAACTGGCCGAAGGCTGGAATGCGATACCCTTGCTGTTGCTGTTCGATTGGTTCTGCGACTGGTCGAGCCTGATCCTGCGCTATCAGCTGACGCAGGACGAGGAGGGGCTGGGATTGGCCGATATGCGCAAAGTGGTGCAGTACCTCGCGCAGAAGTCCTCCCAGGCCAAGGTTCTGGAGATCCAGGACTGGATCCTTGCGCAGCGCCAGAAGGTGTTGAACAAGGCCAACCTCAATCGGGTGCTGTTGCTCGAAGCCTTGCTGGTGCAGTGGGCCGCACTGCCTGCCCGCAACTGACGGCGGCGCCTGGAAACAAACCGAATCGCCGGCTGCTGCTCGGGCCGGCCTGTTCATTGACCGAATGTGGTTGTCGCTTCTTATGCTTGTAGATTCCCATTGTCACCTCGATCGCCTCGACCTCGCCGCGCACGACGGCTCCCTGGATGCCGCCCTGGATGCGGCTCGTCAGCGCGGTGTCGGGCATTTCCTGTGCATTGGCGTCAGCGCCGACAATGCGGCCGACGTCAAGGCGCTGGCTGAGCGTTATGACGACGTCGATTGCTCGGTGGGTATCCATCCCCTGGATGTCCAGCCCGGCGCCGCGCCAGCCCTCGACTGGCTGCTGCGGGAGCTGAATCACCCGCGGGTGGTGGCCATCGGCGAGACCGGCCTGGATTACCACTACGAGCCGGAAGCGGCGCAGTTGCAGCAGGAATCCTTCCGCCTGCACCTGCAAGCCGCCCAGCAGACCGGCAAGCCGGTGATCGTCCACACCCGTGGCGCGCGCGCCGATACGCTGACCCTGCTGCGTGAAGCCGCGTTACCGCAAGCCGGGGTCCTGCACTGCTTTACCGAAGACTGGGACATGGCCAAGGCCGCGCTGGACCTGGGTTTCTACATTTCCCTGTCCGGGATTGTCACTTTCCGCAATGCCGATGCACTGCGGGACGTGGCGCGCCAGGTGCCGGCCGACCGTTTGCTGGTGGAAACCGATTCGCCGTACCTGGCGCCGATTCCTTATCGCGGCAAGCCCAACCTGCCGCAGTACGTGCGTGAAGTCGCCGAGTTCCTGGCCATGCTGCGTGGGGAGCCGTACGAGCGTTTTGCCGAACAGACCACCGAGAACTTCAAGCGTCTGTTCCCGCTGGCGCACGTCAAGGGCTGAATCGCAGGCAAAAAAAACCCGGGTTCTGGGGGGTGAATCCGGGTTAAGACCATTAGGAGTAAAACAAAGGCACACCATCCCTTGGTACCTTCATCGGCGCTTCACTTGGGGGAGATGTCACGCCGACATTTCAAGTATTGATCACTATTGAATTCAGTCCAGTTGGCCTTGCTCGTTTCTTAAACAAATTTGGAATACGAGCGCTTCGCTTGAGTTCTCATTGCCGGGCGATGTCAGCCACAATGGCGAGAGTCTCGTCGATCACGCGCTTTTCGGTATAGAAATGCGGTGAAAGTCTAACCCCGGGGCCACGGGGAATACACACCACCTGCTGCTGTTGCAGCGCCTCATGAACTGCCTGATTATCGATGCCATCGATACTGAACGAAAAAATTCCGCCGCGTCGGGCGGGGTTGAGTGGGGTGTGCAGGCGTACGCCGGGGATAGCATTCAGGCCATCCTGGAGCCACTGGACCCGTTCGGCGATCAAGGTCGCCACGTGTTCCATGCCCACTTCTTCCAATAACGACAGGCTTGCTTCCAGGGCCATGGCGCCGAGCATGTTCGGGCTGCCGCACTCGAAGCGCCGCGCGCTCTTGGCCGGTTCCCATGCGTTGCGGCTGTAATCGCCCATGTGTTCCAGCATGTGCCAGCCGAACTCATGGAGCTTGAGCTGCGCGCGCAGCTCGCTGCGGCAATAGAACACGCCGAGGCCTTCAGGCCCCAGCATCCATTTGTGGCCGTCGGCCATGGCGAAGTCGCATTGATAGGCCTGGACATCGAAGGGTTGGGCGCCCAGTTGCTGGATCGCGTCGATGCAGAACAGCACGTTCTGTTGTTTGCAGCCGGCGCCCAGGCGCTGCAGATCCAGGCGCAGGCCGCTGGCGAACTGCACCGCGCTGATCGCCATCAGCCGGGTGCGCGGCCCGCAGGCGGCCAGCAGGGCGCCTTCCGGGTCGTCGCCCTTGAGGCTGACCTGCAGCACTTCCACGCCCTGGCTGGCCAGGGCTTCCCAGACGACGCGGTTGGAGGGGAATTCCTCGTCGCTGATGACGATCTGGTCACCTTGTTCCCAGGGCAGACCAAAGGCGACGAATGAGAGCGCTTCCGAAGTATTTTTGACCAGTGCGATGTCATCCGTTGACGGTGCATTTAGCAGGCGCATCAGGCGTTCGCGCAGGCGTTGTTCAAGGGCCATCCAGTCCGGATAGTCCCGCGCACCCAGTAAAACGTTCTCTTTGGCGAAGCGCGCCACGGCTTCGGCGGCCCGATTCGGCCAGGGGGCGACAGCTGCGTGATTCAAATAACGCAGGCCCGGGGCCTGTACAAATTCATCAAGAAACATAGTCATGGTCGGATGATCCGTGCATTTTGGCGCAATTTAGGCATAATACGCGGCTTCGATTTTGACCCCGACAGACCTTTTCTTATGCAGAAAGAACCTCGTAAGGTCCGTGAGTTTCGTCGCCGTGAGCAAGAAATTCTCGATACCGCGCTCAAGCTGTTCCTCGATCAAGGTGAAGACAGCGTCACCGTCGAGATGATCGCTGATGCCGTTGGTATCGGCAAAGGGACCATCTACAAGCACTTCAAGTCCAAGGCGGAGATTTATCTGCGCCTGATGCTCGATTATGAGCGCGACCTGAACGAGCTGCTGCACTCTGCCGATGTCGACAAGGATAAGGAAGCCCTGTCCCGGGCCTACTTCGAATTCCGCATGCGTGATCCACAGCGTTACCGGCTGTTCGATCGCCTGGAAGAGAAGGTGGTCAAGGGCAACCAGGTGCCGGAAATGGTCGAGGAGCTGCACAAGATCCGTGCTTCCAACTTCGAACGCCTGACCTTGTTGATCAAGGGCCGCATCAGCGAAGGCAAGCTCGAAGACGTACCGCCTTACTTCCACTACTGTGCGGCCTGGGCGCTGGTGCATGGCGCGGTGGCGCTGTATCACTCGCCGTTCTGGAGCAACGTGCTGGAAGACCAGGAAGGCTTCTTCCAGTTCCTGATGGACATCGGCGTGCGCATGGGCAACAAGCGCAAGCGCGACCCCGAGAGCTCCGGCAGCTGATTCATTCGGTGGCCTTATGGCGCCATGATTTCTCTATATGGCGCAGTGTCCCAGGAATATACTCAGGCATGGGACTTGCCAAAACCTGATTTTTGAGTCAGGTTTTGGTCGGTTCACTCTTCCTTCGCCGGAGTCATCCATGATCGTTGACCGTCAAGGCAGGCGTTTTCGCAATCTGCGTATCAGCCTGACTTCTGCCTGCAACTACGCCTGTACCTACTGCGTGCCCAACGGCAAGCGGCTGGTGGCTGCCCAGGACGAGTTGTCGGCCGAGGCCATGGCGCGCGGCGTGGCCTATCTGATCGAGGCAGCAGGCATCGAACGCTTGCGGATCACCGGCGGCGAGCCCCTGGTCAGTCCGAAACTCGAAGCCTTCATGGCGGCGGTGGGGCAAATGGGGCTGGAAGACATCAGCCTGACCACCAATGGCCAATTGCTCGCACGCAAGCTGCCGTTGCTGGTGGATGCCGGTATCCGGCGCATCAACGTTTCCCTCGATACCCTGGACGCCTCGGCTTTCCGCGGCATTGCGCGTGGCGGCGATCTGGCGACCGTGCTCGACGGCATGGACCAGGCTCGCGCGGCGGGCATGAAAATCAAGGTCAATATGGTGCCGCTGCGCGGGCAGAACCTGGACCAGGTAATGCCGCTGCTCGACTACTGCCTGGAGCGTGGCTATGAACTGCGTTTTATCGAGCTGATGCGCATGGGCCACCTGGCCAGCGATTCCAACGCTTTCCTGCAGCAGTTCGTCAGCCTGCAGCAGCTGCTGAGCCTGATCGGCGAGCGCTACGAATACCTGCAGGCCGATGCGCCGGTGGACGCCACCGCAGTGCGCTATGAAATTCCGGGGCAGGGCCATTTCGGCGTGATCGCCAACGAAAGCGTACCGTTCTGCCGGACCTGCTCGCGCCTGCGGCTGTCGTCCACCGGCTGGCTGCACGGTTGCCTGTCGTCGAGTAACCGGCATTACGTCGGAGATCTGCTGGACAAGCCGCGCCACCAAGCCTTGCCGGCCTTGCAGCGCCTGCTGGTCAAAGCCTTGGGCGACAAGCAGGATGTGGCGTTCTCCGGTGGTGCGACGGTGATGAAAATCATCGGCGGCTAAGCGTTCTCCCTGATCCCGCCTCTCTGTAGCCGCTGCCGCAGGCTGCGATCGAGGGCGTAGCCCTCGCCAATCCAGACGCCCCCATTTCTCTCCAGCCAATAGCCTTCACAAGGTTTGTGGCTGCTGCGCAGCCATTCGCAGCCTGCGGCAGCGGCTACAGGCGCCCGAGCTGGCGCGGAAGCTGCATCTCGTGGCCATTCGCCGGTTTTCCGTCACCGGCTTCTGGAGGGAAGGATGCGTAGCCTGGTTTTGCTGCTGGCTTTTTTGGGGCTCGGCGGCTGCATGAATGTCAGCGATATGGGCGAGGGCGTTCGCTATCACATGAGCGATGCGGGTTTTCTCGATCACAGTAATACCCAGCGCTCCAACTCGTTCCGCGTTCAGCCGGACTCGTTCATTTTCATCGCCCAGGGCGCCTTTGCGCCGCCGGGTAGCGCTTACCCGCGCCCCAACGTGGTGGCCGAGGAAGCCTTCAAGGGCTTTATCGAATACTTCCCCATGGTCCGCCGCGCCCGGGCGCCGGAAGGCCTGGACCAGGCCATGGCCGAGGCCCGTGAGGTGGGTGCGCATTACCTGCTGTACACCCGTTTCGCCAAGGCAGACGACCGTATCGGCAACTCCGATGAGTGGTTCGACCAGGAAGCCGTGGATCGCCTGGGGATCGACAACGGCGTGATTCAGATCATGCTGATCGAGACCAGTACCCAGTATCTGATCGACACCGCGCGGATTCGCAGTCGTGGCGGTTTACTGACGTTCCATGACAAAAAGCCGGAAGACCTGCTTGGCCCGCCGCTCGAACAATACGCCCGCAGCCTGTTAGGCTTGAGCGATTAAGCCAAGCACGAGGAGAGCAGCATGAGTGGTCCGGGCAAAGCCAACGATCTGTTGGCGCAGATTCCCAAGGCGCAGAAAGGCTTGCCGCCGGTCCACCTGTGGAATCCCGACTTCTGCGGCGATATCGACATGCGTATCGCCCGCGACGGCACCTGGTACTACCTGGGCACCCCCATTGGCCGCAAACCCATGGTCAAGCTGTTCTCCACCATCATTCGTCGCGACGGCGATGACTATTTCCTGATCACCCCGGTGGAAAAGGTCGGCATCAAGGTCGATGACGCGCCCTTTGTCGCCGTCACCCTGGAGGTCGAAGGGGAAGGCGAGGCCCAGGTCCTGCGCTTTACCACCAACGTCGACGAGCAGGTCAGCGCCGGCAGCGAGCATCCGCTGCGAGTGGTGATCGACCCGCAGACCCAGGAGCCGGCGCCTTACGTTCACGTGCGCAGCAACCTGGAAGCACTGGTGCACCGCAACGTGTTCTACCAACTGGTGGAGCTGGCGGTGAGCCGTCCGATCGACGGTCAGAACTGGCTGGGCGTCTGGAGCGGCGGGGTGTTCTTCCCGATCGGCCTGGAGCCCTGAGCTGCGAAATACCTTGTTTCCCGCATAAATATCTTGCGACGAAGATCCTGTTTCGGGTATCAATTTGTACATGATTAGACATGTTCGATTTGACAAGAAAAAACGCGTGGTCGATGAGCTGATCCGACGCATCGAAAGCGGCCTCATGGAGGACGGTTTCCTGCTGCCGGGCGAGCATCAGTTGGCCCAGGAGTTCTCGGTGAGTCGTGGCACCTTGCGCGAGGCCCTGGCCGAACTCAAACGCCGCAACTACATCGCCACCCAGAGCGGGGTCGGCTCCATCGTCACCTATGACGGTGTGGTGCTGGACCAGCAGAGCGGCTGGGCCCAGGCCCTGGCAGACACCGGTGCGCTGATCAACACCGAGCTGCTGCGCCTGGAAGCGGTGCAGCGTCCCGACCTGCTCAGTCGCTTCGGCACTGACCAGTTCATTGCCCTGGACCGGCGCCGGCGCTCTACCGACGGCACCGTGGTTTCCCTTGAACGTTCCCTGATGCCTGCCACCGGAGGCCTGGAAAGCCTGCCGCGGGTAGGGCTGATCGATGATTCCCTGACCATTACCCTGGCCGCCTACGGCTATATCGGCGAGCGCGGCGATCAATGGATCGGCGCCGAGCCGCTGAACGAAGAACAGGCGCACCTGCTGGGGCGTCCGGTCGGCAGCGTCTTCCTCAAGGCCCTGCGGACCACCTATGACCGTCGCGGACGCTTCATGGAGCAGGTAGAAAGTTTCCTCGACCCGGTGCACTTTCGCCTGCACCTGCAATTCGGGGCGCAGAAATGATCCCGCTGGATCGCGCTCTGGGCGCCTTTTACGGGCTGGCCCTGGGCGATGCCCTGGGCATGCCGACTCAATCCTTGAGCCGGCAGCAGATCAAGCAGCGTTTCGGCGCCATCCATCGCCTGGAAGACGCCGGCCCGGATCAGCCGATTGCCGCCAACATGCCCAAGGGCTCGATCACCGACGACACCGAGCAGGCGATCCTGGTCGGCGACCTGCTGGTCGCGGGCAAGGGCCGGATCGAACCGGCGGCGCTGGCCCACAGCCTGATCGAGTGGGAAGCGGCGATGCAGGCCAAGGGCTCCCAGGACCTTTTGGGCCCTTCGACCAAGCGCGCCATCGAGATGATCCTCGCCGGCCATACCGCGGAAGAGGCCGGGCGCTACGGCACCACCAACGGCGCGGCGATGCGCATCACCCCGGTGGGCATCGCGGCGAACGTCGACGATGTCCAGGGCTTCATCCGCGCGGTGGTGGAAGCTTGCCAGGTCACCCATAACACTACGCTGGGTATCTCCAGCGCGGCGGCGGTAGCGGCGGTAGTGTCCGCCGGGATCAATGGCGTGCCGCTGGGCGACGCCTTGCAGATCGGCGTGCAGATCGCCCTGGAAGCGGAGCGGCATGGTCACTGGGTGGCTGGCGGGCGTATTGCCACGCGCATCAGTTGGGCGCGCACCCTCAGCGTCGAAAGCGACAAGGCGCTGCTGGCCGATCTGCTGTACGACGTGATCGGCACCTCCGTCGCGTCCCAGGAATCGGTGGTGGTGTCCTTCGCCCTGGCGCACCAGGTGGCCATCGGTGAACTGCAGGCGTTCGAGGCGCTGTGCATGGCCGCGAGCCTTGGGGGCGACACCGATACCATTGCCGCCATCCTCGGCGCGATGCTCGGTGCCTGCCAGGGGATGGAGTGCTGGCCGGCCGCCTTGATCGAGCAGATCAAGCAGGTCAACGACCTGGATCTCGAACCTCTGGTGCAGGGGCTGCTGGCCCTGCGTTAAAGACTGGCTGCCTGGCCAAGGCTCCCACCACCTGTGCGCGAGCCGTCGCTGAAGCATTTTTGCCATGGATAGCAGGAAACGGCGAGGAGTGCCGGGATGTCTGATCGACTTCCGAAATTGCCGACAATCACAACAAGGGCAACAGGAGCTTTTTCATGAGTGCATCGAACCCCGGGCAAAGCGCCGGGCAACTGGAAACCCGTGGCATCGAGCCGGTGCCGGAAGGCGAGTGCAACGGCCATCCGCTGCAATTGTTCTGGGTCTGGTTCGCCGCCAATATCAGCATTCTCGGCTTGCCGCTGGGGGCGACCCTGGTGGCCTTTCGTGGCCTGTCGATCTGGCAGACGATCATCGTCGCCATCCTCGGCGCCGCCGGTTCGTTCGCGGTGGTGGGGATCATCTCCATCGCCGGTCGTCGCGGGCGGGCGCCGAGCCTGACGCTGTCGCGGGCGATCTTCGGCGTGCGCGGCAATATCGGCCCGACCCTGGTGTCGCTGATGTCGCGCCTGGGCTGGGAAACCGTCAATACCACCACCGCCGCCTTCGTCCTGCTGTCGCTGTGTTCGATTCTGTTCGGTTCGCCGGTGGCAGCCAAAAGCGCGCCGCTGCTGACCCTGCTGTTCATCGGCATTTTCGTGCTGCTGACCCTGGCCGTCTCCGGCCTCGGCCACGCGACCCTCTTGGTGATCCAGAAGTGGGCCACCTATGTATTCGGCGCGCTGAACCTGCTGGTAGGCGGCTTCCTCTGCGCCACCATCGACTGGAGCGCGGTGTTCAACGCCACCCCGGCGCCGTTGAGCGCGATGATCATCGGTGTCGGCACCATGGCCGCGGGCACCGGTATCGGCTGGGCCAACGCCGGCGCCGACATGTCGCGTTACCAGCATCGCAGCGTCAAGGCCGCGCGCCTGGTGGCGTCGGCGGCCTTCGGTGCCGGCATTCCGCTGGTGCTGCTGATTACCCTGGGCGGCCTGCTGTCGGTGGGCAACGATGACCTGGCCTCGGCCACCGACCCGATCGTGGCGATTCGCGACATGCTGCCGACCTGGATGGCGGTGCCGTACCTGATCACCGCTTTCGGCGGCCTGCTGCTGTCGAACAACCTGTCGGTGTACTCGGCCGGCCTGACCACCCTGACCCTGGGGCTCAAGGTCAAGCGGGTGTACGCGGTGGTGGTGGACATCGTGGCGATCTTCGCCGGCTCGATCTACTTCATGTTGATCGCCGAGAGTTTCTACGGGCCATTCATCACCTTCATTTCGCTGCTGGCGGTACCCATCACCGCCTGGGTCGGGATCTTCGTGGTCGACCTGATCCACCGACACTACTACAGCCCCAAGGACCTGCTGGACGTCAGCCCGAGCAGTGCCTACTGGTATCGCGGCGGAGTCGAATGGCGGGCCTTCGGTGCCTGGGCGCTGGCCATAGTGCTGGGTTTCAGCTTCACCACCATCGGCACCACCGCCGAAAACATCTGGTTCGCCGGGCCGCTGGCCGATTCCTGGCTGGGCCATAACGGCCTGGGCTGGATCGTCACCTTCCTGGTGGCCGGTGGTGTGTATGCGGTGCTGGGCGGGGCCAGGGACCGCCGCGGCGCTTTTGTCGAGAATGCCAATGCCTAGAATGCTGCACACCGGCCAGGTGATGGTCGATCTGGTGATGTCCGTGGAGCGCCTGCCGAGTTCCGGCGGCGATGTGCTGGCGCAATCCGCCAGTTTCGAGGCCGGCGGCGGCTTCAACGTGATGGCTGCCGCCCAGCGTAACGGCTTGCCGGTGCTGTACCTGGGGCGACACGGCAACGGTCGCTTCGGGGATCTGGCACGTGAGGCGATGCGCGCCGAGGGCATCCGGATCGCTCTCGAGGCCAGCCACACCGAGGACACCGGCCTGTGCGTGGCGCTGACCGAAGCCACGGCCGAACGCAGCTTCATTTCCTACATCGGGGTGGAAGGCCAGCTGTCGGCCGAGGACCTGGACGGTGTCGCGGTGCAGGCCGATGACTTTGTCTATGTCAGCGGCTACAGCCTGCTGCATGCCGGCAAGGCCGAGGCTTTGCTGGACTGGCTGCTGGCCTTGCCGCAGGGGATCCAGGTGGTGTTCGATCCGGGCCCGCTGGTGGAATCGCCGGACTCCGAGGCCATGCGCCGGCTGCTGCCGCGTATCGATCTCTGGACCAGCAACAGCGTCGAGGCCTTGCGCTTCACCGGGACCTCGACCATCGCCGAAGCCCTGCGACGCCTGCATGACGGACTGTCGCAGGAGGTGTTGCTGGTGGTCAGGGACGGGCCGCAGGGTTGCTGGGTCAGCCAGCATGGCCATGGCGCCCATGTGCCGGGCTTCAAGGTCCGGGCGGTGGACAGCAACGGCGCTGGCGATGCCCATGCCGGAGTCTTTGTCGCAGCGCTGGCGCAGGGGCTGGAGCCGCTGCAGGCGGCGCGCCGTGCCAACGCCGCGGCGGCCCTGGCGGTGACCCGCTGGGGGCCGGCCACCGCGCCGGGTGCAGCGGAGGTGGATGCGCTGGTCAATGCGGATAGCATCCGCGCCTAGGCGTTTGCCGACTGAACGAGAGCGATCGCGAGCAAGCTCGTTCCTGCCGGGAGTAGGCCTGCTCGCGATCCATGGTTTATCCCGCCTTGCGCAATGCCTCGATCAGTTCCTGCTTGCTCATGGTCGAGCGGCCACGAATGTTCTTCGTTCGGGCCTCCTTCAGCAGGCTGTCCTTCGTCTGGGTACTCAGCGACGTCGTGCTGTTGCGGGCATGTCCTTCACGGCTGGCGACGGCACGCCTGGCCGAGGACTGGCGCGCGGCGGTTTTTTCCGAGGCCGGTGTGCGTTGCCCGGAGCCGCCAGCCCGTTCCCCTCCACCGGACTGCTTGTTCACCGTGGCCCAGGCGCGCGCTTCGGCCTCGTCCTTGGGCACGCCCTTGGCTTCGTAGCCGGCTTCGATATGCGCGGCCTTGCGCTTCTGTTCGGCGGTGTATTTGGCTTTGCTTCCACGAGGCATGAGGGCTCTCCTTTGGCAATGGATACCTGAAGTTGGGGCGGGGAAAAGGCCGATAAGTGCCCGGGAATCGACGAATGGGGCTCTGGATACCCTGCCAGAGGGTGTGATCGCTATCACAGAAGCGCGGCATTTCGCGCAAGAGGGGCAGGCCAGGGCGGCCCGAGGTTTGCCAGGACGGGGGAAGTCTCGCACAATGCCTGCCCCGGAAATGGATGCGTCTGACAAATTTTCAGGCCTTTTCGCGAGTTACTCATGGATGATTCTTACGCCCCAGATCAGGGGCGGCCGATCGACACGGCACACCTGCCGTCAATCCCCTGTTGTGCCCATCCAACCCCGTCACCGGTCTGTCGCTGCCGTGCGGTTGGTCGTGGCCTGTTTTTAAAGGAATGAACCAATGAATACCCGGATGTTTTTGGCTGCGGCCCTGTTGGGCGGCACCGTGCTGTTGGCCGGTTGTGGCGACAAGAGTGAAAAGGTCAGCCAGCCCGTCGCGCAGGTCGATACCCGGCAACAGGAAATAGAGAAATACAACCAGTACGTCGGTGCGGCGAACAGCATCAGCGAATCCTTCCAGACCTTCCTTCAGCGTTACCAGCAGTACGAGGTGCCGGCCCTGGCGGGCAAGGCGCCGATCACTGCCTTCAGCATTGGCAACGATATCCTCATCGATCGCCTGAGCCGGGCCCTGGATGATGCCCTGGCCATCGATACGCCAATCCCGGAAGTGGATCAGGCGGCCCAGGCCTTTTCCGCGGCCCTGAAAACCCTCTCGCCCTTGAGCCATGAACTGCAGAACTACGCCACTTCCAAGGGCTACCTGAGCGACAACGGCGAGCTGGCCCGTCGCCAGAGCCAGGCCTACCTGGCCGCCCTGACCGCAGTCAGCGAGAAGGAGCAGGGCTTCTACGCCGGCCTTGGGGCGCGTGACCTGGCGCTGACCAAGCAGGCATTCGATGAGGCGCCGAAAGACACCGCGGCCTACTACCGTGCCGGGTTGATCTACTACGGCAAACTCAACACCGCCGATGCCGAGACGCTGTTCGCCGAACCGAACGATCCGCAGGCCCTGGCGGCCTTCGAGAAGTCCCTGGCACTGGTGGCCGACGCGGCCGCGGGCTGGAATGGCAAGGTCAGCGCCCAGGCCGCAGAGAGCGGCAAGTCGTGCGGTGGCGGCATGCTGGAAATCAATGAGTTCATCGGCCAGTCGCGTTCGATCGTCCGCGACGTCAAGGACGGGGTGTACAAGCGCGCTCCCGAGGACGCAATGAAGAACCTGCCGGCACACATGCAGAGTTCGAGCATCGTCCGCTCGGCCAACCGCTATAACCGCACCTACGGCAACATGATCAATCGCTTCAACCATCCGACCTGCTGAGTCGGCGCTGACGGCACCCGCGTCGTAACGCGGGTGCCGGTGGGCGCGAACGAACGCCCCGGTCTTCGATCAGGCGTCCAGCTTGCGGGCCGCTTCCACTCCGGAAGCGGTCAGCTTGATCGGCAGGTTCAGGGCATGTTCGCCCGCCGGGTTGAGGGTGACATGGCCCTCCTTGATCAAACCGCGTTCCTGCAACATTGCCAGGGTACTGGCCACGACTCTTTCGCCGCGATAGTTATCCAGCACCTCCTTGCCCAGGCCGTTGGGGTGGGCGTGCAGCAAGCGGGTGAGCACTTCTTTTTCCAGCTCTTTGTCGACGTTCATGCGGACCTCTGTGTGGGGGGAAGGTACGTGCTTGGCTCATTGATCGGTGCCGTGGCCTTCGGAGCCTGTGCCGCCGGTGGTGGTTTTCGGCTTGCTGTCCGGCGGGTCGGTGTCCAGGGTGCCGGCGCGGCCGGTGTCGTTGCCCTGGATGCGCGGATCGGTACCCGTGGCGGGGGGCAGGGTGCTTTCATCCACCTGCGGCGGGTTGATATTGATGTTCGGCGAGCCTTGGGTGGCGGGGGACTTTGGCCGCTCCACCGGATCGGTCGGGCCGCTGGCGCCGGCGAAGGCCGCCGAGGACAACAGCCCGGCCAGGGCGAGGAGCGTCAGCCTGGATTTGATCATGATGTCGCCTCCATTCGTTTTTAGAGTCGCTACCTGATCTTGGGCTGCCGGCGATTTTGATTGGTGCCTGATGAACGACGAACGGTTCAGGCGTTCTGCGCGACCTCTTCGGGTTTCAGCCCGCGCCAGACCAGGCGCCCGACGCTGATCAGCCAGTTCAGCAGGGCGATGCCCAGCACCGTGAGCATCAGCGCCGACATGCCCTGTTCGACGATGATCCGCCCGGCCAGCAGCGGAAAGCCGAACACCCCGATGAAGTAGGCCAGGCTGAACAGCAGCAAGGCTTGCGAGGTGTCGCCGGGCGGTGCTTCGTTGGCGGCCAGGCCATTGATCACCGAGTACGTCAGGCCGTAGCCGACCCCCAGCACCACGGCGGCCAGCAGATAACTCACCGCGTCATCGACCATCAGCTGGAACATCAGGATCGACCCCAGCATCAGTCCCGAAAGCAGGCATGCCGCGCGATAGGCGTCGCGCTTGACCACGAAGCCGGCGATCAGCAGGCGGCTGCCGATGGCGGCCGCCATGAAGCCGAGAAAGAACAGCGAATAGTCCAGCGAGCGGGAGGCCGCGTAGCTGGTCTGGAAACTCGACAGGCCGCCGAATACGCAGCCGCCGAGACCGACCATGAGGATCGGGAACAAGGCCTTGGACGAGAGCACCCGGGCGCTGCTGGCCCAACTGATTTTCGCCGCGCCGGTCCCCAGATGGCTGGGGTGTCTTTTCAGCATCGTGCCCAGGCGCCAGAAGATCAGCACGCCGATCAGGCTGGCGGCCGCGGCAAGCAGAAACGCCATGCTCAACGGGTAGCCCAGGGCATTGGCCAGTCGCCCCAGCAACGGGCCCGAGCCGATGCCGCTCATCATGCTGCCCGACAACAGGGCGAAGAACCGGGCCCGCTGCGCCGGCGCCACCATCATCGCCACGATGATCGGCCCCAGGGTGTAGAACACGCCCCAGCCCAGGCCCAGGGTCAGGCCGAAAAACAGCAGGGCATCGCCGAAGCCCGGCGCCAGGGCAAAGCCCAGGCTGGCGACCACCAGCAGGCAACCGAACAGGGCAATCGAGCGCGCGGCGCCCAGCAGATCCGACAGGTGCCCGGAGAAGATCACGGCGAAAAAGGTGCTGAGCATGGCGACCGAAATCACGCTGCCGGCATCGTGCTCATTGCCACCGCGCGAGCCGATCAGCAGCGAGAGCAGGAAGGTCGAGCCATAGGACAGCGACAGCAGGTAGCTGGCGACGCAGAACAGCCCGAACAGCCTGGCTGGAACCATGGGGGGTGGAGTAGCGCTGGACATGCGCAGGCCTCGTTCTTGTTGGATTCATGAGGCGCCGTTCTACCATGGGCGGCTGTCGCGTTAGTTGTGATCTTGCAGGCTTCAGGATTAGCCCGCAGCGGAGTAAGTCAGCCACCGATCTCGTCGATGAATTCGTCCATGAAGCGCTTCAGGCGGGCATGGCGCACCTGCGCCAGGCGCGCGCCGGTCACGGTCTGGAAACCCTCGGCCAGGTGCAGCAGCTTGGTGTGGAAGTGGTCGAGGGTGAAGTTCAGGTCGTCGTAGCCGCGGTGTTCGGCGTGCGGGTCGTGGGGGTCGTAGAAAGCTCGGTTCAACCGGCCGCCGACATAGAAGGTGCGGGCCACGCCGAGAGCGCCCAGGGCGTCGAGACGGTCGGCGTCCTGCAGGATCTTCGCCTCCAGGGTGTCGGCCTGGATGGCGGCGGAAAAACTGTGGGCTTCGATGGCGTGGGCCACCGCGGCGATCTTCGCTTCGGGCCAGCCCAGTCGGTGCAGCAGGGCCGAGGCCTTTTCCGCCGACAGGCGCGAGGCCTGGGCGCGCAGCGGCGAGCTCTTTTCCACGGCGACGCAATCGTGCAGCAGGGTGGCGGCCAGCAGCACTTGCAGATCGCCGCCGTCTTCCCGGGCGATGCGCCGCACATTGGCCCACACCCGCTGCAGGTGCGACAGGTCGTGGGCGCCGTCGTCGACGGGCTCCAGCGCGTGGGGCAGCAGGGTGTTGGCGAGATCGGGCAGGGGAGCAAAAGCGTCGGAAGTCATTTCAGCCAGGCAGTAAAAATACAGGCGCACACTGTAGCCGCTGCCGCAGGCTGCGATAAGGCCCGCTGGACCTTCGGGCGTCGATAAAAGTGCCGTGCGCTTCGCGACCGATCGCCGGCAGCGGCAGCGGCTACAGGTATCGGGCAATTCCGACATGGACAATCACCCGTCACGACCTCCAGGCATATCCCTGTGAAATACCCGTGCATGTCCTTCCCCTGTCGATTTAATATGGCCGCCTGCCTTCCAACCGAGACCCGCCGATGTCCGTCGAAATCCGTCCAGCCGTGCCCAGCGATGCACCGCAAATCCTTGCCTTCATCAGGGAGTTGGCCGATTACGAACGTGCTCGTCATGAGGTCATCGCCAGCGTCGCCGACATCGAACACAGCCTGTTCAGCGAGGGCGCCACGGCCCACGGCCTGATCTGCCTGCGCGACGGCGTGCCGATCGGTTTCGCGGTGTTTTTCTTCAGCTATTCCACTTGGCTGGGCAGCAATTGCCTGTACCTGGAAGACCTCTACATCACCCCCGCACAACGCGGCGGCGGCGCTGGTAAACAGCTGCTGCGGCACCTGGCGCGGATCGCCTGCGACAACGGTTGCGGGCGCTTCGAGTGGAGCGTGCTGGAGTGGAACGAACCGGCGATCCAGTTCTATAAATCCCTGGGCGCCCAGCCCCAGGAAGAGTGGGTGAGGTACCGCATGGATGGCGATGTGCTGCGCGCGTTCGCCCAGGGCTGACCGGCCGCTTTACCCAACACCGACTGCCGCCCCGGCAACAAGTGACCCACAAGGCCGCCGCTGGCGCAGGGCCTTCGCTGAACTCAAATTCCCCCGTTTCGATGCCCCCAGGGGGCATCGCCTCTGGTCGGCTTAGCTTCGACCTCCTCTGATATATCCGGCGCAGCACGCGCCTAGCCCCCCTGATTAACATCCGCCCGGCCTGCCGACGCCAAGCCCTGTAGCCGCTGCCGAGCTCGCGAGGCTGCGAACGGCCTGGGCGGCATTCCGACGCAGCGGACGCCAGGTCTTGAGATCGCTGGAGGACCTTCGGTCCTATCGCAGCCTGCGGCAGCGGCTACAGGGGGTAATCCCAAAATATGGGAATGATATTTATATATTGAGATTTTATTCGGGTCGGGTTTATAGTCGCCGCCATCAGCTCTTACGCACTCACTGCCAAAAACAACTCACAGGTGAAGCGATGCAGGCGCAATTGATCGCGCTCGATTGGGGAACCACCTCCCTTCGTGCTTACAAACTCGCAGCAGGCGGCCAGGTGCTGGAACAGCGTGCGTTGACCTCGGGGGTCATGCAGTTGCCGAAGGTGGCGCGGATGATTGCCGGCCAGCGCTGCGACGATGGTTTTGAACTGGCCTTCGATGAGGCCTGCGGCGACTGGCTCGACGCGCAACCGGGACTGCCGGTGATTGCCTGCGGCATGGTCGGCAGCGCCCAGGGCTGGCGCGAGGCCAGTTACTGCGAGACCCCGGCGGATGTCGCCCAGCTCGGGCAGGCCCTGGTGACCTTGCGCAGTCGGCGCGGGGTGGACGTGCATATCGTGCCGGGGGTGATCCAGCGTTCGCGCTTGCCGAACGTGATGCGGGGCGAAGAAACCCAGGTGCTGGGGGCGCTGCCGCAGCTGCCGGACGGGGCAGGGAACGACGTGCTGATCGGCCTGCCCGGCAGTCATTCCAAATGGGTGCAGGTGGCCGATGGCTGCATCGTCCATTTCGACACCTTCATGACCGGCGAGCTGTTCGCCGTGCTCAGTCAACACAGCATTCTCGGCCGCACCCAGGAGCGGGGCGCGGCATTCGATGTCGAGGCCTTCGACCGCGGCGTGCAGGTGGCCTTGTCCGCCGAGGGCGAGATCGGCCCGCTGTCGACCCTGTTCAGCGCCCGCAGCCTGGGGTTGACCGGCGAACTCAGCAGTCGCGCCCAGCCGGACTATCTGTCGGGCCTGCTGATCGGCCATGAACTTTGCGCACTGGCCTCTGTGCAGCGGCGCCGGCGCCACAGCGACCCATTGCCGTCGATCGTGCTGATCGGCAATTCCCAGCTTTGCGCCCGTTACAGCCGGGCCTTGTCCGCCTGCGGTTTTCCCCGGGCAATCCTGGCCGAGCAGGCCACCGAACGCGGTCTATGGCACCTGGCCGAAGCGGCCGGGCTGCTGGCGCGCGTCCCTTGCGCTCACCCTTGAAAAGAGGTCCGACATGCTCAAGCAAGCACTGGCACATAACGGCCTGATCGCCATTCTCCGGGGGCTGCGTCCGCCAGAAGCGGCGGCCATAGGCGAGGTGCTGTATCAGGCGGGGTTTCGGGTTATCGAGGTGCCGCTCAATTCGCCGCAACCCTTTGACAGCATCCGCATCCTGCGCGACGCCTTGCCCGCCGATTGCCTGATCGGCGCCGGCACGGTGCTGACCCCGGAGCAGGTCGGGCAGGTCAAGGCCGCGGGTGGCCAGGTGATCGTCATGCCCCACAGCGATCCCAAGGTGCTGCGCGCGGCCAGGGCCGTCGGCCTCTATCTGTCGCCCGGCGTGGCCACGCCGACCGAGGCCTTTGCCGCGCTGGCCGAAGGCGCCGACGTGCTCAAGCTGTTTCCCGCCGAGCAGATGGGCCCGGCGGTGGTCAAGGCCTGGCTCGCGGTATTACCGGCCGGCAGCGTGTTGCTGCCGGTGGGCGGGATCACCCCGGACAACATGCAGGTGTTCGTCGACGCCGGGGTCAAGGGCTTCGGCCTCGGTTCCGGGTTGTTCAAGCCAGGGATGAGCGCCGCCGAGGTGGCGACCCGCGCCAAGGCCTATGTCGCCGCCTGGAATGCGCTGCGTTAAGACTTTTTGGCGCCCTCGGCGCTGCATCCGACAAGAGAGACAAGAAGATGAAAATCACCAAGTTGACCACCTTTATCGTTCCGCCGCGCTGGTGCTTTCTCAAGGTCGAGACCGACGAGGGTGTCACCGGCTGGGGCGAGCCCGTGGTCGAAGGGCGGGCGCACACGGTGGCCGCCGCTGTGGACGAACTGGCCGATTACCTGATCGGCAAGGACCCGCGCAATATCGAGGACATCTGGACCGTGCTTTACCGCGGCGGCTTCTACCGCGGCGGCGCTATCCACATGAGTGCCCTGGCCGGGATCGACCAGGCGCTGTGGGACATCAAGGGCAAGGCCCTGGGGGTGTCGGTCAGCGACCTGCTGGGCGGCCAGGTGCGGGACAAGATCCGCGTCTATTCGTGGATCGGCGGCGACCGTCCGGCCGACACTGCGCGTGCCGCCAAAGAGGCGGTGGCGCGTGGTTTTACCGCGGTGAAGATGAACGGCACCGAGGAGCTGCAGTTCCTCGACACCTTCGACAAGGTCGACCTGGCCCTGGCCAACGTCGCCGCTGTGCGTGACGCGGTGGGCCCCAATGTCGGGATCGGCGTCGACTTCCATGGCCGGGTGCACAAGCCCATGGCCAAGGTGCTGATGAAGGAACTCGATCCCTACAAACTGATGTTTATCGAAGAGCCGGTGCTCAGCGAAAACTACGAGGCCCTCAAGGAACTGGCGCCGCTGACCAACACGCCGATCGCCCTGGGCGAGCGGCTGTTCTCGCGCTGGGATTTCAAGCGGGTGCTCAGCGAAGGTTACGTCGACATCATCCAGCCGGACGCTTCCCATGCCGGCGGTATCACCGAAACCCGCAAGATCGCCAACATGGCCGAAGCCTACGACGTGGCCCTGGCCCTGCATTGCCCGCTGGGGCCGATTGCCCTGGCCGCCTGCCTGCAACTGGACGCGGCCTGCTACAACGCCTTCATCCAGGAGCAGAGCCTGGGCATCCATTACAACGAAAGCAACGACCTGCTGGATTACGTCAAGGACCCGCGCGTCTTCGACTACCAGCAAGGCATGGTGAAGATTCCCAACGGCCCGGGCCTGGGCATCGAGATCAACGAGGAATACGTCATCGAGCGCGCGGCCATCGGCCACCGCTGGCGCAACCCGATCTGGCGCCACGCCGACGGCAGCTTCGCCGAATGGTGAGTTGATTCATTGCTTGTAGGAGCGAGCTTGCTCGCGATGCAGGCGACAGGGGCTGACTTCTTATCGCTGTGAAGCAACCGACGCCATCGCGAGCAAGCTCGCTCCTACAGGTACAGAGAAACATTGCCCTCAATAACCATAAGAAGAGGCATTCCCATGCAACCGCAGACCTTCATCGGGCAGGCGTCGCTGGTCGCGCCGAGCCGCAAGCGTTTTTTCATCATGGTGCTGTTGTTCATCACGGTGGTGATCAACTACCTGGACCGCAGCAACCTGTCGATCGCCGCGCCGGCCTTGACCCGCGACCTGGGCATCGACCCGATCCACGTCGGGCTGATTTTCTCGGCCTTCGGCTGGACCTACGCCGCCATGCAGATCCCCGGTGGCTGGCTGGTGGACCGCGTACCGCCGCGCATTCTCTACACGGCGGCACTGCTGCTGTGGTCGCTGGCGACGGTGATGCTCGGCTTCGCCGCCAGCTTCATCGCTCTGTTCGTCCTGCGCATGGCGGTGGGCGCGCTGGAGGCGCCGGCCTATCCGATCAACAGCCGGGTGGTGACCACCTGGTTTCCCGAGCGCGAGCGCGCCACGGCCATCGGCTTTTACACTTCCGGGCAGTTTGTCGGGCTGGCTTTTCTCACCCCGGTGCTGGCCTGGCTGCAACATGTCTTTGGCTGGCATATGGTGTTTGTCGTCACCGGTGCGGTGGGCATTCTGTGGGCGGCGATCTGGTACGCGGTGTATCGCGAACCACGGGATTTCAAGGGCGCCAACCCGGCGGAAATCGACCTGATTCGCCAGGGTGGCGGCCTGGTGGATATCCAGCGTGAGACGGCCAGGAGCAAGGCGCGTTTCAGCTGGACCGACCTGGGGATTGTCCTGAGCAAGCGCAAGCTGTGGGGCATCTATCTGGGGCAGTTCTGCCTCAATTCGACCCTGTGGTTTTTCCTCACCTGGTTCCCCACTTACCTGGTGAAGTACCGCGGCATGGATTTCATCAAGTCCGGCCTGCTGGCGTCGCTGCCGTTCCTCGCGGCCTTTGTCGGCGTGCTGTGTTCCGGGTTCTTCTCCGACTGGCTGATCCGGCGCGGCGCCTCGGTGGGTTTTGCCCGCAAGCTGCCGATCATTGGCGGGCTGCTGATTTCCACCTCGATCATCGGTGCCAATTTCGTCGAGTCGACACCGCTGGTGATCGCCTTCCTGGCGCTGGCGTTCTTCGGCAATGGCCTGGCCTCGATCACCTGGTCGCTGGTCTCGACCCTGGCGCCGGCGCGGTTGCTGGGGCTGACCGGCGGGGTGTTCAACTTCATCGGCAACCTGTCGGCGATCGCCACGCCGATCGTCATCGGCTTCCTGGCCAGCGGCGACTCCTTTGCCCCGGCCATTACCTACATTGCCGTGCTGGCGCTGGCGGGGGCCCTGTCCTACGTGCTGCTGGTGGGCAAGGTCGAGCGTATCGAGTTGTAGTGGCGGGGGGCGGGCGACCATAATGCCGCCCGTTCTCACCCTCGGAAGGCTGGATATGCAGGACGACGCAGCAAAGACCGCCAAGGATGCCGCCCCCACCGGTACCCAGACATTGCTCCGTGGCCTGGCGGTGGTGCAGGCCGTGGCCAGCGGTGCCCGCGACCTCAAGGAAATCGCCCGGCTGATCGGCACCACCCGCAGCACCACCCATCGCCTGGCCAGTTGCCTGGTGGACGAGCGCTATTTGAGGGTGATGCCGCAGGTCGGCTACCTGTTGGGGCCGAAGCTGATCGAGCTGGGTTTCCAGGCCCGCGAGGCCTTGCCGTTGGTGACCCTGGCCAGGCCGTTTCTCGACCAGCTGTCGGCGTTGACCGGCGACACCATTCACCTGGCGATCCGCGAAGACGACGATGTGCTGTACCTGCACAAGAACCCGGGGCGCAACGGCCCGGAAATGCGCTCGCGGGTCGGCCATCGCATGCCGCTGGCGCGCACCGGGATCGGCAAGGCGCTGCTGCTCGATAGCACGCCCCAGGAGTGGCAGCGCTTATATGAAGCGAGCCTGCCGGCGGGCGGCAGGAATGCGCTCTGGCCGCAGCACGAAGAGCCGACCTGGGAGCAGTTCCAGCAGCGCATGCAGGACTATGTGGCGGGGGGGTATGCCTTCGATCTGGAGGACAACGAACCGTCGATCCGTTGCGTGGCGGCGCCGGTCCGCGATGCCAGCGGCCAGATCGTCGCCGGTATCAGCATCGCCAGCACCGTGCCGTACATGCCGCTGGAAAAAATGGCCGAACTGATCCCGGTGATCAAGCAGGCCGCCGCTGGCATCTCCGCCGAACTCGGCGGCTGACTCAGGCTTCCATAGGCGAAGCTTGCCCGCGATGGCATTTTTCCAGGTCCATCGCCATCGCGGGCAAGCCTCCTACGGGACTGCGTTTATTGCTTGAGGGTGGCCATGTCGATGACGAAGCGGTATTTCACATCGCCGGCGATCATCCGCGCGTAAGCCTCGTTGATCTGGCGGATGTCGAGCATTTCGATGTCGCAGGTGATGTTGTGCTCGGCGCAGAAATCCAGCACTTCCTGGGTTTCGGCGATGCCGCCGATCAGCGAGCCGGCCAGCACGCGACGGCCCAGCACCAGCTTGGCCGCGTGTACGGGCGGGTCCACCGGTTCGATCAAGCCGACCAGGATGTGTACGCCGTCAAAACGCAGGGTATCCAGGTAGGGGTTGAGGTCGTGTTGCACCGGGATGGTGTCCAGCAGGAAGTCGAAGCGGCCGGCCGCGGCCTTCATCTGCTCGGCATCGGTGGAGACGATCACATGATCGGCGCCCTGGCGACGGGCTTCCTCGGCCTTGCTCGCCGAACGGGTGAACAGGGTCACTTCTGCGCCCAGGGCCTTGGCGAACTTGATGCCCATGTGGCCCAGGCCACCCATGCCGAGAATGCCCACCTTGTCGCCGGCCTTCACCCCGTAATGCTTGAGCGGCGAGTAGGTGGTGATGCCCGCGCAGAGGATCGGCGCGGCGCTGGCCAGGTCGAGTTTCTCGGGAATGCGCACGACAAAGTGCTCGCTGACCACGATGCTGTCGGAGTACCCGCCCATGGTGTTGCTGCCGTCGACCCGGTCCGGAGTGGCGTAGGTCATGGTCGGGCCTTCCAGGCAGTATTGCTCCAGGTTCGCGGCGCAGGCTTCGCAATGCCGACAGGAGTCGACCATGCAGCCGACGCCGACCAGATCGCCCACCTTGTGCCTGGTCACTTGGGCGCCGACCGCGGTGACCTTGCCGACGATTTCGTGGCCCGGCATCAGCGGGTACACGGCGATGCCCCATTCATTGCGGGCCTGGTGGATATCGGAGTGGCAGACGCCGCAGTAGAGAATCTCGATCGCCACGTCATCCGGGCGCGGGCTGCGGCGCTGAAAGCTCATGGGGGCGAGGGGCGTGGTGGCGGACTGGGCGGCGTAACCGATGGCTGTGTACATGATGAACCTCGCAAAAGCACTGACAGGTGAGGCGGGCCATTCTCGGCGCCGCTGCCTGGCGCGAACATGGCGATTCCTCGGCATGTCATGCCTATTCCTCCGCCATCGGCCATTTGCGCGCGGCATTGGCGTGCAGACCTGCGATGATGTTTTCATCCCTTTTTCCGTGAAGTTTTCCCCATGTTGTTGACCCGCCATCTCGATGCCAATGCCACCCTGGTGTCCCTGATCCAGCCTCTTGCGACCCGCGACGGTTTCGTTCCCACGGGGCTGCCCGGGGTCCAGGTGTTGCGGGCCAGTTGCGACGTGGCCCGCGGCCCGCATATCTACGAGCCGAGCCTGATGATCATCGTCCAGGGCAGCAAGCTGGCGTACCTGGGCCCGCGGACCCTGGAGTACGGCGCTGGGCATTACCTGATCCAGGCGCTGTCGGTGCCCTTCGAGTGCGAGACCTTCGCCATGCCCAATGCGCCATTGCTGGGGGTGTCCATCGCCATCGACCGGGCGCTGTTGGGCGAGCTGGTGCTGGCGATGGGCGTTGCCGCGGGGCGCAGTGCCCAGGCGCAGACCCCGGAGTCGATGACCTCGGTGGTGCTCGACGACACGATGCGCGGTTGCGTGGAGCGCCTGCTGCGCTGCCTGCACGATCCTCTGGAGTGCAAGGTGATGGGCCAGGCGCGCTTGCGCGAATTGATGTTCACCGTCTTGCGCGGGCCGCAGGCCGATGTACTGCGCGCGCTGGTGGAGCAGCACGGGCAGTTTGCCCGGGTGGCGGCCTCGCTGAATCACTTGCACGAGCATTACACCGAGCCGCTGAACGTCGAGACCCTGGCCCGTTGCGCGAACATGAGCACCTCGACCTTTCATGAGCACTTCAAGCGCAGCACGCTGCTGTCGCCGGTGCAGTACCTCAAGCGCCTGCGCTTGCTCAAGGCGCAGCAGTTGCTGCTGGGGGAAGGGCTGGGCGTGGCCCAGGTGGCGCATCGGGTGGGCTACCAGAGTACCTCGCAATTCAGCCGTGAATACAAGCGCTACTTCGAGCGCAATCCGGGGGATGAGCGAGCAGCGTGATGGGGGCGCTCGTCTGGAGGAGCGAGGCTTGCCCGCGATGAAGGGCGAGACGGTCTGACAGATACATCGCCAAGGCCTTATCGCACGCAAGCTGTGCTCCTACAGAAGCAGGGCAGTGGCGCCGGCAATAAAAAAGGCCCCCATTCGGGAGCCTTTTTTCTTCAAGCGTACGCCTTACATGTTCGGGTAAGTCGGACCGCCCGCGCCTTCCGGCGCGACCCAGGTGATGTTCTGCGCAGGGTCCTTGATGTCGCAGGTCTTGCAGTGCACACAGTTCTGGGCGTTGATCTGGAAGCGCTTCTCGCCGTCTTCCTTGGTAATCACTTCATACACCCCGGCCGGGCAGTAGCGTTGAGCAGGCTCATCGTACAGCGGCAGGTTCTTGCCGATCGGGATGCTCGGATCGGTCAGCTTCAGGTGGCAAGGCTGTTCTTCTTCATGGTTGGTGCCCGAGATGAACACCGAACTGAGTTTGTCGAAGCTGAGCTTGCCGTCCGGTTTCGGGTAGTCGATCTTCTTGCAGTCCGCGGCCAGCTTCAGGCAGGCGTAGTCCGGCTTGGTGTCGTGCAGGGTGAACGGCAGCTTGCCACCGAAGAGGTTCTGGTCGACCCAGTTGAAACCGCCGCCGACGATGGCGCCGTACTTGTGGATCGCCGGGCCGAAGTTACGGCTGGCGAACAGTTCTTCGTACAGCCAGCTGGACTTGAACGCTTCTACATAGGTGTTCAGCTCGTCGGCGCCTTCGGAACCGGCGAACAGCGCATCGGCCACGGCGTCAGCGGCGAGCATGCCGGACTTCATGGCGGTGTGGCTGCCCTTGATCTTGGCGAAGTTCAGGGTGCCCAGGTCGCAACCGATCAGCGCGCCGCCCTTGAACACCATCTTCGGCAGCGAGTTCAGGCCGCCTTTGCAGATGGCGCGCGCGCCGTAGCTGACGCGCTTGCCGCCTTCGAGGTACTGCTTGAGCACCGGGTGATGCTTGAGGCGTTGGAATTCGTCGAACGGCGACAGGTAGGTGTTGCTGTAGGACAGGTCGACGATCAGACCGACCACCACCTGGTTGTTTTCCAGGTGATAAAGGAAGGAGCCGCCAGTGTTCTCGGTGCCCATGATGTCCAGCGGCCAGCCGGCGGTGTGGACCACCAGGCCTGGCTGATGCTTGGCCGGATCGATTTCCCAGATTTCCTTGAGGCCGATGCCGTAGTGCTGGGCGTCGGCGTCGCTATCCAGGTTGAAGCGCTTGATCAGTTGCTTGCCGATGTGGCCACGGCAGCCTTCGGCGAACAGGGTGTACTTGCCACGCAGTTCCATGCCGGGGGTGTACAGGCCTTCCTTCGGATTGCCTTCGCGGTCGACACCCAGGTCGCCGGTGATGATCCCGCGGACCACGCCGTTCTCGTCGAACAGCGCTTCCTGGGCGGCGAAGCCCGGGTAGATTTCCACGCCCAGGTTCTCGGCCTGCTGGGCCAGCCAGCGGCACAGGTTGCCCAGGGAAATGATGTAGTTGCCTTCGTTGTGCATGGTCTTGGGCACAAAGAAGTCGGGAACTTTGGTCGCGCTGTCGGCGTTTTTCAGGACATAGATGTCATCGCGCTTGACCGGGGTGTTCAGCGGGGCGCCGAGCTCCTTCCAGTCCGGGAACAGCTCGTTCAGGGCGCGCGGTTCGAACACGGCGCCGGAAAGAATGTGAGCACCGACTTCGGAGCCTTTCTCGACCACGCAGACGCTGATTTCCTTACCGGCTTCGGCGGCCTTCTGCTTCAGTCGGCAGGCGGCGGACAAGCCAGCGGGGCCGGCACCGACGATGACCACGTCGAATTCCATGTATTCGCGTTCCACTAGGCTATCTCCTACTCAAGGCTCAACGGTTTTTTTCTAATTGGAGGTTGGGTGTCGCATCGATGGTTTTCTCCGCCAAACAGGGGAGGGGACAATGAACGACCCGCCTTTCTCTCTAGGCGGCGCATTATATCTACACCACTCTTAGCGTCCAATACAAACGTTTGTTTGAATTTGCTGCAGCCCATGTAAATCAAAGAAGCGCGGCTTATGACTGGCCATTTTGGCGTATTGACCAGAATAGGCGTTCCGGTCAAGATACGGTCGGTTTTGCGCTCGCCGTAGGCTGACTGTTGGTTTCAAGAGCACCTCTAAAGACAGGGCGAAGGCAGTACAAGGTGACGCAACGCGCAGTTTACACGCCGCGATAAAGAATGACCGGCCAGTCGCTACTGACGAACGGTCATCATCCCGTGAGCAAGGTCATCTGTCTGCTGTTGCAAGAGTCCATGCCAGCGTTTTTAGAGGTGCCCTTGTGCCCGATGAGCATCAACCGCCAGGTTCGCCTAGGCGACTTTCTTTTCACCGGAGAGTAACGAGGAATCCATGAAGGTTCTTGTAGCTGTCAAACGCGTTGTCGATTACAACGTCAAGGTTCGCGTCAAGGCGGACAATTCCGGCGTCGACCTCGCCAACGTCAAGATGTCGATGAACCCTTTCTGCGAAATCGCAGTGGAAGAAGCCGTACGCCTGAAAGAAAAAGGCGTAGCGACTGAAATCGTCGTCGTCTCCATCGGTCCCGCTACTGCTCAAGAGCAACTGCGTACCGCCCTGGCGCTGGGTGCCGATCGTGCCATCCTCGTCGAGTCCGCTGATGAACTGAACTCCCTGGCCGTGGCCAAGCTGCTCAAGGCCGTGGTCGACAAGGAACAGCCTCAACTGGTAATCCTTGGCAAGCAAGCCATCGACAGCGACAACAACCAGACCGGCCAGATGCTGGCAGCCCTGAGCGGCTACGCTCAAGGCACCTTCGCCTCCAAGGTCGAAGTGTCGGGCGACAAGGTTGCCGTGACCCGTGAAATCGACGGTGGCCTGCAAACCGTTTCGCTGAACCTGCCAGCGATCGTCACCACCGACCTGCGTTTGAACGAGCCGCGCTACGCGTCTCTGCCAAACATCATGAAAGCCAAGAAGAAGCCGCTTGAAGTGCTGACTCCTGATGCTTTGGGCGTTTCCACCGCCTCTACCAACAAGACCCTGAAAGTCGAAGCGCCGGCTGCACGCAGCGCGGGTATCAAGGTCAAGTCGGTCGCTGAACTGGTCGAGAAACTGAAAAACGAAGCGAAGGTAATCTGATCATGACTATCTTGGTAATCGCTGAACACGACAACAAGGTGCTGGCTCCGGCCACCCTGAACACCGTTGCCGCCGCTGCCAAAATTGGCGGCGACATCCACGTCCTGGTCGCCGGCCAGGGCGCTGGCGCCGTGGCTGAGGCCGCCGCGAAAATCGCTGGCGTGAGCAAAGTCCTGTCCGCCGACAACGCAGCCTATGCGCACCAGTTGCCGGAAAACGTTGCCCCTCTGGTTGCAGAGCTGGGCAAGGGCTACAGCCACATCCTGGCCGCCGCCACTTCCAACGGCAAAAACATCCTGCCGCGCGTTGCCGCGCAGCTGGACGTCGACCAGATCTCCGAGATCATCTCGGTAGAAAGCGCCGACACCTTCAAGCGTCCGATCTATGCCGGTAACGCCATCGCTACCGTGCAATCGAACGCCGCCGTGAAGGTCATCACCGTGCGCGCCACCGGTTTCGATCCGGTTGCCGCCGAAGGCGGTTCGGCCGCTGTCGAAGCGGTTGCTGCCGCTCACGATGCCGGCAAGTCGAGCTTCGTCGGCGAAGAGCTGGCCAAGTCCGACCGTCCTGAACTGACTGCTGCCAAGATCGTCATTTCCGGCGGCCGCGGCATGCAGAACGGCGACAACTTCAAACACCTGTATGCTCTGGCCGACAAGCTGGGCGCTGCCGTGGGTGCTTCGCGCGCCGCGGTCGACGCAGGTTTCGTACCCAACGACATGCAGGTCGGCCAGACCGGCAAGATCGTGGCGCCACAGCTGTACATCGCCGTCGGTATTTCCGGCGCGATCCAGCACCTGGCCGGTATGAAAGACTCCAAGGTGATCGTTGCGATCAACAAGGACGAAGAAGCGCCGATCTTCCAGGTGGCCGATTACGGCCTGGTAGCGGACTTGTTCGAAGCCGTACCAGAGCTGGAGAAGCTGGTCTAATCCAGCGGCTTCACTTATAAGAGAGCCCGGTCTTTTGGCCGGGCTTTTTTATTGTCTGGGATTTGAGTGGGAGAATTTCGCCATGGATCTGCGCCGCCTGGGTGGCCTGTCAGTGCTGCTGGGGCTGACACTGATGCCGTTGTCGTCGATCGCCGGTAAATGCGAGCGCCTGGTGGTGACCGGCAGTCCGGATGCCCCGCCGTATCTGTGGCGCGACCCGCAGGACCCCAGCCACCTGATTGGCGCCAGCGCCGAGCTGCTGCAACACGTGGCGCAGGAACTGGGGATCAAGGTCGAGTTGTTGTATGCCGGCAAACGCTCCGCCGCCCTGGATGAAGTGCGCAGCGGGCGCATGGACATGCTGGCCGACGCGCCGCTGACGGTGAGTGAGCTGGAAGCGCTGGACTACATTCATCCGCCGCTGCTGGAGAACGATTTCCTGGTCTGGACCCGCAAGGGCTCGACGTTGAGCTACAGCCAGCCGTCGGACCTGCATGGGCATACCGGCGCATTGTCGGAAAGGGCGCGCCTGACGCCGCCCTTCGAGGCCTTCGCCAAGGAGCAATTGAGCCTGACCCGCATGCCGAATCTGACCCAGGCATTCCAGAAACTGTTGCTGGGGGAGGTGGAGTACGTACTGGCCGGACGCTACGCCGGCATGGCCCTGGCCCAGTCGCTGGGCATGGCCAACGATCTGCTGGCATTCCCGCAGCCTGCCGACAAACCTGGCCTGTTCCTGGCCATCTCGCACAACTCCGCCTGCAACGACCCATGGTTGCGCGGACAGTTGGCGAAAAAGATGACAGAATTGCCCGCGTCCGGTCTGACGGAAACCGTGCTGCAGCGCAATCTCGAGCGTTGGAAGGCACAGTTGCAGCAACCTGTCAGCACCCCCAAACAGTAGGGATTTCTAGTGAGTATTCGACCTCTTTTCGCTGCCCTGGCCGTCCTGGCTCTGGCGGGTTGCGCAGCCGATCCGGCGCCGAATGAACAAATGCGCCTGACCGAACAAACCCTGGCCCAGGCCAAGGCCGTGGGAGCCACGGCAGAGGATGTGCCGGAAATGAAACTGGCCGAGGACAAATTCGCCCGTGCCCAACGTAACATGCAGGAAGAGTCGTTCAAGCACGCGCGCATGCGTGCCGAGCAGGCGGAACTGGATGCGCGCCTGGCCGAGGCGCGGGTCCTGACCCTGAAAAGCCAGGAACAGCTGAACCTCGTCCAGACTCGCATCACTCGTCTGCGCAAGCAGTTGGGAGATGCCCAATGATTCGTCTGACTCGAGTATTGGGTAGCGCCCTGTTGATCGCCTGCACCGGCCTCTACGGCTGCGCCGGGCAACGCAGCGAAGCAGCGCTGGAACAGGCCGGCGAGGACTTCCAGAAGGTCAAGGAAGATTCCAATGTGCTGCGCATCGCGCCCAAGGATGTGATCCGCGCCGGTGAGTCCCTGGCCCGGGCCGATCGCCTGTCCAGCTACTGGGGCAGCGGTTCGGATGTGGTGCACTACGCCTACCTCAGCCAGCGCTACAGCGAAATCGCTCGCGAGCACACCAACCAGGCACTGAACCAGGAGCAGGCGGCCAAGCTCGAACTCGAACGCCAGCGCCTGCAACTGGCCCTGCGCGAGGCCAAGCTGCTGAGCGTGCAGCAACAGGGCAAGTGGCTGGAAGAACAGATCATCAACCTGGCCACGACCCAGACCGATCGTGGGCTGGTAATGACCCTGGGCGATGTGCTGTTCGACACCGGCGAAGCGGAGCTGAAGAGCTCGGCCAACCGCACTGTGCTCAAGGTCGTGCAGTTTCTCCAGCTCAACCCCAAGCGTGTGGTGCGGATCGAGGGCTACACGGACAACACCGGCGACAAGCAGAGCAATCTGAAACTGTCCCGCGACCGGGCCCAGGCCGTGGCCGATATCCTGGTGGACCTGGGCGTCGAGGAGAAACGGGTCCAGGTCGAAGGTTATGGCGATGAGTACCCGGTCGAGGCCAACGCCTCGGAACGTGGGCGGGCGCAGAACCGTCGGGTAGAAATTGTCTTCTCCGACGAGAAAGGCCAGTTGGGCGCCGCGCGCTAAGACGCAGCGGCTCAAGACAACCCGGCTTCCCCCGTGGAGCCGGGTTTTTTTGTGCCTGACGATTGGCACACAAGACAGTACAGTTTTTGCTGACACTGCCCTGTATGGTCGACTATTGTGGCAACTGTCCCAGTACACTTATGAACTGTTCCGGTATCGTCATCCACAAGAATAAAATGCCGGTGAAATCGAGTGCAGCATCATGACCAATCTCTTGCTTTATCAACGTATCGCTCAGCAGCTGGCTGAAGATATCCGTCGTGGTGTGTACCAGCCCGGGGAACGCGTACCTTCGGTACGCAAGATGAGTTCCCAGCTCAATGTTAGCCATGCCACGGTGCTCCAGGCCTACGCCAATCTCGAGGATCAGGGGCTGATCCGCGCCCGTCCGCAGTCGGGCTATTACGTGCACCAGACCCCGGCGCTGACCGCGCCGACCCCGGACATCGCCCGGGTCGAACGGCCGGGCCTGGTGACGCGCAGCAGCATCATTCATCAGGTGTTGGTGGAGTCGCGCCGTGAAGGCGTGTTTCCGCTGGGCGCCGCGGTGCCGAGCGTCGATTACTTGCCGGTGCGGGCGTTGCACCAGCAACTGGCCAAGGTCACCCGTTTCCATAGCCCGCGCGCCTTCAGCTATATGTTCAGCCCCGGCTTCGAGCCGTTGCGCCGACAGGTGGCGATTCGCATGCGCGACGCTGGCGTGGTGGTCGACCCCTCCGAAGTGGTGATCACCCACGGCTGCGTGGATGCCCTGCAGATGTCGTTGCGCGTGCTGACCCGCCCGGGCGACCTGATCGCCGCGGAGTCGCCGACTTACTACGGCCTGCTGCAACTGGCCGACCTGCTGGGGCTCAAGGTCATCGAGATTCCCAGCGACCCTTCCACCGGCATGAGCCTGGAAGCGCTGCAACTGGCGGCCAACCAATGGTCGATCAAGGCCCTGGTGCTGACCACGCGCTTGAGCAATCCACTGGGCGGCACCATGCCGGAAGAGCGGCAGAAACAATTGCTGCGCCTGGCCTCGGATTTCGATATCCAGGTGGTCGAGGACGATATCTACGGCGAACTGATGTTCGAGGTCGGTCGTACCAAGGCGCTGAAAGCCTATGACCGGCTGGATCGGGTGATCTATTGCTCGAGCTTTTCCAAGACCCTGTCACCCGGCGTGCGCATCGGCTGGATGATCGCCGGCAAGTTCCAGCAGGAAATCCAGCGCTTGCAGACCTTCAGCACTCATTCGGCCTGCAGCGTCACCCAGATGGGCGTCGCGGCCTACCTGGAGAACGGCGGTTACGACCGGCATCTGCGCTTTATCCGCCAGGAGTACCGCAAGAACCTCAGTGCCTTTCAGCTAGCGGTGCAGCAGTACTTCCCGGAGGGCACGCAGATTACCCGTCCGAACGGCGGTTTCATTCTCTGGGTCAGCCTGCCGGGGCGGGTCAATACCCAGGAATTGCATGTCCGGGCATTGCAGCAGGGCATCAGTATCGCGCCGGGGCTGATCTTCAGTAATACCGAGCAGTTCAACCACTGCATTCGCCTCAACTGCGGTACCCCATGGAATCGCGAGGCCGAACGGGCACTGATGACCTTGGGCATGTTGGCCAGCCAACTGTGCCAGGAGGCCGCGGGCGGTTTTTGAAGGATCGGTTACCGCGCTTGTTTTCGCGCGGTCAACAGGCGAGCATATGGCTCTTTGCCGCCGATCCTGTTGTCTCTCTATGAAAGCGATTTTTCCTGTTGCCTGGGTATTGGTCAGTGTATTGAGTGCTTTCGGCATGGCCAGCGTTCTGGCGGCTCCGGCCCAGGAAAAGGTCGCGGCAAGCGCCACCGCGAATAAATCGCAGAAAACTGCGGCAGCCAAGAAAGCCGCGCCGATAAAGAAGGCGGCAGCGACCAGCAAGGCCAAGCCCAAGCCCAAGGCACAGAAAAGGCGCGCGCCGATCGCTTCCAAATCCAAGCCTGCCAGTGAGATCGTGAAGACGCGTTTGCCTTCGGCCAATGTGGATCTGAGCCTGCCGCCGGAAATGGTCAAGCAATTGCAGCCGATCGGTTCGGTCAACCAGCCCAAGCGCACCCCGTTGCTGCCGCCGATGTTCGGCGAGAAACCCAAGGACGACAGTCCGTTCCAGCTCAACGGCCGCTTGCTGAGCAACGAAATGCAGTTGCAGCTGCGCAATGACGAACGGCGTGATGTGGAAGGCGCGGCGCTGGATTTCGAGTTCAAGCAGTAAACCCTCATCCTACTGTGACCCGCAGCCCTGACGCTTTGTCGGAGATTGGTCAGTCACGCGAGCCTGAACGTAAAAAACCAGTGGGCGGCCAATTTCAAACGGCTGTTTTAGCGGTTACTCTAGTCCGCGTCATTTCAATACTTTGCCCGTCGCGAGGAGCTTGTCGTCATGAACTGCCGTGAAGGCTGTGGCGCCTGTTGCATTGCCCCTTCCATCAGTACCCCGATTCCCGGAATGCCCAATGGCAAACCGGCCGGAGAACGTTGCATCCATCTTTCTGTCGAACTGCTGTGCGGTTTGTTCGGCCAACCCGAACGGCCCGCCGTCTGTGGTGCGTTCCAGGCCGATGTCGAAGTCTGCGGCGGCAGCCGGGAAGAGGCTATCCGCTTGTTGGGCTGGTGGGAGCAAGTGACGGCGGCGTGAAGTGTTTTCAATGAACGGAACTTCAACAATAAGGAATAAGACAATGGGTTCGCTGCATCGAATTGCTGTGCTCTGTGGGTTGACCGTTCTACTCTCGGCAACCGCCCACGCCGAAGATTGGCAAACGGCCAAGGATGAAGACGGCATCAAGGTCTCCTTGAGTGAAGTGGCCGGTTCCAAATACAAGGCGTACCGGGGCGTGACCACCATGAAAACCAGCGTGGCCAAGCTGCGCGCTTTGCAGGACGACGTGACGGGCGCCTGCGCTTGGATTCACGAATGCAAGTCGCAGAAACTGCTCAAGCACGAAGGCGAGCAGAGCTGGACCTACACCCAGTTCAATACCCCATGGCCGGTCACTCCGCGTGATTCGGTGCTGCACGTCACCACCAGCGAAGCGGCCGATGGCAGCCTGACCCGCAAGCTCGAAGGCGTACCGACCTACATTCCCGAGGAGAAAGGTTTCGTGCGTGTCGCCCAGGTCGAAGGCTTCTGGAAGTTCGTGCCCAAGGGCGCGGACCAGGTCGAAGTGACCTATCAGGTGCACACCGAACCGGGCGGCAGCGTGCCGTCCTGGCTGGCCAACAAGTTTGTCGTGGATGCGCCGTTCAACACCCTCAAGGCATTGAAGGCGCGCGCCGAGAAGCCGTAAGCGCCGACCGTTGCGAAAAGGCTGCCCCAGGGCAGCCTTTTTTAATGGCACCGCCGGGCCCTTGGTTTGAACGATCATTGGTGCTTCAGGGTCGACATCTTGTGAGTCCATCCATGGGCTTCATCAAGGAGGCACTGATGCAAAAGTGGCAAGTCACTTTCGTTGACGATCATGGTGTCCAGTCAGTCGAGCAGTTCGACTGTGAGCAGCAGCCCAGCATGGAGGAGGCGGCACAATTGATTCGCGCAAAGCTTCTGCCGGTTCCGGCCGAGCTTGACCTCAACGATCTGGAAGGACGCACCGACGACCCTACGCTCAAGAGCCTGAAAGATCAGAACAGCATTCAAATCCTCAGCATTACGCCGATTTAATCTTTAATGCGCAAAGCCCCACCGAGCTTTAACCCAGACCTTGGCAGCGCCTGCGTCTTGGCGCTACTCTGCATTCGAGATCAGCGAATGAATCGCTAAGGTCTGGTCTTGTCAGCTACATGCTTGTTTCCTGGCGGCGATCTTCTCGCCGCAAGCCTGCACCGTGCGGTGACAGGCAAGGAAGTACGGAAAGTCTATCCATCGGTTTGAGGAGGACGTTTCATGAGCACAGCCTATCAAGAAGACATCAGCAGCAGCGTGCTGCGCCGCATGAAAGAAGGCGGTTTCGACTTTTCACGATTCCATCCCATCGAGTTCTACGCCATTTTCCCGGACGAGGAGCGGGCACGCAGGGCGGCAGGGCAGTTCCGCGGTGAATCCTTGAATGCCCAGGTCAGCGTGCGCGATGACGGCGCCTGGTACTTGGAGCTGAGCAAGGTGATGTACGCCACCTACGGCGGCATCGGCGATTTCGAGCAGGACTTTGAAGCGGTGGTCGCGCCCCTGGGCGGGATCATTGAAGGTTGGGGCGTGAAGCAGGAGGTTCGAGGGCGACTCGTTTAGTGCATATGAATAGCGTCAAGACTCAGCATCGGCTGACCTTCGGGTCGGCCGATTTCGTTTCTGCCCCCGGGTTCCTACAAAAAAAGCGGGCAAAAAAAGGCCACCCGCTGAGGGTGGCCAAAAGGGAAGACCGGTAGGAGAGGAAACCGGTCGGGGACATTCCGGGGCCGGCTGTCATTAGCGCCATGAAAGGAGGCATTGACTGCGCGTCTGGGAGGCTGAAGTGGTTTGCGCTGTTGCAATGAATTCTGCGCAGTTTTGCCCAGGTGGTGAAATCAAGTCTGGCTATTCTGTCGATAGCCATTGCACTGCATGCAGTGCAATGGTTGCCGGGGAATGCGCTCGACGGCAGGAGTTAGGCTTACCCGCGATGGCGTCCTGGAGAACCCCTCCCACAGCCAGCTTTATTGCGCCGCCTGTTTACGTCCCGCCATATGCTTCAGATACCCCACCAGCAACTCCAGCTCGGCATCCGGCAATACGCTGCTTGCGAAGGCCGGCATCTTCGCCTGTGGCCAGCGGCGCAGGCTCTGTGGGTCACGGATATAACGCTTGAGGAAGTCCGCCCCGAAATACTCGGTGGGGCTGTAGGGGACATTCAGGTCCGGGCCGAACTGCGAGTCGCCGGCGCCGTTGAGACGATGACAAGCCAGGCAGTTCTTCTGGAACAGGGCGAAGCCCTGGTTCACCGGGTCGCCGGCCGCCAGTTTGGGGTCCGGGCGCAGGGCCGGGAAGCGCTCGGCCACCGGCGCCAGGCGCTTGATGCTCGCCACTTCGAACGGCCATTGCTCGGGGCTGATATGACTGGCCTGCGGGTTGGTCCACACCAGGTAGAAAGGTCCGGCGCTGTGCTTGCCTTCTGCCAGGGGTGGCCAGGGCTTGGCCGGGTCTTCGATGGCCAGCCAGGCCTGGGCGCCGTCTTGGTTGAGCAGGGGGGCGGCGGGCAATTCGGCGGCGAAACCGTCCAGGGCGACAGCCTGCAGATGGTCATCAGCCTTGATGCCGGTGAGCAGGGCCGAGATCGGCACCGCGCGGTAACTCATGTCGCGTTTGTACGACACGTCATCCTTGACGGTGACGGTCCGGGCCTGAGGGTGCTTGAGCAGTTCTTCGGTCTGCCAGGTGCGACTGCCGGCCCCCAGTTCCAGGGTCAGCTGCGCGGCATGCATGGGTGTGGTGAGCAGCAGGGCGCTGCACAGGAGAATAAGAGATTTCAATTGATCGCTGTTCCGTCGCTGGGGAGGAGAGCAGCGCGTACGGCCTGTCTCCAGTTTTCTGATAAGCGCGACGACGCCCTGATTCAGCGTGGCCGCGGCGTCAGAAAGAGTGGCACACAAGCGCCTGCCCCGGTAGCGAACCGGAGCACAAAGATGCAATTGCGTGACGGGATGGCCACGCCTCTAGCCGATCACTTTGGTGAGATTCGGCAAAATCAGAAGCAAGGTGGTTGCGAACAGAATGAGCCCCGCTTGACGGACTTTCGAATGCTTGAACATGGCTGAATGCCTTTTGTTGTTATTCCTGAACATCAAATGCATGCCTGCCGCTTCACTCTGGTCAGGCGATGTGTCCCTTTTCTTACACGTGCACCGGCAAGACCCGGCTGCAACGATTTACGGCCTACAGTTCCTACCTTAGGGGCCTTGTAACCCTTGGCTTAGATCCATTTCATATCAGCTAATAGGCGGATGCTTTAAAAAACGCATGAGGCTTATTGCCATCTTCTTGCCCGGCCTTTGTCTAGACAGTTCCGTTATGCGGCGGGCGGAATCCATTAGCTCACTACCGTTCGTCTGAGCGTGACCGTCAAGGTCAGTGAGCGCATCGGTCATTGAATCCGGGGCCCTCGGGGCCAAGAGTAGGAGCCCTGTCATCATTCATCTGCACAGCGGTTCGAGGACGTCATGACCCAGGCTTTGATATTCGATGCATTACGCACCCCCCGTGGCAAAGGCAAGGCTGACGGCGCCCTGCACAGCGTCAAGCCGGTGAACCTGATGGCCGGGTTGCTCGATGCCCTGCAGCGGCGTACCGGACTCGACACCAGCCAGGTCGACGATATCGTGCTCGGCTGCGTGACGCCGATTGGAGACCAGGGGGCCGACATCGCCAAGACCGCAGCGCTGGTCGCCGACTGGGACGTCAGCGTGGCCGGAGTGCAGATCAACCGCTTTTGCGCCTCGGGCCTCGAGGCGGTGAACCTGGGCGCGATGAAAGTGCGCTCCGGCTTCGAGGACCTGGTGGTGGTTGGCGGTGTCGAGTCGATGTCGCGGGTGCCCATGGGCAGCGACGGCGGTGCCTGGGTGCTCGACCCGCAAACCAATATGCACAGCCATTTCACCCCGCAAGGCATAGGCGCGGACCTGATCGCCACCCTGGAAGGTTTCAGCCGTGAGGATGTCGACAGCTTTGCCCTGCAGTCCCAGCAGAAGGCCGCGCGGGCCAGGGCGGCGGGGGCTTTCAGCAAGTCCCTGGTGCCGGTGCAAGACCAGAACGGCATCGTCCTGCTGGATCATGATGAGTTCATACGCGCCGACTCCACCCTCGAAGGCCTGGGCAAGCTCAAGCCCAGCTTCGAGATGATCGGCCAGATGGGTTTCGACGCCACCGCCTTGCGGGTCTACAGCCATGTCGAGCGCATCCACCATGTGCACACCCCGGGCAACAGCTCAGGGATAGTCGATGGCGCGGCGCTGATGCTGATCGGTTCCGAAGCCAAGGGCCAGGCGCTGGGCCTCAAGCCACGGGCGCGGATCGTCGCCACGGCGGTCACCGGCACCGACCCGACCATCATGCTCACCGGGCCGGCGCCGGCCACCCGCAAGGCGCTGGCCAAGGCCGGGCTGCGGGTCGAGGACATCGACCTGTTCGAGGTCAACGAGGCTTTCGCCTCGGTGGTGCTGAAGTTCATCAAGGACATGGCCATCGACCCTGGCAAGGTCAACGTCAATGGCGGCTCCATCGCCATGGGCCACCCGCTGGGCGCCACCGGCTGCGCGATCCTCGGCACCTTGCTCGACGAGCTGGAAGCGCGGCGCCAGCGTTACGGCCTGGCGACCCTCTGCGTTGGCGGCGGCATGGGTATCGCCACCATCATCGAACGCCTCTGAGCCCTGACTTCAAGGAAACACTTTCATGACCCAAGCCATCCGTTACGAAAAGGGCCAGGACCAGATCGTCGTTCTGACCATCGACATGCCGGGCCAGAGCGCCAACACCATGAACGCGGTGTACCGCGAGGCCATGGCCGCCTGCGTGGCCCGCCTGCAAGCCGAGCAGGAATCGATTGCCGGGGTGATCGTCACTTCGGCGAAAAAGACCTTCTTCGCCGGCGGCGACCTCAATGAATTGATCAAGGTCGGCAAGCCCGAAGCCCAGGCCTTCTATGACATGGTGCTGACCCTCAAGGGCCAGCTGCGGGCCCTGGAAACCCTGGGCAAGCCCGTGGTCGCGGCGATCAACGGCGCGGCCCTGGGCGGTGGCTGGGAGATCTGCCTGGCCTGCCATCACCGGGTGGCGCTGGACGATTCGTCGCTGCAGGTCGGCCTGCCGGAAGTGACCCTCGGCCTGCTGCCGGGCGGTGGCGGGGTGGTGCGCATGGTGCGTTTGCTGGGGCTGGAAAAAGCCCTGCCGTATCTGCTGGAAGGCAAGAAGGTCCGACCGCAGCAGGCGCTGAAAGCCGGCCTGATCGACCAACTGGCCAGCGACCGCGACGACCTGCTGGCCAAGGCCAGGGCGTGGATTGTCGCCAACCCGGCGGTCAAGCAGCGCTGGGACGTGGCCGGCTACCAGATCCCCGGGGGCACGCCGTCGCACCCGAAAGTCGCGCAGATGCTGGCCATTGCGCCGTCGATCCTGCGCAGCAAGACCCAGGGCTGCCTGCCGGCGCCGGAGAAAATCCTCTGTGCGGCAGTGGAGGGCGCCCAGGTCGATTTCGATACCGCGCAGTTGATCGAAGCCCGCTATTTCACCGAGCTGACCACCGGCCAGGTGGCGAAAAATATGATCGGCACCTTCTGGTTCCAGCTCAACGAGATCAATGCCGGTGGCTCCCGGCCCCAAGGCTTCGCGCCCTATGTGACCAGGAAGGTCGGGGTGCTGGGTGCCGGGATGATGGGCGCCGGGATCGCTTACGTCAGTGCCGTGGCCGGCATCGAGGTGGTGCTCAAGGACATCAGCCTGGCGGCGGCCGAGAAGGGCAAGGCCCATTCGGCGGCGTTGCTGGAGAAGAAGGTCGCCCGTGGCCAGTTGAGCGCCGAGCAGCGTGACGCCACGCTGGCGCGGATCCGCACCACCGAGCAGGACGCCGACCTGGCCGGGTGCGACCTGATCATCGAGGCGGTGTTCGAGGATCGCGAGCTCAAGGCCAGGGTCTCGGCGGCGGCGCAGCAGGTGGTGGGGGCACAGGCGGTGATTGCGTCCAACACCTCGACCTTGCCGATCAGCGGCCTGGCCAGGGCCGTACCGGATCAAGGCAAGTTCATCGGCCTGCATTTCTTCAGCCCGGTGGAAAAAATGCCCCTGGTGGAAATCATCAAGGGCGAGCAGACCAGCGACGAAACCCTGGCGCGCGGCTTCGACTTCGTCCAGCAGATCAAGAAGACCCTGATCGTGGTCAACGACAGCCGCGGCTTTTTCACTTCGCGGGTGTTCGGCACCTTCACCAACGAAGGTATCGCCATGCTCGGTGAGGGGGTGGCCGCGCCGATGATTGAGACCGAGGCGCGCAAGGCGGGTATGCCGATCGGCCCGCTGGCGATCTGCGACGAGGTTTCCCTGAGCCTGCTGAGCCATATCCGCCAACAGACCGCCAAGGACTTGCAGGCCGAAGGCAAGTCGTTGCCGGAGCATCCGGCTTTCGCCGTGATCGACCTGCTGCTCAATGAATACAAGCGCCCAGGCAAGGCGGCGGGCGGTGGTTTCTACGACTACCCGGCCGGGGGGCAGAAGCACTTGTGGCCGCAGCTGAAAACCCGCTTCGAGAAAGCCGATGGGCAGATTTCGCCGCAGGACGTGCGCGACCGGTTGTTGTTCGTGCAGGCCATCGAAACCGTGCGTTGTGTGGAGGAGGGCGTGTTGCGTTCGACGGCCGATGCCAATATCGGTTCGATCTTCGGTATCGGCTTCGCAGCCTGGACCGGCGGGGCCTTGCAGTTCATCAACCAGTACGGCCTGAAGGACTTTATCGCCCGGGCCCAGTACCTGGCCGAGCAATATGGCGAGCGTTTCGCGCCGCCGGCGCTGCTGCTGGAGAAGGCCGCCAAGGGCCAGTTGTTCTGAGGTTGAAGGGACTGAAGTGATGCATCGCGGGGCTTGCCTTGATCGGGCGTTTCAAGGCAGGCTCTGGGGTGTTCATTATTCCCATCACGTGTCAGGTATTTTTTATGTCGCTACGCATCTGCATTCTGGAAACCGACATCCTGCGTCCAGAATTGGTCGATCAATATCAGGGTTACGGGCAGATGTTTCAGCGCCTGTTTTCACAGCAGCCCATCGCTGCCGAATTTACCGTCTACAACGTGATGCAGGGCCACTACCCGAGCGATGACCAAAGCTTCGACGCTTACCTGGTCACGGGGAGCAAGGCCGACTCCTTCGGTACCGATCCCTGGATTCAAACCCTCAAGACCTACCTGCTGGAGCGCTATCAGCGCGGTGACAAACTGCTGGGCATCTGCTTTGGCCATCAGTTGCTGGCGTTGCTGCTGGGCGGCAAGAGCGAACGCGCGACCCAGGGCTGGGGCGTGGGTACCCACAACTACAAACTGGCGGCCAAGGCGCCGTGGATGAGCCCTGTGGTGGAAGAGCTGACGCTGTTGATCAGCCATCAGGACCAGGTGACGGCCTTGCCGGAAAACGCCACAGTCATCGCTTCCAGCGATTTCTGCCCGTTCGCGGCCTATCACATCAATGACCAGGTGCTGTGCTTCCAGGGCCACCCGGAGTTTATCCATGACTATTCGCGGGCCTTGCTGGACCTGCGCCAGCAGCACCTGGGCGAACAGGTCTATCAAAAGGGCATCGCCAGTCTGGACCGGGATCATCACGGCAACACCGTTGCCGAGTGGATGATGCGTTTTGTGGCGCACAAGCCGCAGGCCGGATCGGTTTGAATCCATAGCCGCATCGCCCAGCCGGCTCGCTTCTACAATGGCCTCAAGGCCCTTGCAGGAGCGTCCGGCCCGGCTCTGCTGTCAGAGCCACCCCGAGCGCTTGAAGCTCGCCCACAACCCCGTACAGCCCAGCACCAGAAACGCCAGCACACCGAAGTAGCCGTAGTGCATCTTCAGCTCGGGCATGTTGTCGAAGTTCATTCCGTAGATCCCCGCCACCGCGGTCGGGAACGCCAGGATCGCCGCCCAGGCGGCGAACTTGCGTTGCACCACGCTTTGTCGCGAAGCCTCCAGCAGGACGCCGATCTCGATGGTCTGGCTGGCGATGTCGCGCAAGGTCGCCAGGTCTTCCATCTGCCGGGTGACGTGGATCTGCACATCGCGAAAGTACGGGCGCATGTTCTTGTCGATAAAGGGGAAGCTGAGCTTCTGCAGTTCTTCGCTGATCTCCACCATGGGCGCTACATAGCGGCGCAGGCGCAGCACATCGCGACGCAGGCTGTGGAGGTGCTGGATATCCCCCTCGTTGAGCGAACTGCACAGCACGCTGTGCTCCAGTTCGTCGATCTCGGCATGGATCGCTTCGCTGACCGGCTGGTAGTTCTCGGTGACGAAATCCAGTAGCGCGTAGAGCACGAAGTCCTCGCCGTGCTCCAGCAGCAGCGGTCGTGCCTCGCAGCGCTGACGCACGAACCCATAGGATTTGGAGTGGCCATTGCGGGCAGTGATGATGTAGCCGTTGCCGGCAAAGATATGGGTTTCGATGAACTCCAGCTTGCCGGCTTCGCGCACCGGGGAGTAGGTGACGATAAACAGCGCGTCGCCGAAGGTTTCGAGTTTCGGCCGGCTGTGTTTTTCCAGGGCGTCTTCGATGGCCAGTTCGTGCAGGTTGAACTGGCGCTGCAGATTGGCCAGCTCCTGGGCGTTGGGTTCTTCGAGGCCGATCCAGACGAAGTGCCCGGGTTTGGCAGCCCAGGCCGCCCCTTCGTCGAGGGTGATATCAGTGACTTTTCTACCTGCGCTGTAGACAGCGGCGGCAACAACTCTACCCATGGTTCCTGTTCGCTTCTTCTTATCGAAATGAGGAGTGATACTTCGTGCAGCTTAGCCCCATGACTGATCAGAGTCATGCCTGTTGGGCGGAGTTCGCCGGCAATAAAAAAGCCCGCACGCGGCGGGCTTTTTTCAGACGGCCTGTAGCTGGCGGTCCATCGACTCGATGCACTCGCGCATCTGTTCGCGGCATTGCTCGATCAGCCTCGGCATGTCGTCCAGGCTCAGCCCGGCGGTGGGGATCGCCGGCAGCGAGCGGATCAGGATCCTGCCACTGCGCCAGCGGTTGAGGCGCATGTGGCGGATGTAGCTGCTGGCGCACACCGGGACGATCGGCACGCCGGCGGCGATGGCCATCTGGAAGGCGCCTTTCTTGAACGGCAGCAGGTCTTCGCCGAGGTTGCGGGTACCTTCCGGGAACACCCAGATCGAGGTGTCCTTGTGTTGCAGGGTGTGGGTGGTGGTCAACATCGAGCGGCGCGCCTTGTGCGCGTTGCCACGGTCGATCAACACATTGCCCGCCAGCCAGAACAACTGGCCGAACAGCGGCACCCATTTCAGGCTCTTTTTACCGATGCACACGGTGCGCCGGGGCACCACGTTGCCGAACACGAAGAGGTCGTAGTTGGACTGGTGGTTGGCGATGATCACGCAGCTCTTGGGCTTGTCCATCAGCGGCCCGACTTCGGCCTTGACCCGCAGGCGCAGGATGCACATGGCTGGCAAGGCATACAAACGCGCGCACAGGCGGCTGTTATCCGGGTTGAACGGGCGGCACAGCCCCAGCACCACGCCGAGAATTCCCGCTGCAACAAAATGCAGGCCCATCAATAACATACGAAACAGATACAGCATCTACAGGCCCACCGGGGACAAAAGGTGGCGCAGTGTACGGATGTGCACTGTTTTCGGCAATTACCTGTATAGAAGGGGAAGATGGCCGATGTTTAAGCGCATGTTTCCGACTCTTTGCTCAGTGGCGAACTAGAGCGTCGCGCCAGTCTTTCTCGCGGTGCGGGCATAAAAAAGCCCGACGCGCGGGTCGGGCTGTGGGCGGTGGGCCCAGGTTTTAGCCCAGGTGTTCCTGATCGAGGATGATCGCGTTGTCCAGGGTTTCCAGCAGCGCCTTGCGCACTTTCAGCTTGGTGTTCTTGTGGGCGGTCATGTTGATCTTCTTCAACTGACGTGCGGCGGCCAGGGCGGCGCCTTGCAGCTCCTCGACGCTCACCACCTTATCGAGGAAGCCGGCATCCACCGCGCCTTGCGGGTCGAACATCTCGCCATTGATCACCGAGCGGTGCAGCGCGGATTTGCGCAGGCGGTCACGGGCCAGCTCGATGCCGGCGTGGTGCATGGTCATGCCGATCTGCACTTCGTTCAGGCCGATGCTGAACGGGCCTTCGACGCCGATGCGGTAGTCCGCGGACAGCAGCAGGAACGCGCCCTTGGCCACGGCGTGCCCAGGGCAGGCGACGATGACGGGGAAGGGGTGCGACAGCAGGCGACGGGCCAGGGTCGACCCCGAGGTCACCAGGCTCACGGCTTCTTTAGGGCCGGCGGTCATCACTTTCAGGTCGTAGCCACCCGACAGAATGCCGGGCTGCCCGGTGATGATCACCACCGCGCGATCGGTGACGGCCTGGTCCAGCGCGGCATTGAAGGCGGCAATCACATCCGGGGAAATGGCATTGACCTTGCCATTGCTCAAGGTCAGGGTCGCGATACCGTCTTCGAGGTGGTAAGAAATCAACTCACTCATGACGCAATTCCTTGTATTGAAGTGGGGCAGACGTTACTCACGGTCACAGGTCAGGTAAAGCGCTGTGACTGACTGGTGAGTCAGCCCTTTCTGGCCTGACAAGCGTAGCCGGCCACCTGGGGCGCGGATCGGCCCTCTTATATAGCTGCCAGCCAGGCCAGAGATTGGCCGGTTTGCCATGGCGCTGATGCCAGCGCAGTGCCGCAATCCGAAGAAATGTCTTAAGCGCATGAAAATTCTCAAAAAAACCTTTGCCATCAGAAAAGCTTTCGACTACATTAGCGCGCCTCGACAGACTGAATCGGTTTGACGAGACACGGTTGGGTGTCCGAGTGGCTTAAGGAGCACGCCTGGAAAGTGTGTATACAGGAAACTGTATCGAGGGTTCGAATCCCTCCTCAACCGCCATATTCGATCTACGCAAAACCCCTGGTTTCCTCGAGAAACCAGGGGTTTTGTGCTTTCTGGGGCTGCTTAATCGCGGCAGTGGGCGAGCGGCTTCTTTGCTGAACGCCGTTTCCCCGCGATGGTCAAAACCATTACGAGTTCGCAACAGCCAAGGTTGCTCCAGCAAGGTATCGATCACGCTGGATACTTGAGTGGTCTTTGGCTTTGTTACCCCTGCGAAGCCTGGCGGTCAAGTCACCTTGAGGGTGAGGCTTTCCGCCGATATCAGGCGGGCATCAGCGTGCGGTTTTCTGTGCTCCGTAATGGCTACGAGGAGACGCACAATGGTCATTCACTTCAAGGTCGCCGGGCATCTGGCCTGCGGCCACAAAGGTTCCAATCTCATATCCAGCACCGAACCGGCGCGGGTCAAATGCCGCAGTTGCCGCAATACCGAGGTGTTCAAGGAAGCCCGTAAGAATCAGCGCAATGCGGCACGTCGAGCGGCGCGCAAAGCCAAGGCAGAGCACGCGGCAAGCGACTGGCGTGCAGCCTGGACCCAACGGCTGACGGCCATGGCCGGATTGCAGCGTCTGCCTCGGGGCTTTGATGGGCAGCCGTACGTTTAGCGTTTGTCCCGGGCACCCCACGCTTTCAGGTCTAGAATGGTCAGGCGCATCGAGTGGGGCGATGCTGGTTGTCTGCGGGCGTGGGGTGATGTTGCCGGCGTCGGCAGGCTTTGCAGCTACTCAATCGAGGACACCATCATGTCCACGCACGAACAGGTCACCGAGCATAAATCCTTCTCCGAACCGGATGAGACCCGCGAGTTTTCCAATGGCAAGGCAGAGATCCTGAAGATCGGTCAGTGTGAAGTGGGACGCTTCACTTTCAAGCCGGGCTGGCGCTGGTCGAACGACATTAAACCGCTGGCGCAGACACCGAGTTGCCAGGCACCGCACTTTCAGTATCACGTGGCCGGCAGGCTGGCGATCCTGATGGATGACGGCACCGAAATCATCGCCGGGCCGGGTGATATCACCTCCCTGCCTAAAGGTCACGACGCCTGGGTGGTGGGGGATGAAACCGTGGTGGTGGTCGACTGGTTCGGGGCCAGCAACTACGCTCGTAAGGTCTAGGCGAAATGCACCCGGAAAAAGGAGCTGATGCAAGCCATCAGTTCCTTTTTCAGCGACGATCCACACCCTTGGACGAAGAACTCCAACTTGGGCCATTCGTCGGTCTTTTCTCTTGTGAACTACAAGTCCTTAAATGACCGGCTAGTCTGAAACGCCGTGACGGTCGATATTTTCTAGGCAGTCAGGTGCTTGCCGGTATCGATCGGTTGTTGGAGGGAGCAGGGAGATGAGCGATCCTTATATCGAGGACAACGGGGATGAGTTCCCAATCAACAACCTGGTGCGCTGCGGTCAGGCAGCGTTTGACAGCGAGCCACCGGCCAAGGCGTCGGTAGGCAAGACCAGGGCCAGTGCGTTACCCAGGGTGACCCAGACAAAGTTTTTCCCGAAAGCGGCGCTTCCTAAGAGAAGGTAGCCTTCATACATACCGAACGACCCCGCTTCCGGGCGGGGTTTTTGTTACCTGAACAATGGGCCGCCGCGATTGATTTGAATGAAGTTGGACCTTTCGTCTTATCCGTTGCACAGGGTAGCGGGGTTTTCACACTTTATTCACAAACGACTGCGTAGGCTCGACTCATCCGTTAAAGCAAATCCTATTAGCCCGTCTCCCCAGCGGGCTTTTTTTTGCCTGGCTGAAAACTCTTTGCGCAAAAACGGTCCAAGACTGTGACTAAAAGGATCACAGCGTTCTGCTGTCGCCGCTCAGCTTTAGTCAGACATCGCTTTAGAATGACTCTCCAGCATCTTTTTCGAGGTTTACATCATGCGTTTAACACTGCCTGCTCTGGTTTTGGGGCTTCTGGCTGCTCAAGGTGCGATGGCCGCCGGTGATGGCACTGCTGCGGTCGGCGGCGGTTTGGGTGGCGCGCTGGGCAATGTGGTGGGACAACAGATTGGCGGCAGCACGGGCGCCGCGGTGGGTGCGGGCCTTGGCGGCGCTGCCGGCAGTGCGGTCGGTGCCCGTAAGGGCAGTCGGACCGAAGCGGCCATCGGTGGCGGCCTGGGTTCGGCCGGCGGTTCGGTGATCGGCAACAAGCTGGGCGGCAGCACTGGCTCGACCATCGGCGCAGGCCTGGGCGGCGCGGCCGGTGGCGCTTTGGGCAGCAGCATGGGTGACGATGACCATCACTCCGGCGGCAGAAAGCACAAGAATAAACACAAGCACAAGCACGACTGATTCTGCTGCGGTGCGCAAAAAAAAAGCCCGGCCTCGTGCCGGGCTTTTTTATGGGAACGAATAGCGTTCCAGTCCCTCGAATTCAATGATGGACACACTGTGTCGACGAGGTTTGCCATGATTCCAGAAACCCTAGGCAAGAAAGAACAGGACGCTTCGGGCGTGCCCTTGGTCAACGATCCAGGCAATGAAGATCCGGGCTCGTTGATGGATGACGCCCTGGTGCCGCTGAGCGATGACGATGAGGCAGGCGAGTCGGAGGAAAAGGGCCCGTGAAGTCTGCTTCCAGCACGCCGGCATGAGCGGTGTGAGGTGCCTATGAAGCATGATCCGAAACCTATCGACCGGGATGACACGCCCGAATATCCGCTGCCTTCCCCCACGGATGCGCTGACTCCCGAGCAGATCCTCCCGGATGCCAACGCCGAACAGGAGCTGTCTCGACCCGAGCCGCAGCGCAAGGCGGCCAGGGGCAAACGGCGCACCGCCCCGGGAGGCGCGTCGTGAGCCGTGCAAAACTGCTGAGCCTGGTGTTGGTCGCCCTGGTGTCGATTTTCTGTTTCTCCAGCCTGGCAGAGTCCGCTGACGGACGAGCCCCGGCCAATCCTCCGCTGCGGTCGTTCGAGGGTGGTTCCGGCAACGATCTCATGCTGCGACCAGGAGCCCTGGGCGGGAATGGTGTGGGTGTCATGGACAGCCGTTCACGGGTCGACAAATCGCGCGGCTCTTCCGGCCAGGGCGGCGGCATGGGCTCCACTGGCGTCAATGGTTCCATCATGGGCGGTGGCGGTGCCGGTGGTGGGACCGGCAGCGCGGGCGGTGGCACCGGGGGGCCAGGAGGCGGCAGCGGACGGGCGGGACGCTAGCGTGCTTTGTTCACTCATGATGTCGAGACCAGCGAGCCCGGCCTGTCCGGGCTTTTGTCTGCCTGCACGCTGACCCGCGGTTGCTCCCCGTCATCTGCCGCGGCTATGCTGCTGAACCCTTTAATCGGGCAAGAAACTGGCCGTACCTGAGCCGTTCCCCGGGATGTTTTTTGTTAACGGATCAGATGCGATGAATGCACAGTTGAATGACGTCGGCCCGATCAAGGCCGTGATTTTCGATATGGACGGTTTGCTGCTGGACACCGAAGGCATCTACACCGAGGTGACGCAGATCATCGCCGATCGTTATGGCCGCACCTTCGATTGGACGATCAAGCAGAACATCATCGGTCGTGGCGCCGCGGATCTGGCCCGTTATGTGGTGCAAGCCCTGGATCTGCCGATCACGCCCGAGGAGTTCCTGGTGATTCGCGAGCCGCTGATGCGCGAACGCTTTCCCCGGGCGCTGGCGATGCCGGGCGCGCAGGAGCTGGTGCAGCACCTCAAGGCCAATAACGTGCCGATTGCCGTGGGCACCAGTTCTTCGCGCCAGTCTTTCGCCCAGAAAACCACCTTGCACGGCGACTGGTTCGCGCTGTTCGACACTATAGTCACCGCCGACGACCCGGAAGTGGGCGCGGCCAAGCCGGCGCCGGACATCTTCCTGACCGCCGCGCGGCGCCTGGGTGTCGCGCCCGGGGATTGCCTGGTGTTCGAGGATTCGCCCTTTGGTGTCACCGCGGCGAAGGCGGCGGGGATGACCGCGATCGCCATTCCCGACCCGGCGATGGCGGACGCCAAGTACGCCCATGCCGATGCCATCCTGCGTTCGCTGAAGGGGTTCCAGCCGGCGGCCTGTGGTTTGCCGCAGTTGGCGTGGTCCTGAACCTGTAGCCGCTGCCGCAGGCCGCGATAAGCCCGCCAGGGCTTCAGCGCTCTCAAGTGCGGCGCCTTCTGCGGAATCGATCGCAGCCTGCGACAGCTCCTAAAAAAACGCCGGGCCACCTGATGAGGGTGGCCCGGCGTTTTTCATGGGCACAGAATCAGGCGCTGAAGCCGCCGTCGATCGTCAGACTGGCGCCGGTGATGTAACCCGCTTCCGGGCCTGCCAGGTAAGCCACGAAGCTGGCGATTTCTTCCGCGTGGCCGTAGCGCCCGATGGCCATCAGCGGGATCAGGCTTTCGGCGAAGTCGCCGTGGGCCGGGTTCATGTCGGTGTCGACCGGGCCGGGCTGCACATTGTTGATGGTGATGCCCCGTGGGCCGAGGTCGCGGGACAGGCCTTTGGTCAGGCCGACCAGGGCCGACTTGCTCATGGCATAGGTGCCGCCACCGGCAAAGGGCATGCGCTCGGCGTTGGTACTGCCGATGTTGATGATGCGCGAGCCTTCGCCCATATGCCGGGCCGCTTCCTGGGTGGCGACGAACACACTGCGGATGTTGATGGCCAGGGTTCGGTCGAAATCTTCCAGCTTGAAGTCTTCCAGCGGGCCGATGGCCAGGACGCCGGCGTTGTTGACCAGGATGTCCAGGCGACCAAAGGTTTCGACCGTGCTCTCGACCGCCTGGCGGATGGCCGCGGCATCGGCGCTGTCGGCGAGGATCGCCAGGGCCTTGCCGCCAGCGGCGGTGATGCTGTCCTGCAAGGCTTCGGCCTTGGTGGTAGAGCTGACATAGGTGAAGGCGACGGCGGCGCCTTCGGCCGCCAGGCGTTGCACGATGGCCGCGCCGATGCCGCGGGAACCGCCTTGAACCAGGGCTACTTTGCCGCTGAGGGATTGAGTGGTCATGTCGTTCTCCAAAAAGTCCAAGGCGGGCTGCCTTGTGGTTGGAGTCGAGTATCGACTTCGGATTAGGTGCTGTGTAGATAGGAATCGCTCTAGTCTGTATGAACCAGAAGTTTATAGTGAGGCGCCATGGAAACCTTCAGCAGCATCGAATGCTTTGTGCGCAGCGCCGAAGTCGGCAGCTTTGCCGAAGCCGCGCGACGCTTGAGCCTGACCCCCGCCGCGGTGGGTAAAAGCGTGGCCAAGCTCGAGGCTCGGCTCGGGGTCCGGCTGTTTCAGCGCAGCACCCGCAGCCTGACCCTGACCGAGGCCGGCAAACTGTTTCTTGGCGAGGTCAGCGCCAGCCTGTACACCATCCAGAACGCCGTGGCCAACCTGGCCAGCGCCGAAGGGCGCCCGGCGGGCACCCTGAAAGTCAGCATGGGCACGGTGTTCGGACGGCTGTACATCGTGCCCATGCTCGGCGAATTCCTGCGGCGTTTCCCAGAGATCAGCCCGGACTGGCATTTCGATAATCGCCAGGTGGACCTGATCGGCCAGGGTTTCGACGCGGCGATCGGCGGCGGCTTTGAGCTGCCCCAAGGGGTGGTGGCGCGACGGCTGACCCCGGCCCACCGCATCCTGGTGGCCTCGCCGGACTATCTGGCGCGCTGCGCGGCGGTCGAGCAGCCCGAGGATTTGCAATATTGCGAAGGCATCCTGATCCGCTCGCCACAGACCGGGCGGGTGCGCTCCTGGGCCCTGACCAGCCGCACCCGGCAGCAAAGCCCGTTGAGCCTGAAGGCGCGGATGACCATGAGTGATTCGGAAGCGGCCTGCGCCGCTGCCGCCCAGGGCCTGGGGGTGGCCCTGGTGAGCATGCCGTTCGCCGTCGGTTACTTGAACGCCGGCACCCTGGTGCGGGTATTGCCGGACTGGTACGTCGACGACGGCAACATCTCGATCTATTACGCCGAGCACAAACTGTTGCCGGGCAAGACCCGGGCCTTCGTCGACTTCGTGATCGAGCAGTTCGCCGAGCAGGGCCTGGAGCAACGCTTCAGCGCGGTTTGAAGAGGCGCGCAAACCCGCTTCCTGGCAGGAGCGGGCTTGCTCGCGACAGGCGATGGCTCAGCGCCCGAAGCGCCCTGGCCAGCCGATGATGGTCTTCGGCCGTGGCGTGGCGTAGGTGCGTACCTTGGAGGTGGACAGCCCCAGGCGCACCAGGGATTCGGCGATGGTCACCGCCGCAGTCACGCCGTCCACCACCGGTACGCCGGTGCGCTGGCGGATCTGCTCGTCCAGGCCGGCCATGCCGCCACAGCCCAGGCAGATCACCTCGGCCTTGTCTTCGCTGACCGCCAGTTCGGCCTGGCGCACGATGGCTTCCAGGGCACGCGCCGGGTCCTCTTCCAGCTCCAGCACTGCCAGGCCGCTGGCCCGTACCGAGGCACAACGGTCGTACAGGCCGGAGAGTTTCAGGCGGTCCTCGATCAGCGGCACGGTGCGATCCAGGGTCGTCACCACCGAATAGGCGTGGCCGAGGAACATCGCGGTGCTGGCGCCGGCGTCGGTGATGTCCACCACCGGCACGTTGAGCAGCTCCTGCAGGCCTTCGCGGCCGTGCTCGCCATAACCGGCCTGGATCACCGCGTCGTAGGGCTGGTCGTAGGACAGCACGCGGTCCATGACGGCGATGGCGGCCAGGTAGCTTTCGAAGTTGCCTTCGATGGAGTCGGCGCCGAAGTGTGGGGTCAGGCCGATGATTTCGGTGCCGGGCGCGGCCACGGCCTGGGCCTGGCGGGCGATGGCCTGGGTGATGGAGTCGGTGGTGTTGACGTTGACCACGAGAATTCGCATGGGCTGTCCTTATCGTTGAGGCATTCGGGGCCCGCTGCAGGCGGGCCGTTCAAGGTTAGTGGCTGACGTTATCGACGGCGATGGATTCGCCGCTGACATCCGCATAGTAGGGCTGGCGTTTGGCGACGATCAGGTACAGCAGGCCGGCAATGCCGGCGCCGATCAGCCAGGAGAAGGGCGAGACGCTGGCAAACCCCGGCACCAGGGCCAGGACGATGGCGATCAGCGCCGAGGGAACGAATGCCGCCACCGCCCGCAGGTTGACCCCGCGGCTGTAGAAATACGCGCCTTGCGGGTGCTCGCTGTACAGCTCGGGCACGTTGATCCGGCCTTTGCGCAGCAGCCAGTAGTCAACCATGATCACCCCGTACAGCGGGCCTAGAAGAGCACCGAGCCCGGACAGGAAGTACACGATCACCAGCGGGCTGTTGTAGAGGTTCCACGGCAGGATCAGCACCGCGAGGGTCGCGCTGATCAGCCCGGCGCGACGGAAGGTCAGGTATTTCGGCGCCAGGTTGCTGAGCACGAAGGCCGGGGCGACGAAGTTGGCCATGATGTTCACCGCCACGGTGACGATCAGGAATGCCAGGCAACCGAGTACCAGAAAGAAGGTGTTGGGGATCGAGGCGATGATTTCGGTCGGGCTTTCGATGATCTTGCCGTTGATCTGAAACTGCGCGCCGCAGAGCAACACGGTGATGGCCGCGAACACCAGGATGTTCACCGGCAGGCCCCAGAAGTTGCCGACCTTGATGGTCCGGCGGCAGGGCGAAGAGCGGGCGAAGTCGCAGAAATTGAGGATCAGCGTGCCGTAGATCGCCAGCCACAGCGCGCCGCCGGCGAAGATCTGGCGCCACATTTCGCCACCGCTCAACGGCTCGCGGATCGACCAGGCGATGCTGGCGTTGGCCTGGGTGTACATCCAGGCGGCGAGGGCGGCAACGGTCACCAGGATCACCGGGCCGGCAAAGGCCTCATAGCGCCGGACCATTTCCATGCCGTAGGCGAGGATCGCCAGCTGCACCAGCCAGATCGCCACGAAACACACCCAGCCCAGGCTCGACAGGCCGAGGATCGAGTTGTGGTCGTAGTCGGCGAAGCCGGGGTGGATGGCCGTGAGCAATACCCGGAACACCACCGAGGCCAGGTAGGTCTGGATACCGAACCAGGCGATGGCGATCACCGCGCGGATCAGCGCCGGAATCTGCGCGCCATGGATGCCGAAGCTGATACGGCTGATCACCGGAAAGGGCACGCCGGTCTTCTGGCCCATGTAGCCGGACAGGTTCATGAAGAAGTACACCAGCGCCGCGCCGATCCCCAGGGACAGGAGGATCTGCCAGCCGCCCAGGCCCAGGGCGTACAGGCCGATGGCGAAGGAGTAATTGGCGATGTTGTGCACGTCATTGGTCCACAGCGCAAAGATGCTGTAGCCACCCCAGCGCCGGCCTTCGACCTTGGTCGGCGCCAGGTCGCGGTTGTGCAGGCGCGGGCTGAGGTCGACCGGCGAAGCGGTGCCGCGGGCGATGCTGGGGTCGAGGTTGGCGTGGGTATGGGAAGAGGGCAAATCCAGTGCGATGTTATTGGAAGGACTTGTACGCATTCCGGCAGGCTCCTGATCGCGGATCCGCGCTGACTGTGCTTGAGCACAAGGCTCGGCAGTCTTCGGCGCGGGTCCGGGAATCACTGGGTTCTGGGCATCTGCAGGCGGATTCGGGAACCCGGCTTGCGGATATAAAGTGTATGTATTTTTTATTTAAGTTGTATACAAGATGCTAGGCGACTTAAGCCACTTCCGTGCCAGATCCCAATCTAAGCAAGCGACCGATAATTTCGGTTTGTTCTTAATAATTTCTAAATGACTGAAATTGCAAAGTTATAAATTGACCGTTCGAACAGGTATTTATTTTTCGAGGGGGTAGGGTGTGAGCGCGGTGGAGAATGGCCTAGGGAGGAGGGTGTAACTTTTTGGGGCGTAGAGGCATAAAGTGCACACAAAAATGGCACCTGAGGTGACACTTATGTGTACAAGATTTTTGCCGGGAGGAGGGGCTTCTGTAGGAGCGAAGCTGGCTCGCGAAGCGGTGTGTCAGATACACCGTCTCGCGAGCCAGCTTCGCTCCTACAGAAGAAAGAGGAATTGGGGGCTTAGCCCTTGCTGATGATATTGCCGGCGTGCAGGCCACATTCCTTCTGCGTGGCTTCTTCCCACCACCAGCGGCCTTCGCGCTCGTGCTGGTTCGGCAACACCGGGCGGGTGCAAGGCTCGCAACCGATGCTGATGAAACCACGCTCGTGCAGGCTGTTGTACGGCAGCTCGAGCATGCGGATGTAACCCCAGATCTCTTCGCTGGTCATCTGCGCCAGCGGATTGAACTTGTACAGGGTGCGCTCCGGGGTGGAGAAGGCACTGTCGATCTCCAGTACCGCCACCTGGCTGCGGGTACCCGGGCTCTGGTCGCGGCGCTGGCCGGTGGCCCAGGCGCTGACGGTGGACAGCTTGCGGCGCAGCGGCTCGATCTTGCGGATACCGCAGCACTCACCGTGGCCATCCTTATAGAAGCTGAACAGGCCTTTTTCCTTGACGAAGGGTTCGAGCTTGGCGTGGTCCGGCGAAACCACTTCGATGTCGATCTTGTAGTGCTCGCGTACCTGCTCGATGAAGCGGTAGGTTTCCGGGTGCAGGCGCCCGGTGTCGAGGCTGAACACCTTGACGTTCTTGTTCAGCTTCCAGGCCATGTCCACCAGCACCACATCCTCGGCACCACTGAAAGAGATCCACAGGTCATCGCCGAACTCGGCGAATGCCAGCTTGAGAATGTCCTGGGCGGATTTTTGGGCATAAGTCGCGGCGAGTTCAGCGACATTGAACGATGGGCTCATCAGGGCGGTTTCCTACAGGTCGGTGGCGCTGAGCGCTCTAGATACTGGCGATGGTAACAAAATCCGCCCCCGGCTGGCGCGTTCCTCGCGTTGCGTGGGCCAGGGTGAATCGCTAGAGTTCGGCAGTCCTTTTGCTCGCTCGAATAACCAATACAAATGGGAGTGTCCTGTGGAAATTGCCTGTCTCGACCTGGAAGGTGTACTGGTTCCGGAAATCTGGATCGCCTTTGCCGAAAAAACCGGGATTGAATCCCTCAAGGCGACCACCCGGGATATTCCCGATTACGACGTGCTGATGAAGCAGCGCCTGCAGATTCTCGACGAGCACGGCCTGAAGCTCTCGGACATTCAGGAAGTGATCGCCACCCTCAGGCCGCTGGACGGCGCCATCGAGTTCGTCGACTGGCTGCGCGAGCGTTTCCAGGTGGTAATTCTGTCCGACACCTTCTATGAGTTTTCCCAGCCGCTGATGCGCCAGCTGGGCTTTCCCACGCTGCTGTGCCACCGCCTGGTCACCGACGACAGCGGCCGGGTGACCGGTTACCAGCTGCGCCAGAAAGACCCCAAGCGCCAGTCGGTGCTGGCCTTCAAGAGCCTGTATTACCGGGTGATTGCGGCGGGGGACTCGTACAATGACACCAGCATGCTCGGCGAGGCCGATGCCGGCATTCTGTTCCATGCCCCGGACAACGTGATCCGCGAGTTTCCGCAGTTCCCGGCGGTGCACAGCTTTGCCGAGCTGAAGCAGGAATTCCTCAAGGCCTCGAATCGCGAATTGAGCTTGTAACGCTGTACCTGTAGCCGCTGCCGAAGGCTGCGATCGGTCGGTACGGCCGCGGCGTCTTCCCCAACGCTGAAGGGCCTGCGGCAGCGGCTACAGGGGCATGATCAGAGGCTCTGCAAGGTCTCCAGCAGGACCTTCACCTTGGTGATGGACTCCTGATACTCGGCCTGCCAGTCCGAGTCCGCGACAATCCCGCCACCGCCCCAGCAGCAGATTTGCCCATCCTTGACCAGCAGGCTGCGGATGGCGATCGAGCTGTCCATCTCGCCACGCACGTCCAGGTACAGCAACGAACCGCAATACAGCCCGCGCCGGGTCGGTTCCAGCTCGTCGATGATCTGCATCGCGCGGATCTTCGGTGCGCCGGTGATCGAGCCGCCGGGGAAGCTGCCGGCGATCAGGTCCAGGGCGTCCTTGTCGTCCGCCAGCTCGCCGGTGACGCTGCTCACCAGGTGATGCACGTTCGGGTAGCTTTCCAGGCTGAACAGCTCCGGTACCCGCACCGAGCCGATGCGGCAGGTGCGGCCCAGGTCGTTGCGCAGCAGGTCGACGATCATCAGGTTTTCCGCGCGGTCCTTGGGGCTGGCCAGCAGCTCGGCGGCGTTCGCCGCGTCTTCGGCAGCATCCTGGCTGCGTGGGCGGGTGCCCTTGATCGGCCGGGTTTCCACCTGGCGCTCACTGATCCGCACGAAGCGCTCCGGCGACAGGCTCAGCACCGCGCCACCTTCCGACAGGCTCTGGAACCCGGAAAAAGGCGTCGGGCAGGCCGCGCGCAGCGCGCAGTAGGCAACCCACGGATCGCCAGCGCAGGGCGCGCGAAAGCGCTGGGCGAAGTTGACCTGATAGCAGTCGCCGGCCTGGATGTATGCCTGGATGCGCTCGAACGCCTGTTGGTACTGAGCGGCGCTGAGGTCAGGCAGCATCGGCCCGCTGAGCTTGAAGCTGTCGTGGGCGCCGGCCGGCGCCTGGCCGAACAGATCGATCAGGCGCTGGCGTTCGGCGGCGACGACGGCCGGGTGGAACACCAGTTGGCTGGTGCGCTGCTGATGGTCGCTGATCAGCGCCCAGTCGTAGAGGCCGAAGCGCGCATCGGGCAGTTGCAGGTCATCCAGGGCCTGGCTGGGCAGGCGTTCCAGATGGCGTCCGAAGTCGTAGCTCAGGTAGCCGATCAGCCCGCCGGCGAAAGGCAACTGGTAAGGCGCCGGGATCGCCGCCTGGCCCAATTGGTCCAGGTTGAGCCGCAGGCGTTGCAGGAAATCTTCGCCGCTTTCGTCCTTGAGGACGGCCAACTGGGCCCGTGGCCAGGCGCTGAGCAGGTCGTAGCGGCCGCGCTCGGCACTGGGCCGGCCGCTGTCGAGCAGGACGGCGCCAGGGGCATGGCGGATCGCCGCGAAATACTCGGCGGGGTTGGTGCGATAGGGCAGCGGGTGTACGGAACAGGTCGACATGCGGGGCGGATCAGCCATCGGAGGAGCGCGGCTGGCGATTGTAGTCCCCTCAGGGATTTGCTCCTAGTGGGGATGGCGGGGATTGCCCGGTTTACGACGCATTGCCCGCCTCGCCGCATACCCTGTAGCCGCTGCCGAAGGCTGCGAAAGGACCGAAGGTCCTCGGCGATGTCGAAAGCGGCGCCCGCTTCGCGGTCGGGCGCAGCCTACGGCAGCGGCTACAGGGTTTTCCGTTGCTGTGGTTCAGCCTTCCACCGCCGGGATATGGCCGAACAGGTCCTGGGCAAACTGCACGCGCTGCTCAACGGTTTCGCTGATGCCGCGGGCTTTCAGTTCTTCCAGGTGCGCTTCGACCGCGTGGGTGCGCTGGGTCAGGCCGCAGTCGTTGGCGATCTGGATGTTCAGGCCGGGGCGGGCGTTGAGCTCGAGGATCAGCGGGCCCTTTTCCTGGTCCAGCACCATGTCGACCCCGATGTAGCCCAGGCCGCACAGCTCGTAACAGCCGGCCGCCAGCTTCATGAAGCCGTCCCAGTAGGGCAGTTGCACGCCGTCCACCGCGTTGGTGGTGTCCGGGTGCTTGGTGATGATGTTGTTCAGCCAGGTGCCGCGCAGGGTCAGGCCGGTGGCCAGGTCGACGCCGACGCCGATGGCGCCCTGGTGCAGGTTGGCCTTGCCGCCGGACTGGCGGGTCGGCAGGCGCAGCATGGCCATCACCGGGTAGCCCATGAGCACGATGATGCGGATGTCCGGCACGCCTTCGTAGCTGATGCTCTTGAAGATCTGGTCCGGGGTCACCCGGTATTCGATCAGCGCCCGGTCACGGTGGCCGCCCAGGGAATAGAGGCCGGTGAGGATGCTGGAAATCTGGTGCTCGATTTCCTCATGGCTGATGATCTTGCCCGATACCGTGCGGTAGCGCCCTTCGAAACGGTCGGCGATCACCAGGATGCCGTCGCCGCCGGCGCCTTGCGCCGGCTTGATCACGAAGTCGTTACGCCCGCCGATGATCTCGTCGAGCTTGTCGATTTCCTTCTCGGTGGAGATCACGCCGTACAGTTCCGGCACATGGATGCCGGCCTCGATCGCGCGTTCCTTGGTGATGATCTTGTCGTCGACGATCGGGTACAGGCTGCGCTTGTTGTACTTGAGCACGTAGTCCGCGTTACGCCGATTGATCCCCATGATGCCCCGGGCTTCCAGGGCCTTCCAGGTCTTCCACAGGCCGAACATTACGAATCAGCCTTGACGAAGGCTTTGAAACGGATCAGCTCGGTCAGGCGGTAGCCGCGGTAGCGACCCATCGCCAGCATGAAGCCCACCAGAATCAGCAGCATCGCCGGGAAGGTGAAGACGAAGTAGACCAGCTCCGGCACGCTCATGATCAGGTGCGCCAGGGAGGCGGCGAACAGCGTGCCGATGGCGACTTTCATCGCATGGCCGGCGCCTCGTTCTTCCCAGGTGATCGACAGGCGTTCGATGGTCATGGTCAGGATCACCATCGGGAACAGGGCCACGGACAGGCCGCGTTCCAGGCCGAGCTTGTGGCTGAACAGGCTGATGGCGGCGATCAGCACCACGACGAAGGTCAGCACCACCGACAGCCTCGGCAGCATCTGCAGCTTCAGGTGTTCCAGGTAGGACCTGAGCGACAGCCCGAGCGCGGTGATCACCGTGAACAGCACGATACCGAAGCCCAGCTGGGTTTCGCGGAAGGCCAGGGCGATCAGCACCGGGGTGAAGGTACCCAGGGTCTGCAGGCCGATCAGGTTACGCAGCACCAGGATCACCAGCACGCCGATCGGGATCATCACCATGATCATGAAGGTCTGCTGGGTCTGCAGCGGCAGGCCGTACAGCGAGTATTCGAGGAAGTTGGCGTCGGTGTTCTCGTCGGTCAGCTTGGCCAGGCGAATGGCGTTCATTTCGCTGTTGTTCAGGCTGAAGGTGACGGTGGCTTTCTTGCCGCCATCGACGGTGATCAGGTTGTCGTCACCGATCCACCACAGCAGGCGGTCGCTGGGCAGGCCCTGTTCGCCGGTTTCCGGGTTGAAGTACAGCCAGTCGGTACCGTTGAAGCTGCGCAGCCACAGTTCCGGGGCCTGCGGCTGGTCGGCCACCAGGCGGATGGTGTGGACCTTTTCCATCGGCACGTGGGCGATGGACAGCAGCAGGTCGACGATCTTGGCCTTGTGCGCCGGCGACGGATCGCCCGCCAGGAGCATCTTGGCGTTGTCGTCGTTGGTGTTGTTGACCCGCTTGATGGCTTCGCTGATGAAGGTCTCGACGTCGGCCGAGTGCTGGCGGATCGGCGCGAGCAGGGCTTCGGCGGCGATCTTTTCCGGGCCTTCGACGGCGATGCTGTCGCGGAAGGTCGGGCCCTTGATCTTGGCTTTTTCCGCGGTGTAGCGCTTGGTCAGCACCAGGCGGTAGTAGAGGGTCTGGTTGCCCTTGGCGCGGCGGGCCGACCAGGTGACCTTGCGGTTGCCGTCGACGCGGTTCACCGCCACCCCGTAGTTATTGGAGATGAAGCTCTCGTTCAGGCTGACGTAGTCGCGGCTCAGGGGCGGCACGAACATCTGGATCTTGATCGGGTCCTTGGCGTTGGCGACGAACTCCACCTTGGCGTCGATGTTCCACAGGTCGTCGGTGGCGTCTTCGGTCACCGGGATGCCGAGCACGAAAATCTGATAGGCCGTGATCGAAATGCCCAGCACCACCAGGATGGCGATCAGGATTTTCAGATGGAGGGTAAGAGAGCGCATTGGAATTACTCTGCGGTATGAGCGTCGGTGGCGCAGGCAGGTTTGCCAGCAGCGTATTTAAGACTGGGGTCGACCAGTGCATCGAAGCGCTTGAGCGCTTCGGAACCGATCAAGAGCGGGTATTGGAATGCACTGCGGTCGGTCAAGTTCACTTCTATGCTGCGCAGGGCTCCGCCCATGCAGATATCCAGTTCGATGACCGGGCGCGCGGTGTACTTCTTGTTGTTTTCCTCATCGGGGTCGTAGTCGCCGGCGCGGCGCTTGATCTTGCTGACGCGGGCCAGCGGACGTTCGATGGGGTGGGAATGGGCGGCGTCGATGGCCAGGTAAAAGCGTACCCAGGACTCGCCATTGCGCTTGAAGCGCTTGATATCACGGGCGCTGAGGGAGGCGGTCTTGGCGCCGGTGTCGAGCTTGGCGGCGACTTCCAGGTCGATCCCGGACAGTCTGGCGTATTCATTCAGACCGTAAACGGTCTTGCCGGCGGCGGCACTCAGGCCCGGCAGGCCGAGCAGGCAGAACAGTATGGAGAAGGCCTTGAGTCTCATAGATCCTGGTGCGTTGCATGGGTTCTTCAGTTCAAGGCGACTGGCATTGCTGCGCAAGCTCCCTCGTGTGCTGCCTTATTAATGTGACAGGCAAATGCGGGCGGCATTCTAGCATGCTGGTTTTATGGCGCCAGCGGCGGGGCGGGGGCTTTTGTGCCGGTTTGGTGCAAAGGGTTATTAGACGATTGTCGACAATATCTATTTTTCCTTTGACTGCATCGGTTGTATTGGCTAGTTTTTGTCGCATTGATTTTCAAGGTGTCGACAATATGCTGGATCAGCTCGATCCCCCCGCCGTGACGCAGGACGATTCGGAAACCTTGTCCGAAAACGTCTTCAGGCGCATTCAGGCGGCCATCGTCAAGGGCGAGATCGCCCCGGGCAGCAAGATTTCCGAGCCGGAACTGGCGCGCACCTACGGCATCAGCCGTGGCCCGCTGCGCGAGGCGATCCACCGCCTGGAAGGCCAGCGCCTGCTGGTGCGGGTGCCCCATGTCGGGGCGCGGGTGGTGTCCCTGAGCCATGCCGAGCTGATCGAACTCTATGAAATCCGTGAATCCCTGGAAGGCATGGCCTGCCGCCTGGCCGCCGAGCGCATGACCAACGAGGAAATCGACGAGCTGCGCCGGGTCCTCGATACCCATGAGCGCGACGCGGCGTTCCAGGCCGGGGTCGGCTACTACCAGCAGGAAGGCGATTTCGACTTCCATTACCGGATCATCCAGGGCGCGGGCAACCGCACCCTCACGCAGATGCTCTGCGGCGAGCTGTACCAACTGGTGCGCATGTACCGCATCCAGTTTTCCGCCACGCCCAATCGCCCGCGCCAGGCGTTCGCCGAGCACCACCGGATTCTCGATGCCATTGCCGATCGCGACGGCGAACTGGCCGAGTTGTTGATGCGCCGTCACATCGGCGCTTCCAAACGCAACATTGCCCGTCACTTTCCAGAGTGCGCGCCCTAGAGAGGTGAGTCATGAGTTCCAACAACAAGAGCACTCCAGGCCAGCGCTTTCGCGATGCGGTCGCCAGCGAACGACCGTTGCAGGTGGTCGGCGCCATCAATGCCAACCATGCGCTGCTGGCCAAGCGCGCCGGGTTCAAGGCGATCTACCTGTCCGGCGGCGGGGTGGCGGCCGGCTCCCTCGGCGTGCCGGACCTGGGCATCACCGGGCTGGACGACGTATTGACCGACGTGCGCCGCATCACCGACGTCTGCGACCTGCCGCTGCTGGTGGACGTGGACACCGGTTTCGGTTCGTCGGCGTTCAACGTGGCGCGCACCGTCAAGTCGATGATCAAGTTCGGCGCGGCGGCGATTCATATCGAGGACCAGGTCGGCGCCAAGCGCTGCGGCCACCGTCCGAACAAGGAGATCGTCTCCCAGCAGGAAATGGTCGACCGCATCAAGGCCGCGGTGGATGCCCGCACCGACGACAGCTTCGTGATCATGGCCCGCACCGACGCCCTGGCGGTGGAGGGGCTGGAGTCGGCCCTGGACCGCGCCGCCGCCTGCATCGAGGCCGGCGCCGACATGGTGTTCCCGGAAGCCATCACTGAGCTGGAGATGTACAAGATTTTCGCCAGCCGGGTGAAAGCGCCGATCCTGGCCAACATCACCGAGTTCGGCGCCACGCCGCTGTACACCACCGAGCAACTGAAGTCCGTGGATGTTTCCCTGGTGCTGTACCCACTGTCGGCATTCCGCGCCATGAACAAGGCGGCGGAAAACGTCTACACCGCGATCCGTCGCGACGGTACCCAGCAGAACGTGATCGACACCATGCAGACCCGCATGGAGCTGTACGACCGCATCGACTACCACACCTTCGAGCAGAAGCTCGATGCGCTGTTCGCCCAGAAGAAGGGTTGAACCAACCTTTGTAGGAGCGAGCTTGCTCGCGATGACGGATTGCCCCTCGACATCGATGTCGACCGTTATAGCGCTATCGCGAGCAAGCTCGCTCCTACAGTGTCGGGGTGAGTCCCGACCCATGAAGTTGCCGATTCCCTAACAAATTCAAGATTGGAGAGAGCAATGGCCGAAGCAAAAGTATTGAGTGGCGCTGGCCTGCGTGGCCAGGTGGCCGGACAGACTGCCTTGTCGACCGTGGGCCAGGCCGGTGCCGGGCTGACCTACCGGGGTTACGACGTACGCGAACTGGCGGCCGACGCGCAGTTCGAGGAAGTGGCCTACCTGCTGCTGTACGGCGAGCTGCCGACCCAGGCGCAACTGGACGCCTACACCCAGAAGCTGAGCAAGCTGCGCGACCTGCCGCAGGCACTGAAAGAAGTGCTGGAACGCATTCCGGCCGACGCCCATCCGATGGATGTGATGCGCACCGGTTGCTCGTTCCTCGGCAATATCGAGCCGGAACAGGACTTCTCCCGGCAACATGACGTCACCGACCGCCTGCTGGCCGCGTTCCCGGCGATCATGTGTTACTGGTACCGCTTCAGCCACGACGGCAAACGCATCGATTGCGTGACCGACGAGCCGTGCATCGGCAGCCACTTCCTGCACCTGCTGCACGGCAAGACGCCGAGCGAGCTGCATACCAAGGTGATGAACGTGTCGCTGATCCTCTATGCCGAGCACGAGTTCAACGCCTCGACCTTCACCGCCCGGGTCTGTGCCTCGACCCTGTCGGACTTGTACTCCTGTGTCACCGCGGCCATCGGTTCGCTGCGCGGCCCGCTGCACGGCGGCGCCAACGAGGCGGCGATGGAGATGATCGAGCGCTTTGCTTCGCCGGAAGAGGCGATCAAGGGCACCCTGGGCATGCTCGAGCGCAAGGACAAGATCATGGGCTTCGGCCACGCGATCTACAAAGACAACGACCCACGCAACGAGGTGATCAAGGGCTGGTCGAAAAAGCTCGCCGTCGAGGTGGGCGACAAGGTGTTGTTCCCGGTTTCCGAAGCCATCGACAAGACCATGTGGGAGCAGAAGAAGCTGTTCCCCAACGCCGATTTCTACCATGCCTCGGCGTACCACTTCATGGGCATCCCGACCAAGCTGTTCACCCCGATCTTCGTCTGCTCGCGCCTGACCGGCTGGGCCGCCCACGTGTTCGAACAGCGCGCCAACAACCGCATCATCCGTCCAAGCGCCGAGTACGTCGGCGTTGAACAGCGCAAGTTCGTGCCAATCGAACGTCGCTGAATGGTGGCTGCCGTCACCGGCTGAACCCAAAGCCCTGTAGGAGCGAGCTTGCTCGCGATAGCGGTGTAACGGTCGACATAGATGTTGAATGTCATTCCGTCTTCGCGAGCAAGCTTCACTCCTACAGAGGGCGGTTCAGTGCCGGTGCCAGCCCACCTTTTGCAATCACCGTGACCGAGTCCTGACGATGAACACTGAATTTCGTAAACCGTTACCCGGTACCCGACTGGACTACTTCGACACCCGCGCGGCTGTCGAGGCCATCCAGGCGGGCGCCTACGACAGCCTGCCGTACACCTCGCGCGTGCTCGCGGAAAACCTGGTGCGGCGCTGCGATCCGGCGACCCTGAGCGCTTCCCTGAAGCAACTGATCGAGCGCAAGCGCGACCTCGACTTCCCGTGGTTTCCGGCCCGCGTGGTGTGCCACGACATTCTTGGCCAGACCGCCCTGGTGGACCTGGCCGGCCTGCGTGACGCCATCGCCGACCAGGGCGGCGACCCGGCCCAGGTCAACCCGGTGGTGCCGACCCAGTTGATCGTCGACCACTCGCTGGCGGTGGAGTGCGGCGGCTTCGACCCGGATGCGTTCGCCAAGAACCGTGCGGTGGAAGATCGGCGCAACGAAGACCGTTTCCACTTCATCAACTGGACCAAGAAGGCCTTCAAGAACGTCGACGTGATCCCGCCGGGCAACGGCATCATGCACCAGATCAACCTGGAGAAAATGTCCCCGGTGATCCAGGCGCGCGATGGCGTGGCCTTCCCCGATACCTGCGTCGGCACCGACAGCCACACCCCGCACGTGGATGCCCTGGGCGTGATCGCCATCGGCGTTGGCGGCCTGGAAGCCGAAAGCGTGATGCTCGGCCGGGCGTCCTGGATGCGCCTGCCGGAAATCGTCGGCGTCGAGCTGACCGGCAAGCTGCAACCGGGCATCACCGCCACCGATATGGTGCTGGCGCTGACCGAATTCCTGCGCAAGCAGAAGGTGGTGGGTGCCTACCTGGAGTTCTTCGGTGAGGGCGCCGCGGCGCTGACCCTGGGCGACCGCGCGACCATCTCCAACATGGCCCCGGAATACGGCGCCACCGCGGCGATGTTCTACATCGACCAGCAGACCATCGACTACCTCAAGCTCACCGGTCGTGAAGACGAGCAAGTGCAGCTGGTCGAGACCTATGCCAAGCAGGCCGGCCTGTGGGCCGACAGCCTGAAAAATGCCCAGTACGAGCGCGGCTTGCAGTTCGACCTGTCCTCGGTGGTGCGCAACATGGCGGGCCCGAGCAACCCCCACGCCCGGGTGGCGACCAGCGACCTGGCGGCCAAGGGCATCGCCGGCCAGTGGGAAGAAGTGCCGGGGCAAATGCCCGATGGCGCGGTGATCATCGCGGCCATCACCAGCTGCACCAATACCAGCAACCCGCGCAACGTGATCGCCGCCGGCCTGCTGGCGCGCAACGCCAACAAGCTCGGCCTGACCCGCAAACCCTGGGTCAAGTCGTCGCTGGCGCCGGGTTCCAAGACAGTGGCCATGTACCTGGACGAAGCCGGCCTGACCCACGAGCTGGAGCAATTGGGCTTTGGCGTCGTGGCCTTCGCCTGCACCACCTGCAACGGCATGTCCGGCGCGCTGGACCCGGTGATCCAGAAAGAGATCATCGACCGCGACCTGTATGCCACCGCGGTGCTGTCGGGCAACCGCAACTTCGACGGGCGTATCCATCCCTATGCCAAGCAGGCGTTCCTCGCATCGCCGCCGCTGGTGGTGGCCTATGCGATTGCCGGGACCATCCGTTTCGACATCGAGAAGGACGTGCTGGGCCTGGACGCCAACGGCAAGGAAATCCGCCTCAAGGACATCTGGCCGAGCGACGAAGAGATCGATGCGGTGGTCAAGGCTTCGGTGAAACCCGAGCAGTTCCGCAAGGTGTACATCCCGATGTTCGCCATTCACGAAGACACCGGGCCCAAGGTCGAGCCGTTGTACGACTGGCGGGAGATGAGCACCTACATCCGCCGTCCGCCGTACTGGGAAGGCGCCCTGGCCGGGGCGCGCAGCCTGACCGGGATGCGCCCGCTGGCGGTGCTGCCGGACAACATCACCACCGATCACCTGTCGCCGTCCAACGCCATCATGCTCGACAGCGCGGCCGGCGAGTACCTGGCGAAAATGGGCCTGCCGGAAGAGGACTTCAACTCTTACGCGACCCACCGGGGCGACCACCTGACCGCGCAACGCGCGACCTTCGCCAACCCGAAACTGTTCAACGAAATGGTCCAGGAAGGCGGCAAGGTCAAGCAGGGTTCGCTGGCGCGGATCGAGCCGGAAGGCCAGGTCACCCGGATGTGGGAAGCCATCGAGACCTATATGCAGCGCAAGCAGCCGCTGATCATCATCGCCGGCGCCGACTACGGCCAGGGTTCGTCCCGTGACTGGGCGGCCAAGGGCGTGCGCCTGGCCGGGGTGGAAGCCATCGCCGCCGAAGGCTTCGAGCGCATCCACCGCACCAACCTGGTGGGCATGGGCGTGCTGCCGCTGGAGTTCAAGCCGGGCACCGACCGCAAGACCCTGGGCATCGACGGCACCGAAACCTTCGATGTGGTGGGCGAGCGCAAGCCGCGCGCCACGCTGACCCTGGTGATCCAGCGCAAGAACGGCGAACGGGTCGAGGTGCCGGTGACCTGCCGGCTCGACACCGCCGAAGAGGTGTCGATCTACGAAGCGGGTGGCGTGTTGCAGCGCTTTGCCCAGGACTTCCTCGAATCGGCTGTGGCCAGTTAAGTGACGTACCGGGGGCGGGCCGCAAGGCGCCGCCCTCGGTCTTTATCAGGACCGAAATTCATGGCTTTCGTAGCGCAAATCAAGATTCCCGCCACCTACATGCGGGGCGGCACCAGCAAGGGTGTGTTCTTCAGCCTGCAGGACCTGCCCGAGGCGGCGCAGCTGCCGGGCGCGGCCCGCGATGCCTTGCTGTTGCGGGTGATCGGCAGCCCCGACCCGTACGACAAGCAGATCGACGGCATGGGCGGCGCCACGTCCAGCACCAGCAAGACGGTGATCCTGTCGAAAAGCATCAAGCCCGGCCACGACGTGGATTACCTGTTCGGCCAGGTGTCCATCGACAAACCTTTCGTCGACTGGAGCGGCAACTGCGGCAATCTGTCGGCGGCGGTCGGTTCCTTCGCCATCAGCAGCGGCCTGGTGGATGCCGAGCGCATTCCGCAGAACGGCGTGGCGGTGGTGCACATCTGGCAGGCCAATATCGGCAAGACCATCATCGCCCACGTGCCGATCACCAACGGCGCAGTCCAGGAAACCGGCGATTTCGAGCTGGACGGGGTGACTTTCCCGGCGGCCGAAGTGCAGCTGGAGTTCCTTGACCCGGCGGCCGAGGAAGAGGGCGCCGGTGGTTCGATGTTCCCCACCGGCAACCTGGTGGACGACCTGGAGGTCCCGGGTGTCGGGACTTTCCAGGCCACCATGATCAATGCCGGGATCCCGACGATCTTCATCAACGCCCGCGACATCGGCTACAGCGGTACCGAGCTGCAGGGCGATATCAACGGCGATCCCAAGGCGCTGGCGATGTTCGAGACCATCCGCGCCCACGGCGCGCTGCGCATGGGGCTGATCCAGAATCTGGATGAAGCGGCCAAGCGTCAGCACACGCCCAAAGTCGCCTTTGTCGCGCCGCCCGCGGACTACCAGGCTTCCAGCGGCAAGGCGGTGAAGTCCGCGGATGTCGATCTGCTGGTGCGCGCGCTGTCCATGGGCAAGCTGCACCACGCGATGATGGGCACCGCCGCGGTGGCCATCGGCACGGCGGCGGCGATCCCCGGGACCCTGGTCAACCTGGCGGCTGGCGGCGGAGAGCGCAGCGCGGTGCGCTTCGGCCACCCGTCGGGGGCCCTGCGCGTCGGCGCCGAAGCCGTGCAGGACAACGGCGAATGGAGCGTGACCAAGGCCATCATGAGTCGTAGCGCGCGGGTCTTGATGGAAGGCTGGGTACGTGTGCCTGGCGACGCGTTCTAAATCATAAACGGCCCCTGTAGGAGCGAGCTTGCTCGCGATAGCGATACCACGGTCGACATCGATGTCGACAGTCCATCCGTCATCGCGAGCAAGCTCGCTCCTACAATGGGGTGAATAAAAAATAACCCGATCAGCCTGACCTTGAGGATGCAACCCACACCCAACCCTTGATGGAGTGAACTGCCCATGAGCGCCAACGTTGATCTGAACGAACGCCCCGATTACGACCAGGTCCTGCAGGACATTGCCGATTACGTTCTGAACTACCGGATCGAGTCCCACGAGGCCCTGGATACCGCCCGCAACTGCCTGATGGATACCCTCGGCTGCGGTCTGCTGGCCCTGCGCTTTCCAGAGTGCACCAAGCACTTGGGGCCGATAGTGGAGGGCACGGTCGTGCCGTTTGGCGCGCGGGTGCCGGGTACCCGCTTGCGCCTGGACCCGGTCAAGGCGGCCTGGGATATCGGCTGTATTGTCCGTTGGCTGGATTACAACGACACCTGGCTCGCCGCCGAGTGGGGCCACCCTTCCGACAACCTCGGTGGCATCCTCGCCGTGGCCGATCACCTGTCGCAAAAGCGCGTGGCCAATGGCGAGGCGCCGCTGACTATGCGCGCGGTGCTCGAGGCTATGATCATGGCCCATGAGATCCAGGGGGTGATTGCCCTGGAAAACTCCTTCAACCGGGTCGGCCTCGACCATGTGCTGTTGGTAAAAGTCGCCTCGACCGCGGTCACCGCCAAGTTGATGGGGGCCAACCGCGAGCAGCTGCTGGCGGCGCTGTCCCATGCCTTTGTCGATGGCCAGGCGCTGCGTACCTACCGCCATGCGCCTAACGCCGGTTCGCGCAAGTCCTGGGCGGCGGGGGATGCCACCAGCCGTGGCGTGCGCCTGGCGGATATCGCCCTGCGTGGCGAGATGGGCATCCCGGGAGTGCTGAGTGCGCCGCAGTGGGGCTTCTACGACGTGTTGTTCAGCCACACCAACAAGGACCTGGCGCTCAAGCCCGAAGACCAGCGCCGTTTCAGCCTGTCGCAGCAGTACGGCAGCTATGTGATGGAAAACGTGCTGTTCAAGATCAGCTTCCCGGCCGAGTTCCATGCGCAGACCGCCTGTGAAGCGGCGGTGACCCTGCACCCGCTGGTGCGCAATCGCCTGCACGAGATCGACAGGATCGTCATCACCACCCATGAGTCGGCGATCCGCATCATTTCCAAGGTCGGCCCGCTGGCCAACGCCGCCGACCGCGACCACTGCATCCAGTACATGACCGCCGTGCCGCTGGCGTTCGGCAACCTGGTGGCCGAGCACTATGAAGACGACTTCCATGCCGCCCATCCGATCATCGATCAGTTGCGCGAGAAGATGCAGATAGTCGAGGAGCCGCGCTACACCCGCGAGTACCTGGAGGCCGACAAGCGCTCCATCGCCAATGCGCTGCAGGTGTTTTTCAAGGATGGCTCCAGCACCGAACAGGTGGTGGTGGAATACCCGATTGGCCATCGCCGGCGTCGCGCCGAAGGCATTGCGCTGCTGGAAGACAAGTTCAAGGCCAACCTGGCCACCCGCTTCACCGCCCAGCGTTCGGCGCAGATCTTTGCCCTGTGCAAGGACCAGGCGCAGCTGGAAGCCACGGCGGTACACCGGTTCGTGGATCTGTTGGTGATCTGAGGGCAGGGCGGACCGTTGGTCCGATCGCGACTAGCTGGCTCCTACAAGATCTTGTAAGCCGTGTAGGGGCAGCCGGTCGACGCTCGATTGCTCGCAATAGCCTTCTATTTGGTCAGATAACGCTACTTGAAGCGCCGCTCGACGCCTTTTTCCACGAGGATCTTCGCCGAGATCTCTTCCACCGAGAAGTGCGTGGAATTGATGTGCGGAATGTTCTCGCGGCGGAACAGGTTTTCCACCTCGCGTACTTCGAACTCGCACTGGGCATAGCTCGAATAACGGCTGTTGGGCTTGCGCTCGTTGCGGATGGCGGTGAGCCGGTCGGGGTCGATGGTCAGGCCGAACAGCTTGTGCTGGTGGGCACGCAGGGCCGTCGGCAGCTGCAGGCGTTCCATGTCGTCTTCGGTCAGCGGGTAGTTGGCGGCGCGGATCCCGAACTGCATGGCCATATACAGGCAGGTCGGGGTCTTGCCGCAGCGCGACACGCCCACCAGGATCAGGTCGGCCTTGTCGTAGTAGTGGGTGCGGGCGCCGTCGTCGTTGTCGAGGGCGAAGTTCACCGCCTCGATCCGCTCCATATAGTTGGAGTTGCCACCAATGGAATGGGACTTGCCGACCGAATACGACGAGTGCTCGCTCAACTCCAGCTCCAGGGGGGCGAGGAAGGTCGAGAAGATGTCGATCATGAAACCATTGGACGTCGCGAGGATCTCACGGATGTCCTGATTGACGATGGTGTCGAAGATAATCGGGCGAAATCCGTCCTTTTCGGCGGCGATGTTGATTTGTTGTACCATGGCCCGCGCTTTATCTACGCTGTCGATATACGGTCGCGTGATTTTGCTGAAGGTAATGTTTTCGAACTGCGCCAGGAGGCTCTGGCCGAGGGTTTCAGCGGTGATGCCGGTACCGTCGGAGATAAAGAAAGCAGATCGTTTCATTTGCACCTTGGGCCTTAAGCTAGTGACGAATCTTGGATATGATAGGCGCGATTTGCCGGCCTCCAATGGCCCGCATTCTCACTTATTTTCCAGGTCCAGGCCATACAGCTGGCAAGCGCTCCCCCGAGCAGCCGGCTTCTGAGCTTTTCCAACACAGTTAGTGGAGAGATCACCTTGGTAGAGTACGTAGTTTCCCTCGATAAGCTCGGCGTCCATGATGTAGAGCATGTGGGGGGCAAGAACGCATCCCTGGGCGAGATGATCAGTAACCTTGCAGGCGCCGGTGTATCCGTCCCTGGAGGCTTTGCCACGACGGCCCAGGCCTATCGTGATTTTCTCGAATTGAGCGGTCTTAACGACCAGATCCACGCCGCGCTCGACGCCCTGGACGTCGATGACGTGAATGCCCTGGCCAAGACCGGCGCCCAGATCCGTCAATGGATCATGGAAGCCGAGTTCCCCGAGCAACTGAATAGCGAAATCCGCACCGCGTTCGCCAAGCTGTCCGCGGGCAACCCTGACATGGCCGTGGCCGTGCGCTCCTCGGCCACCGCCGAAGACCTGCCGGACGCTTCCTTCGCCGGCCAGCAGGAAACCTTCCTCAATATCCGTGGCGTCGAGAACGTCATTCGCGCCGCCAAGGAAGTCTTCGCTTCCCTGTTCAACGACCGCGCCATTTCCTACCGCGTGCACCAGGGCTTCGACCACAAGCTGGTCGCCCTGTCTGCCGGCGTGCAGCGCATGGTGCGTTCGGAAACCGGTACCGCCGGCGTGATGTTCACCCTCGACACCGAGTCGGGCTTCCGTGACGTGGTATTCATCACCGGCGCCTACGGCCTGGGTGAAACCGTCGTTCAAGGGGCGGTGAACCCGGACGAGTTCTACGTCCACAAGGGCACCCTGCAAGCCGGTCGCCCGGCCATCCTGCGCCGCAACCTGGGCAGCAAGGCGATCAAGATGATCTACGGCGACGAAGCCAAGGCCGGTCGCTCGGTCAAGACTGTCGACGTCGACAAGGCCGATCGCGCGCGTTTCTGCCTGACCGATGCCGAAGTCAGCGAGCTGGCCAAGCAGGCGATGATCATCGAGAAGCACTACAAGTGCCCGATGGACATCGAATGGGCCAAAGACGGCGACGACGGCAAGCTGTACATCGTCCAGGCCCGTCCGGAAACCGTGAAGAGCCGCACCCAGGCCAACGTCATGGAACGTTACCTGTTGAAGGAGACCGGCACCGTGCTGGTGGAAGGTCGCGCCATCGGCCAGCGCATCGGCGCCGGCAAGGTGCGGATCATCAAGGACGTGTCGGAGATGGACAAGGTCCAGGCCGGCGACGTGCTGGTATCCGACATGACCGACCCGGACTGGGAGCCGGTGATGAAGCGCGCCAGCGCCATCGTTACCAACCGTGGCGGCCGTACCTGCCACGCCGCGATCATCGCGCGCGAGCTGGGGATCCCGGCGGTTGTCGGTTGCGGCAACGCCACCGAACTGTTGAAAGACGGCCAGGGCGTGACTGTGTCCTGCGCTGAAGGCGACACCGGTTTCATCTTCGAAGGCGAGCTGGGCTTCGACGTGAAGAAAAACTCCGTCGACGCCATGCCGGAGCTGCCGTTCAAGATCATGATGAACGTCGGCAACCCGGACCGCGCCTTCGACTTCGCCCAACTGCCGAACGCCGGTGTGGGCCTGGCCCGCCTGGAGTTCATCATCAACCGCATGATCGGCGTGCACCCCAAGGCGCTGCTGAACTACGCCGGCCTGCCCCATGAAATCAAGGACAGCGTCGACAAGCGCATCGCTGGCTATAACGATCCGGTCGGTTTTTACGTCGACAAGCTGGTTGAAGGCATCAGCACCCTGGCTGCAGCGTTCTGGCCGAAAAAAGTCATCGTGCGCCTGTCGGACTTCAAGTCCAACGAATACGCCAACCTGATCGGCGGCAAGCTCTACGAGCCGGAAGAAGAAAACCCTATGCTGGGCTTCCGCGGTGCTTCGCGTTACATCAGCGAAGCCTTCCGTGACTGCTTCGAGCTCGAGTGCCGCGCCCTCAAGCGCGTGCGCAACGACATGGGCCTGACCAACGTCGAGATCATGGTGCCGTTCGTCCGCACTCTGGGCGAAGCCAGCCAGGTGGTGGATCTGCTGGCCGAAAACGGTCTCAAGCGTGGTGAAAACGGCCTGCGCGTGATCATGATGTGCGAGCTGCCTTCCAACGCGATCCTGGCCGAAGAGTTCCTCGAGTTCTTCGACGGTTTCTCCATCGGCTCCAACGACCTGACCCAGCTGACCCTGGGCCTGGACCGCGATTCGGGCATCATCGCGCACCTGTTCGACGAGCGTAATCCGGCGGTCAAGAAGCTGCTGGCCAACGCTATCGCCGCCTGCAACAAGGCTGGCAAATACATCGGTATTTGCGGCCAGGGCCCGTCCGACCATCCAGACCTGGCCAAGTGGCTGATGGAGCAGGGCATCGAAAGTGTCTCGCTGAACCCGGATTCCGTACTGGAAACCTGGTTCTTCCTGGCCGAGGGGCAGGGTGCGGTCTAAGCGGAATGAAGCACTGGCCAGCCTTCGGGCTGGCCGGTGCTTTGAGATTCAAGTAGGGCGGGCTCCATCTGGAAGCCGCCCTTTTTTGTGCAAGAGCATTATGCAAAGCAGCAGCAACCTGTTTCCCGTCGCCTTGATCAGTGCCGAGCGTCGAGGCGACCTGAGTGAAGACGTCTACCGCCTGAAACCCGGCAATAGCCCGGACGCCACGGTCGAGCTGGCCGTCACTCGCCTGGGGATGGCGGACGAGCCCGAATCCCGTGGTGTCCCGGTGATACTGCTGCACGGCAGCTTCTCCAATCGGCGCTTCTGGTATTCGCCCAAGGGCATCGGCCTGGGCGCGTATCTGGCGCGCATGGGCTTCGATGTATGGATCCCCGAGATGCGCGGTCACGGCCTGTCGCGACGCAATGCCGACTACTGCAAGAATCGCGTCGCCGACTATGCGCAATACGATCTGCCCGCCATCGGTGCCTTCGTGCGGGAACAAAGCGGCCAGGTTCCGCACTGGATCGGTCATTCCCTGGGCGGCATTACCCTGGCGGCGGCCCTGGGCGGCCAGTACCTGGGAGAGCCGGCAGTGGCGTCGGCGGCGCTGTTCGGCTGTCAGGTCAGCCGCACCTATTGGCCATTGAAAATCCCGGCGGTGGAGTGGGGCGGTCGTTTCATTCTCAAGCGTTTTGCCCAGTTGTCCGGCTCGCGACTCAAGCGCGGTCCCGAGGACGAGCCCATTGGCCTGGCCCTGGAAGGCATGCGCTGGTACGGGCTGTTCGGGCGTTTCGGCGATGGGCAGAAGGACTGGTGGGCCGGCTTGTGCGATGTTTCGCTGCCGGTATTGGCGGTGAGTGCGGCCGGGGATCATCAGGATCCGACCTGGGCTTGTCGCAAGCTGTTTGACCAGTTGAGTTCCGAGCATAAGCAGTTTGTCTGCCTGGGACGCGAACAAGGGTTCAGCGGCAATTTCGGCCATGTGGAGATGCTGGTGAGCAAAGCGGCCCAGGCCGAAGTCTGGCCTTTGGTCGCGCGATGGTTGCAGGATCAGCAGAGCCCGTTGTTGGCGTCGGGCACCGAACTGGCTGCCGCCAGTTGAGTTCAGAAGGCTCTGACAAGAGCATTTCGTTCCGATGCGCTTGCGGCTAAGATATGACGCGTTGAGCGGTTCTGGTCACATTCGGTCGCCGGTTAAGTATTCTGTTCGTGCCGTCGAGCCTGCTGAAATTGGCGTATGGTGAGGGCTAGCTGAAATGTTAAACATTCTCTGTCTGCCCTCGTCTCACTCAGCATGAACCCTGCGAATTCCGACACCGCGACGTGTTCTTTCCATTACAGGAGTTTCTCGATGAATCATTACCTCACTCCCGACCTGTGTGACGCCTACCCGGATCTGGTGCAGGTGGTTGAACCGATGTTCAGCAATTTCGGTGGCCGCGACTCCTTCGGCGGCGAAATCGTGACCATCAAATGCTTCGAAGACAACTCGCTGGTCAAGGAACAGGTCGAGCTCAAGGGCCACGGCAAGGTGCTGGTGGTCGACGGTGGCGGCTCCCTGCGCCGTGCGCTGCTGGGCGATATGCTGGCCGAAAAGGCGGCGAAGAACGGTTGGGAAGGGCTGGTGATCTACGGTTGCATCCGTGATGTCGATGTCATCGCGCAAACCGACCTGGGCGTTCAGGCGCTGGCCAGCCACCCGATGAAAACCGACAAGCGCGGTATTGGTGATCTCAACGTGGCGGTGACTTTTGCCGGGGTGACGTTCCGTCCGGGCGAATATGTCTATGCCGATAACAATGGCGTAATCGTTTCGCCAAGCCCGCTGAAAATGCCCGAATAAGCAGTCGACCAAGCAAGGGATGAGGATGTTCGAGGAAGACAACGCGCAATGGGGGCTGGTACATGCCCTGGTGCTGGACGGTAAAGGTGGTGCGCGTGCGATTGCCCGAACTGAACTGGACGACTTGCAGCTGCAAGTCCATGAGAGCCTCTGGCTGCATTGGGATCGCAGTCATCCGCAAACCCAGACCTGGCTGCGTAAATCCAGCGGTCTGAGCGAATTCAGCTGTGACCTTTTACTCGAAGAAAATACCCGGCCGCGCCTGTTGGCGCTGCCGGACTCCGAGTTCCTGCTGTTTTTACGCGGCATCAACCTCAACCCCGGCGCCGAGCCGGAGGACATGGTTTCGGTACGCATCTTCGGTTCGGCCCAGCGAGTGATCTCCCTGCGCCTGCGGCCATTGCGCGCGACGGATGAGCTGCTGGTGCAACTGGGCGAAGGCAAGGGACCGAAAACCGCCTCCGAACTCATCCTTTATATGGCTGAGTACCTGACCCATAAAGTGCAGGACCTGGTCAGCGACCTGTCGGAAGTGGTCGATGCCGAGGAAGAAAAACTGGATGCCGACGAACGGTATACTCCCGAACACAGCAACATTCTGCAGATTCGTCGACGGGCTGCCGGACTCAAGCGTTTCCTCGCTCCGCAGCGGGATATTTTCGGTCAGCTCAGCCGCATCAGGCTGCCTTGGTTCGCCGATGACGATGGCGATTACTGGAACGAATTGAATAACAGCCTGACCCGCTACCTGGAAGAGCTCGAATTGACCCGAGAGCGCGTGGGGCTTGTGCTGGAGGCTGAAGACCGACGCCTGAGCGTGCGCATGAACCGCATCATGTTTCGCTTCGGGATCATCACCGGGATCTTTCTGCCGATGAGTTTTCTGGCCGGTTTGTTGGGGATCAATGTGGGAGGCATTCCGCTTTCCAACAGCCCCTACGGGTTTCTGGTGGCCTGCCTGTTGATGGCGCTGGTCGCACTGGGACAGTGGTGGTTATTCCGACGTTTGCGCTGGGTCTGATCATGAACTATGTGACCCAGGGAATTTTGATCGCGTCTTTCACTGACATATCGAGAGGTGCGTATGCACGATCCGTTTGAACAGTCGTTGCGTGACATGCTCAAGGCCACACCGTCCACCCGGGACGACGATGCGTGCCTGGGCCGCGTACTGAAAACCGCCAACCGGCAGGTGGGGGCGGGCGATCTGTTCAGCCTGCTCGGCCGCTGGTTGCCGGCGCTGATGATTGCTCTGAATAACGGATCGGCCCATATCTCGCCGGTTTCCCGTCGTAAACCTACTGCTCGCACTGCTGATAAGGCTGATTGAATATGGAACTTGATCTCTGGACTCAGAGCCTCGTCACTGCGATGACTGCGTTGTGGACCAAGGTAGCGAACTTCATTCCCAATCTGTTTGGCGCACTGGTCGTGCTGCTGTTGGGTTTTGTGGTTGCCAAACTGCTTGATACCCTGCTTTCCAAATTGCTCGCCAAACTGGGCCTGGACCGTTTGATGGGCGGTACCGGTTTGACCAAACTGCTGTCCCGTGCGGGTCTGCAGGTGCCGATTTCTACCTTGATCGGTAAAATCGTGTATTGGTTCGTATTACTGATTTTTCTGGTTTCTGCTGCAGAATCCCTTGGCCTGGAGCGGGTTTCGGCTACGCTCGACATGCTGGCGTTGTATTTACCGAAGGTTTTCGGGGCCGCGCTGGTTCTGTTGGTGGGGGTATTGCTGGCGCAATTGGCCAATGGGCTGGTGCGTGGAGCGGCCGAAGGGGTCGGTCTGGATTACGCCAGTGGCTTGGGGCGAATCGCCCAGGGGCTGGTGATCATCATCAGTATTTCCGTTGCGATCAGTCAGTTGGAGGTCAAAACCGACCTGCTCAACCATGTGATCGTGATCGTTTTGATTACCGTTGGTCTGGCTGTTGCCTTGGCCATGGGGTTGGGAAGCCGGGATATTGCCGGTCAGATTCTTGCGGGAATCTATGTGCGTGAGTTGTATCAGGTTGGGCAACAAGTGCGAGTTGGCGAGGTCGAAGGGCAGATCGAGGAGATCGGCACGGTTAAGACTACACTGCTGACCGATGAGGGCGAGCTGGTCTCTCTCTCCAATCGGATCCTGCTGGAGCAGCATGTAAGTAGCCGCTAACCCGGCAAACCCTGCTAATGTATGCCGCCGCAAAATGCCCGTGTCTGGGCTGCGGTGGACATTGACCTGACTGTCGGCCCGACTCGTTTTGAATAAAGCCCAATCGCTATCCACGCGCTATGACCCCCGTGAGCTCTCTGACGAGGAGTTGGTTGCGCGCTCGCACACGGAGCTGTTTCACGTAACGCGTGCGTATGAAGAGTTGATGCGACGCTATCAGCGAACCCTCTTCAACGTTTGTGCACGTTATTTAGGGAACGATCGTGATGCTGACGATGTCTGTCAGGAGGTGATGTTGAAGGTGCTGTATGGCCTCAAGAACTTCGAGGGGAAATCGAAGTTCAAGACATGGCTCTATAGCATCACGTACAACGAATGCATCACGCAGTATCGGAAAGAACGGCGGAAACGTCGCTTGATGGATGCGTTAAGTCTTGATCCCCTCGAGGAAGCGTCTGAAGATAAGGCGCCGAAACCTGAGGAAAAGGGCGGACTTGACCGCTGGTTGGTGCATGTGAACCCGATCGATCGGGAGATTCTGGTGCTACGATTCGTCGCAGAGCTGGAGTTTCAGGAGATCGCAGACATCATGCACATGGGGTTGAGTGCTACGAAAATGCGGTACAAGCGTGCGCTTGATAAATTGCGTGAGAAATTTGCAGGCATTGCTGAAACTTAGTTCGGCGCAAATATCTCTTACGTCTAGGTAAGTTCTGATAGACTTACCGCCGAGTTGTCCCCCGGTATGTGGGACTGCTTTACAATCACCAGATGGGGATTTAACGGATGAAACTGAAAAACACCTTGGGCATTGCCATTGGTTCTATTGTTGCCGTGACTTCGTTCGGCGTTCTGGCGCAAGGCCAAGGCGCGGTCGAGGGTGAACTGTTTTACAAAAAACAGTACAACGACAGCGTTAAGCACATCGAAGACGGCTTCAACCCAGGCGCTCGTATCGGCTACTTCCTGACCGATGACCTGTCGTTGGACCTGAACTACGACAAAACCAACCACACCCGTTCGAACGACGGCACTGGCAACCAGAAGATCAAAGGTGACACCGGCAGCCTGCTGGCTACCTACCACTTCGGTCAAGCTGGCGTGGACTCCCTGCGTCCATACGTTTCCGGTGGTTTCGGTCACCAGAGCCGTACCAACGTCCTGGCTGACGGCCACAGCGGTCGCGACCAGTCGACCCTGGCTATCATCGGTACCGGTGTTAAGTACTACTTCACCGACAACCTGTTCGCTCGTGCCGGCGTTGAAGCCGACTACGCAATGGACAACGGCAAGTGGGACTACTCCGCTCTGGTTGGTCTGGGTGTGAACTTCGGCGGCAACGCTGGCAAGGTTGCTCCAGCTCCTGCTCCAGTTCCAGAGCCAACTCCAGAACCAGAAGCTCCGGTTGCTGAAGTTGTTCGTGTTGAGCTGGACGTGAAGTTCGACTTCGACAAGTCGGTCGTTAAGCCTAACAGCTACGCTGACATCAAGAACCTCGCTGACTTCATGAAGCAGTACCCACAAACCACCACCGTTGTTGAAGGTCACACTGACTCCGTCGGTCCTGACGCTTACAACCAGAAACTGTCTGAGCGTCGTGCAAACGCCGTTAAGCAAGTTCTGACCAGCCAGTACGGTGTTGAGTCGAGCCGCGTTCAATCCGTTGGTTACGGTGAGTCCCGCCCAGTTGCTGACAACGCAACTGAAGCTGGCCGCGCTGTAAACCGTCGCGTAGAAGCGCAGGTTGAAGCACAAGCTCAACAAGCTCAGTAATCTGTAGCTTGCAGCTTTGAAAAACCCGGCCTAGGCCGGGTTTTTCTTTGTCCGCGATTTGATGAAAGCGCCTGGAGTCAGGCCGAGAACGCCGCCGTCAGGGCCGCTTCGGAAAGGGCGGGCAGTTGTGCGCCGCAAGCAGCCACTTCGCCGACGACCAGGATGGCCGGGCTTTTCAGCTGGAAGGCATGGGCATCGTCCTGCATGGCGTGCAGAGCGCTCCGACACAGCCGTTGCTCGGGCAGGGATGCGTTTTCAATCATGGCCACCGGGGTACAGGGCGCCAGGCCGCCAGCGATCAGCTGTTCACGTATCTCACCCAGTTTTGCCACCCCCATATAGATCACCAGCGTCGTACCGCTTTGCGCCAGGGCCTGCCAGTTCAGGCTGCTGTCGTCCTGGGTATGGGCTGTCAGCAGGGTGACGCCACGGGCGACACCGCGCAGGGTCAGCGGGATACCGCACTGGGTAGCGCCCGCCAGGCCGGCGGTGATGCCGTTCACCAATTCCACCTCGACGCCACGCTCCTGCAGCCACCGCGCTTCTTCACCTCCACGGCCGAAGATGCACGGATCGCCACCCTTGAGGCGTACCACGCACTTGCCATGACGGGCGTAGCGCAGCATCAGCCGATAAATGAACGCCTGGGGCGTCGAACGACAGCCTCCGCGTTTACCCACGGCAATAACCCGTGCCCGGGGACAGTGTTCCAGCACCGCCGGATTCACCAGGTCGTCGATCAGCACCACATCCGCCTCGCCCAGGGCCCGCACGGCCTTGAGGGTCAGCAGTTCAGGATCACCAGGGCCCGCACCCACCAGCCAGACTTTTGCGCTCATGTTTGTTTCCTCACAGGGGGATTGCGACGAGCTGTGCCGAGCTGGCCAGCAGACGTTTGATTTCGGGGACGCAAGAGCCGCATTGAGTGCCGCAGCCCAGTTCCCGTTTCAGGCCATCGAGGTCCAGGCCGCGGGAGATCCCGGCACAGACCGCGCTCTGGCTGACGTTCTTGCAGTTGCACAAGGTCTTGCCGCTCGAGGCGAGCCCGGCCGCCCCTGGCGGTGCGCTCATCGGCGCCAGCAGCCAGCGGCGCAGTTGCTCATCGGCCTTGCCTTCCAGCCACAGGTTCTGCAGCCAGTGCCGGGCGAGGGTTTCACCGGCCAGGCGAATGGCGGTGATCCTCCCCTGTTCGATGCGTACCCGCTTGCCGATGGAGCGCCGAGGATCGTCATAGGCCAGCACCGGGCCTTCGTTGAGCCCCAGCAACTGGTCGATGTCCTTGAGCAGTTGCGGCGCCGGCGCTTCGGCGTTGGCCACCCGCAGCAGCAGGGCCGGGCGTTCGCGGCCGGCCAGGCTCAGGCTGACGTAGGCGAAACTTTCACAGAGCGGGCGCAGGGCTTCGAAATGCCGCTGCACATCGCCTTCGATCAGGGCGAACAATTGCCACGGCAGCTGGACCGGCTCCAGGCGTACACCGCTGTGCTTGAGTTCCGGCTGTTTGGACAGTGGATCGAACGCCGGCTGAGTCACGGCATTGACGCCGCCCTTGAGAAACCGATCGCCCCAGTGCATCGGCAGGAAAGCCTGGCCCGGGCGCACGCTGCCGTCGTCCGCCACGGCGACTATCACGCTGCCGCGACGGCTTTTCAGCGAGACCAGGTCACCCGCTTGCAGGTTCTGTCGGCGCAGTTCGTCCGGGTGCAGGCTGAGGACGGCCTCGCTGACATGCCCGAACAGCTGGGCCGCAGTGCCGGTACGGCTCATGCCGTGCCATTGATCGCGCAGGCGGCCGGTGATCAGGGTCAGGGGGAAGCGCGCATCCCGCTGTTCCTTGGCCGCGCGATACGGATCGCTGATGAAGTGCGCCCGCCCGCTGGCGGTCGGAAAGCGGCCATCAACGTACAGCCGCGTTGTCCCTTGTTCGACGCCGGCGGGGAAGGGCCATTGCTGCGGACCCAGTTGGTCGATCAGCGCGTGGCTGATGCCGGAAAGGTCCAGGTCGCGGCCGCGGGTCAGCAGTTTGTACTCATCGAACAGCTGGGCAGGCGTATCCAGGGCGAACAGGCTGGGCTGTTGCGGACGCAGGCGCTGTTCCAGGCGCCGGGCGAAGTCCAGGGTGATGGCCCAATCCGGGCGTGCTTCGCCCGGCGCGGCCACGGCGCGGCGTACATGGGAGATGCGCCGTTCCGAGTTGGTCACGCTGCCTTCCTTCTCGCCCCAGCTGGCGGCGGGCAGCAGCAGGTCGGCAAAGGCCGCAGTCTCGGTGGTGCGAAAGGCTTCCTGCAGGACCACGAACGGGCAGGCCAGCAAGGCCTCTCGCACCGCGTTCTGGTCGGGCAGCGATTGCGCCGGGTTGGTACAGGCGATCCACAGCGCCTTGATCTTGCCGCCGCGCAGCTGTTCGAACAGCTCGATCGCGCTCAGGCCGGGGTTGGCCGGCAATTGCTCGACACCCCAGTAGGCCGCGACTTCAGCCCGGTGCTCCGGGTTGGCGGCGTCCCGGTGCCCCGGTAGCAGGTTCGACAGGCTGCCGGTTTCCCGGCCGCCCATGGCATTCGGCTGTCCGGTGAGGGAGAAAGGGCCGGCCCCGGGGCGGCCGATCTGCCCGGTGGCCAGGTGCAGGTTGATCAGTGCGCTGTTTTTCGCGCTGCCGGCACTGGACTGGTTTAGCCCCATGCACCACAGCGACAGGAAGCTCGGCGAGGTACCGACCCATTCGGCACACTGGCGCAGTTGCTCGACGCTGATGCCGCACAGCTGCGCGACCATATGCGGGGTGTAGTCGTGGACCAGGTTCTTCAGCTCGGCCAGGCCTTCGGTATGCGCCTGGATGAAGTCGCGATCGATCCAGTCCTGCCACAGCAGCAGGTGCAGGATGCCGTGGAACAGCGCGACATCGGTGCCGGGCAGGATCGCCAGGTGCAAATCGGCCAGGTCGCAGGTGTCGGTGCGCCGCGGGTCGATGACGATCACTTTCATCTGCGGCCGCAGGCGCTTGGCCTGCTCCAGGCGGCGGAACAGCACCGGATGGGCGTAGGCCATGTTGCTGCCGACGATCATCACGCAATCGCTCAGTTCGAGGTCTTCGTAGCTGCAGGGCGGGGCGTCGGCGCCCAGGCTGCGTTTGTAGCCGACCACCGCCGAGGACATGCACAGCCGCGAATTGCTGTCGATGTTGTTGGTGCCCACCAGGGCCCGGGCCAGTTTGTTGAAGGCGTAGTAATCCTCGGTAAGCAATTGCCCGGAGATATAGAAGGCCACGCTGTCCGGGCCGTGTTCGGCGATGGTTTCGGCAAACAGGTTGGCCGCGTGTTCCAGTGCGGTGTCCCAGTCGGTGCGGCTGCGCGCCAGGGCCTTGCCCAGGCGCAATTCCGGATACAGGGCGCGGGCCGCGAGGTCGCCGGTCAGGTGCAGGGTGGAGCCTTTGCTGCACAGTTTGCCGTGGTTGGCCGGGTGGCTCGGGTCGCCACTGACGCCGAGGATGCGTTCGCCGTCGTGCTCGATCAGCACGCCACAGCCAACGCCGCAGTAACAGCAGGTCGAGGCGGTCGTCTGGCGGTTCATCAGCCGGCATCCCGCAGGGCCAGCAGCACGCGGCCGTTTTCCACCCGCGCCAGATGGTGATGGGCGCAGCCGATATCCGGCGCCTGTGCTGCGCCGGACTCCAGGTCGATCTGCCAGTTGTGCAACGGGCAGGCGACCGTCTTGCCGTAGATCAGCCCCTGGGACAGTGGCCCGCCTTTGTGCGGGCAACGGTCGTCGAGGGCGAAGACTTCGTCGTCGCTGGTGCGAAAGATCGCGATGTCGCCCTTGGGGCCGTTGACGATGCGCGAGCCCAGGGCGTTGATCTCGTCCAGGGCGCAGATATCCAGCCAGTTCATGGCAGCACCTCCAGTGGCTTGACGTGGATCGGCTCGAACTCTTTTTTCAGCTGCGGCTGTTCCAGGCGCTCCTTCCACGGGTCCTGTTCGAAGGACAGGGAGAATTGCAGGCGCTCGTTGAGGGCCTTGCGCCGTTGCGGGTCTTCGATGATGGCCTGCTTGATGTGCGCTATGCCGACCCGTTGCAGGTAGTGCACGGTGCGCTCCAGGTAGAAGGCTTCCTCGCGGTACAGCTGCAGGAAAGCGCCGTTGTATTCGCGCACTTCGTCGGCGGTTTTCAGCTTGACGAAGAACTCCGCGACCTCGGTCTTGATCCCGCCGTTACCACCGATATACATCTCCCAGCCCGAGTCGACGCCGATGATGCCGACGTCCTTGATCCCGGCCTCGGCGCAATTGCGCGGGCAGCCGGAGACCGCCAGCTTGACCTTGTGCGGCGACCACATGTTGAACAGGTCATGCTCCAGTTCGATGCCCAGCTGGGTGGAATTCTGCGTGCCGAAGCGGCAGAACTCGCTGCCGACGCAGGTTTTCACGGTGCGGATGGACTTGCCGTAGGCGTGGCCGGAGGGCATGTCCAGGTCTTTCCAGACCCCGGGCAAATCCTGCTTCTTGATACCCAAAAGGTCGATGCGCTGGCCGCCGGTGACCTTGACCATCGGCACCTGGTATTTGTCCGCCACGTCGGCGATACGCCGCAGTTCGGAGGGGGTGGTGACGCCGCCCCACATCCGCGGCACCACCGAATAGGTGCCGTCTTTCTGGATATTGGCGTGGGCCCGTTCGTTGATCAGGCGCGATTGCGGATCGTCCCTGGCCTCGCCCGGCCAGGTGGCAATCAGGTAGTAGTTCAGCGCCGGGCGGCAGGTAGCGCAGCCATTGGGCGTGCGCCAGTTCAGGTAGCTCATGGTGCCGGCGATGGTCAGCAGGTGCTGTTCGCGGATCGCCTGGCGGATCTGCCCGTGGTTGAGGTCGCTGCAGCCGCAGATGGCTTTCTCGCTTTTCGGCTTGACGTCGGCCGCGCCGCCCACGGTGTTGATCAGGATCTGTTCCACCAGGCCGGCACAGGAGCCGCAGGAACTGGCGGCCTTGGTGTGCTTCTTGACTTCGTCGACGCTGAACAGGCCGTGCTCCTGGATCGCCTTGACGATGGTGCCCTTGCACACGCCGTTGCAGCCGCAGACTTCGGCGCTGTCGGCCATGCTCATGGCCTTGTCCTGGCCCTGGTGGCCGACATCGCCCAAGGCGTTCTCGCCGAACATCAGGTGGTCGCGGATCTCACCGATGGCATGGTTCTCGCGGATCTGCCGGAAGTACCAGCCACCGTCGGCGGTGTCGCCATACAGGCAGGCGCCGACCAGGATGTCGTCCTTGATCACCAGCTTTTTGTACACGCCGCCGATGGGGTCGGAGAGGGTGATGGTCTCGGTGCCTTCGCCGCCCATGAAGTCGCCGGCGGAGAACAGGTCGATGCCGGTGACTTTCAGCTTGGTCGAGGTCACCGAGCCCTTGTAAGTGGCGAAGCCCAGTTGAGCGAGATGGTTGGCGCAGACCTTGGCCTGTTCGAACAGCGGCGCCACCAGGCCGTAGGCGATGCCGCGATGGCTGGCGCATTCGCCGATGGCGTAGATGCGTGGGTCGTAGGTCTGCAGGGTGTCGTTGACCAGGATCCCGCGGCTGCACGGCAGCCCGGCTTTTTCCGCCAGCTCGGTATTGGGCCGGATGCCGGCGGCCATCACCACCAGGTCGGCGGGGATGATGTCGCCGTTCTTGAACTGCACCGAGCCGACCCGGCCATTGCCCGCGTCGTGCAGGGCCTGGGTCTGTTCGCTCAGGCGGAATTTCAGGCCGCGGCTTTCCAGGGCGCTTTGCAGCAGCTGGCCGCTGGTCTTGTCCAGCTGGCGCTCCAGCAGCCATTCGCCGATGTGCACAACGGTCACGTCCATGCCGCGCAGCATCAGGCCGTTGGCGGCTTCCAGGCCGAGTAGGCCGCCGCCGATGACCACCGCGTGCTTGTGGGTCTTGGCGGTGTCGATCATCGCCTGGGTGTCGGCTATATCGCGGTAGCCGATCACGCCTTGCAGGTCGTTGCCGGGAATCGGCAGGATGAACGGGGTCGAGCCGGTGGCGATCAGCAGGCGGTCGTACTCGGCTTCGCTGCCGTCTTCGGCGATCACCCGGCGCTTGACCCGGTCGATCTGCACCACTTTGCGGTTGAGCAGCAGCTTGATGTGATTGTCCAGGTACCAGCTGAGGTCGTTGAGCACGATCTCTTCGAAGGTCTGTTCGCCGGCCAGTACCGGGGAGAGCAGGATGCGGTTGTAGTTGGTGTGGGGTTCCGCGCCGAAGACCGTGATGTCGTACAGCTCATTGCTCAGCTTGAGCAGCTCTTCCAGGGTGCGTACCCCGGCCATGCCGTTGCCGATCATCACCAGCTTGAGTTTGTTCATTTCGCTCTCCGCGTAGACAGGCCGTCGGGCATGCCGGGCCTGGCTCGATAAACGTTGCGCAAACAAAAAAGGCGTCCCGCCAGTTGCCTGGCAGGACGCCTTTGTCCGGTCCCGTTCTCTCGGGAAAACCCATCCTTCGTCGTTGAAGGCCGGGTCGTATGTGCTGTTGGGAGAATTAATGCAGCGGTTGTGCCAAGTCCCGTCAATGGCGGTTTCAGCGGGCCTGAAAGCCTGCCTCAGGCTAGCAGGGAGGATTTCCTGCACTGATTCAAAGCGTCTTGCCCACTTCTGGCGCACGCTGCGCGATCCCTGTAGCCGCAGGCTGCGATCGACGGCGTAGCCGGCGTAAGGCGCTATCCCCTACCTGTGGGTAAAACCGCGTCGTCAGGTTCTGCGGCCCCTGCGGTGCCGGTCGCAGCCTGCGGCAGCGGCTACAGGAAAACAGTGAGGTCAGTGATGCAGGAGCAGGTACAGCAACAGCAGGTTGAGCAACAGCGAGACCAGCGCCAGGGTGCGCCAGACTTTCAAGGGCTCGCGTTCCAGCAGCGGTCTGGGGCGCACGCTGAGGCTGCGGCGCTCGCCCTGTTCCAGCACCAGCAACCACTCTTCGGCGGTTTCATAGCGCTGGGCCGGATCGGCCTGTACCGCGCGTTCCAGGCTCTGTTCGAGCCAGTCCGGCAGGTCCGGCCGATAGCGGCTGGCGCTGACCGGGGTGGTGAAGCGCGGGCGCTGGAAGGCTTCGATTTCGCCGTAGGGAAAATGCCCGGTCAGCAAGTGATAGAGGGTCACGCCTACCGCATACAGGTCCTGCCGCGGTGTCGGCGCCACGCCGCTGAAAGCTTCGGGGGCGATATAGCTCGGAGTGCCGGGCAGCAGGTGCGCCTGGTCCTCGGACAGGCCGGGGCAATAGGCCAGGCCGAAATCCAGCAGGCGCAGCTCGCCGTCGTCCCCGAGCAGCAGGTTTTCCGGCTTGATGTCGCGGTGCAGGATCTGCCGGCGGTGCAGCAGGCCCACGGCCCGCAGCAGGCGCTCGGCCAGGTCCTGCCACTGTGCCAGCGGCAAGGGGCCATGTTGTTGCAGATGCTCGGCCAGGGTCTGCCCCGGGTATTCGCGCATCACGTAATACAAGTGTTGGCGGGCGGTCGCGGCATGCACTTCGGGAAAGTGCCGGCCAGCCACCCGGCGCAGGAACCATTCCTCTGACAGCAGCGATTGCCCGGCCTGATGATCGTCGTGCAGATGACCGGGCAGGGTTTTCAGCAGCCAGGGTTGTTGTTGCGCATCGAGCACGCGGTACAGCAGGGATTGCTGGCTGTGCCCGAGCACCTCGACGACCTGCCAGCCTTCGAAGTGCTGGCCCGGCTTGAGAGGCGGCGGCAGTGGCCATTGCTGCAAGTGAATCAGGGCATCGCCGATGGAGCTTTCGCCCAGGGCTTCGACCCGCACCAGCAGGGCGCTGGCGTTGTCCTGGCTGCCGGCCAGGTGCGCGGCGCTGACCAGGGTCTGCACCGCGCTGTCGAGGTCGGGCTGGTCGCGCAGGATAGCGGCGATGGCGGTGTCGCCCAGGGTCGCCCAGACGCCATCGCTGAGCATCAGGAAACTTTCGTTTTCCCGCAGCTCGCCATCGAGGAAATCCACCACCAGGTGCTGGTCCAGGCCCAGGGCACGCTTGAGCACATGCTGCATGCCGGGTTGGTCCCAGACATGATCGTCGCTGATGCGTTGCAACTGATCGGCATGCCAGCGATAGACCCGGCAATCGCCGACATGGGCCAGGGTAAAGCGCCGGCCGCGCAGCACCAGGGCGCTGACGGTGGTCAGCAGTGGCTGGCCGCCGCCGTTGGCCTGCAACCAGCGGTTCTGCGCCAGCAGCAGGCGTTCCAGGGCCTGGGCCACGGCCCAGGTTTCCGGGGTGGCGTAGTAGTCCAGCGCCAGCGCCTGCAAGGTCGAGCGCGCGGCCAGGCCGCCATCGGCGCATTGGCTGACACCGTCGGCGATGGCGAACAGCAGGCCCTTGCTGGCGGCCAGGGTCGGCGCCGGGGTGACCAGGCGCAAGGCGTCCTGGTTCTCCGCGCGCGGACCGATGGCGCTGGCCTGGGCGTGGCTCAGTCGCAGGCTCATGGACGGCTCAGACCCGCGCCGCCGTGACAGCGGCGGAGCCCCAGGTGGTCCGCCAGCGGCGTTTCACCCCGTGCAGGCCGAACCAGGCCAGCACGCCCAGGCTGGCGAACAGCCACAGGGCCAGCTGGTAGCTGCCGGTGCTTTGCTTGATCGCGCCCATGCCCGCGGCCAGGGCGAAACCGCCGATGCCGCCGGCCATGCCGATCAGCCCGGTCATCACCCCGATCTCGCGTCGGAAACGTTGTGGCACCAACTGGAAGACCGCGCCGTTACCCGCACCCAGGCCGAGCATGGTGCACACGAACAGGGCCAGGGCCGCGTAGGAGCTGGGCAGGTTGAAACCGACCGCGGCGATGCACACCGCCGCGACGCTGTACATCACCAGCAGGGTGCGAATGCCGCCGAAACGATCGGCCAGCGCGCCGCCCAGCGGGCGCATCAGGCTGCCGCCGAACACGCAGGCGGCGGTGTAGTAGCCGGCGGTAACCGGGCTCAGGCCGTACTGGTCGTTGAAGTAGCCGGGCAGGGCGCTGGCCAGGCCGATGAAGCCGCCGAAGGTCACGCTGTAGAAGAACATGAACCACCAGCTGTCGCGGTCGCCCAGGGCCTTGAAGTAGTCGGCCATGGATTTGGCCTTGGGCCGTTCCGGGGCGTTCCTGGCCAGCCAGGCGAACAGCACCAGGGTCAGGATCAGTGGGATCAAGGCGAAGCCGAACACGTTGCTCCAGCCGAAGGCGCCGGCCAGCAAGGGCGCGAACAGCGCCGCGAATACCGTGCCGGAGTTGCCGGCCCCGGCGATGCCCATCGCCTTGCCCTGGTGCTGTGGTGGATACCATTGTGAGGCCAGCGGCAGGGCCACGGCGAACGAGGCCCCGGCCATGCCCAGGAACAACCCCAGCAGCAGGGCCTGTTCATAGCTGTGGATGCCCAGCTTCCAGGCGCAGAACAGCGCGCCGATGACAATCACCTGGCCGATCAGCCCGGCGGTCTTGGGGGACAGGCGATCGGCCAGCAGGCCCATGGCGAACCGCAGCACGGCGCCGGCCAGGATCGGCGTGGCCACCATCAGCCCGCGCTGCTGGGTGGTCAGTTGCAGGTCGGCGGCGATCTGCACGGCCAGCGGGCCGAGCAGGTACCAGACCATGAAGCTCAGGTCGAAGTAGAGGAAGGCCGCGAACAATGTCGGGGTGTGGCCGGATTTCCAGAAGCTTGAATTCATCGCGCACCTCAGCTGTTAAGAGTCTCGAAAGGAGTCATGGGCTTTTGCGTGGGGCGCCATTACGGCCGCTCCACCGGCCCCGGGCTGTGGGGCCAAAACGAAAAAACGCCGCAACCCGCATCGCCTGGGGCGAGAGGGGTGTGCGACGTCTTTGTCGTAGGTGGGGCAACCGCCGTTGGTTACCTGTGTCGATTACATAGCCAGATTTGTGCCAAGAGTGAGAATCCTGGAGGCCCGGATCGTGGGCAAGCCTCGCGCCTACAGAAACTCACGGTCTTCTTCCGTAGGAGAGGCTGCCCGCGATAGGCCGCCGCACCACAGCTGCGGGATTCAGCCCAGCAACTCGCTCATGGCGATGATCTGCTCGGCCACCTGGATCAGCTTCTGCTGGCGGCTCATGGCCTGGCGGCGCATCAGGGTGTAGGCCTGTTCTTCGTTGCAGTCTTTCATCTTCATCAACAGGCCCTTGGCCAGCTCGATGCGCTTGCGCTCGGCCAATTGCTGGTCGCGGGCCTGCAGCTGCGCGCGCAAGGCCTGGTCGCTCTCGAAGCGGGCCATGGCCACGTCAAGAATGGGCTGCAGGCGCTGGGCCTGAATGCCTTCGACTATGTAGGCACTGACCCCGGACTTGATGGCGTGGCGCATCACGTCGGGGTCGTGCTCGTCGGTGAACATCACGATCGGCCGTGGCTGGTCGCGGCTGACCAGCACCACTTGCTCCATCACATCGCGGCTCGGTGATTCGGTATCGATCAGGATCACGTCCGGACGCACCGTTTCGACGCGCGTCGGCAGGTCGATGGTCAGGCCCGATTCGTCGATCACCTCGAAACCGGCTTCCATCAGGGCCGCCTTGAGCCGACCGACCTTCTTGGCGGTGTCGTTGATCAGCAGGATACGCAACATGGTCTCGGGCTCCTGTCAGCGGCTGGCGAGAAGAGGCGAGCTGTCGCTCATGGCGTGCAGCTGGAAGCTGCGGGCATAGGAGGCCGGGTCCGAACCGTCCCACAGCTTGCCGTCGATCAACTGGCTGCTGCGCATATCTTGGCCCCAGGAGGCGACGCCGACGGCGGTGGCGGCTTCACGATAGAGCTCGAGTTGCTGCACCTGGCGCGCGATGCCCAGGTAATCCGGGTCTTCGCGCAGCAGGCCCCAGCGACGGAACTGGGTCATGAACCACATGCCGTCGGACAGATACGGCAGGTTGACCGCGCCTTCATTATGAAAGCGTAGCGCGTGCGGGTCCTGCCAGCGGTGGCCGAGGCCATCGGCATATTCGCCGAGCAGGCGCGGCTCGATGCAGTCCAGCGGCGCATCGAGGTACTCGCGGGCGCTCAACAGTTGCGCGGTGCTCTGGCGGTTCTCGCGGCTCTGCTCGATGAAGCGGCTGGCCTCGAGGATCGCCATGACCAGGGCCCGCGCGGTGTTCGGGTACTGCTCGACGAAGGCACGGGTGCAGCCGAGGACTTTTTCCGGGTGGTCGGGCCAGATCGACTGGCTGGTGGCCAGAGTGAAGCCCAGGTTCTGGTTCACCGCGCTGGCGCTCCAGGGTTCGCCCACGCAGAAGCCGTCGATGCGCCCGGCCTGCAGGTGCGCGACCATTTGCGGCGGCGGTACTACCACGCTGTCGACGTCCTGCAACGGGTGGATGCCCTGGGCGGCCAGCCAGTAATACAGCCACATGGCGTGGGTGCCGGTGGGGAAGGTCTGGGCGAAGGTCAGCCTTGCCCGGCTTTGGTGCACGCGCAGGTGAAGCGCTTCAGGAGTGGTCACGTTCAGGGCTTGCAGCTCCCGCGAGAGGTTGATGCTCTGGCCGTTCTGGTTCAGCCCCATCAGTACCGCCATGTCGCTGGCGTTGACCCCGCCGATGCCCAGGTGCACGGCGTAGATCAGGCCGTACAGGCTGTGGGCGGCATCCAGCTCGCCGCTCACCAGCTTGTCCCGCAGGTTTGCCCAGGATGCCTGGCGCTTGAGGTTCAGGGTCAGGCCGTAAGGCTGGGCGAAGCCCTGGGTGGCGGCGACCACCACCGAGGCGCAGTCGCTCAAGGCCATGAAACCGAGGTTGATCGCGGTCTTTTCCGGGGCATCGCTGCCGTTGACCCAGGCCAGCGGGCTGACGGGGAGTTCATTCATGGGGTGGCGTCCTCCATAAAAAAGCGGCCATAAAAAAGCTTCCATAAAAAAACGTCGCACCCGCGCGCCAGGCAGAGCTGGCGGGGTAACGACGCCTTTGTCTTTCAACCCACGCCGCCATTGGCCTGGGTGCTGATGCAGGTTGTGGTGCAAGGCATATGCCATTCACCGCTGATTTCGCCGCGTGCCTCGCCTGCGGCCCCCATGCCCGGCTATAATCGCCGCCTCATTTCGCCGCCACCGAGTCAAGCCCGCCCATGTATACCCTGGCCCGCCAGCTGTTGTTCAAACTCTCCCCGGAAACCTCCCACGATCTGTCCCTGGACCTGATCGGCGCGGGCGGGCGTTTGGGCCTCAATGGCTTGCTGTGCAAGGCGCCGGCGCAGATGCCGGTGAAGGTCATGGGCCTGGACTTCCCGAACCCGGTCGGCCTCGCGGCCGGCCTGGACAAGAACGGCGCGGCCATCGACGGTTTTGCCCAATTGGGTTTCGGCTTCGTCGAAATCGGCACCATCACTCCGCGCCCGCAGCCGGGCAACCCCAAGCCACGGATCTTCCGCCTGCCGGAAGCCGAGGCGATCATCAACCGTATGGGCTTCAACAACCTGGGCGTCGATCACCTGCTGGCCCGGGTGGCGGCGGCCAAGTACAAGGGCGTGCTGGGGATCAACATCGGCAAGAACTTCGACACTCCGGTCGAGCGCGCCGTGGATGACTACCTGATCTGCCTGGACAAGGTGTATGCCCACGCCAGCTACGTGACGGTCAACGTCAGTTCGCCCAATACCCCGGGCCTGCGCAGCCTGCAGTTCGGCGAGTCGCTCAAGCAACTGCTCGGCGCCCTCAGCCAGCGTCAGCAGGAGCTGGCGGTGCAGCATGGCAAGCGGGTACCGCTGGCGATCAAGATCGCCCCGGACATGACCGACGAAGAAACCGCCGAAGTGGCTCAAGCGCTGATCGAGACCGGGATGGACGCGGTCATCGCCACCAACACCACCCTGAGCCGCGTCGGTGTCGAAGGCATGGAGCATGGCGACGAGGCGGGCGGCCTGTCCGGTGCGCCGGTGCGCGACAAGAGCACCCACACCGTGAAGGTGCTGGCGGGCGAGCTGGCCGGGCGTTTGCCGATCATCGCGGTGGGCGGTATCACCGAAGGCAAGCATGCGGCGGAAAAGATCGCTGCCGGCGCCAGCCTGGTGCAGTTGTATTCGGGCTTCATCTACAAGGGCCCGGCGCTGATTCGCGAATCGGTGGACGCGATCGCGGCGTTGCGCTGAGGACAGCGGCTTTTTGCGCGGCCAATAAAAAGGGCTCCTGAAAGGAGCCCCTGGGCCGCAGCCCGCCGTCCGGATGGGACGTGCGTGGTTAAGTCGTTACGTATTCAGATTTTGGTGTCGGAATGTGTGCCCTGTTTTAGCCGACGGCGTGAAGTTCGTTGAGTCTGTGGATTCCCGCAGTGCCGGTCATACCGTCCCAGTTGTCGCCGCGTCCTTCGCGCCAGCCATTGATCCAGGCTTGGCGTACCGACGGTAGAGTAAATGGGCAAAGCTCACGGGACTTGCCATGAACGCCATACTGATATCCGCGCAAAAATGCTCTTTCCAACGGATCACGCTTAAGTCTTCTCATAGGGTGTTTCCCTCACTTGTTGACTGTCTTATGTCCCGTCGGCCTCGTTTGAGGCCGGGCAGAATGCTTCTGCCGTTGGTGCTCGCTGCCGGCGTCGCGAGCGTGGCGTTGGCGTCATTGCGGCGCCAACCTGAGTTGATTTCTAACCAATGCGTCACAACGATGGAATGATCGTTTTGTCATAAGGACGTAACGATAATGATGTTGAGGCCATAAGAACGGCCTGCTTTACATCGGGTTGATCAGCAAACCTCGCTCTGATCAGCCTCTTACTGGATGATGGGCTTAATGCTTTAGTGAGAATTCCATTCCGTTGCACTCAGGTATTATTCGATGAAAGGTCGAGTTATGACCTTTTGTTTCGCTGACTTTATTATCTGCCCCGGCATCTAAGCTCTTTTGACCCCAGTGGTCACCGCTAGCGGCGAGCTGAACAGCAGGGGCGGGACGGCACAGATTCGTGCCACGCGAGCGCTCTTCAAGAAAAGCGCTTGATTGAAAACCGGGCGGACGATGCGTTGTCCGTTCACTTATTGCTAAAGGCCCTGAACTCCCATGTCGGATCGCTACGAACTCTTCCTCACCTGTCCCAAAGGCCTTGAAGGCCTGCTCATCGAGGAAGCCGCCGGGCTTGGCCTTGAAGACGCGCGCGAACATACCTCGGCCGTGCGCGGCATGGCCGACATGGAGACCGCCTACCGCCTGTGCCTCTGGTCGCGCCTGGCCAACCGGGTACTGCTGGTGCTCAAGCGCTTCCCGATGAAGGACGCCGAAGACCTCTATCACGGCGTGCATGACGTCGACTGGCAGGACCATATGTTGGCGGACGGCACCCTGGCGGTGGAGTTCAGCGGCCACGGCTCGGGCATCGACAACACTCACTTCGGCGCCTTGAAGGTCAAGGACGCCATCGTCGACCGGCTGCGCACACCGACCGGCGAGCGTCCCTCCATCGACAAGCTCAACCCGGACCTGCGCATTCACCTGCGCCTGGATCGCGGCGAAGCCATCCTCTCCCTCGACCTGTCCGGCCACAGCCTGCACCAGCGCGGCTATCGCCTGCAGCAGGGCGCGGCGCCGCTGAAGGAAAACCTCGCGGCGGCGATCCTGATCCGTTCCGGCTGGCCACGTATCGCGGCCAATGGCGGCGCCCTGGCCGACCCGATGTGCGGCGTGGGGACCTTCCTGGTGGAAGCAGCGATGATCGCCGCCGACATCGCCCCCAACCTCAAGCGCGAGCAATGGGGTTTCACTGCCTGGCTCGGTCACGTCCCGGCCCTGTGGCGCAAGCTGCATGAAGAAGCCCTGGCGCGGGCCCAGGCCGGCCTGGCCAAGCCGCCGCTGTGGATTCGCGGTTACGAAGCCGACCCGCGGCTGATCCAGCCAGGGCGCAACAACGTCGAGCGTGCCGGCCTCAGTGAGTGGATCAAGATCTACCAGGGCGAAGTGGCGACCTTCGAGCCGCGCCCGGACCAGAACCAGAAAGGCCTGGTGATCAGCAACCCGCCCTACGGCGAGCGCCTGGGTGACGAAGCCAGCCTGCTGTATCTCTACCAGAACCTGGGCGAGCGCCTGCGTCAGGCCTGCCTGGGCTGGGAAGCGGCGGTGTTCACCGGCGCGCCGGACCTGGGCAAGCGCATGGGTATCCGCAGCCACAAGCAGTATTCGTTCTGGAACGGCGCCTTGCCGTGCAAGCTGCTGTTGATCAAGGTGCAGCCGGATCAGTTCGTCACCGGTGAGCGCCGTACCCCGGAGCAACGGCAGATCGAGCGTGAACAGGCCGAGGCCGACAAGGCGCCGCTGGTTCCGCAGGAGCGCCAGTACAACAAGAACGGCAACCCGATCAAACCGGCGCCGGCGCCAGCCCCTGTGGTCGAGCAGGCGCGCCTGAGCGAAGGCGGGCAGATGTTTGCCAACCGCCTGCAGAAGAACCTCAAGTTGCTGGGCAAGTGGGCCAAGCGCGAAGGCGTCGACTGCTATCGCGTCTACGATGCCGACATGCCGGAATATTCCCTGGCCATCGACCTGTACCACGACTGGGTGCACGTGCAGGAATACGCCGCGCCGAAATCCATCGACCCGGAAAAGGCCCAGGCCCGTCTGTTCGATGCCCTGGCGGCCATTCCGCAAGCGTTGAACGTCGACAAGAGCCGGGTGGTGATCAAGCGTCGCGAGCGCCAGAGCGGCACCAAGCAGTACGAACGCCAGAGCGCCCAGGGCAAGTTCACCGAGGTCAGCGAAGGCGGCGTGAAGCTGCTGGTCAACCTCACCGACTATCTTGACACCGGGCTGTTCCTCGACCACCGGCCGATGCGCCTGCGGATCCAGAAAGAAGCCGCCGGCAAGCGTTTCCTCAACCTGTTCTGCTACACCGCCACCGCCAGTGTGCACGCGGCCAAGGGCGGCGCGCGCAGCACCACCAGCGTCGACCTGTCGAAAACCTACCTGGACTGGGCGCGACGCAACCTGTCGCTCAACGGTTTCTCCGACAAGAACCGTCTGGAGCAGGGCGATGTCATGGCCTGGCTGGAGACCTGCCGCGATGAGTTCGACCTGATCTTCATCGACCCACCGACCTTCTCCAACTCCAAGCGCATGGAAGGGGTGTTCGACGTGCAGCGTGACCACGTGCAACTGCTCGACCTGGCCATGGCCCGGTTGGCCAGCGGTGGCGTGCTGTACTTCTCCAACAACTTCCGCAAGTTCCAGCTTGAGGAAAACCTGGCGGCGCGTTATGCCGTCGAGGAGATCACCGCCAAGACCATCGATCCGGATTTCGCCCGTAACGGCAAGATCCACCGGGCCTGGAAAATCACCGCCCGCTGATGTTGGTTGGATCCACAGAGCCTTGATTTTCAAGGCTCTTTGCTCTAGCCAAATTAGTGGCGAATAGCTATAACTCAATGCAAGCCCATGTGACGCTCACGTTCGCTGGCGTTATGAGTTTTGCTTATGTCGTTGCACTCGGTACGCCCGAAAATCCTGGGCTTCATCAGCGAAGACGTGTCGGCCTGGCTGGTCGCGTTAGTGGTATTGCTGTTTGGCTGCGTATTGACCGGGCTGCTGGCCTGGTCAACCCTCAATCTGTATCAGCAGCAGTTGCGCCAACGCTTCCAACTGCTGGCCAGCGAACGTTATAGCCGCATCGAAGAGCGCTTCGAAGATCAGGAGCAGCGCCTGGATGGTCTCAAGCGCTTCTTCATCAATTCCGGCGCGGTCTCGCGCCAGGATTTCGACGGCTACACCCAACCTCTCTTGCATCGCACCCAGGCCTACGCCTGGGCGCCGCGCGTCAGCGGTGCCGAGCGGGCGTCGTTCGAGCGCATGGCGCAGGAGCAGGGAGCGCCGGATTATTTCATTGCCGACCTGAATGCCGAGGGCAAGCTGCAGCGAGCTGCCGAGCGCGATGAGTACATACCGGTGCTCTACAGCCAGACCCAAAGCCCGCTGGGCTCGCCCCTGGGGTTCGACCTGCTGGCCCAGCCAATGCGTCGCGACACTCTCGAGCGGGCACGGCGGCGTGGCGGCGTGGCGGTTTCGCAGCCGGTGCGCTTGGTCGGAGTCGAGCCTTCCTACGCGCGCGGCATCATCCTGGCGACTCCCGTCAGCCTGCGCGCCGATGTGGCGATGTCGCCCCCCGAGCCTTACGGTTATGTGATTGCGGTGATCAGCATGCGCCAGCTGGTGGTCGATGGTTTGCCCGAGCAGCGTCAGGACAACCTGTTCGTGCAGATCATCGACCTGTCGACCGCCGAGTCGTACGGCAAACTCTATGAATCGAGTAACGGCCCGGGGGACAGCCCGCTGGCGGTGAGCCGGGTGCTGAGCCTGGCCGATCATGATTACCAGGTGAACATCCGCCCCAGCGCGGTGTTCCTCCAGGCCAACCATTCTTCGGTGTCCAGCCAGGTGGTCCTGGGCACGCTGCTGAGCCTGCTGCTCAGTGCCCTGCTGTATGTCCTGGTCAGCCAGCGGCAGCGTGCGCTGCGGTTGGTGGAGCAGCGCACCGGGGAGCTGCGGGTCAGGGAGCAGGAATTGCGCGGCACCCACGGGCAGCTGCGCAGCGTGCTCAATGCGGCGACCCAGGTGGCGATCATCGCCACCGACCTGCGGGGTGTGATCAGCACCTTCAATGCCGGCGCCGAACATATGCTCGGCTACAGCAGCGCCGAGGTGGTGGGCCACCTGACCCTGGAAAGCCTGCATCTGCCCGCGGAGCTGAATGCGCGCGCGCAAGCCCTGAGCCAGCGTTACGGCCGGCAGATCCCGATGTGCCAGGCGATGCTGGTGGACGGTTCCGAAGAGCGTGGCGAGGAAACCCGCGAGTGGACCCTGATGCGCCGCGATGGCAGTCATCTGGTGGTGAACATGCTGGCCACCCCGGTCCTGGACGATCATGGCTTATGGGTCGGGCACCTGGCGATTTGTATCGACATCACCGAACGCAAGCGGGTCCACGAGGCGCTAGCGGCCCGTGATCGCCTGCTGAAGAAACTCAGCGCCCATGTACCGGGCGCCATCTATCAGTTCCAGGTGGATGCCGAAGGCCATTCCAGCTTCAGCTACGTCAGTGACGGCATCCGCGATATCTACGAGATCGATCCACAGCAGTTGCAGCGCGATGCCAACCCGGTGTTCGAGCGTATTCACCCGGACGATGTGGCCCGGGTGCGCGGCTCGATCTGGACCTCGGCGAAGAAACTCAGCCCCTGGCGCGAGGAATATCGGGTGCAGTTGCCACAGCGCGGCCTGCGCTGGATACGCGGCGAAGCGACCCCGGAAAAGCTGGCGGGGGGCGGGGTGCTGTGGCATGGCTATCTGTCGGACATCTCCGACCTCAAGCGGGTCGAGGAAGAGTTGCGGGCCCTGTCGGTCACCGACTCGCTGACCGGTATCCACAACCGCCGCTATTTCCAGGAGCGCCTGCAGACGGAAATGGCGCGGGTCGAGCGCGGGGTGGGCAATCTGGCGGTGATCATGCTGGATATCGACCACTTCAAGCGGATCAACGACCAGTACGGGCATGCCATCGGCGACATGGTGCTGCGCGGCGTCTGTGAGCGCATCAGCCTTCGTCTGCGGCGCACGGATGTGTTTTGCCGGCTGGGCGGCGAAGAGTTCATGGTGCTGTGCCCGGACACCGATGGCCAGCAGGCCTATGTCCTGGCCGAGGAGCTGTGGCGCGGGCTGCGCAGCTCGCCGATCGATGGCGTGGGCATTGTCACGGCCAGTTTCGGCATCGCCAGCTGGCGGGAACACGAAGGGGCCGACGGGCTATTGCTGCGGGCGGATTCCGGGGTCTATGCGGCCAAGCAGGCTGGGCGCGACCGGGTCGAGGCAGAGATGGGGTAGGCAGGGGTGCAGAAGTGGGGTGACGCGAGGTTGTCCTCGCGCCACCTGAGTGACGGCTTACAGGGTCGAAGCGGTGTCTGCCAGTTTCGGCTGGCGGTACAGATCCAGTAGCACTTGATCGAGCACCGAGGACGCGCCCCAGGGCTTCGGATCGTTGAGAATCGCTACCACGGCCCAGGTGTTGCCGTTGCTGTCGCGGCTGTAGCCGGCGATGGCGCGCACGGTGTTCAGGGTCCCGGTCTTCACGTGGGCTTCGCCGGACATGGCGGTGCGCTTCAGGCGCTTGCGCATGGTGCCGTCCATGCCGGCGATCGGCATCGAGCTGATGAACTCCGCCGAATACGGGCTTCTCCAGGCCGCTTGCAGCATGGAGGCCATTTCCCGGGCGCTGACCCGTTCGGCACGGGACAGGCCCGAACCGTTCTCCATCACCAGGTGCGGCGCGGTGATGCCTTTCTTCGCCAGCCACTGACGCACCACCCGTTGCGCCGCCTTGGCATCATCGCCATCGGCTTCGGTGCGGTATTGCGCGCCGAGGCTGAGGAACAGTTGCTGGGCCATGGTGTTGTTACTGTATTTGTTGATATCGCGGATGATCTCCGCCAGGTCCGGCGAGAAGGCCCGGGCCAGCACCTTGGCGCTGGATGGCACGGCGGCCAGGCGGTCCTTGCCCTGGATGCTGCCGCCCAACTCTTTCCAGATGGCACGTACGGCGCCGGCGGTGTAGGTCGCGTGGTCGAGCAGCGACAGGTAGGTCTGCGAGCTGCAGCCGTCGCCCAGCTGGCCGTTGACGGTCACGGTGACGCCGCCGTCCGCCTGCGGGACCGGGTTGTAGCGCACGTTGCCGGTGCATTGTTTGCCGCCGATGGCCTTGACCTGGTTGTCGATGCGAATGCTGGCAATCGGCGGCTCGACGGAAATCAGCACCTTGCCCGAGTCGTTGCGCGCCACGAAGCGCAGGGCCTTGAGGTTGACCAGCAGAGAGTCGGGCTTGACCAGGAACGGCTTGTTCTCGTCGTTACCGTCGTCGTTGAACTGCGGCAGTTGCGGCTGCACGAAGAAGTTGCGGTCCAGCACCAGGTCGCCGGTCACTTGCTGCACGCCGTTGGCCCGCAGGTCGCGCATCAGCAACCAGAGTTTTTCCATGTTCAGCTTGGGATCGCCGCCGCCCTTGAGGTACAGGTTGCCATTGAGGATGCCGCCGCTCAGGGTGCCGTCGGTGTAGAACTCGGTTTTCCACTGGTGGGTCGGGCCGAGCATTTCCAGGGCGGCGTAGGTGGTAACCAGTTTCATGGTCGAGGCCGGGTTGACCGACACGTCGGCGTTGTAAACGGTGGCCGTGCCCGGGCCGTTGAGCGGGATCATCACCAGCGACAGGGCGTTGTCTTGCAGTTTGCTGGCCTTGAGGGCCTGTTGGACCTTGGGCGAAAGGGTGGTGTTGACGGGGGCGGCGGAAACGGAAATGGCCAGGGGCAGAAGAAGACCGGCAAGAAAAAGTGGACGCAAAGATTTGATCATGTGAAGTAAAACCCTACAGCCGAGGGGAGAAAAGACGAGGGCATGACGATAAATTCCCTCAGTGGTCACGAAAGTGTCGGCATTATGCCCCAAGGTATAGCGGCTTGTGCCGTGCCGCGGCGGGCTAATCCGCTATTTTTTTCCCAATGGCAGGCCAAGGCCCTCATAGAGTCAGGCAATCGGTTGCTTAAACTGGTAAAGTGCCGCCCGTTATTACTTATGAGGATTGTTCCATGGCCACTAACCGTTCCCGCCGTCTGCGCAAAAAACTGTGCGTAGATGAATTTCAGGAGCTGGGTTTTGAGCTGAACCTGGATTTCAAAGAAGATCTGGCCGAAGAGGCTATTGACGCTTTCCTCGACGCGTTCCTCAAAGAAGCGATGGAAGCCAACGGCCTCGGCTATGTTGGTGGCGATGACTTCGGCCTGGTTTGCCTGAGCAAACGCGGTTCGGTCAGCGAAGAGCAACGTGCCAAGGTCGAAGCCTGGCTCAAGGCCCGCACCGAGCTGACCAGCGTTGAAGTCAGCCCGCTGCTGGACGTCTGGTACCCGGAAAACTCGATCAATCCGGTAGCCTGATGTGCTGAGTCGGTGGCCCGTCCGGGCCGCCGACTCACGGCTGTCGCTGTACAGCCTTCTCTATTTATTTCTCCCGCAGAACCTTTATATGCCTCGGGCCTGTTTCCCGGGATTTCGCGTGGGCGAGTTGTAGCCGCTGCCGTAGGCTGCGATAAGCCCGAAGGGCTTCAGCGATCGTGAGACCTTGCGCGCCCTTCGGTCGCGATCGCAGCCTGCGGCAGCGGCTACAGGCTTATTCGTTGTTCCAGTTCAGGATTACCAGGGTCAGCACGCCAGCCACGATTCCCCAGAACGCCGAGCCGACGGAGAACAGGGTCAAGCCCGAGGCCGTCACCATAAAGGTGATCAGCGCCGCCTCGCGTTCCTTCACCTGGCTCATAGCGATGCTCAGGCCATTGATGATCGAGCCGAACAGCGCCAGCGCGGCGATCGACAGCACCAGCTCTTTGGGCAGTGCCGCGAACAGCGCCGCCAGCGTGGCTCCGAAGACCCCGGCGATGCCGTAGAAAATCCCGCACCAGACCGCTGCGGTGTAGCGCTTGTTGCGGTCCTCATGGGCGTGGGGGCCGGTGCAGATTGCCGCGCTGATGGCCGCCAGGTTGATGCCGTGGGAGCCGAACGGTGCCAGCAGCAGGGAGGCGATACCGGTGGTGGTGACCAGCGGCGAGGCCGGCACGTTGTAGCCGTCGGCGCGCAGCACGGCGACCCCCGGCATGTTCTGCGAGGTCATGGCCACCACGAACAGCGGGATGCCGATGCTGATGGTCGCCGCCAGGGAGAAGTGCGGGGTGGTCCACACCGGCGTGGCGACTTCCAGGTGGAATTGGCTGAAGTCCAGCAGGCCCATCACCCCGGCCAATGCGGTGCCGATCAGCAGCGCGGCGAGCACCGCGTAGCGTGGCGACAGGCGCTTGACCAGCAGGTAGCTGAAGAACATGCCCAGCACCAGGCCGGTGCGGTGCTGCGCGGCGACGAAGATCTCGCTGCCGATCTTGAACAGGATGCCCGCCAGCAGTGCTGCGGCGAGCGAGGCCGGGATGCGCTTGACCAAGCGTTCGAAACTGCCGGTCAGGCCACAGATGGTTACCAGCACCGCGCAAGTGATATAGGCGCCGATGGCTTCGCCGTAGCTCACCCCGGACAGGCTGGTGATCAGCAGCGCGGCGCCGGGGGTCGACCAGGCGACGGTGATCGGCGTGCGGTAGCGCAAGGACAGGCCGATGCTGCAGATGGCCATGCCGATGGAGATGGCCCAGATCCACGAGGAAATCTGCCCGCTGGTCAGCCCGGCGGCCTGTCCGGCCTGGAACATCAGCACCAGGGAACTGGTGTAGCCGGTCATCATGGCGATGAAACCGGCGACTACGGCCGAGGGCGAGGTATCGGCCAGGGGGCGTAATGGCGCGAGGGAGGCGTCGGACATGGAGCACTGTTCCTTGTTCTGATGAAGATATCTGTCGCCCGAAAGCCCGGCGCAGGGGCGTTGGGTGACGAAAGCAGGGGCCAAGCCTAAACGTAAAAGTAACCATTCATTGCAATACAGCCAGGACAGCAAATGGCCGTACAGTCGTTGCGACAGCCTGTGGCCCATACAGTTATTGCGAATGGACCCCATGGGTTGTGTACAATGTGCCATTGTTTTTACGCGATACTTGTCAGCGACCCGCTGTGCCGTATTACAGTCACGGTCAATTCGCCGCAGTTCTCCCGACTCGAGTGCCCATGAACGAACAGTTGCAACCCCTCAAGAAACAACCGCGAGCAGGCAAGGCCGGTCGCAGCGGGACCCAGGACGATATTGTCTACGCGCATATCTTCGAGGCCATCCTCGAACAGCGCCTGGCGCCCGGCACCAAGTTGAGCGAAGAGGCGCTGGGGGAAATTTTCGGGGTCAGCCGTACCATCATTCGTCGTGCGCTGTCGCGCCTGGCCCATGAAGGCGTGGTGCTGCTGCGGCCCAATCGCGGCGCGGTCGTGGCCAGCCCGAGTGTCGAGGAAGCCCGCCAGGTGTTCATGGCGCGCCGGCTGGTGGAGCGGGCGATCACCGAGCTGGCGGTGCAGCACGCCACGGCCGAACAGCTTGCCGAGCTGCGGCAGATGGTCAACGACGAACGCGACAGCTTTTCCCGTGGCGATCGCGGCGCCGGTATCCGCTTGTCGGGCGAGTTCCACCTCAAACTTGCCGAGGCGGCGAAGAATGCCCCGCTGATCAGCTTCCAGCGCAGCCTGGTGTCGCAGACCTCGCTGATCATCGCCCAGTACGAAAGCGGCAACCGTTCGCACTGTTCCTACGATGAGCACACCCAGTTGATCGACGCCATCGAGGCCCGCGACGCGGAGCTGGCGGTGACCCTGATGATGCATCACATGGATCACATCGACAGCAAGCTCAACCTCGACGAAGAAAGCGCCTCGGACGACCTGCATGCGGTGTTCTCGCACCTGCTGCAAACCAAGAAGCCGGGCCGCTCTCCCGCCAAACTGTAACGCCATCTCCCTGTAGGAGCGAGCTTGCTCGCGATAGCCGCGAAGCGGCGACCTGTCTGCCAAAGCTCGTCATCCTTGGCGATCTTTTCGCGAGCAAGCTCGCTCCTACAGGGTTTACAGCAGATAAAAAAATCCCCCGCCTCAGCGCATGAGGCGGGGGATTTTTCGTTTCCGGGATTAGCGCTGGTGCACCAGATTGCCCGCGGCATAGGTCTGCGCCACGGTGCGGTCATCGCCCAGGGTCATCAGCACGAACAGCGTCTCGGCAATGCTCTTGGATTGTTTCAGGCGATAGCTCAGCAGCGGCGTGGCGTTGTAGTCGAGCACCAGGAAGTCGGCGTCGGTGCCTGGCTGCAGGGTGCCGATCCGCTCTTCCAGGCGCAGTGCGCGCGCGCCGCCGAGGGTGGCCAGGTACAGCGACTTGAACGGACTCAGGCGCGCGCCCTGCAACTGCATGACCTTGTAGGCTTCGTTCAGGGTCTGCAGCAGCGAGAAGCTGGTGCCGCCGCCGACATCGGTGCCCAGGCCGACATTCAGTTTGTGCTTCTCGGCCATCGGCAGGTTGAACAGGCCGCTGCCGAGGAACAGGTTCGAGGTCGGGCAGAAGGCCACGGCCGAACCGGTCTGCGCCAGGCGCGCGCATTCGTCGTCGCACAGGTGCACGCCGTGGGCGAACACCGAGCGCTCGCTCAGCAACTGGTAGTGGTCGTACACGTCCAGGTAGCCCTTGCGCTCGGGGAACAGCTCCTTGACCCATTCGACTTCCTGCAGGTTCTCGCTGATATGGGTCTGCATGTACAGGTCGGGGTATTCGCCGAGCAATTGCCCGGCGAGGGTCAGTTGTTCCGGGGTGCTGGTCGGGGCGAAACGTGGCGTCACCGCATAGTGCAGGCGGCCCTTGCCATGCCAGCGCTCGATCAGCGCCTTGCTTTCCAGGTAGCTGGATTCGGCGGTGTCGGTCAGGTAGTCCGGGGCGTTGCGGTCCATCATCACCTTGCCGGCGATCATCCGCAGGTCGAGCTTCTGCGCCGCTTCGAAAAAGGCATTCACCGATTGTGGATGCACGCTGCCGAAGACCAGGGCGGTGGTGGTGCCGTTGCGCAGCAGTTCCTTGATGAAAATCCCAGCCACTTCCTCGGCATGGGCCTGGTCGGCGAACTGGCTTTCGCAGGGGAAGGTGTAGGTATTGAGCCAGTCCAGCAACTGCTCGCCATAGGCACCGACCATGCCGGTCTGCGGCAGGTGGATATGGGTGTCGATAAAGCCTGGGGTGATCAGCGCATCCTGGTAGTGAGTGATCTCGATATCGGCGGGCAGGCTGGCGAGCAATTCGCTGGCGTGGCCGAGGGCGCTGATCTGGCCGTTGTCGACCACCAGCAGGCCATCCTCGAAATACTCGTAGGAGGCTTCGATGCCGACCTCGGCGGGATCGGCGATGCTGTGCAGGATGGCGGCACGATAGGCTTTGCGAGTCAGAGGCATGAGGCAGTCTCGGTTCGTGGCTTTTTAATGAGTGGCGTGGCTGCGGCGCGAGGCCGGCAGCAGCTTGGCAATGGGTTCGGCGCGGGCACTGTGCTGGCCGAAATTGGCGTTATAGGTGGCGATGATTTCGCCGGCGATGGAGATGGCGATTTCCACAGGCAACTTGCCTTTGACTTCGCCGAGCCCCATCGGGCAGCGCATGCGTTGCAGCACGCCGCTGTCGAAGCCGCGCTCGCGCAGGCGGTGTTCGAACTTCACCCGTTTGGTCTTCGAGCCGATCAGGCCGAAGTAGGCAAAGTCGTTGCGCTTGAGGATCGCGGCGGTGAGCTCCAGGTCGAGCTGGTGATTGTGGGTCATGACGATGCAATAGCTGCCGGCGGGGAGGTCATCGACTTCATCGACGGGCTCTTCGCTGACGATCTTGCGCACGCCCTGGGGGATCTGTTCGGGGAACTCCTGTTCCCGTGAGTCGATCCAGCGCACCTTGCACGGCAGGCTGGCCAGCAGCGGCACCAGGGCGCGGCCGACATGGCCGGCGCCGAAGACCGCGATCTGCGCCTGGACCTGGCCCATGGGTTCGAACAGCAACACCGTCACCCCACCGCAGCACTGGCCGAGGCTGGCGCCCAGGCTGAAACGCTCCAGGTGGGTGTCCTGTTTGCCGCTGGCGAGCATCTCGCGGGCGATCTGCATGGCCTTGTATTCCAGGTGGCCGCCGCCGATGGTGTCGAAGCTCTGGGTGGCGCTGATGACCATTTTCGAGCCGGCATTGCGTGGCGTCGACCCCAGCTCTTCGATGATGGTCACCAGCACGCAGGGTTCGCCGCGGGTTTGCAGGTCGGCGAGGGCGCTGATCCAGTTGTACATGTTTCACCTCTTGCAACGTTGTCGTCTGCAATGTCGTCATCGCGAGCAAGCTCGCTCCTACAGGAGGGTGCGATATCTGTAGGAGCGAGCTTGCTCGCGATGGGATTTACAGGGAAGCCAGTTCCGCCTTGGTCTCTACGGCCTTCGCCACCTTCAACTGGCGCATCTGCTCGCAGCCCCACAACACTCGCTCCGGCGTGGCCGGCGCGTCGATCTTCGGCTGGTGCCGGTAATCGCCGAGGCTGGCCACGGCGTCCTTGATCGCGCACCAGGCGGCGATGCCGAGCATGAACGGCGGCTCGCCCACGGCCTTGGAGTGGAACACCGTGTCTTCCGGGTTCTTGCGGTTTTCCACCAGCTTCACGCGCAAATCCAAAGGCATGTCGGCAACGGCTGGAATCTTGTAACTGGCGGGGCCGTTGGTCATCAGTTTGCCCTTGGCGTTCCACACCAGCTCTTCCATGGTCAGCCAGCCCATGCCCTGGATAAAGCCGCCTTCCACCTGACCGATGTCGATGGCCGGGTTCAGCGAGGCGCCGACGTCATGCAGGATGTCGGTGCGCAGCATCTTGTACTCGCCGGTCAGGGTGTCGACTATCACCTCGGCGCAAGCGGCGCCGTAGGCGAAGTAGTAGAACGGCCGGCCACGGGCCTGGGCACGGTCGTAGTAGATTTTCGGGGTCTTGTAGAAGCCGGTGCTGGACAGCGAGACCTGGGCGAAATAGGCCTGCTGGATCAGTTCCTCGAAGCTCAGGATCTGGTCGCGGACCCGTACGTGGCCATTGTGGAACTCTACGTCTTCCTCGCTGACCTTGTACTGCCGGGCGGCAAACTCCACCAGGCGTTTCTTGATGGTTTCCGCGGCGTTCTGCGCCGCCTTGCCGTTCAGGTCGGCACCGCTGGAGGCGGCGGTCGGCGAGGTGTTGGGCACCTTGTCAGTGTTGGTCGCGGTGATCTGCACCCGGTCGATCTCTACCTGGAACACCTCGGCCACCACCTGCGCCACCTTGGTGTTCAGGCCCTGGCCCATTTCCGTGCCGCCGTGGTTCAGGTGGATGCTGCCGTCGGTATAGACGTGCACCAGCGCGCCGGCCTGGTTGAGGAAACTGGCGGTGAAGGAAATACCGAATTTCACCGGGGTCAGCGCCAGGCCCTTTTTCAGGATCGGGCTGCCGGCGTTGTAGCGACGGATCGCTTCGCGGCGCTCGGCGTACTGGCTGCTGGCTTCCAGTTCGGCGGTCATCTCTTCGAGCATGTTGTGCTCGACGGTCTGGTAGTAGTGGGTGACGTTGCGTTCGGTCTTGCCGTAGTAGTTGGCCTTGCGCACGGCCAGCGGGTCGAGGGCGAGATGGCGGGCGATGGCGTCCATCACTTCCTCGATGGCGACCATGCCTTGCGGGCCGCCGAAGCCACGGTAGGCGGTGTTCGACGCGGTATTGGTCTTGCAGCGATGGCCGTTGATGGTGGCGTCGCCCAGGTAGTACGAGTTGTCGGCGTGGAACATTGCCCGGTCGACGATCGAGGCCGACAGGTCTGGCGAGCAACCGCAGTTGCCGGCCAGTTCCAGCTGGATGCCATGCAGGCGCCCGGTGCTGTCGAAACCGACGTCGTACTCGATATAGAAGGGGTGGCGCTTGCCGGTCATCAGCATGTCTTCGACCCGCGGCAGGCGCATCTTGGTCGGCTGGCCGGTGAGGTGCGCGATCACCGCGCACAGGCATGCCGGGCTGGCGGCCTGGGTTTCCTTGCCGCCGAAACCACCGCCCATGCGGCGCATGTCGACCACGATCTTGTTCATCGACACGTCCAGCACCTCGGCCACCAGCTTCTGCACCTCGGTGGGGTTCTGGGTCGAGCAGTAGACGATCATGCCGCCGTCTTCAGTGGGCATCACCGAGGAAATCTGGGTCTCCAGGTAGAAGTGTTCCTGGCCGCCGATATGCAGCGTGCCCTGCAGGCGATGCTCGGCGCTGGCCAGGGCCTTGGCCGAGTCACCGCGCTGGTGGGTGTGGCTGTCGAGGACGAAGTGGCGTTTGCGCAGGGCTTCGACCACGTCCAGGACCGGCTCCAGGTCCTCGTATTCGATGACCGCGGCCATGGCCGCCTGGCGCGCGGTTTCCAGGTCGCGGGCGGCCACGGCCAGCACCGGCTGGCCGACGAACTGCACGTCGTCGATGGCCAGCAGCGGGTCGCCGGGCAGCAGCGGGCCGATGTCTTTCAGCCCCGGGATGTCCTTGTGGGTGATGACGATACGCACGCCGTCGAAGGCATGGCAGGGCGCGGTGTCGATGCTGAGGATCTTGGCGTGGGTACGGTCCGAGAGGCGCGCATACACATGCAGCTGGTTGGGGAATTCCAGCCGGTCATCGATGTACACCGCCTCGCCGGACACATGCTTGGCGGCGCTGTCGTGCTTGACGCTGCGCCCGACGCCGGTGGCCAGATCCTGTTGAAACAGGGCGCTCAGTTCGGCTTGAGTCTTCTCGACTTTGTGATGATTAGACATAAGCGGTCACCCGGGTCTCGATGTGCGGTGTTTGCAGTTCGATAAAGTATTTGCGCAGCAGGTTCTGGGCGCTGAGCAGGCGGTATTCCTTGCTGGCGCGGAAGTCCGAAAGCGGGGTGAAGTCTTCGCCCAGGGCGGCGCAGGCACGTTCGACGGTGGTCTCGCTCCACGGGGCGCCGAGCAGCGCGGCCTCACAGTGCTTGGCGCGTTTCGGGGTGGCGGCCATGCCACCGAAGGCCACGCGGGCGTCGGCGATCACGCCGTTCTCGATACGCAGGTTGAAGGCCGCGCAGACCGCGGAAATATCGTCGTCCAGGCGCTTGGACACCTTGTAGGCGCGAAACAGCTGCTCGGCGCTGGCCCGCGGCACGATGATCTTTTCGATGAACTCGCTTTCCTGGCGCGCGGTGACGCGGTAGTCGATGAAATAGTCTTCCAGGGCCAGGGTGCGGCGGGTGTTGCCCTTGCACAGGACGATCTGCGCGCCCAGGGCGATCAGCAAGGGCGGCGAGTCGCCGATGGGCGAGGCGTTGCCGATGTTGCCGCCCAGGGTGCCCTGGTTGCGGATCTGCAACGAGGCGAAGCGCTGCAGCAGCTCGCCGAAGTCCGGGTATTCGGCCTTGAGGGCGTCGTAGCAGTCGGAGAGGGCGGTGGCGGCGCCGATTTCCAGGCGGTCGTCGAAGCGTTCAATGCGTTTCATTTCGGCGACGTTGCCGACGTAGATCATCACCGGCAGCGGGCGGTGGAACTGCGTGACTTCCAGCGCCAGGTCGGTGCCGCCGGCCAGCAGCCGGGCTTGCGGGTAGGCGTCATAGAGGTCTGCCAGGTCGGATACGGTCAGCGGTACCAGGCAACGTTTGTCGCCACTGTTCAGCTCGCCGGTGTTGCTGGGGGCGATGGCTTTCAGGCGGGCGATGGTCTCGGCTTCGCGGGCGTCGAACTGGTCCGGCTGCTTGCCGCAGCAGGCCTGCTCGGCGGCGGCGAGGATCGGGCGGTAGCCGGTGCAGCGGCACAGGTTGCCGGCCAGGGCTTCGTGGGCCTTGTGCGCGTCGGGTTGTTCGGAGTTCTTCTGCAGGGCGAACAGCGACATGACGAAGCCCGGCGTACAGAAGCCGCACTGCGAGCCGTGGCATTCGACCATGGCTTTCTGAACGCTGTGCAACTGGCCCTGGTGCTTGAGGTCTTCGACGCTGATCAGCTGTTTGCCGTGCAGCGACGAGACGAAGGTCAGGCACGAGTTGAGGCTGCGATAACGGATGTGCTCCGTGCCCGTGTTGTCGGTCTGCAATTCGCCGACCACCACGGTGCAGGCGCCACAGTCGCCACTGGCGCAGCCTTCCTTGGTGCCGGGCTTGCCCAGATGCTCGCGCAGATAATTGAGCACGGTCAGATTCGGGTCCAGGGTGTGCTCGCTACGGAGTTCCTGGTTGAGTAAAAACTGGATCACGGAAGGCCTCGCAGACTCATTATTGTTGGTAACCGACGTGGGCCGAATTTAGTCATGTCTGACTTTTCGGTCAATGATTTTCTGACTTAAGGGTCAGGAAATCGTTTTTTGCCGATCAACAAGCGCTTTCAAACAGTATTGACCCTCCCGGGCCGCAGTGCCTTTTGCTTATTCCGTGCCAAATTCAGGCCCTTGGGCACTCCGCCATGAGGTAGCAATTGCGCTACACTGCGCCGCTTGTACCGATCTAAGAGTTTGAAGGAAAACCATGACGTTCAAGGCGCCGGACAGCCTCGCCGAGCAAATCGCTCACCACCTCGCCGAACGCATCATTCGCGGCGAGCTCAAGCCTGGGGAGCGCATTCAGGAACAGAAGGTCACGCTGGCCCTCAACGTCAGCCGCGGCTCGGTCCGCGAGGCCCTGCTGATCCTCGAACGCCGTCACCTGATCGCCATCCTGCCGCGTCGTGGCGCCCATGTGACCGAACTCACCCCGCACAAGGTGCAGAGCCTGTGCACCCTGATGAGCGAGCTGTACATCCTGCTGGGCAACTCGGTGGCCAACGGCTGGGAACTGCAGGCCGACATGGCGCCGTTCCTGCAGATCCAGCAACGATTGATCGCCGCCTACGAGCGCCAGGACATCCGCAGTTTCGTCGAAGACAGCTTCAACGTGATGCGCGCCGCCTACCCGTTCGCCGACAACCCGTACCTGCAGGAAACCGTCGAGAACCTGCAGCCGGCGATGAGCCGTGCCTATTTCCTGGCCCTGGAGCAGCGCAAGGCGGAAATGAGCGAATTCCTCGACCTGTTCGAGCAACTGCTGGCCGCCGTGCTGGCCCGTGACTTGCCGACGATCCGCCTGGTGCTGACGGCCTATGCCCGGCGCAGTTGCGACCTGGTAGTCGCCGCCTTGACGGTTGCCTGAGCGTGCGGCTCAAGTGCATCAAGCTGGCGGGCTTCAAGTCCTTCGTCGACCCGACCACGGTGAACTTCCCCAGTAACATGGCGGCGGTGGTCGGACCCAATGGTTGCGGCAAGTCGAACATCATCGACGCCGTGCGCTGGGTCATGGGCGAGAGCTCGGCCAAGAACCTGCGCGGCGAGTCGATGACCGACGTCATCTTCAACGGTTCCACCAGCCGCAAGCCGGTGAGCCAGGCCAGCATCGAGCTGGTCTTCGACAACTCCGACGGTACCCTGGTCGGCGAGTACGCGGCCTACGCGGAAATCTCCATCCGCCGCAAGGTCACCCGCGACAGCCAGAACAGCTATTTCCTCAACGGCGCCAAGTGCCGCCGTCGTGACATTACCGACATCTTCCTCGGCACCGGCCTGGGGCCACGCAGCTACTCGATCATCGAGCAGGGCATGATCTCCAAGCTGATCGAAGCCAAGCCGGAAGACCTGCGCAACTTCATCGAAGAAGCCGCCGGGATTTCCAAGTACAAGGAGCGCCGCCGGGAAACCGAAAACCGCATCCGCCGTACCCACGAAAACCTGGCGCGCCTGACCGACCTGCGCGAAGAGCTGGAGCGCCAGCTCGAACGCCTGCACCGCCAGGCCCAGGCGGCCGAGAAGTACCAGGAATACAAAGGCGAGGAGCGTCAGCTCAAGGCCCGGCTGTCGGCACTGCGCTGGCAGGAGCTTAACGAGCAGGTCGGCCAGCGCGAATCGATCATCGGCAACCAGGAAGTCGGCTTTGAAGCCCTGGTGGCGGAGCAACGCAATGCCGACGCCGCCATCGAGCGCCTGCGTGACGGTCACCATGAACTGTCCGAGCGCTTCAATCTGGTGCAGGGGCGCTTCTATTCGGTCGGTGGCGACATCGCCCGGGTCGAACAGAGCATCCAGCACGGCCAGCAGCGTTTGCGCCAGTTGCAGGACGACTTGCGCGAAGCCGAGCGTGCACGCCAGGAGACCGAATCCCACCTGGGCCACGACCGCACCTTGCTCGCGACCCTCGGTGAAGAGCTGGAAATGCTTGAACCCGAGCAGGAAGTCACCAGCGCCGCCGCCGAAGAGGCTGCCGCGGCCCTGGAAGAAGCCGAAACCACCATGCACGGCTGGCAGGAGCAGTGGGACGGTTTCAACCTCAAATCCGCCGAACCGCGACGCCAGGCCGAGGTGCAGCAGTCGCGTATCCAGCAGCTCGAAGGCAGCATGGAACGTCTGGGCGAGCGCCAGCGGCGCCTGGTGGAGGAGCGCGCGTTGCTCGCCGCCGACCCGGAAGACGCGGCGATCCTCGAACTCAATGAACAACTCGCGGCCAGTGAGGCGACCCTGGAAGACCTGCAGGCCAGCGAAGACGCTCAAGTCGAGCGCCTGGAACAGCTGCGCCAGGAGCTGCATCAGGCGACCCAGGCCCAGCAGCAGGCCCAGGGCGAGTTGCAGCGTCTCAATGGTCGCCTGGCCTCGCTGGAGGCTTTGCAGCAGGCCGCGCTCAATCCGGGGACCGGCGCCGCGCAGTGGCTGCAGGAGCAACAGTTGGCCGAGCGTCCGCGGCTGGCCGAAGGCCTGAAGGTCGAGGCCGGTTGGGAGCTGGCGGTGGAAACCGTGCTTGGCGCCGACCTGCAAGCGGTACTGGTCGACGATTTTGCCGGCTTCGACCTGGCTGGCTTCGAGCAGGGCGACCTGCGCCTGCTCCAGCTGGCGGGCGAGGGCGCGCGGATGCCTGGCAGCCTGCTGGACAAGGTCGATGCTCAGGTCGATCTGGCGCCGTGGCTGGGCCAGGTCAAGCCTGTGGAAAGCCTTGAGCAGGCCCTGGCGTTGCGTGGCCAACTGGCGGCCGGCGAGAGCCTGATCAGCCGTGACGGGTTCTGGGTCGGCCGGCATTTTCTGCGGGTGCGCCGCGCCAGCGAAGCGGAAAGCGGCATGCTCGCGCGCAACCAGGAAATCGAACAACTGAGCCTGGAGCGCGACGAGCGCGAAGCCAGCGTGGAAGACCTGGAAACCCGGTTGCAGAACCTGCGTGCGCAACAGCGCCAGCAAGAGAACGGTCGCGAACACCTGCGCCGTCTGTTGCAGGACGAAGCCCGTCAGCAGGGTGAATTGAAAGCCAGGCTTTCTGCCGGCAAGGCCAAGGCCGAGCAGTTGGCCCTGCGCCGTACCCGCCTGGATGAAGAAGTGGCGGAGCTGGGCGAGCAGCGCGCTGTGGAACACGAGCAGGTGGGCGAAGCCCGTCTGCAGCTGCAGGAAGCCCTCGACAGCATGGCCCTGGACACCGAACAGCGCGAATTGCTGCTGGCCCAGCGCGACAGTTTGCGCGAACGCCTGGACCGGGTGCGCCAGGAGGCGCGCCAGCACAAGGATCACGCTCATCAGTTGGCGGTGCGCCTGGGGTCGCTCAAGGCCCAGCACGATTCCACCCGCCAGGCCCTGGAGCGCCTGGAGCTGCAATCGGAACGCCTGACGGAGAAGCGCGAACAGCTCAGCCTGAACCTGGAGGAGGGCGCCGCACCGCTGGAAGAGCTGCGCCTGAAGCTCGAGGAATTGCTGGAAAAACGCATGACCGTCGACGTCGAGCTCAAGAGCGCGCAGATCGCCATGGAAGATGCCGACCGCGAATTGCGCGACGCGGAAAAACGTCGGACCCAGGCCGAGCAGCAATCGCAGTTGATCCGTGGCCAGCTCGAACAGCAGCGCATGGAATGGCAGGCCCTGAGCGTGCGTCGCAAGACCTTGCAGGACCAGTTGCTGGAAGACGGCTACGACTTGCAGGGCGTGCTCGCCACGCTGACCGAGCAGGCCAGCGAGAAAGAGGCCGAGGAAGAACTCGAGCGGATTGCCGCGCGCATCCAGCGCCTGGGGGCGATCAACCTCGCGGCCATCGATGAGTACCAGCAGCAGTCCGAACGCAAACGTTATCTGGACGCCCAGGACGCCGATCTGGTGGAAGCCCTGGAAACCCTGGAAAACGTGATTCGCAAGATCGACAAGGAAACCCGTAATCGTTTCAAGGATACCTTTGATCAGATTAACGGCGGTTTACAGGCGCTCTTTCCAAAAGTTTTCGGTGGCGGCAGCGCTTATTTGGAACTGACGGGCGAAGATCTACTCGATACAGGGGTAACGATCATGGCGCGTCCGCCAGGGAAGAAGAACAGCACCATTCATTTGTTGTCCGGTGGTGAGAAAGCATTGACGGCCCTGGCGCTGGTATTTGCCATCTTCAAGTTGAACCCGGCGCCGTTCTGCATGCTCGACGAAGTTGACGCCCCGCTGGATGACGCTAACGTTGGACGCTACGCAAGGCTGGTTAAAGAGATGTCGCAGACGGTGCAGTTCATCTATATCACCCACAACAAGATCGCCATGGAAATGGCCGATCAATTGATGGGCGTGACGATGCACGAACCCGGCTGTTCGCGCCTGGTAGCAGTGGATGTCGAGGAGGCGATGGCGATGGTGGACGCCTGATATCCGGGCGACCAAAGCCGGTATGTAAGTGACAAGTAAGAGGTTTTTACCTGTGCCGAGTACTGGCTGATCGACATATTGAATGAAGCCGTTGCGACAGACGGTGTAAAGTTGTCTTTGGTCGTGCTAGTTTAATGTCAATTTTTCCTATACGTGGGCAAAAGGCCAGTCAGAACATAGAGTTGGCGCCACGTTTTAAAGCGGTTTGCAGTTTGCTAAACCTCTTATTTTTCAGCATTTTTCATAGAGGCACGGGATTACATGGAAATCGGTCTGCGCGAGTGGCTGATCGTCATCGGCATCATTGTCATTGCCGGTATTCTTTTTGATGGCTGGCGCCGTATGCGCGGCGGCAAAGGAAAGTTGAAATTCCGCCTGGATCGTAGCCTGTCCAACCTGCCGGACGACGACAGCAGTGCCGAACTGCTGGGCCCGCCCCGCGTGCTGGATACCCATAAGGAACCGCAACTCGACGAGCACGACCTGCCGTCGATGAGCGCGCCGGCGCGCGAACCGCGCGAATCCGGTTCCAAGCGTGGCAAGCGTGCCAGCGAGCCACAACAGGGCGACCTGAACCTCAACCTGGATCTGGACGGCGGCCCGAGCTTCAGCAGCCGCGACGATGACTTCCCGGATGAAACCAAGGCTTCCGGTTACGCCGACAAGGACCAGCCGCAAGCCGAAGAAGTGCTGGTGATCAGCGTGATCTGCCGTGATGCCGGCGGCTTCAAGGGCCCGGCGCTGTTGCAGAACATCCTGGAAAGCGGCCTGCGTTTTGGCGAGATGGATATTTTCCACCGTCACGAAAGCATGGCCGGCAACGGCGAAGTGCTGTTCTCCATGGCCAACGCGGTCAAGCCGGGCGTATTCGACCTGGATGACATCGACCACTTCAGCACCCCGGCGGTGAGCTTCTTCCTCGGCCTGCCAGGCCCGCGTCATCCGAAACAGGCTTTCGACGTGATGGTGGCTGCGGCGCGCAAGCTGTCCCAGGAACTGAATGGCGAGCTGAAGGATGACCAGCGCAGTGTGCTGACCGCCCAGACCATCGAGCACTACCGTCAGCGCATCGTCGAATTCGAACGTCGCGCCCTGACCCAGAAGCGCTGAGCGCTTCGCGAGCCAGCCGCTCCGGCATAACCCTTGGCCTGTCGGAGCGGGCTCGCGATAGGGCCGAAGGGCCCACCCAGACAAATATTGAGCAGCCTAGGCTGCTCTTTTGCTTTTTGAGAGAACACCATGACCTCCGCCGAAACCCGCATTCTTGAGCTGCGCGCTGAGCTGGATCAGCACAACTATCGCTACCACGTACTCGACGAGCCGAGCATTCCGGACGCTGAATACGATCGCCTGTTCCATGAGCTCAAGGCACTGGAAGCCGAACACCCGGAGCTGGTCAGCAGCGACTCGCCCACCCAGCGCGTCGGCAGCGCGGCGCTCTCGGCCTTCACTCAGGTGCGCCACGAAATCCCCATGCTCAGCCTGGGCAACGCCTTCGAAGAAACCGACATGCGCGAGTTCGATCGCCGGGTGACCGAGGGTCTCGACCTGCCGGTAGGCGATCTGTTCGGTGGCGGTGCGGCGGTGGAATACAGCTGCGAGCCGAAGCTCGATGGCCTGGCGGTCAGCCTGCTGTATCTGGACGGCGTGCTGGTGCGCGGCGCGACTCGCGGCGACGGCACCACCGGCGAAGACATCAGCGTCAACGTGCGCACCGTGCGCAACATCCCCCTGAAGCTGCACGGCAGTGGCTGGCCGGCGACCCTGGAGGTGCGCGGCGAGGTGTACATGTCCAAGGCCGGTTTCGAGCGGCTCAATGCCGCGCAGCTGGAAGTTGGCGGCAAGACCTTCGCCAACCCGCGGAACGCCGCGGCCGGCAGCTTGCGCCAGCTGGACTCGAAGATCACCGCCAGCCGCCCGCTGGAATTCTGCTGCTACGGGATCGGCCAGGTCACTGCGGATATCGCCGACACCCATATCGGCAACCTGGAGCAGCTCAAGCGCTGGGGCATGCCCGTCAGTCGCGAGCTGAAACTGGCCAAGGGTATCGACGAATGCCTGGATTACTACCGCGATATCGGCGAGCGCCGTAATGGCTTGCCTTATGAAATCGACGGTGTGGTGTTCAAGGTCAACAGCATTGCCTCGCAGCGCGAGCTGGGCTTCCGGGCTCGCGAGCCGCGCTGGGCGATCGCTCATAAATTCCCGGCGATGGAAGAGCTGACCGAGCTGCTGGACGTGGAATTCCAGGTTGGCCGCACCGGCGCGGTGACCCCGGTGGCCCGTCTGAAACCGGTCAAGGTGGCGGGTGTCACCGTCTCCAACGCGACCCTGCACAACATGGACGAAGTGGCGCGCCTGGGCCTGATGATCGGCGACACCGTGATCATCCGCCGGGCGGGCGATGTGATTCCGCAAGTGGTGCAGGTGGTCGCCGAGCGTCGTCCGGAAAATGCGCGCAAGGTGCATATCCCGCAGACCTGCCCGGTGTGCGGCTCCCATGTCGAGCGCACGCAACTGATCAAGCGCAGCAAGGGCAAGGAAACCATCAGCGAAGGTGCGGTGTACCGCTGCGTCGGTCGCCTGGCCTGTGGCGCGCAGCTCAAGCAGGCGATCATCCACTTCGTTTCCCGTCGGGCGATGGATATCGAAGGGCTGGGCGACAAGACCATCGAGCAGCTGGTGGACGAAAAGCTCATTGGTTCGCCGGCCGATCTCTACAAACTCAAGTACGAGCAGATCATCGACCTGGAAGGCTTCGCTGAAGTCTCCAGCAACAAGCTGCTCAAGGCCATCGAAGACAGCAAGAAGCCGGGCCTGGCGCGTTTCATCTACGCCCTGGGCATTCCCGATGTGGGCGAGGAGACGGCCAAGGTCCTGGCGCGCTCCCTGGCCTCTCTGGAGCGCGTGCAGCAGGCCTTGCCGGAAGTACTGACCTACCTGCCGGATATCGGCCTGGAAGTGGCTCACGAGATTCACAGCTTCTTCGAGGACAGCCATAACCAAGAGGTGATCGGTGCCCTGCTCGATCCGCAGCAGTGCGGGCTGCAGTTGCAGGATCAGGGCGATCTGGGCGCCGAGTTCGCTGCCAGTACCACCCTGGGTGGCATGCTCGACAAGCTGAACATTCCATCGGTGGGGCCGGGTGCGGCGCAGAAGTTGGCGGACAAGTTCGCGACCCTCGACGGCGTGGTCAAGGCGGACTGGCTGGACATGCGCCAGACCTTGCCGGAGAAGCAGGCCAAGGCCGTACGCGAGTTCTTCGACATCGCGGAAAACGCCGAGCGGGCACTGGCCATCGAGGCGCAGTTGCAAGCCTTCGGCATGCACTGGCAGAGCGAGAAGAAAGTGGTGGAAGGGCTGCCGCTGGCCGGTCAGACCTGGGTGCTCACCGGCTCGCTGGAGCTGATGAGCCGCGACGTGGCCAAGGACAAGCTGGAAAGCCTGGGCGCCAAGGTCGCCGGTTCCGTTTCGGCCAAGACCCACTGCGTGGTGGCCGGCCCCGGTGCCGGCTCCAAGCTGGCCAAGGCCAACGAATTGGGCCTGAAAGTGCTGGACGAAGAAGCCTTCGTGGCCTTCCTCGGCCAGCACGGTATCTCGGTATAACCCTGTAGCCGCTGCCGAAGGCGGCGATCGACCGCGCAGCGGGCGTTGCTCTGTTGGGCGCCGGAAGGTACTGCGGACCTTGTCGCAGCCTGCGGTAGCGGCTACATGGAATGGCGTTCCCCGGCAGGAACGCCCTGAAGGTGATGGAACGATCATCTCGTCCATATGATCTAGTCTTGGCACGCCCAGGGAGAGATCGCCATGTACCGCTTCTTCGAACAGCTCAGTTCCCGTATCGCCGCACCCTTTGTCCGTGAAGACAGCCGCAACAGCAAGGTCTGGCGGTGTCGCTGCGGGCAATCGCTGTTCTTTCGCAACAGTCAGTGCCTGGCCTGTTCGGCGGCCCTGGGTTATCAGCCGGAGCAGAGTCGCCTGTCGTCGCTGCAGCCAGGACCGGAGGCCGATACCTGGCGGCTGGACGTCGATCCGCAAGCCGGGTTGTTCCGGCGTTGCGCCAACCTCGATACCCCGGCGGCCTGCAACTGGCTGCTGCCTGCGCATGGCGCCGCTACCCTGTGTGTGGCGTGCAGGCTGAACCGGACCATTCCCGATCTTGGCGTACCGGAAAACCCCGAGCGCTGGCGCATGGTGGAAATCGCCAAGCGCCGCCTGGTGGCGCAACTGGTGAGCCTGGGCTTGCCGCTGATCGCCAAGGCCGAGGATGAAGAGGCCGGCCTGGCTTTCGATTTTGTCGGCATTGATCTGCAGGGCAGGGCGCCCATGACCGGCCACGCCAACGGCCTGATCACCCTCGACATCAAGGAGGCCGACGATGCGTATCGCGAGCAGGTGCGGGTACAGATGCGCGAACCCTATCGCACCTTGCTCGGCCACTTCCGGCATGAGGTGGGGCATTACTACTGGGATCGCCTGATCGCAGGCAGCCATTGGCTGGAACCCTGTCGCGCGCTGTTCGGCGACGAACGCGCGAGCTACGCCGAAGCCCTGGACCGGCATTACCAGCAGGGCGCACCGAGCGATTGGTCGCAGACCTATGTCAGCGCCTACGCCACCATGCATCCCTGGGAAGACTGGGCGGAAACCTGGGCCCACTACCTGCACATGATGGACGCGGTCGACACCGCGCTGGGCTTCGGCATGAGCGCCCGGGAAATGGACTTCGACTACCAGCCGTTCCCGCTGGATACCCTATATGACCCGCAGCACCCTGGCGGCCCGGCGTTCCTCTCTTTTGTCAACGCCTGGATCGAACTGGCCGGCATGCTCAACGAACTGTCGCGCAGCATGGGCCAGCCGGATTTCTATCCCTTCATCCTGCCGCCGGCGGTGATCGCCAAGCTGCACTTCATCCACCTGGTGATCCAGCAGGCCGGCGGCAAGGCCGACGCAGCACTCGAACAAGCCTGACACCGCCGACTGCTTCTGTAGGAGCGAAGCTTGCTCGCGATGGCATCCCCACGGTCTGCTTCCGGACCGCGTCGCCTGCATCGCAAGCAAGCCCCTGGATCGCGATCAGCGGCTGGTGCGCACGCCATCGAGCAAGGCATCGACCACCGCGCGAGCCATCTCCACGGAATGCACCATGGACCAGATCAGCCCGCGTTCGATGCCGCTGCCCTGTTCGGTGATTTCATCCGAGACTTCTTCGGCGCATTTGAGCAATAGCGAGACGTGCATCAAGGCTTCTTCGGCATTCACCCCGGCCTGCACCGCGAACAGCGGCCGTTGCTGGGCGTCATGCAGGCCGAAGGGCTGGCTGCGGGTTTCTTTCAGTTGCGCCAGCAGCGGTTGTTTCTGGTCGTTGAGCGACAGGAGCAGGGAGGTATTGGCCGCATCCAGTTCAGGGTCGCGTAATCGGCGCGGGGTGATGAAGGGCGGGTCGGGGACGAGCTTTTTCATGTGGGTACCTACGACTCTCTGAAAAGTGAAAGCCGCCAGTCTCGCTTCCACACGAGAGGGTGGCAGCCATGCGTGGGTGTGGAAGACCGGGGAGTCCTTGGTACCCAAAACCCGGCGCACTCGAAAGTGCCCCACGCATGGTCGCCATAACACGGATCTGCGGACATAAAACGCCAGCAGTCGCTGTTGAGCGCTGTACCAATGACTTTTCCAGACTTCCACATCCGGGTCGTTGAAACTGCAACGACCCACGCAGACTGCCCGATCAAATTCAGGGGTACAACCCGCCCAAAGGCGTTCCAGAGTTTCTAGGAAACCCCTTACAAAACAAAGCGAAAAATCGACTGCCGGCTCGCCGCAAAACTGCCATCTCGCTCATGCGCGGTCCCTGTAGCCGCTGCCGCAGGCTGCGATCGGTCGCGCAGCGGCCGCAATGGCGGACAACAGGGCGTTTCGTTGCTGCTCGACCAATGGTTGGCGACGGCTTCGCCGTCGATCGCAGCCTGCGGCAGCGGCTACAGGAATCGGCAAGCGAGCGGGGTAATGATCCAAGTACTTGAAGCCGTTAAGATTTTTTAATCTTTACAGAGCGGTTGTAACTTCGCCGCAGATAGGTACAATGGCGCGGCTCGCCGTCAGGTGAGCGTCGTTATGGTGACCCCATTGGTCCCCTCGCAACGATCAGCCGTGAACCCGGTCAGGCCTGGAAGGGAGCAGCCGCAGCGGTGACATTGTGTGCCGGGGTGTGGCTGGTGGGGTTGCCTCCATAACGCCCTCTGTCGGTCCTCGACGAATATTCTGAATTCCCCCCCTGTTTTACCTGATCTGGTCTCTCGCCGGTCGCTCGTTTCATTTCCCCAATCGTTCCTGCAATAACTGCGCAAACGCGTCCCGTGCGGTGTGGCGTTGTATTTCCTTGTTCCAGACAAAACGAATGTCGATCGGCTGCAGGTCGGCGAAGCGGTGGCGCGCCAGGCCTGCGGACAGGGTGTAGCGGTCGAGTACGCCTTCCGGGGCCAGGGTCATGCCGGCGCCGGCGCTGACGCAGTCGATAATGGTGCCCCAGCTCGCGTAGCCGATGATGGTCGCGGTCACGTCGTGGGCGTTCAGCCAATGCTCCAGGGCGCGGCGATAAGGGCAGCCGCCGGGCCACATGAACAGGGTCTGGTCTTGCAGGTCCCGCGGGTTCAGCACGGGCGCGGCGTCGGCGCTGGTAACCAGCACCAGGGGCTCGCTGTACAGGGCGGTGCGCTCCAGTTTCGGGGGGAGGGTGTCGATCGCGACCAGTGCGCCATCGATCCGGTGATGTTGCAGTTCCTCGAACAGCTGCGACCAAGTGCCGGTTACCAGCTCCAGGGTGACCTGTGGAAAGCGCTGATGGAATTCCGCCAGTAGGGGCGGCAAGCGCCCGCCGGCGCAGGATTCGATGGCGCCGATGCGCAGGATACCGCTGGGTTCGGCCTTGCGGTCGACCGCCCGTTTGGCCTCATCCGCCAGGGCCAGGATGCGCTCGCTGTAGCCGAGAAAGATTTCCCCGTCCGGGCTGATTTTCAGCCCGCGGCCGGCACGGATAAACAGGCGGGCGCCCAACTCGCCTTCCAGTTGCTTGAGGCGGTTGGTGATGTTGGAGGGCACGCAATGCAGTTGTTCGGCCGCTCGGGCAATGCTGCCGGTGCGGGCGACCGCTTTCACCATTTTCAGTTGGCTCAGTTCCATTGCTCATTTCCAGTGAGGTCTGGTCTCAGTATCCGTTAATTGTGGTGAGTTGTGGCGGGCGGGAGACTGAAGGCCTTTCTTGTGCTGCCGAGTGCCTGTGTCTTGAACATCTCTCCTGCGTTGAAGCTGGTCCTGGCGACCGCCGCGGTCATTCTGAGTTGGGCCTACTCCCCGGTGGGTATTCATATTGGGCTGGAAGGCTACGAACCTGGCCATCTGGCGTTGCTGCGCTTTCTGATTGCTTCGCTGTTCATGGGGGGCATCGCCCTAGTGAAGAGAATCTCCCTGCCACGCTGGCGCGATCTGCCCTGGTTGCTGGTGCTGGGCTTTTTTGCCATCGCCCTGCATCACGTCAGCCTCAACTATGGCCAGCAGGGGTTGAGCGCGGGGGCATCCAGTGTGCTGGCGCAGTCGGCGCCGATCTTCAGCACCCTGATTGCGTTTTTCTGGTTGAGGGAGCCGGTCAGCGGTTGGCGCTGGGGGTGTGTCGGGCTGGGGTTGCTGGGGGCGGTCGTGGTGGTCTGGGGCGACCAGGGCGTGGCGTCGATCGAGCCCCGGGGATTACTGGTGCTGCTGGCGGCCTTCTCCTGGGGCTTGTACTTCGTTTTGCAGCGGCGCTATTCGGGGCGTTACGACCTGCTGACTACCGTGTGCTACATGGTCTGGGCCGGCACCTTGCTGTTGAGCCTGTATTGGCCGGGGCTGGCGGTCGCGGTGGTCCAGGCGCCGTGGCGGGTGAACCTGGCGGTGTTGCTGCTGGGGCTGTTTCCCAGTGCGCTGGCTTACCTGGCGTGGGCCTATGTGCTGGCGCGGGTCGAAGTCAGCCGGGCATCCATTGCCATGTACCTGATACCGCCGATCGCCATGCTGCTGGCGGCGCTGGTCCTGCATGAGCGGGTGCATGGCGCGGTGATCGTGGGCGCGGCGATCGTCCTCGGCAGTGTGATGGCGATGCAGCTGGAGGGGCGCTGGGCGCGGCGCCGCTCCGTGCTGCCGGGCTCTATCGGCACGGCTCCTGTTCACTCCGGGGTGAGGCAAAACACCCTGAGCCGATGCCCGTCCGGGTCCAGGGCGACGAAGGTGTAGCCGAAGTCCAGGGTGGTTGGGGCCTGGGCGATGTTCACGCCGGATTCGGCCCATTGGCCGTGCAGCCGGTCGACGGTCTGCTTATCGGCCACGGCCAGGGCCAGTTCGCCGCCACCGCCGGTGACTTGGGTGGCTGGCTCGACATCCTGTCTGGACCAGAGGCCGAGCTTGAGCCCCGAGTCAAGAATGAACAGGGCAAAGGTCGGCGACAGCTCGACCGGTGGCCTGTCCAGCAGGAGGCTGTAAAAGTTGGCGCTGGTGGCGGGGCTGTCGACGTAAAGCAGAAGGTAAGTGCTGGTAGCGATCATCTGGACTCCTGGAGAGGTTGGGCTGCGCACGCCAGCTTAAGGGGCGCCGCGGTCAGTTCCTGTCAGGAGTCATCTGGGGGAAATGAAGAGGAGGCAGGCTATCGGCTTCGATAGATCTGCCTCCTCTGCGTGTTGCTCGGCTCTAAGGCTTGGACAAGGCCAGGTCTACCGCTGCTATCAGCTTTCCCAGGTCCTTCGGGGTGGCTTTGTGAATGACACCGAACAGATACGCCCGCTGTTCGTCTTCGTCGCCCAGATCTGCGAAAAAGGCTTTCAGCTTCACCCCGAGTACATCGGCCAGCAGGAACAGGGCTTCCACACTGGGGGTGTAGGTGCCGGTTTCGAAGCGGCTGATGGTTTTAGGGTCAAAACCGGTTTTTTCGCCTAGTTCAGCCTGAGTAAGCCCCGCTACCTTGCGGTAACGCCTGATGGCTGGACCCAAACTTGAAATTTGCATCGCTCAATTCCCATTTAGAATCAAGAACTTAACGATAAATCTTTGCATTAGGCAACGCCATGATTCATCACCTTGCCTTGCAAAATGTGATGCAATTCGTAGAATCGACGCTTCGGACAGGCATTTGGTGATCTAGTTTCAGAAGATGAACTGATGAAACAAGAACTCATTGCATTTTCCTTGTTCACCAGAATCGAGGGTATGGCGCAGGCGCGAACGTCTCGCTGATGATTGCCAGTGTCCCACCCGCCAAATTCGGCTGATCCCTGACTGATTTTAGTTGATCTTCGTCGATTCGAAGATCAATGACGGTGCGGGTCGCTGTACGGTTGCAATTGTGTCAGGTGGGGCGAGACGGTGCGCCATTTTTCTCGGTCGGCCTCTTGCCGGCTTGTCTGGGCTGGCATTGTCGAATGCTGTCTATGGAGTTTTAACGTGCGTCTGAATGTGCCGGTCACCTCTGTTCAGCAGATACCTTCGGAGCAGCAGCCTAAGCCTGCCTGGGTTTGCGAAGTGAGTGAGGATGAACGCCCAAACATCTCTTCCGGGCCTCGTGCCTTGGTCGAGCGGTTTAACCGCTAGCGACAGTGAGCCAGACTCATGGATGAGAAATACCGCAGGGCCGTGGATGCAGCCGCCATTTTTTCCGAGACCGACCTGACCGGCCGGATCACTTACGTCAACGACCAGTTCTGTTCGATTTCCGGCTACAGCCGTGAAGAGCTGCTGGGCGCCAATCACCGGATCCTCGGCTCCGGCCTGCACCCCCCCGAATTTTTCAGCAGCATGTGGCGCACCATTGCCCTGGGCCAGGTCTGGAAGGGTGAGATCTGCAACCGGGCCAAGGATGGGACCTTGTATTGGGTCGACAGCACCATCGTGCCCTTGCTCGATGAGGCCACTGGTCGGGTCCAGCGTTATGTGGCGATCCGTTTCGATATCAGCGAAAAACGGCGCTTGTTGCACTCGCTGCAATGGCGGGTCGGGCACGATGTGCTGACCGGTTTGCCCAACCGTTCCTTTCTGTCCGACCTGCTCAACCAGGCGCTGGACTACTCGCGCAAGGAGAACATTGCGCTGGCGGTGTGCATGCTCGATCTCGACGGCTTCAAGGCGGTCAACGATGGCTACGGGCATGCCAGCGGCGACCTGTTATTGGTGGAGGTAGCGGCGCGCCTGCGCTCGATCATTCGCGGCGAAGACGTGGTGGCGCGGCTGGCCGGGGACGAGTTCGTGCTGATCCTGCGTCATGTGCGTGACATTCGCGAGTTGCGGGCGGCGCTGCACCGGGTGCTGGGGGTGATCGCCACGCCTTATCTGATCCAGGACAAGGAGATCAACGTCTGCGCCAGCATCGGCGTCACGCTGTTTCCCGCCGACAACGACGATGCCGACACCTTGCTGCGGCATGCCGACCAGGCGATGTACGTGGCCAAGCAGAGCGGGCGCAATCGCTTCCACTTGTTCGATGTGTCGCGGGACCGCGAGGTCAAGGCCACCCACCAGACAGTGGAGCGGGTCCGGCAGGCGCTGGCGGCCGGCGAGCTGTGCCTGCACTTTCAACCCAAGGTCAACATGCGCAGCGGCGAGGTGGTGGGTTTCGAGGCGTTGCTGCGTTGGCAGCATCCGCAGCGGGGCATGGTTGCGCCTCGGGAGTTCCTGCCGCTGGTGGAGGAGACCGACCTGATCGTCGATATCGGCGAGTGGGTGATGGAGCAGGTCATGGCCCAGTTGCGGCAATGGCAGTTGGCCGGACAGCGTTGGCCGATCAGCGTCAATATCGCCGCGCGGCATTTCCAGCGGGGGGATTTCGTCGACCGGCTCAAGGCGGTGCTCGAGCGCCATCCGCAGATTGCCCCGCAGTTGCTGGACCTGGAAATCGTCGAGGCGGTGGCGGTGGAGAATCTCCAGCACGTCAGCGCTTGCCTCGAGGCCTGCCAGGCGCTGGGCGTGCAATTCTCCCTGGGGGATTTCGGCACCGGGCATTCGTCGCTGAGTTACCTCAAGCGCTTGCGCACCCAGACCATCAAGATCGACCGCATGTTCGTGCGCGACATGCTGCACGACAAGGGCGACCTGGCGCTGACCCAGGCCCTGATCGGCCTGGCCCGGGCGTTTGATCGGCAGGTGGTAGCCGAAGGCCTGGAAACCATGGAGCACGGCGAGTTGCTGATGTCGCTGGGCTGCGACGTGGCGCAAGGCTATTTCATCGCCCCGCCCATGCCGGCCAGCGAGGTGCCGGGCTGGGTGGCGACCTTCCTGCCGCCGCTGGAATGGTGTCCGCAGGACGAAGCCGGCTGACAGCTACGGCGCCCCATAGCTTTGCGGGGCGCTCTCGGTCGGCCTGTGGCCGGTGTACAAACCGATGATGTCGTCGATCTCTCCTGACATCTTCATGCGCAACAAGGTGCGCAGCACTCGTTGCACCGGTAGCGCCGGATCGTTGCGGATGACGCAGCCGACCGCCTGTTCCTGCAGGACGGCCACGCCATGCAACTGCTGGTCGGGTGGCAGGGTCTGATTGAACCAGTCCAGTGTCCATTGGTTGCTCACCGCGTAGCGGTAGCGGCCGGCCCAGAGTTTTTGCAGCACCTGTTCCTGGTTGCGCGCGTCGTCGCGGAGCAACTGGCGGCTGTCGAACAAGGGTTGCAGGGAAGGGTAGGTGTAGCTGAGGACGGTGCCGATGGGCTGCGTCGGTAGCTCCCCGGGAATGACCGGGAGCGGGGGGCGCTCGTGGCTGACCAGCAGGTCGCGCTGGACGAACAGCGGGATGCTCCAGATGTAATCGCCGGACGGGTTGGGCAGCCAGGGTTGGGCGACATAGCAGCGGACATCGATTTCCTTGTGGTCCATGGCTGCCTGCACGCGGGCCCGGGCCAGGACATGGAATTCGGCCGGGTTGCCGACCTGGGTGGCGAGGCTGGCCATCAGGTCGTGGAGAATGCCCTGGGTGGGCCGGCCACGTTCGATCTGTACCACGGGCATGGCCCAGCTGTCGGGGATCGAGAAGCGCAGGGCCGGTTCTGCGGCAAAACCATTCATGGCAACCAGCAGAAAGGCGCCCAAGGCTAAACGCATAGAGTCTCCACGCAGGAAAAGGTCGCTGACGAGCCCGACAAAAAGCAGCTTAGCCAGATTAGACGAGCGCACCGGATGCAATTTCGCCCTTGCTCCGCTAGCATTACGGGCTTCCGCTTCCCAGTTGCGACGGTTTTCGATGAGTTATCAGGTTCTTGCACGTAAATGGCGTCCGCGCTCGTTCCGCGAAATGGTCGGCCAGACCCATGTGCTCAAGGCTCTGATCAATGCCTTGGACAGCCAGCGGCTGCACCATGCCTATCTGTTTACCGGCACCCGCGGGGTGGGCAAGACCACCATTGCGCGGATCATTGCCAAATGCCTGAACTGTGAAACAGGCATTACTTCCACGCCCTGCGGCACCTGCTCGGTATGCCGCGAGATCGACGAAGGGCGTTTCGTCGACCTGATCGAGATCGACGCCGCGAGCCGGACCAAGGTCGAGGACACGCGCGAGCTGCTGGACAACGTGCAGTACGCCCCGAGCCGCGGGCGCTTCAAGGTCTACCTGATCGACGAAGTGCACATGCTGTCCAGCCACTCGTTCAACGCCTTGTTGAAGACCCTGGAAGAGCCGCCGCCCTACGTCAAATTCATTCTGGCGACCACCGACCCGCAGAAACTTCCGGCAACGATTCTTTCGCGTTGCCTGCAGTTCTCCCTGAAGAACATGACCCCGGAGCGAGTGGTCGAGCACCTGACTCACGTGCTGGGCGTCGAGAACGTGCCGTTCGAAGACGACGCGCTGTGGCTGTTGGGCCGCGCCGCCGACGGTTCGATGCGCGATGCGATGAGTCTCACCGACCAGGCCATCGCCTTCGGCGAAGGCAAGGTCATGGCCGCCGATGTGCGGGCGATGCTCGGTACCCTCGATCACGGCCAGGTCTACGACGTCCTGCATGCGCTGATCGACGGCGATGCCAAGGCCTTGCTGGAGGCCGTGCGCCACCTGGCCGAACAGGGTCCGGACTGGAACGGCGTGCTGTCGGAGATTCTCAATGTCCTGCACCGCGTGGCCATTGCCCAGGCCTTGCCGGACGGTGTCGACAACGGGCATGGCGACCGCGACCGGGTGCTGGCCCTGGCCCAGGCGTTGCCGGCCGAAGATGTGCAGTTCTATTACCAGATGGGCCTGATCGGCCGGCGCGACCTGCCGCTGGCGCCGGACCCGCGAGGTGGTTTCGAGATGGTCCTGCTGCGGATGCTGGCCTTCCGGCCAGCGGACTCGGCAGATGCGCCGAGACAGCCGCTAAAGCCAGTGGGGATCAGCCAGGCCACAGTTGATTCCGCCCAATCCGTGGCTGGTGCAGCCGTTGCTGCGCCGGTAGTTGCCGCCGCGCCGGTTGTGGCGCCGGTGGTCGAGGCCACTCCCGTGGCGGCACCTGTCGCGGCCCCGGTTGCAACGCCTGCACCTGTTTCTGCAGCGCCGGTGGTGCCTGCACCGCAACCGGTGGTCGAGACGCCGCCAGAGGCAGCGCCTGTCGTCGCCGAAGAGGTGGTCGACCTGCCGTGGAACGACCCGGTCGAACCGGTCGTCGCGCAGCAACCGGCCGTCGAGCCCGTGCTGGAGACCGCCGCGCAGCAGCCTGAGCTGACTCCGATGCCGACCCAGACCCCGGACAGCGTGGTGCCGGATGCGCCGGAATGGGTCAGCGCCCCGGTGCCGGAGCCCAGCGTTGCCGAGGTCGATGCCGCGACACCGGGGATCGACCTAGACGACGAGCCGCCGCTGGACGAAGACTACATCGAGCCAGACATGGATTCGGCCTACAGCTACCTGGACGAACTGGCCAGCGAGCACGCCGCCGATCCCGAGCCGGAACCCGAGCCGTTGCCAGCCGCCCAGCCGGCCACCGGCCTGGCGCTGGAGTGGCTGGAGCTGTTCCCCAAGCTGCCGATTTCCGGGATGACGGCGAGCATCGCCGCCAACTGCACCTTGATCGCCGCCGAGGGCGACAACTGGTTGCTGCACCTGGACCCGGCCCACAGCGCCCTGTTCAACGCCACCCAGCAGCGGCGCCTGAACGATGCCCTGAACCAGTACCACCAGCGCACGCTGACGGTGAGCATCGAGCTGATCAAGCCCGAGCAGGAGACCCCGGCCCAGGCCGCGTCGCGCCGCCGTGCCAATCGCCAGCGCGAGGCCGAGGAGTCGATCCACGGCGATCCGTTCATCCAGCAGATGGTGCGGGAGTTCGGCGCGGTGGTCCGTCACGATACTATTGAACCTGTCGAGGCCCTGGTCAGCCAGGGTTAATAACTGAAGGGCGCCGGGCCTTGAGGCCGGGCGCTGTTTTTATCCAAGTACTTTGAGGTGATTCCCATGATGAAAGGTGGCATGGCCGGCCTGATGAAGCAGGCGCAGCAGATGCAGGAAAAAATGGCCAAGATGCAGGAAGAGCTGGCCAACGCCGAAGTCACCGGCAAGGCGGGTGGCGATATGGTCACCGTGGTCATGACCGGTCGTCACGACATCAAGCGCGTGAGCATCGACCCAAGCCTGCTGGAAGGCGTCAGCGAAGATGACCGCGAAGTGCTGGAAGATCTGTTCGCCGCCGCCGTCAACGACGCCGTGCGCAAGATCGAAGCCAACAGCCAGGACAAGATGTCCGGCGTGACCGCTGGCATGCAACTGCCACCGGGTATGAAACTGCCGTTCTGATTCGCACCCGCGCATCGGTCGGACTTGAAAATGCCAGGCATCGCGCCTGGCATTTTTGTTTGTGGCGCCTGTAGCCGCTGCCGCAGGCTGCGATCGAGCGCGCAGCGGTCGTCATTCATGCGATGGGGTCTGGCTGGATGATTGCGGTTGCCGTGCAATCGATCGCAGCCTGCGACAGCGGCTACGGGATGAGAAACATCGAACGCCGATCGCAGTACGATGGTCTGCACTCTGTATGGCCCGATTCAATTCTCGATAAGGAGTTGCTCTGATGTCGCAAGCATTGACCCTCAACCAGCGCATTGTTCTGGCCTCCCGGCCCCAGGGCGCGCCCGTGCCGGAAAATTTCCGCCTGGAACGGGTGGCGCTGCCGGACCTGGCGGATGGCCAGGTGCTGCTCAAGACCCTTTACCTGTCGCTGGACCCTTATATGCGCGGGCGCATGAGTGATGCGCCGTCCTACGCTGCCCCGGTGCAAATCAACGAAGTGATGACCGGCGGCGCGGTGAGCCGGGTCGAGCGCTCGCTGAATCCGAAATTCCAGGAGGGCGACCTGGTGGTGGGCGCCACCGGATGGCAGAGCCACAGCATTTGCGACGGGCGTAACCTGATACCGGTGCCGGCGGGTTTGCCCAGCCCTTCGATGGCCCTGGGCGTGCTGGGTATGCCGGGCATGACCGCCTACATGGGCCTGATGGACATCGGCCAGCCCAAGGCTGGGGAAACCCTGGTGGTGGCCGCGGCGTCGGGCGCCGTGGGTTCGGTGGTGGGGCAGGTGGCCAAGATCAAGGGGCTGCGGGTGATCGGTGTGGCGGGCGGTGCCGACAAGTGCCGCTATGTGGTCGAGGAGCTGGGGTTCGATGCCTGTATCGACCACCACAGCCCGGACTTTGCCGACGAACTGGCGCAGGCCTGTTCCGAGGGCGTGGACATCTACTTTGAAAATGTCGGCGGCAAGGTGTTCGATGCGGTGCTGCCATTGCTCAACCCCAAGGCGCGGATTCCGCTGTGCGGGCTGATCGCCCAGTACAATGCCCAGGAGTTGCCGCCGGGGCCTGACCGCCTGCCACTGTTGCAGCGCCAGCTGTTGACCAAGCGCGTGCGCATCCAGGGGTTTATCGTGTTCGACGACTACGGCGATCGGCAGCCTGAGTTTGTCAGCGCCATGGCACCCTGGGTGCTGCAGGGCAAGGTCAAGTTCAAGGAAGATGTGGTAGACGGCCTGGAGCACGCACCGCAAGCCTTCATCGGGCTGCTGGAAGGGCGCAACTTCGGCAAGCTGGTGGTGCGGGTCGCCCCGGACTGAGCATTTGACGCTAATCGGAGGCGCGGGTATAAACCGCGTCTCGTCGTTTTGTCGGACCTTTACCCATGAGCTTCAGCCCCCTGATTCGCCAACTGATCGATGCCCTGCGCACTTTGCCGGGCGTGGGTCAGAAAACCGCCCAGCGCATGGCCTTGCAGCTGCTGGAGCGCGACCGCAGCGGCGGTACGCGATTGGCCCAGGCGCTGAGCCAGGCCATGGAGGGCGTCGGCCACTGCCGCCTGTGCCGCACCCTGACCGAGGACGACCTGTGCCCGCAATGCGCCGATCCGCGGCGCGACGACACGCTGCTGTGCGTGGTCGAGGGGCCGATGGATGTCTACGCGGTGGAGCAGACCGGTTATCGCGGTCGCTACTTCGTGCTCAAGGGCCACCTGTCGCCGCTCGACGGCCTGGGCCCGGAAGCCATCGGCATCCCCCAGCTGCTGGCGCGAATCGAAGAGCAAGGCAGTTTCACTGAGGTAATCCTGGCCACCAACCCGACGGTGGAAGGCGAGGCAACCGCCCATTACATCGCCCAGCTGTTGACCAACAAAGGCCTGATCACCTCGCGTATCGCCCATGGCGTGCCCCTGGGCGGCGAGCTGGAACTGGTGGACGGCGGCACCCTGGCGCACTCGTTTGCCGGGCGCAAGCCGATCGCGCTGTAAGTGTTTCGGCTGCGAGCAAAAAACTACTGTAGGAGCGAGCTTGCTCGCGATGGCCGCCCGACCTGGCGCGCCGCGTCGCCTGCATCGCCAGCAAGCTGGCTCCTACAGGTGGTTCGTGCGGTCCTTCTTGAAAACCAAGCAAGCGCTAGGTAAGTTTCCTCAACCTTCAGAGGAGCTTGCCGATGTCTGCCTGCCAGGAATACTTCGACCCTAGCCATCAGTTGGTCCGCGACAGCGTTCGACGTTTCGTCGAGCGGGAAATCCTCCCGGACATCGATCAATGGGAGGAGGCGCAAGGCTTCCCCCGCGAGCTGTACCTCAAGGCTGGCGCGGCCGGCATCCTCGGTATCGGCTATCCAGAAGCCCTGGGGGGCAGCCACGAGGGCGACCTGTTCGCCAAGATCGCCGCCAGCGAGGAGCTGATGCGCTGTGGCTCCGGCGGCCTGGTGGCGGGCCTGGGCTCGCTGGACATCGGTTTGCCGCCGATCGTCAAATGGGCGCGCCCCGAGGTTCGCGAGCGGGTGGTGCCACAGGTATTGGCGGGGGAAAAGATCAGCGCCCTGGCGGTCACCGAGCCCGGCGGCGGTTCGGACGTGGCCAATCTGCAGACCCGGGCGCTGCGTGACGGCGACTTCTATCGCGTCAGTGGCAGCAAGACCTTTATCACCAGTGGCGTGCGCGCCGATTTCTACACCGTGGCGGTGCGTACCGGCGAGCCCGGTTTCGGCGGCATCAGCCTGCTGCTGATCGACAAGGGCACGCCGGGATTCACCGTCGGCCGGCAACTGAAGAAGATGGGCTGGTGGGCGTCGGATACCGCCGAGCTGTTTTTCGACGATTGCCGGGTGCCGGCCAGCCACTTGATTGGCGTCGAGAACCTGGGCTTCGCCTGCATCATGGGCAACTTCCAGAGCGAGCGTCTGGCGCTGGCCTTGATGGCCAACATGACCGCGCAGCTGGCGCTGGAAGAGAGCCTGAAGTGGGCCCGGGAGCGCGAGGCCTTCGGCAAGCCCATCGGCAAGTTCCAGGTGATCAAGCATCGCCTGGCGGAGATGGCGACCGCGCTGGAAGTGTCCCGCGAATTCACTTATCGCCAGGCGGCGAAGATGGCGGCGGGCCAGAGCGTGATCAAGGAGATTTCCATGGCCAAGAATTTCGCCACCGATACCGCCGACCGCATCACCCACGATGCCGTGCAGATTCTCGGCGGGCTGGGCTACATGCGCGAAAGCCTGGTGGAGCGGCTGTATCGCGACAACCGCATCCTGTCCATCGGCGGCGGCACCCGGGAAGTGATGAACGAAATCATCAGCAAGCAGATGGGGCTGTAGGGCTATTGCTTCGCGAGCAAGCTCGCTCCTACAGGGGAATGCAAGCGACTGTAGGAGCGAGCTTGCTCGCGATAGCGTCGGGCCTGACTACTCAAGGGCGGAGTGCTTTACCGCTCGCTCAACGAGAACTGCGTCAGGCAGAAGGTTGGAATGTCCATGTCGCGCAGGCGTTGCGAACCGCCCAGCTCAGGCAGGTCGATGATGGCGGCGGCTTCGTAGACGCTGGCCCCCATGCGGCGCACCAGGTTGGCCGCGGCGATCAAGGTACCGCCGGTGGCGATCAGGTCATCGAACATCAGCACCGAATCGCCTTCGCACAGGCTGTCGGCATGCACTTCCAGGAAGGCTTCGCCGTATTCGGTCTGGTAACCCTCGGCAAGCACATCGGCCGGCAGCTTGCCTTGCTTGCGGAACAGGATCAGCGGCTTGTTCAGCTGGTAGGCGATGATCGAGCCGATCAGGAAGCCGCGGGCGTCCATGGCACCGACGTGAGTGAAGTCTTCTTCGACATAACGCTGGGCAAAGGTGTCGGCGACCAGGCGCAAGGCCTTGGGCGACTGGAACAGGGGAGTGATGTCACGGAAGATCACGCCCGGTTTGGGGAAGTCGATGACTGGGCGGATCAGGGATTTGATATCGAAGGAGTCGAAGGCCATCGTGGCGGTGTCCTGGCGGGCATGAAGTGGAGCGCGCCAGTATAGCCCCGACCGAGCCGCTTGGCTCGGGCGGGGGGCTCTGCCTCAGCCTTCCAGGGAGCCGCCGGCGAGGGCGCACAGCTGGATCGGATCGAGAATGTGCACCTCTTTGCCTTCGGCGGCGATCAGCGCGTTCTGCTGGAAGCGGGTGAACACCCGGGACACGGTTTCCACCGCCAGGCCCAGATAGTTGCCGATCTCGTTGCGCGACATGCTCAAGCGGAACTGGTTGGCCGAGAAGCCGCGGGCGCGAAAGCGTGCCGACAGGTTGACCAGGAAGGTGGCGATGCGCTCGTCGGCGGTCTTTTTCGACAGCAACAGCATCATCTGCTGGTCGTCGCGGATCTCGCGGCTCATCACCCGCATCAGTTGGCGGCGCAGTTGGGGCAACTGCAGGGCCAGTTCGTCGAGGCGTCCGAAGGGGATTTCACAGACCGATGTGGTTTCCAGGGCCTGGGCGGAAACCGGGTGGATCTCGGTGTCCATGCCGGACAGGCCGACCAGTTCGCTGGGCAGGTGGAAGCCGGTGATCTGTTCTTCGCCGCCGTCGCTGAGACTGAAGGTCTTCAGCGCACCGGAGCGCACTGCATAGACGGAGTCGAAGGCGTCGCCCTGGCGAAACAGGAACTCGCCTTTTTTCAGCGGGCGGCCACGTTTAACGATTTCGTCCAGCGCATCCATGTCTTCCAGATTCAGAGAAAGTGGCAGGCAGAGGGGGGCCAGGCTGCAATCCTTGCAATGGGCCTGGTTGTGAGCGCGCAGTTTTACTGGCTCGGACATTCAATAGAATCCTTGTGGGAAAACACACATAAGCCGTAAGGGTAACTCACGGGAGGAGGTTCCGGCCAGTCCGTGCCGTATTGGCGCTTAGTCGTAAAGCTGTCCGTTTGTAGCCTCCAGGCCACTGCGGGAACATGCGCTCGTGCAGTCCATTCAGGGTATTTCCAGCGCTGACCGTCACTTGCAGCCGCCGATTATCCCAGCGTCAAGTATCAGGCTTGTTTGCGCCTTGTCTGTCCCGACAGTTTTTGCCTGCCACCTGCGACAAGTTGCCGCGCCGAACGCTCAGGTCGCGGCTCATGACGCCCTAGATGACCCGGGAAAAACGCTGTCGATTCTGTTGCTCCAGATACGTGTCGAACACCATGCACACCGAACGCACCAGCAGGCGCCCGGCAGGCAGCACTTCAATGCCTTCGTTGCTCAGCGTGATCAGGCCGTCTTCGGCCATGGTTTGCAGTTGCGGCCAGAGGTCGCCGAAGTAACCGCGAAAATCGATGTTGAACTGCTGCTCGATGGCCTCGAAGTCGAGGCTGAAATTGCAGATCAACTGCTGGATCACCGCGCGCCTGATGCGGTCGTCCTGATTGCACACCAGGCCGCGGCTGGTGGCCAGTTGCGCGCCGCCCAGCAGGTTCTGGTACTGGGTCAGGTCACTGCTGTTCTGGCAGTACAGGTCGCCGATCTGGCTGATGGCCGAGACGCCCAGGCCGATCAGGTCGCAGTGGCCGTGGGTGGTGTAGCCCTGGAAGTTGCGTTGCAGGGTCGACTCTTCCTGGGCGATCGCCAGCTCGTCGTCGGGCAGGGCGAAATGGTCCATGCCGATGTAGCGGTAACCCGCGGCCGTCAGTTGTTCGATGGTGCGCTGCAGCATCTGCAGTTTTTCCGCCGGTTCCGGCAGCTCGTGGCTGTTGATCCGCCGTTGCGGCATGAAGCGCTCCGGCAGATGCGCGTAGTTGAACACCGACAGCCGGTCCGGCTGCAGGTTGATGACTTCCTCGACGGTGCGGGCGAAGTTGTCCGGCGTCTGTTTTGGCAGGCCGTAGATCAGGTCGATGTTGATCGAGCGAAATTGCAGGGTGCGCGCCGCTTCGATCACCGCCCGGGTTTCCTCCAGGCTCTGCAGGCGATTGACCGCGCGCTGCACCGCCGGATCGAGGTCCTGCAGGCCGATGCTGACGCGGTTGAAGCCCAGCTCGCGCAGCAGGCCCATGGTCGACCAGTCGGCTTCGCGGGGGTCGATCTCGATGCCGTAGTCGCCCGAATCGTCGTCCAGCAGGTTGAAGTGCTGGCGCAGGTGGCTCATCAGCTGCCGCAGTTCGTCGTGGCTGAGAAAGGTCGGGGTGCCGCCGCCGAAGTGCAGTTGCTCGACCTTCTGCCCGGGGTCGAGATGGCAGGCGATCAGCTGGATTTCCTGTTCCATGCGCTGCAGGTAGGGCAGGGCGCGCCCGCGGTCCTTGGTGATGACCTTGTTGCAGGCGCAGTAGTAGCAGATGTTCGCGCAGAATGGCACATGCACGTACAGCGACAGCGGGCGCAGCGCCTTGCGGCTCTCGCGCAGGGCGTGGAGCAGGTCGAAGGTGCCCACCTGGCTGTGGAATTGCACAGCGGTGGGGTAGGAGGTGTAGCGCGGTCCCGCCAGGTCGTAACGGCGGATCAGATCGGTGTCCCAACGAATGGCGTCGAGCATGCGGGAATTCCCCCGGTAGGCAGGCAGTGTTCGCGAGTCTAGGGGGTTAGCGCCCGAGCCATCTTGATTTGCATCAAGGCTGGCGGGGCGCGGAGCCTGTCATACGAGTCTTGCGTCGTCGCTGCCGAAGGGCGGAAGCAGCGGGAAGGGTTGCCTCAGTGCCCCATCAACCAATGCTGATGCGGACCGGGCAAGGTCCAGATGCCGAACAGGATCACCAGCAGGCCACCGGCCATGCGCACGCTGCGCCGGCGCAGCAGCGCGGTGACCCGTTCCGCTGCGAGCCCGGTCGCCAGCAGCACCGGCCAGGTACCCAGGCCGAAGGCCAGCATCAGCAAGGCGCTGTCGAGGGCATTGCCCTGGCTGGCGGACCACAGCAGGGTGCTGTAGACCAGGCCACACGGCAGCCAGCCCCAGAGCGCGCCCAGCAGTAAGGCGCGTGGCAGGCTCGACACCGGCAGCAGGCGATTGGCCACCGGCTGTATATGGCGCCACAGGCCGCGTCCGAGGCTTTCGATGCGGGTCAGGCCGCTCCACCAGCCGGCCAGGTACAGGCCCATAGTAATCAGCAGCAGGCCGGCCAGCACACGCAGGGCCATGGCCGCCGGACTGCTGGCCACGGCCCAGCCGGCCAGGCCGATCAGCAGGCCCGCGGTGGCGTAACTGAGAATGCGCCCCAGGTTGTAGGCCAGCAGCAGGCGAAAACGCCGGCTGCGTTGCTCCTGGGGAATGGCCAGGGTCAGGGCGCCCATCAGGCCGCCGCACATGCCCAGGCAGTGACCGCCGCCGAGCAGGCCGAGAATCACGGCGGAAACCAGCAGCGGTGCCAGCTCAAGCATGGGGCGGCGCCTGGTCTTTGTGCGGTGGTTGCTCGGCCGCTGGCTGGCCCTTGGCTTCGTCGATCGCGGCGGTGTGCTTGGGGTCCTGGTCGTCGAACAGAATGCTGTGGGCGGGGCCGTCGAGGTCGTCGTACTGACCGCTGTCGACCGCCCAGAAGAAGATGTAGATGGCGATGGCCACGATCAGCAGCGCCGCTGGGATCATCACGTAGAGAGCTGGCATGGGTAGGCTCCATGCCCGCGCGGCTCAGGCCGGCAGCGGGCGGGTTTGGGTCGTGGCCTCGGCCTGGGGCTGGCCCGGCAGGCGAGTCAGGCGCAGGGCATTGAGCACCACGGTCAACGAACTGATGGACATGCCGATGGCGGCCCATACCGGAGTGATCCAGCCGAGGGCGGCGAACGGCAGCATGAGGCCATTGTACAGCCCGGCCCACAGCAGGTTCTCGATGATTATCCGGCGCGTGCGGCGGGCCAGGCCGAAGGCCTGCACCAGCGCATCCAGGCGGTTGGACAGCAGCACCGCATCGGCGCTGGTCTTGGCCAGGTCGGTGGCTGAGCCCATGGCCACGCTGATATCGGCGGCGGCCAGCACCGGCACATCGTTGACCCCGTCGCCGAGCATCAGCACTTTGCGACCCTGGCGATGCAGTTGCTGCAGCACCTGCAGCTTGTCGTCCGGGCGCAGGCCGCCGCGGGCTTCGTCGATGTCCAGTTCGGCGGCGACGCTGGCGACCATCGGCGAGCTGTCGCCCGAGAGCAGCAGGGTGTTCCAGCCGCGCGCCTTGCAGGCGGCCAGCAGCGCCGGAGCATCGCTGCGCAGGCGATCGTCGAGGACCAGCCAGGCCAGCGGCCCTTGGCTATCGCCCAGCAGCAGCCATTGGCCGGCTTCGTCCGGCATCGCCGGGACCGCACAGGCGCTGAGCTCGCAGACGAAGGCGGGCTGGCCGATGCGCAGACGCTGTTCGCCCACCAGTCCTTCCAGGCCCAGCCCGGGCATGCTCAGCACTTCTTCCGCGGCCAGCGGCGCACGGCCGAAGGCTCGGGCAATCGGGTGTTCGGAGCGGTTTTCCAGGGCGGCGGCCAGGCCCAGGCACTGCTGGCTGTCGAGGTCGCCCACAGGAAGAATCGAGCGCAAGGCCAGGCGCCCCTCGGTGAGGGTGCCGGTCTTGTCGAAAATCACCGTGTCGATCTGGTTCAGGCCTTCGAGCACATGGCCGCGGGTCAGCAGCAGGCCGAGTTTGTGCAGGGTGCCGGTGGCGGCGGTCAGCGCGGTCGGGGTGGCCAGGGACAGCGCGCAGGGGCAGGTGGCGACCAGCATGGCCAGGACGATCCAGAAGGCCCGGGAGGCGTCCAGTTGCCACCAGAGCAGGCCGATGGCGGCCGCGGCGATCAGGGAGAACAGCAGGAACCATTGGGCGGCGCGGTCGGCGATTTCCGCCAGGCGCGGTTTTTCCGCCTGGGCCCGATCCAGCAGGCGGACGATGGCTGACAGGCGCGTGTCCTGCTCCAGGGCCAGGACTTCCACGGTCAGCGCGCCCTCGACATTGAGGGTGCCGGCGGTGACTGCATCGCCGATGCTGCGTGGTTGCGGCAGGTATTCGCCGGTGAGCAGGGATTCGTCGATGCTCGACTGGCCATCGAGGATCTTGCCGTCGGCCGGCAGGATGGCGCCGGGATGCACCAGCACCTGGTCGCCCAGGCGCAGTTCGCTGAGCAGGATGCGTTCGCTCTGGCCGTCGGCGCCCAGGCGCAGGCACGAGGCCGGCAGCAGGTTCACCAGTTGTGCGGTGGCGGCGGCGGTGCGCTCGCGGGCACGACGTTCGAGGTAGCGCCCGGCCAGCAGGAACAGGGCGAACATGCCCACGGCGTCGAAGTACAGCTCGCCGACGCCAGTGATCGAGGTCCAGATCCCGGCGATGTAGGCGGCGCCAATCGCCAGCGATACGGAAACGTCCATGGTCAGGTGGCGGGTGCGCAGGTCGCGCAGGGCACCCTTGAAAAACGGCGCGCAGCTGTAGAACACGATCGGCGTGGTGAGAAACAGCGCGACCCAGCGCAGGATGGTGTGCAGCTCGGGGCTCAGGTCGATATTGAATTCCGGCCAGGTGGCCATGGTCGCCATCATCGCCTGGAACCACAGCAGCCCGGCCACGCCCAGCTGGCGCAGGGCCAGGCGGTTTTCACTGGCCAATTGCTCGGAAGCACGGTCGGCCTGATAGGGGTGCGCGGCGTAGCCGATCAGGCGCAGCTCGCTGAGCATCTGGCTCAGTGGCAACTGGCTGTCGGCCCAGCGCACATGCAGGCGATGGTTGGACAGGTTCAGCCGCGCCTCGGCCACCGCGGGCAGGCTGCGCAGGTGTTTCTCGATCAGCCAGCCACAGGCGGCGCAGCTGATGCCTTCCATCAGCAGGGTGGTTTCGGCCAGCTCGCCCTCATGCCGGACGAAGGGTTGTTGCACGTCCGCCCGGTCGTACAGCGCCAGTTCGTCCACCAGTTGCACCGGCAGCGCCTCCGGGTTGGCCGAGGCTTCGCTGCGATGGCTGTAGTAGCTTTCCAGGCCGCCGGCGACTATGGCTTCGGCCACCGCCTGGCAGCCCGGGCAGCAGAACTCGCGGGGAGCACCGAGCACGACGGCGGTGAAGCGGCTGCCGGCGGGGACGGGCAGGGCGCAGTGGTAGCAGGGCAGTGGCGTGGTCATCGCGGGTCTTTGTTCCAGGGGCTGACCTCATCGCCGGCAGGCCGCTGCCTGGGAAGCAGCAGCCTGCCGGCGATGTTCGGAGGGCGCTTACTTGTCCAGGTGTTCCGCGCCTTGCAGCGGTTCGTCACCCAGCAGCAGGTCCTTGTCGTGGCTGACCTGTTCCTCTTCGAACAGGCGCCAGGTCTTGTCGCCTTCGACACCCAGCAGTTCGACAAACCGGCGGCCATCGACCTTGTCGCTCAACTGGCCAATGTAGCGGCCTTGTTCGGTTTCGCTGCGGGCGAGGGTGATCTTGCGGTCTTTTTCCGGCTGGGTCGGCGAGATCAGGTTCAGCTCCAGGGTGGCGGGCGCGCTGTTGCCGCTCAGGCGCAGGTCGACTTCGCCGGTGAGGTCATCCAGGTGCACGCTGGCGCGCAGTTGCAGGGTCTGGGCCAGCAGCTCGCGGTCCAGTGAGCGGTTGATGCCTTTGCCGGCCTCGTAGTAGTTGTCATTGACCAGGTTGTCCGGGTTGTTCACCGCGATGGTCACCATGGACAGGGTCAAGGTCACCGAGCAGGCCAGGATACCGATGATGATCCAGGGCCAGAGGTGCTTGTACCAGGGGCTTGTGGCGGTCGCTGCGGGCATGATGACTTCTCTTAACGAATTTGTGGGCCGATGAACCGGCTCTTGGCTTCAACGTGGACGCTTTCGTCGTCGGCGTCCTTGAGGATGAATTTCACCTCGTTGGTGCTCGACGGCAGTTGTTCCGGCGAACTCGACAGCTCGACCGGCATGCTGACGATATCGCCGGCGGCCACTTTGATCTCGCGCCGGCCTTGCAGCTTGAGGTCCGGCAGGCCGGCGGCGTCCAGGACGTAGGTATGGTCGCGCTGGTCCTTGTTCATGATCTTCAGGCTGTAGACGTTCTCGATCCGGCCTTCGGCGTTCTCGCGATAGAGCACGCGGTCCTTGCTGACATCGAAGCCTACCAGCGAACGCATGAAGAAGGCCGTGACCAGCAGGCTGATCATCGCCAGCAGCACCAGCGCATAACCGATCAGGCGTGGACGCAGTTTATGGGTTTTCTGCCCGGACAGGTTGTGTTCGGTGGTGTAGCTGATCAGGCCGCGCGGGTAGTCCATCTTGTCCATGATGTTGTCGCAGGCATCGATACAGGCGGCGCAGCCGATGCATTCGATCTGCAGGCCGTCACGGATGTCGATGCCGGTCGGGCAGACCTGCACGCACATGGTGCAGTCGATGCAGTCGCCCAGGCCCATGGCCTTGTAGTCGACACCTTTCTTGCGCGGGCCGCGACCTTCGCCGCGACGCGGGTCGTAGGAGACGATCAGGGTGTCCTTGTCGAACATCACGCTCTGGAAGCGGGCGTACGGGCACATGTAGATGCACACCTGTTCGCGCAACCAGCCGGCGTTGCCATAGGTGGCGAGGGTGAAGAAACCGACCCAGAAATACGACCAGCCATCGGCCTGGCCGGTGAAGAAGTCGATGACCAGCTCGCGGATCGGCGAGAAGTAGCCGACGAAGGTCATGCCGGTGACGAAGCCGATCAGCAGCCAGAGGCTGTGCTTGCTGAACTTGCGCAGGAACTTGTTGGCGCTCATCGGCGCCTTGTCGAGCTTGATGCGCTGGTTGCGGTCGCCTTCGGTGACCTTCTCGCACCACATGAAGATCCAGGTCCAGACGCTTTGCGGGCAGGTATAGCCGCACCAGACGCGCCCGGCATACACGGTGATGAAGAACAGGCCGAAGGCGGCGATGATCAAAAGCCCCGACAGCAGGATGAAATCCTGGGGCCAGAAGGTGGCGCCGAAGATGAAGAACTTGCGCTCCGGCAGGTTCCACCAGACGGCCTGGTGGCCGCCCCAGTTGAGCCACACCGTACCGAAATACAGCAGGAACAGGGCCGCCCCGCCCACCATCCGCAAGTTGCGGAAGAGGCCGGTGAAAGCGCGTGTGTAGATTTTTTCCCGAGAGGCGTAGAGGTCTACGCTGTTGTTCGAATTCTTGGCAGGAGGGGTGACGTCATGTACCGGAATCTGGTTGCTCATCATTGCATCCCACGGCAGTGGAGAAATGCCCCGGTCAGTACGTGCCGACCGCGATCAAATAGGGGTGTTGCAGTGGCGCAATGATACGCCTGTCGCTCTAGCTCAAGGGTGCGACCTTTGGTCGCGTTGGGGGAAATCAATTGATGGTGTAATGACTTGAATCAATTGACTTGTGAATTATGGACGCTTTTCGCCGCGACCGCGTTCAATCGTTCCACGGGTTGAGCAGTTGCACACCGCTGGACTGGAAGTCGGCGATGTTGCGGGTAACGACTGTCAGCCCATGTTCCAGGGCGGTCGCCGCAATCAGGGCATCGCATTCATTGCTGCGATCCGGAACGTGCAATCGGGCGCAGCGCATAGCGACAGTATGGTGAATGGCCAGTATTCGTCCGTCGAAAGCAGGCATCACGCGCAGTTCCAGCCAGGCACGCAGCAGCGCCCCTTGGGTGCGATCGCGGCGTTCCAACCGCAGGATGCCGGTTTCCAGTTCCAATAACGTAATGACTGACAAAAACAGGCTGGTTGGCGCCACGGTCTGAGCCCAGGCCACTACCTTGCGATCAGCGTTGGGCTTACGTAATTCGGACACGACGTTGGTATCGAGCAAAAACATCAGGACAGATCGATCTCGCGAGGAATGATGGTTGCGCGCTCTGTTTCGAAATCGATTTCAGGCGCTTCAGGCATGACCAGCATGTCGACGATGCTGGTGTTCAGGCCGCTCAGTTTTTCGTAGTCCTCAATGCTTAGCAGCACATGGGCGGGCCTGCCACGGTCAGTGATGATGACCGGGCCGTTTCTTGAGGCTTTTTTGGCACCACTTGTGTCCTGATTGAATTCGCGACTGGAGATGGTGGTGGTAGGCATCGTCATACCCTCGACAAAAATTTCATGTAGCAACGTTACTACTCTTGGCAGGGAGGGGGCAATCTCAAGCGGGGGCAGAGCGACGGACGTGAGGGGAGAGGAAAATAAAAAGGCCCCGCCAATGGACATTGGCGGGGCCTTTTCTGTTACCCGAAGGTGTCTGCCTTACTCGGCGTCCGCCGGCTTGTCACTGTGGGACAGGCTGTAGACGTAAGCGGCCAGCAGGTGGACCTTGTCGTTGCCTTGCAGCTGTTCCTGGGCAGGCATCTGGCCCTGGCGGCCGTAACGGATGGTCTGCTGCAGTTGGGCGAAGCTCGAGCCGTAGATGAACGCGCCCGGGTGGGTCAGGTCAGGCGCGCCCATGGCTGGGGTACCTTTACCGGCCGGACCGTGGCACGCCACGCAGTTGGCGGCGAAGATCTTCTGGCCGTTGGCCGGGTCGGCCTTGGCGCTTTCCGGCAGCTTGCGGCCATCGAGGTTGGTCAGTACATAGGCGGCCACATCGCTGACGCCTTGTTCGCCGATGACTTCGGCCCAGGCCGGCATCACCGCGTGACGACCGCCCATGATGGTGGTCTTGATGGTTTCCGGCTCACCGCCCCAGCGCCAGTCGGCGTCGGTCAGGTTCGGGAAGCCATAGGCGCCCTTGGCGTCGGAACCGTGGCAGACCGAGCAGTTGGAGGCGAACAGGCGGCCACCCATCTTCAGGGCTTGCGGGTCCTTGGCGACTTCTTCGATCGGCATGGAGGCGAACTTGGCGAAGATCGGACCGAACTTGGCGTCCGACTTGGCCATTTCCTTTTCCCACTCGTGTACGCCGGTCCAGCCGGTCTGGCCGTTGGCGAAGGGGGTCTGCTTTTCGGTGTCCAGGTAGTTGTAGCCTGGCAGCAGGCCTTTCCAGTTACCCAGGCCCGGGTAGAGCACCAGGTAACCCAGGGCGAAGACGATGGTGCCGACGAACAACATGAACCACCATTTCGGCAGCGGGTTGTCGTACTCCTCGATCCCGTCGAAGGCGTGGCCGACCGTCTCGTCGGTCTGCTCGGCGCGCTGGCCCTTGCGGGTCGACAGCAGCAGCCAGGTCAGGGCGAAAATGGTACCCAGACTGAGGACTGTGACGTACAGACTCCAGAACGTAGTCATTCTTTGTTACTCCTAGAAGCTTGCTCGACGTGCTTGATGGCTTCGGGATCATCCGCGAACGGCAGCAAGGTCGCGTCTTCGAACTCGGACTTGCGCTTGGGGCTGAACACCCACAGCGCCAGGCCGATAAAGGCCACCATCACCACTACGGTGCCCAGGCCACGAATCATCCCGATATCCATCTAAATCACCGTTTGCTTTTGATGATGGTGCCCAGGCCTTGCAGATAGGCCACCAGCGCGTCCATTTCGGTTTTGCCCTTCACGGCATCCTTGGCACCGGCGATGTCTTCGTCGGTGTAAGGGACGCCGAGCGTGCGCAAGACTTCCATTTTTTTCGCGGTGTCTTTGCCGTCGAGCTTGTTTTCTACGAGGAACGGGTAAGCCGGCATTTTCGACTCGGGTACAACGTTGCGCGGGTTGTACAAGTGCGCACGCTGCCAGTCATCGGAGTAACGACCACCAACGCGGGCCAGGTCCGGACCGGTACGCTTGGAACCCCACAGGAACGGGTGGTCCCAAACGCTTTCACCGGCGACCGAGTAGTGGCCGTAGCGTTCGGTTTCGGCACGGAACGGACGGATCATCTGCGAGTGGCAGCCGACACAGCCGTTGGCGATATAGACGTCGCGGCCTTCCAGTTCCAGGGCGGTGCGCGGCTTCATGCCTTCCACCGGCTTGTTGGTGACGTCCTGGAAGAACAGCGGGACGATCTGGGTCAGGCCGCCGATGCTGACGGCGATGACCATGAAGAAGGCCAGCAGGCCGATATTCTTCTCTACTGCTTCATGCTTCATCAGTGAGCTCCAACTACAGCGATCTGAGCGGCGGCTTCAGCTTCAGCCGGGTTCGAGGCGCGAACGGTGCGGAACACGTTGTACGCCATGAACAGCATGCCGGCGGCAAAGAACGCACCGCCCAGGGCGCGCACGATGAAACCAGGGTGGCTGGCCTGCAGGGCTTCGACGAAGGAGTAGGTGAGGGTGCCGTCATCGTTGATTGCACGCCACATCAGGCCCTGGGTGATGCCGTTGACCCACATCGAGGCGATGTACAGCACGGTGCCGATGGTTGCCAGCCAGAAGTGGGTGTTGATCAGGCCGATGCTGTGCATCTGCTGGCGACCGAAGACTTTCGGGATCATGTGGTACAGGGCGCCGATCGAGATCATTGCTACCCAGCCCAGGGCGCCGGCGTGTACGTGGCCGATGGTCCAGTCGGTGTAGTGCGACAGCGAGTTGACGGTCTTGATCGCCATCATCGGACCTTCGAAGGTCGACATGCCGTAGAACGCCAGGGACACCACCAGGAACCGCAGGATCGGGTCGGTGCGCAGCTTATGCCAGGCGCCCGAGAGGGTCATCATGCCGTTGATCATGCCGCCCCAGCTTGGTGCCAGCAGGATGATCGACATGGCCATGCCCAGGGACTGCGCCCAGTCCGGCAGCGCGGTGTAGTGCAGGTGGTGCGGACCGGCCCAGATGTACAGGGTGATCAGCGCCCAGAAGTGCACGATGGACAGGCGATAGGAGTAGATCGGACGCTCGGCCTGTTTCGGCACGAAGTAGTACATCATCCCCAGGAAGCCGGTGGTCAGGAAGAAGCCCACCGCGTTGTGGCCGTACCACCACTGGATCATGGCGTCGGTCGCACCCGAGTAGGCCGAGTAGGACTTGAAGAAGCTGACCGGCAGGGAAGCGTGGTTGACGATGTGCAGCATCGCGGTGACCACGATGAAGGCACCGTAGAACCAGTTACCCACATAGATGTGCTTGGTCTTGCGCTTGACGATGGTGCCGAAGAACACCAGACCGTAGGTGACCCAGACGATGGCCAGCAGGATAGCCAGGGGCCATTCCAGCTCCGCGTATTCCTTGGTGGTGGTGTAACCCAGCGGCAAGGTAACGATCGCGCCGACGATCACGGCTTGCCAACCCCAGAAGGTGAAGGCCGCCAGGCTGTCGGAAATCAGTCGCGTTTGGCAGGTTCGCTGCACGACGTAGTAAGAAGTGGCAAACAACGCACATCCACCGAAGGCGAAAATCACCAGGTTGGTGTGCAGCGGGCGCAGGCGTCCAAAGGTCGTCCATGGCAGACCGAAGTTCAACTCCGGCCAGACCAGTTGCGAGGCGATGAAGACACCGAGCCCCATGCCAAGGATCCCCCAGACCACCGTCATGATGGCGAACTGGCGGACTACCTTATAGTTATAAGCAGTCGGACTGATTGCTGTGCTCATTCTAAGGTTCCACGGTTTGGGTGTTTTATTAGGAGTAAAAATCGGCCGCAAGTATGGAGAAAGCAGGGGGTCATTGCAACGCGCCATGACCTGGGTCAATGCTTTCAAAAGCTGATTCTGCGGCCTTTCCATGCGCGGAGTAAGGACAAAATCGGCCCAGGACAAAATGTCGCAGCGGATGAAAAAGGCGAGGGGTACAGGTCAGTTGTAACCGGGTGTGTGGAAAGCCATTCAACGAGCGACAGACGGTAAGTGGCACGACAGCCGGTATACACCAGCCTTTGCGGCCTGTCCTCGAACGACGGCTTCGAATGGAACGGCTACTTCTGGTCTGTGACCGGCCATTGCCAGTCCACTGCGAAGCAGCTTAGACCTGAATCCGGAGAGTGGAAAGGCAGAGGGTAGAGAGGGTGCGACACTTGGTCGCGCAGAGGCAGGGAACTGCCGCATCGAGCGATGCGGCAGTGGGTGGAGCGGTTATTGCTCGCTTGGGGTTTCGGTCTGCGGCTGGCTGGCCGCGTTGTGGGACAGGCTGTAGACGTAGGCCGCGAGCAGCTGCACCTTGTCGTTGCCCAGCAGTTCGCTCTGCGCCGGCATGTGGCCCTGGCGACCGTGGCGAATGGTCTGTTGCAGCTGGGTCAGGCTGGTGCCGTAGATGAAGCCCGCCGGTTGCGTCAGGTTCGGCGCGCCCATGATTTCCGTGCCCTGGCCATTGGCGCCGTGACAGGCGACGCAGGTGGTGCTGAACGCCTGCTTGCCGGCGACCAGGTCGGCGCTGCTGTCGGTGGGCAACGGCAGGCCGGCGAGTTCGTGACGCACATAGGCCGCGACGTTCTTCACCCCGTCCTCGCCCAGCACTTCGCCCCAGGCCGGCATGGCCGCCATGCGACCGCCCATGATGGTGGCCTTGATGGTGTCGGCGTTGCCGCCCCAGCGCCAGTTGTTGTCGGCCAGGTTAGGGAAGCCGAAGGCGCCCTTGGCATCCGAGCCGTGGCACACCGAGCAGTTGGAAGCGAACAGGCGTCCGCCCATTTTCAGCGCCTGCGGGTCCTTGGCCACTTCTTCCACGGGCATGGCGGCGAACTTGGCGAAGATCGGGCCGAACTTGGCGTCTGCCTTGTCCATTTCCTTTTCCCACTCGTGCACGCCGGTCCAGCCGTTTTCATAGCCGGGCAGGATGCCTTTCCAGTTGCCCAGGCCCGGGTAGAGGATCAGGTAGCCGACGGAAAACACCAGGGTGCCGGCGAACAGCATGAACCACCACTGCGGCAGCGGGTTGTCGTACTCCTCGATGCCGTCGAAGCTGTGGCCCATGGTCTGGTCGACGCTGCCCTTGGTCTCGCCCTTGCGCGTGCCGATCAACAGCCAGGTCAGGCCGATCAGGCTGCCTATGGTCAGTACGCAGATGTACGTACTCCAGAAGGTGGTCATGGCCGAATGCTCCTTGTCGCGTGCTCTTCGGATTGAGCGTCATCAGATGGATTGCCGTGCACTTGCGGCGAAGGTTCGTCGGCGAAAGGCAGCAGGCGCGCCTGGGCGAACTCCGGGTTGCGCTTGGCGTTGAAGACCCAGATCGACAGGCCGATGAAGGCAATCATCACCACCAGCGTGCCGAGCCCGCGGATCATGCCGCTATCGAGTTCAAGAACCATGGCTCACCTCTTGCTCTTGATCGCAGTGCCAAGCACTTGCAGGTAGGCGACCAGGGCGTCCATCTCGGTCTTGCCCTTGAGGGAGGCGACGGCACCGGCGATATCGTCGTCGTTGTACGGCACGCCGAGGGTGCGCATGGCGCGCAGCTTGGTCTCGGTGTGGCTGCTGTCGACCGGCTGGGTGACCAGCCATGGGTAGGCCGGCATCTTCGACTCGGGCACCACGTTGCGCGGGTTGTACAGGTGCGCGCGGTGCCAGTCGTCGGAGTAGCGGGCGCCGACCCGGGCCAGGTCCGGACCGGTACGCTTGGAGCCCCACAGGAACGGATGATCCCAGACGCTTTCGCCGGCGACCGAGTAGTGGCCGTAGCGTTCGGTCTCGGCGCGGAACGGGCGGATCATCTGCGAGTGGCAGCCGACGCAGCCTTCGCGGATGTAGATATCGCGGCCTTCCAGCTGCAGGGCGGTGTAGGGCTTCATGCCTTCCACCGGCTTGTTGGTGACGTCCTGGAAGAACAGCGGGACGATCTGGGTCAGACCGCCGATGCTCACGGCAAATACCATCAGCAGCATCAGCAGGCCGACGTTTTTCTCGATGACTTCGTGTTTCATGGCGGACTCCTCAGGCCATCTGCGCAGCGGCGGTGATTTCGGCAGGCTGGGCCGCGCGCACGGTGCGCCAGGTGTTGTAGGCCATCAGCAACATGCCGAAGAGGAAGATCGCGCCACCGACCAGCCGCACGATGAAGCCTGGGTGGCTGGCCACCAGGGTTTCGACGAAGGAGTAGGTCAGCGTCCCGTCTTCGTTGACGGCGCGCCACATCAGGCCCTGGGCGATGCCGTTGACCCACATCGAGGCGATGTAGAGCACGGTGCCGATGGTGGCGAGCCAGAAGTGCGCGTTGATCAGGCCGATGCTGTGCATCTGCTGGCGACCGAAGACTTTCGGGATCATGTGGTACAGCGCGCCGATGGAAATCATCGCCACCCAGCCCAGGGCGCCGGCGTGGACGTGGCCGATGGTCCAGTCGGTGTAGTGGGAGAGGGCGTTGACGGTCTTGATCGCCATCATCGGACCTTCGAAGGTCGACATGCCGTAGAACGCCAGGGACACCACCAGGAACCGCAGGATCGGGTCGCTGCGCAACTTATGCCAGGCACCCGACAGAGTCATCATGCCGTTGATCATGCCGCCCCAGCTTGGTGCCAGGAGGATCAGCGACATCACCATGCCCAGGGACTGCGCCCAGTCTGGCAGCGCGGTGTAGTGCAGGTGGTGCGGACCGGCCCAGATGTACAGGGTGATCAGCGCCCAGAAGTGCACGATGGACAGGCGATAGGAGTACACCGGACGCTCGGCCTGCTTGGGCACGAAGTAGTACATCATCCCCAGGAAGCCCGCGGTCAGGAAGAAGCCCACCGCGTTGTGGCCGTACCACCATTGGACCATGGCGTCGGTCGCACCGGCATACACCGAGTAGGACTTGGTCAGGCTGACGGGCAGTTCCAGGTTGTTGACGATGTGCAGGATGGCCACGGTGATGATGAAGCCGCCGAAGAACCAGTTGCCGACGTAGATGTGCTTGGTGTTGCGCTTCATCACCGTGCCGAAGAACACGATGGCGTACGCCACCCAGACGATGGTGATGAGGATGTCGATCGGCCATTCCAGCTCGGCGTATTCCTTGGAGCTGGTGTAGCCCAGCGGCAGGCTGATGGCCGCCAGGAGGATTACCAGCTGCCAGCCCCAGAAGCAGAACGCGGCGATTTTCGGCGCGAACAGCTGGGTCTGGCAGGTGCGTTGCACCGAGTAGAAGGAGCTGGCGAACAGTGCGCAGCCACCGAAGGCGAAGATCACCGCGTTGGTGTGCAACGGGCGCAGGCGACCGAAACTGGTCCAGGGCAGGTTGAAGTTGAGTTCGGGCCAGACCAACTGGGCAGCGAGAAAAACCCCGAGCCCCATGCCGACGATGCCCCACACCACCGTCATAATGGCGAATTGGCGGACCACCTTGTAGTTGTAGGCGGTACTGATAGAAGTGTTCATGGTTCCCCATCCACGGTTCAGCTGAAGTGAAAGCGACTGCGCACGGCAAGGCGCGCTCACTTCTTCTGGAGTTATAGGCAGACTAAAAGCGAGGTAAGCATGGGCAAACGGCAAGGGGCTGTTATTGACGGGGATCAATGGGCGCAGTGCGTGCGGGAACGGGGCTGGCTCTGGGATGTCACGCAGCAGTCGCTGGCCGGCGAACCGCTGACCCTGATCCTGGCCCATGGCGCTGGCGCGCCGATGGACAGCGCTTTCATGAACGATATGGCCGCACGCCTTGCGGCGCATGGGGTCAACGTCCTGCGCTTCGAGTTTCCCTATATGGCCCAGCGTCGCCTCGATGGTGGCAAACGGCCGCCTAACCCGGCGCCGAAGCTGCTGGAGTGCTGGCGCGAGGTGTATGCCCAGGTGCGACCTCATGTCGCTGGGCGGTTGGCCATCGGCGGCAAGTCCATGGGCGGGCGTATGGCCAGTTTGCTCGCCGACGAGCTGGGCGCCGATGCGCTGGTGTGCCTGGGGTATCCGTTTTATGCCGCCGGCAAGCCGGAGAAACCGCGGGTCGCCCACCTGGCCGAATTGCGCACCACAACCCTGATCGTCCAGGGCGAGCGCGACGCCCTCGGCAACCGTGCGGCGGTCGAAGCCTATGCGCTGGCGCCGGCTATCGAGCTGTTCTGGCTGGCGGCGGCCGACCATGACCTGAAACCGCTCAAGGTCTCAGGCTTCACCCATGAGCAGCACCTGGAAGCGGCGGCGCAGAAAGTTGTCGAGGTCTTGCGCCAGTTGAATGGCTGAACGCGTTTTCACTGCAGGAGCGAAGCTTGCTCGCGATTGTTTTTCAAGGCGACAACGGTGGCGACTGCCAGCCGCATCGCGAGCAATCGAGCGTCGACCGGCTGCTCCTACAGAAAATGCACGCGTGGTGCTTGAAAACAGGCAATAAAAAACCCGGAAGGCCAACCTTCCGGGTTTTTTGTCTGGCTTCGGTTTAGCGGTTGAAGCGTTCGACCAACGAGTACTGCGTGTTGGCGGTGCGGGTCAGCTCTTCGCTGAGTTGCGCCGAATGCTGCGCCTGCTCCGAGGTCTGGTCGGCCAGTTGGGCGATGGTGCTGATGTTGCGGCTGATCTCCTCGGCCACGGCGCTTTGCTCTTCGGTGGCGGCGGCGATCTGGGTGGTCATGTCGGTGATGTTGGCCACCGCTTCGCTGATGCCCACCAGCGCCTGGTCGGCTTCCAGCACCCGGGCCACACCTTCCTCGGCCTGACGGTGTCCGGCGTCCATGGTCTGCACCGCCGTGCTGGCGGTTTGCTGGAGCTTGGCGATCAGGGTGTGGATCTGCCCGGTGGATTCGCTGGTACGTTGCGCCAGTTGGCGAACCTCGTCGGCCACCACCGCGAAGCCGCGGCCCATTTCCCCGGCGCGAGCCGCTTCGATGGCGGCGTTCAACGCCAGCAGGTTGGTCTGGTCGGCGATGCCCTTGATCACATCGACCACGCCACCGATTTCGTCGCTGTCCTTGGCCAGCTGGGTCACGGTCAGGCCGGTTTCGCCCACCACCACCGACAGGCGCTGGATCGCTTCGCGGGTTTCCCCGGCAATGTCGCGCCCGCGCCCGGTGAGGCGGTTGGCTTCCTGGGTGGCATCGGCGGTGCGCTGCACGTGGCTGGCCACTTCCTGGGTGGTGGCGGCCATCTGGTTGACCGCGGTGGCCACCTGTTCGGTTTCCACACGCTGGCGTTCCAGGCCGCTGGAGCTGTTGTGCGCCAGGGTGTCGGACTGCCGCGCCTGCTCGTTGAGGTGCTCGGCGGTATCCTGCAGGCGGGTCAGGCAGGTTTTCAGGCGGGCTTCCTGGCTGAGGATCGACATCTCCAGGCGCGCCTGGGCGCCACGGCTGTCGGTGTACATCTGGGCGATCAGCGGGTCGGAGGTGGTCTGTTCGGCCAGGCGCAGCAAACGCTTGAGGCCGCGCTGTTGCCAGCTCAGCCCGAGCAGGCCGAGCGGCACGCAAAGGCCGGCGGCGAGGGCAAAGCCCCAGGAAGAGTTGAGCCAGGCGCCAATCAGAAAGCTCAACTGGCTGATCAGGATGAATGGCAGCCAGTCCTGAAGTATCGGCAGCCATTTGTCGCGTTTCGGAATGGCCGACTTGCCCTGGTTGATGCGTTGATAAAGCGCTTCGGCGCGGCGGATCTGCTCGGCGGTGGGCTTGACCCGCACCGACTCGTAGCCGACCACTTGCTGGCCTTCGAAGACCGGTGTCACGTAGGCGTTGACCCAGTAGTGGTCACCGGTCTTGCAGCGATTCTTGACAATGCCCATCCATGGCAAGCCTTGTTTCAGGGTGGCCCACATATGCGCGAACACCGCGGCCGGGACGTCGGGGTGACGGACCAGGTTGTGCGGTGCGCGGACCAGTTCCTCACGAGAAAACCCGCTGATTTCAACGAAGGCATCGTTGCAGTAGGTGATCACGCCTTTGGCATCGGTGGTGGAGATCAACCGTTGCTGAGCTGGAAAGGTACGTTCGCGCTGGGTGACGGGCTGGTTGTTACGCATGGTTTTTCAATCCGCAAGGCTTTGGTAGGTTGTCGGCGGCCTTCGCCAATTGTTGAAGTTTTTTTCAGTAATTTGAGAAGTGCCTCATTGACAGAGGCCTGATTCTGCAAGGAGGGGCGAGGGGAAGCGGCGAAGCCGAGGCCCGTCCAGGGAGCCCCGGCTTGGCCAGGATCAACCCGCGAGCATCGGGTAGGTGAACAGCCCGAAGTGCAGCAGGTTCAAGCCGAAATGGGTGGCCACCGCGGCGCCCAGGCCACCAAAGCGATAGGCCAGGCCGTAGCCGACCCCGGCGATGCTCGCCAGCAGCCACCATTGCCAGCCGGCGCCCACATGCACCAGGCCGAACAGCAGGGCCGCGCACATCAGCGCCAGGTTTTCACCATAGGGCAGGTGCTTGAAGCGACGGCTCAGGCCGCCCTGGATGTAGCCACGGAACAGCGCTTCTTCCACCAGGGTGACCAGCAGCAGGTTGTTCAGCACCCACAGCCAGGCCTGGTCCGGCCATTTCGGCGCCCAATTGATGATGCCCAGCAACACTGCGCCGCCCAGGGCCGCCAGGGCGGTCAGGGTCAAGGCCAGGGCAGTGGTGTAGAGGGACAGGCGCAATGAGCGGCGCCCGATGATCCAGGGGCAGACCAGCAACAGCCAGAAGCCGATCAGCGGCTTGTCCTGGTTCAGGTACATGGAAAACGGCACGGCATCGGCGGTGAAGCGTTGCGGGCCGATCGCCCGGCCATTGTAGAAACCGGGCAGCCAGTGCATGGCCAGCGCCAGGGCCAGCACCACGAACAGGCCGTGTCCCAGGTAGCGCGCGTAAGGGCTTTTCTGCTGGCGCACGGCAAAGCCCGCGCACAGCAGCAAGGCGACGGAAACCGCCGCCAGCAGGCCCAGTTGGCCGTAGCTCAGGGCCAGGGCGTAACCAATGGAGAGAAGTGCCAGGTACATCCATGGCAGAACAGTCATGTGAAATCCTTGTTGCGAAGAATGGAATCAGCCGCTCGCGCAACCTGCGTCGGGGCGGTTACTGGATAGAACGAGCGGGCGGCCAGTATAACGAGGCGCGGGCGATGAATAAGTGAAACAAAAAAACACCGCCCGTAGGCGGTGTTGGTGTTGCGGCATGGCGTTACGCGGCGATCAGTTGCCGCAGGACGTAGTGCAGGATCCCGCCGGACTTGAAGTATTCCACTTCGTTCAGGGTGTCGATGCGGCACAGCACCTCGACTTTTTCCTGGCTGCCATCCTCGCGGGTGATCACCAGGGTCAGGTTCATCCGCGGCGTCAGCTCGACGCCGGTCAGACCCTGGATATCCAGGGTTTCCTTGCCGGTGAGGTTCAGGCTCTTGCGGTTCTGATCGAGCTTGAACTGCAGCGGCAGCACGCCCATGCCCACCAGGTTGGAGCGGTGGATGCGCTCGAAGCTCTCGGCGATCACCGCCTTGACCCCCAGCAGGTTGGTGCCCTTGGCGGCCCAGTCGCGGCTGGAGCCAGTGCCGTATTCCTGGCCGGCGATCACCACCAGCGGCGTACCCGATTGCTGGTACAGCATGGCCGCGTCATAGATCGCCAGTTTCTCGCCGGTGGGGATGTAGATCGTGTTGCCGCCTTCTTCGCCGCCGAGCATTTCGTTGCGGATGCGGATGTTGGCGAAGGTGCCGCGCATCATCACCTGATGGTTGCCGCGACGCGAGCCGTAGGAGTTGAAGTCCCGAGGTTCCACACCTTGTTCGCGCAGGTAGCGGCCGGCCGGGCTGTCGGCCTTGATGTTACCGGCCGGGGAAATGTGGTCGGTGGTCACCGAGTCGCCCAGCAGCGCCAGGACCCGCGCGCCCTCGATATCCTTGATCACCGGCAGCGGGCCGGCGATGTCGTCGAAGAAGGGTGGATGCTGGATATAGGTGGAATCCGCCTGCCACACGTAGGTCGCGGCTTGTGGTACTTCGATGGCTTGCCACTGGGCGTCGCCGGCGAATACCTCGGCGTATTCCTTGTGGAACATCCGGGTGTTGACCTGGGTGACGGCCTCGGCGATTTCCTGGCTGCTCGGCCAGATGTCGCGCAGGTAGACCGGCTTGCCGTCCTTGCCTTCGCCCAGCGGCTCGCTGCTGATATCGATGCGCACGCTGCCGGCCAGGGCATAGGCCACCACCAGCGGCGGCGAGGCCAGCCAGTTGGTTTTCACCAGCGGGTGCACCCGGCCTTCGAAGTTGCGGTTGCCGGACAGCACCGAGGCGACGGTCAGGTCGGCTTTCTGGATGGCTTTCTCGATCGGCTCCGGCAAGGGGCCGGAGTTGCCGATGCAGGTGGTGCAGCCATAACCCACCAGGTCGAAGCCCAGGGCGTCGAGGTATTGGGTCAACCCGGCGGCCTTGTAGTAGTCGGTGACCACTTTCGAACCCGGGGCCAGCGAACTCTTCACCCAGGGCTTGCGCTTGAGACCTTTTTCCACGGCCTTTTTCGCCACCAGGCCGGCGGCCATCATCACGCTGGGGTTGGAGGTGTTGGTACAGGAGGTAATGGCGGCGATCACCACCGCACCGTTTTTCAGGCGGTAGGTCTGGCCATTGTGGGCGTAATCGACTTCGCCGATCAGGTCGGCGCTGCCCACGGCCACGCCGCCACCGCCTTCGCTTTCCAGGCGGCCTTCTTCCTTGCTGGTGGGCTTGAACTGCAGATCGAGAAAGTCGGTGAAGGCCTGGCCAACGTTGGGCAGCGAGACCCGGTCCTGCGGCCGCTTAGGGCCGGCGAGGCTGGCTTCCACCGTGCCCATGTCCAGCGCCAGGCTGTCGGTGAACACCGGCTCCTTGCCCGGCAGGCGCCACAGGCCCTGGATCTTGCTGTAGGCCTCCACCAGTTTCACCACGGCGTCCGGGCGGCCGGACAGGCGCAGGTATTCCAGGGTGACGTCATCCACCGGGAAGAAGCCGCAGGTGGCGCCATATTCCGGGGCCATGTTGGCGATGGTGGCGCGGTCGGCCAGCGGCAAGTCGGCCAGGCCGTCGCCATAGAACTCGACGAATTTGCCGACCACGCCTTTCTTGCGCAGCATCTGGGTGACGGTCAGCACCAGGTCGGTGGCGGTGATGCCTTCCTTGAGCTTGCCGGTCAGTTTGAAACCTATGACTTCCGGAATCAGCATCGACACCGGCTGGCCGAGCATCGCCGCCTCGGCCTCGATGCCGCCCACGCCCCAGCCGAGCACGCCGAGGCCGTTGATCATGGTGGTGTGGGAGTCGGTGCCGACCAGGGTGTCGGGGAAGGCGTAGGTGCGGCCGTCTTCGTCCTTGGTCCAGACCGTGCGGCCCAGGTATTCCAGGTTGACCTGGTGGCAGATGCCAGTGCCCGGCGGCACCACGCTGAAGTTGTCGAAGGCGCTCTGGCCCCAGCGCAGGAAGGCATAACGTTCGCCGTTGCGCTGCATTTCAATGTCGACGTTCTGTTCGAAGGCGGTGTTGCTGCCGAACTTGTCGACCATCACCGAGTGGTCGATCACCAGGTCCACCGGCGACAGCGGGTTGATGCGCTGCGGGTCGCCGCCGGCCTTGGCCATGGCCGCGCGCATGGCCGCCAGGTCGACCACCGCCGGTACGCCGGTGAAGTCCTGCATCAGCACCCGCGCCGGGCGGTACTGGATCTCGCGATCGGAGCGGCGCTCCTTGAGCCAGGCGGCGAGGGCCTTGAGGTCGGCGCCGGTGACGGTCTTTTCGTCTTCCCAGCGCAGCAGGTTTTCCAGCAGGACTTTCAACGACATCGGCAGTTTGTCGAGATCGCCAAGGCTCTTGGCGGCTTCCGGCAGGCTGAAGTAGTGGTAGGTCTTGTCGTCGATTTTTAATGTTTTAAGGGTTTTCAGGCTATCGAGGGACGGCATTGAATCACTCCTTTTGGTCCGCACGGCTACGGACCTGACGGGACGGGCAGAGCTCTTAACCTAGCCCTGTTTTCAGTAGCTGGCTAATAACTGGACTCTATGGACAAGTCCAAGGTTCCGAACTCGGCTATCATGCGCCGGTTTTCGTGACAGGCTTTGCGCGCACTTCGGGCAGGTTTGCGCATGATTCATTGCCCATTGCCCAGGAGATTCGATGAACACCCTCTTTATGCACTGCCGGCCGGGCTTCGAAGGCGAAGTCTGTTCCGAGATCGCCGACCATGCCGCGCGCCTGAACGTGGCTGGGTACGCCAAGGCCAAGCCGAGCACTGCCTGTGCCGAGTTTGTGTGCAGCGAAGAAGACGGCGCCGAGCGCCTGATGCGCGAGCTGCGTTTCGCCGAGCTGATCTTCCCGCGGCAATGGGCGCGGGGCGTCTTCGTCGATCTGCCGGAAACCGACCGCATCAGCGTGATCCTGGCCCACCTGGCGAGCTTCCCGACCTGCGGCAGCCTGTGGCTGGAAGTGCTGGATACCAATGACGGCAAAGAGCTGTCGAACTTCTGCAAGAAATTCGAAGCACCGTTGCGCAAGGCCCTGACGGCGGCCGGCAAGCTGGTGGACGATGCCGGCAAGCCGCGCTTGCTGCTGACCTTCAAAAGCGGCCGCGAGGTGTTTGTCGGACTGGCGGACGCAGGCAATTCGGCCATGTGGCCGATGGGCATTCCGCGCCTGAAGTTCCCCCGTGAGGCGCCTAGCCGCTCGACCCTGAAACTGGAGGAGGCCTGGCACCATTTCATTCCTCGCGATCAGTGGGACGAGCGTCTGCATGGCGACATGACTGGCGTCGACCTGGGCGCGGCCCCGGGTGGCTGGACCTGGCAACTGGTCAACCGTGGCATGCTGGTCACCGCTGTCGATAACGGGCCTATGGCCGAAAGCCTGATGGACACCGGCCTGGTGCAGCACCTGATGGCCGACGGTTTCACCTTCAAGCCCAAGCAGCCGGTGGACTGGATGGTCTGCGACATCGTCGAAAAACCGGCGCGCAACGCCGCCTTGCTGGAAACCTGGATCGGTGAGGGCCATTGCCGCGAAGCGGTGGTCAACCTGAAGCTGCCGATGAAGCAGCGTTACGCGGAAGTGAAGCGTTTGCTCGAGCGGATCGAGGACGGTTTCAAGGCGCGTGGCATTCGCGTGGCCATCGGCTGCAAGCAGCTGTACCACGACCGCGAAGAAGTGACCTGCCACCTGCGCCGGCTGGATGAAAAGAAGCCCAAGGCCCGTTGATCGTGGTTGCGGCGCAATGCCACAGATAGCGTCGATGCCGGCATTGCGCGACAATGCCGGCCAGTTTCAGGAGTGAGTTATGAGTCAAATCATCGATACGCCGGTCGACGGCACGCTGGACGCCACCGGGCTCAATTGCCCGGAGCCGGTCATGATGCTGCACCAGCATATTCGTGACCTGCAGCCCGGCGGCCTGCTCAAGGTGATCGCCACCGATCCCTCGACCCGCCGCGACATCCCCAAGTTCTGCGTGTTCCTCGACCATGAGCTGGTTGCTCAGCAGGAAGAGGCCGGCACCTATCTGTACTGGATTCGCAAGAAGTCCGATTAACCCGCCGCCCGGCTGATGCGGATCCGCTTGCGCGCGCTGCGCGCCAGGCGGATCGACAGCATCAGCGCCGCGCAACTCAGGCCGGCGATCAAGCCTTCCCACAGCCCGCTCGGGCCGCTGGCAGGGCCGAACCAGTCGGTCAGCCCCAGCACATAACCCACCGGCAAACCGATGCCCCAGTAGGCGAGCAGCGTCAGGACCATGGTCACCCGAGTGTCCTGGTAGCCACGCAGCGCGCCGGCGCAGATCACCTGGATCGCGTCGGAGAACTGGTAGAGCGCGGCATACACGATCAGCATCGCCGCCACCTGGATCACCGCGGTGTCCGGGGTGTAGATCGAGGCGATGGACTCGCGCAGCAGCAGGATCAGGCTTGCGGAGAACAGGGCGAAGGCCAGCGCTGCGCCCAGGCCGACGCCGGCGGCGAAGCGCGCCTGATGCGGGTTGCCGGCGCCCAGGGCCTGACCGACCCGCACCGTGACCGCCATGCCCAGGGAATACGGAATCATGAACAGCAGGGAGCTGATGTTGAGGGCGATCTGGTGCCCGGCCACCACTGTGGCGCCAAGGCTGCCGATCAGCAGGGCGATCACCGCGAAGATGCTCGATTCGGCGAACACCGCGATGCCGATCGGCAGGCCGACGCTCAGCAAACGCTTGATCACCGCCCATTGCGGCCAGTCGAAACGCTTGAACAGCTCGCTGCTCTGGTAGGCCGGGGCCCAGCGGGTCCAACCCGCCATGGCCAGCATCATCGCCCACATCACGATGGCCGTGGCCCAGCCGCAACCGACGCCGCCCATGGCCGGCACGCCGAGGTGGCCATAAATGAACACGTAGTTGATGGGGATGTTCAGGGCCAGGCCGAACAGGCCGATGACCATGCTTGGCCGGGTGCGGCCCAGGGCATCGCTGCAGCAACGCAGCACGTAATACAGCGCCACCGCCGGCAGGCCGCTGGCAATGCCGTGCAGGTATTCCATGCAGGGGTCGATCAGCGTCGGGTCGACCTTCATCAGGTGCAGCACCGGCTCGGCACTGATCAGAATCAGGCTGGCGCTCAGGCCGACCGCCAGGGCCAGCCACAGCGCCTGGCGCACGATCGGGCCGATCTCGCCATAGGTGCCGGCGCCGACCCGCTGGGCCACCTTGGGCGTGGTGGCCAGCAGGGTGCCGGTCATCAACAGGAACACCGGGATCCAGATCGAGTTACCCAGCGCCACCGCCGCCAGGTCACGTGGGCTGTACCGGCCGGCCATCACCGCATCGACGAAGCCCATGGCCGTGGTCGCCAGTTGCGCGATCATGATCGGCAAGGCCAGGGCCAGCAGGCTGCGCAGTTCAAGGCGCACCCGGGCCGGGCGGTTGAGGGAGGTGGCAGGAGTATCGGTCACGGAATTCACAGGCGAAGCGTCCACAGGGTTGATGCGCAGGGCGGCGTATTCTACGCATTGACGGATGAGTCAGGAAAAAACCTCTGTTGTCGATTTGTAAGTGCTGGCGGCGGTTGACGGAGTGGATTGCTTGCTGGCCCCAAACGGCCTTCTACGCCTAAACTGCGGCTCCGCGAAAGGAGCCTGCCATGCTGATTGTTGCCGACGAAAATATTCCCCTGCTCGATGCCTTTTTTGCCGGCTTCGGCGAGATCCGCCGTTTCCCGGGGCGGGCCATCGACCGCGCCGCCATCGAGGGCGCCGATGTGCTGCTGGTGCGTTCGGTGACCCAGGTCAGCCGCGTCCTGCTCGAAGGTAGCCAGGTGCGGTTTGTCGGGACCTGCACCATTGGCACCGACCATTTGGACCTCGAGTATTTCCAGGAGGCGGGCATCCGCTGGTCCAGCGCGCCAGGCTGTAATGCGCGCGGGGTGGTCGACTATGTGCTGGGCAGCCTGCTGACCCTGGCGGAAATCGAAGGCGCCGACCTGACGCAACGCACTTACGGCGTGGTGGGCGCGGGCGAGGTCGGTGGACGGCTGATCGAGGTGCTGCGCGGCCTGGGCTGGAAGGTCCTGGTCTGCGACCCGCCACGGCAGGTGGCGGAAGGTGGCGACTACGTCAGCCTGGAACAGATCCTCGCCCAGTGCGATGTCATCAGCCTGCACACCCCCTTGACCAAAGCCGGCGAGCTGCCGACCTGGCACCTGCTGGACAAGCAGCGCCTGCGGCAACTGCGCCCCGGCACCTGGCTGATCAACGCCAGCCGTGGCGCGGTGGTGGATAACACAGCCCTGCGTGAAGTGCTGCTCGAGCGTGAAGACCTGCAGGCGGTGCTGGATGTCTGGGAAGGCGAACCCCAGGTCGACGTGGCCCTGGCCGAGCTGTGCATACTGGCCACGCCGCACATCGCCGGTTACAGCCTCGATGGCCGGCAGCGCGGGACGGCGCAGATCTATCAGGCGCTGTGCGATTACCTCGGGCAGCCGCAAGCGATTCATCTGCGCGACCTGCTGCCCCGGCCATGGTTGTCGGAGGTGAGCCTCGATGCCCATAGCGACCCGGCCTGGTCCCTGGCGATGATCTGTCGGGCGGTCTACGACCCGCGGCGCGACGATGCGGATTTCCGCCGCAGCCTGGTGGGCAGCGTGGCCGAGCAGCGCGCGGCCTTCGATGCGTTGCGCAAGGGTTATCCGCCGCGCCGTGAAATCGATGGGCTGGCCGTGCGCATCCAGGGCGAAGCGCCAGGCTTGCAGCAGATCGTCTCGGCCTTGGGCGCGGTATCGGTTCGTTGATGGCTCGAACCCGGTCGCTTGTGGCGGGGCGACAAGGATTCCGGCAGGCATAAAAAACCCGGCTTCAGGGCCGGGTCAAGAGGACGTGAGGCTATGTGTCAATCTTGCTGCGCAGGCTTGACCAGTCGCTTTTCCAGTTCGCGGCAGGCGTTCTGGATCATGTCTTCGGTGATCGGTACTTCGCGACCCTGAGCGTCGATAATGGCGCATCCCAGAGACTGGTCGGGGTGGGTACGAATCACTTCAATCTTGTCATTGCTGCTGTTTTGCAAGGACATGGCCTGTCTCCTCATCAGGTTGTGCGCTTACTTTAAAACCGCCAGGTGACCAAGCTGTGACAACTCCCTGCAAGGTCCCACTACGGCGTTTTCTATCCGGGGAGTCCTCAGTCCAACAGAAATGTCTGTGGACTTCCACTCGGACCTTAGACCAATAGCATCTAGGCTCTAGTGTTGGCGGACATAATTAACCTGACTCATTTTGATTTACCTAAGTTCCAGGAAATGCAGGTTCCAAGAAACAGGCTCCAGGAAAATCGGTTCCGACAAACAGGGCTCAACCTCATCGCCTTGCTGGATCACGCGGCGGTGAATGGGGCGGGGCCGTTCCCAGGTGTGCTCCCGGATGAACTTCATGCTTTCTTCGCGTCAACGCCGGGCGATTCGCCTGGCCAGTCGTTTCATCGCGCCTTATCGCTGGCAGGCCCTGGGGGCGTTGCTGGCGCTGGTGGTGACCGCGGGCATCACCCTGTCCATGGGGCAGGGCATCCGCCTGTTGGTGGACCGGGGCTTCATGACCGGGTCGCCGGATTTGCTCAACCAGTCCATCGGCCTGTTTCTGTTATTGGTGTTGGGGCTGGCGGTGGGGACGTTCGTGCGTTTCTACCTGGTGTCGTGGATTGGCGAGCGTTGCGTGGCGGACATCCGTCGGCAAGTGTTCAACCATCTGATCTACCTGCACCCGGGCTTCTATGAGAACAATCGCAGCTCGGAGATCCAGTCGCGGCTGACCGCCGATACCACCTTGCTGCAATCGGTGATCGGCTCGTCGCTCTCGCTGTTTTTGCGTAATGCGCTGATGGTCATCGGCGGCATCGTGCTGCTGTTTGTCACCAATCCCAAGCTCACCAGCATCGTGGTGATCGCCTTGCCCCTGGTGCTGGTGCCGATCCTGATTTTCGGCCGCCGGGTGCGCAGCCTGTCGCGCTTGAGCCAGGACCGTATCGCCGATGTCGGCAGCTACGTGGCGGAAACCCTGGGCCAGATCAAGACCGTCCAGGCCTATAACCACCAGCCGCAGGATGAGCAACGCTTTGCCCAGACGGTGGAAGATGCGTTCAACACCGCCCGGCGGCGTATCGTCCAGCGTGCCTGGCTGATCACCCTGGTGATCGTGCTGGTGCTGGGGGCGGTTGGGGTGATGCTCTGGGTCGGCGGCATGGATGTGATCGCCGGGCGCATTTCCAGTGGCGAGCTGGCGGCCTTTGTCTTCTACAGCCTGATCGTCGGCAGTGCCTTCGGCACCCTGAGCGAAGTGATCGGCGAGCTGCAACGGGCCGCCGGCGCGGCGGAGCGGATTGCCGAGTTGCTGCGTTCGGAAAACCTGATCCAGCCGCCGAGCGACGGCCCGGCCAGCTTGCCCGAGCGGGTGCGGGGCGAGCTGGTGCTGGAGAACTTGCGCTTCTCTTATCCGTCGCGTCCGGACAGTTACGCCGTCGATGGCTTGAGCCTGACTATCCACGAGGGGGAAACCCTGGCGCTGGTCGGGCCGTCGGGGGCGGGCAAGTCGACCCTCTACGATCTGCTGCTGCGCTTCTACGACCCGGAGCAGGGACGGATCCTGCTCGATGGCGTGCCCCTGACCCAGCTCGACCCGCAGGATGTGCGTCGCTGTTTTGCCCTGGTGTCGCAAAGCCCGGCGCTGTTCTTCGGCAGCATCGAGGAGAACATTCGTTATGGCAAACCCTCGGCCACCCCGGAGCAGGTCAGGGAGGCGGCAAGGATCGCCTACGCCCATGACTTCATCGAGAACATGCCCGAGGGTTACCGGACCCATCTCGGCGATGCGGGGCTGGGACTGTCCGGCGGCCAGCGCCAGCGCCTGGCGATTGCCCGGGCGCTGCTGGTGGATGCGCCGATCCTGTTGCTGGATGAAGCCACCAGCGCCCTGGATGCCCAGAGCGAGCATTTGATCCAGCAAGCCTTGCCGAGCCTGATGAAGAATCGCACCACCCTGGTGATCGCCCATCGCCTGGCCACGGTGAAAAACGCCGACCGCATCGCGGTGATGGATCAGGGCCGGCTGGTGGCGGTGGGCACCCACCAGGAGCTGATCGCCAGCAATCCTCTGTATGCGCGCCTGGCGGCCTTGCAGTTCAGCGATGGCCAGTCTGTGTCCTGACCCCGCACTGGAAACGAAAATGCCCGCATCGCTGCGGGCATTTTTTATGAGGCGTTATCGCTTACTGATCGTCGAAATACCGCTCATGCCAATCCACCAGTGGCTGTGGCGAATTGAGCTTCTGGCCGTAGATCACCGAATAGGACAGTACGTTCTGCACGTACTGGCGGGTTTCGTCGAACGGAATGCTTTCCACCCAGACGTCGAAGCTCAGGTGGTCGGCGCCACGGAGCCATTGGCGCACGCGTCCGGGGCCGGCGTTGTAGGCGGCGGAGGCGAGCACCCGGTTGCCGTTGAACTGGCTGTGCACCTGGCTCAGGTAGGCGGCGCCGAGCTGGATGTTCTTGTCCGGGTTCAGCACTTGCTGTGGCGAGGCCAGCGGGATGCTGAACTTGCGTGCGGTTTCCTTCGCGGTGCCGGGCATCAGTTGCATCAGGCCGGCCGCGCCGACGCCCGAACGAGCGTCGTCCATGAACGCGCTTTCCTGGCGGGTGATCGCGAAGATCCAGCTCGAGTGCAGGCCACGGACCTTGGCTTCGCGCACCAGGGTGTCGCGGTGGGCCATCGGGAAGCGGATGTCCAGGTCGTCCCAGTACTTCGCCTGGCTGATGGTGCGAATGGCCGGGAAATACCATTTCAGGTCATAGGCCAGCTTGGCCTGGGCGACCATTTCGTCACGGTTGAAATGACGGCTGACGTGGTACCACTCACGCCGGCCATCGACGATCTGGCCACGGGCATGAAACTCCAGGGCGCGCCGCACGCCGGGCGTATTGCGCACCTTGTTGATCACCTGCTGGCTGAGCACCAGTGGTTTGTTGTTCAGCTGATAAGGCAACTGGGTACGGTCGGCCGCGAGGAAACCATAGAAATCGCGCTCGTTGGCCAAGCCTTTGTAGAGGGTCTGGGCCTGGGGGTTCTGCGGTTGGGCCAGTTCCAGGCTGCGTGCTTGCCAGTAGCGCCAGCGGTTGGTGGTCGCCAAGTCCTGGGGCAGCTTGCGGGTCAGCTCGTAGGCATCTTCCCAGCGAGCCAGACGCAACAGCAGGCGCAGGCGCCATTCGGAAACCGTGTTGTCGCGCAGCTCGGGATCGTATTTGGTCATCACTTCAAGGCCACGGCTGTCGAAGCGCCGCGCCAGGGTCAGGCCGATTTCCCGGGCGATCGCCACTTTTTCGTCACGGGAGAAGTGCATGCTGCTGGCATAACCGTCGAGCAGGGCCATGGCCCTGTCGGGATCCTGGCGGGCCAGGCGGCGCAGACCCAGGCCAACCACGTCGGACATGGCTTCGCTGGCCGGAGTGAAGCGCGACGGCTGGCTGAGCAGCTCGGGCTTCTGGGCAACGTCTACTAGCAGCCGGCCCTGAGGGGCGAGGGTGGTCATGCTTTTGACCAGGCTATTGGCCAGCGGATAGTTGCGGGCCTCGGCAGCCAGCTTGGCGCGCTGCCAGCGCTTCTGTTCGGTCAACTGGCCTTCGGCGGCCCACTGGGCGAACAGCGCGTCGCAGGTGGCGGGCAGGGATTTGCCGCTGAGCCAGAGTTTGTCGGTGGCGGCGTAACCTTCGGCCTTGAGGTTGTGGCCCAGCTGGTATTGCGCGTTCAGGCAGTCCAGCTCGGTGAAGTTGAGCTTGGGGTCGTAATACTTGACGAAGGTGGCCCAGTCGCCGCGTTCGGCCAGCCAGCGCAACCAGCGCAGTTTCATCCAGTTGGCCTGGGGCAGGTCGCCGTGTTCACGGAGAAACTTTTCGATCTCGGCGTTGCTGGCGGTCTTTAGCCGGGCGGTCAGTTCGTCATAGGCCAGATAGGGCTCGAGCGGGTAGTCGGCCAGGACCTGGCTGTAGCGGAAATACGGGCCGGAGTCGCCCTTGGCCAGGGCGCGTTTGGCTTCATCGTAATATTGACGCTGGAGTGAGAGGTCTGCGGCCTGAGCGGTGTGCACGGCAGAGGCAGAAAGAAGCAGGCAGGACAAAAGACTGAAAAGGCGACTGCGCATGAGACATCCGGGCAGAGAAATCATGACAAGTGCCGACAATGCCAACACTGATTATTCCCTAGCTTAGCCTTTTGCCAGCAGCGGGTGAAAGCTTTGCCGGCCTCTTGTCGCCAGTTCGCTGCAAATGTTGTTCAGGGTGCTTCAGGAATGAAAATGCCGGCCTTCTGAGGCCTCAACTCAGGTAGAATGCGCGCCCGGTTTTTGGAGAAGCTCATGACCCTGCTCAAATTCAGCGATGTGTCCCTTGCGTTCGGCGCTATGCCGTTGTTGGACAAGGTGTCCTGGCAGATCGCCCGTGGTGAGCGGGTGTGCATCATCGGCCGCAACGGCACTGGCAAATCCAGCATGCTGAAGCTGGTCAAGGGCGATCAGAAGCCCGACGACGGTTCCGTATGGCGCGCGCCCGGTCTGAAAATCGGCGAATTGCCGCAGGAATTGCCAGTGGCCGACGAGCGGACGGTGTTCGACGTGGTCGCCCAGGGCCTCGATGGCGTTGGCGAATTGCTGGCGCAGTATCACCACCTGAGCCAGAACATCGTCACCGATGCCGATCTGGAAAAGCTCATGCACGTCCAGCACGACCTCGAAGCCCGTGACGGCTGGCGCTTGCAGACCCTGGTGGACAGCACCCTGAGCCGCCTGCAGTTGCCGGCCGACAAGACCCTCGCCGAGTTGTCCGGTGGCTGGCGTCGTCGCGTCCTGCTGGCCCAGGCCCTGGTGTCCGAACCGGACCTGCTGCTGCTCGACGAACCGACCAACCACCTGGATATCGGCGCCATCGCCTGGCTGGAAGAAGCCCTGAAGGACTTCCAGGGCGCCGTCCTCTTTATTACCCACGACCGTTCCTTCCTGCAGAACCTGGCGACCCGGATTCTCGAGCTGGACCGTGGTGGGCTGATCGACTGGAACGGCGACTACGCCAGCTTCCTGGTACACAAGGAGGCCGTGCTGGCGGCCGAAGAGACGGCCAACGCGCTGTTCGACAAGCGCCTGGCCCAGGAAGAAGTCTGGATTCGCCAAGGCATCAAGGCCCGCCGTACCCGTAACGAAGGCCGCGTGCGTGCCCTCAAGGCCCTGCGTGTCGAGCGCAGCGAGCGTCGCGAGCGTACCGGCAAGGCCAATATCCAGCTGGAAACCGCCGACAAGTCCGGCAAGCAGGTCATGGTGCTCGAAGACGTGAGCTTCGCTCATCCGGGCGGTCCGTTCCTGGTCAAGAATTTCTCCATGGTCCTGCAGCGCGGCGACCGTATCGGCCTGCTCGGCGCCAACGGTACCGGCAAGACCACGCTGCTCAAGCTGATGCTGGGCGGCCTGGTGCCGAGCAGCGGCAAGGTCGAGGAGGGCACGCGTATCGACGTGGCCTACTTCGACCAACTGCGTCACCAGCTGGACCTGGAAAAGACCGTGATCGACAACGTCGCCGAAGGTCGCGACTTTATTGATATCGATGGCCAGAGCCGCCACGTGCTCAGCTACCTGGGGGATTTCCTGTTCAGCCCGCAGCGTGCCCGCACGCCGGTCAAGGCGCTGTCCGGTGGCGAGCGTGCTCGCTTGTTGCTGGCCAAGCTGTTCAGCAAACCGGCCAACCTGCTGGTGCTCGACGAACCGACCAACGACCTGGACGTGGAAACCCTCGAGCTGCTGGAAGAAGTGCTGCTGACCTTCCAGGGCACCGTGCTGATGGTCAGCCACGACCGGGCATTCCTCGATAACGTGGTCACCAGCACCCTGGTGTTCGAAGGCGAAGGCAAGGTTCGCGAATACGTCGGCGGTTATCAGGATTGGTTGCGCCAAGGCGGTTCGCCACGCCTGCTGGGCGTGACCGAGAACAAGTCGGGCAAGGCCGAGCTGAACTCGGCGGTGGTTGCGCCTGTGGCGGCGGCACCTGCCGCGGCACAGGAAGCGCCTGCGGCCAAGAAGAAGCTCAGCTACAAGTTGCAGCGCGAGCTCGAGGCGTTGCCTGGCCAGATCGAAGCCATGGAGCAGCAGATCGCCACCGTGGAAGCGGAAATGGCCGACGCTGGCTTCTATCAGCGTCCTGCGGCCGAGACCACGGCGGTTATCGCCCAGTTGGAACAGCTCAATGCTGAACTGGATGTGATGGTCGAGCGCTGGGCCGAGCTGGATGCCTGAGTGACCTGGCGGCAATAAAAAAGCCCGACATTCATGTCGGGCTTTTTGCAGGGCTGGTGCGGGCGGAGAATTTCGCCGGCGGGCTCAGCGTTTGACCAGATGCACGGCCAGCACGTCGCAAGGGGCGCCGTGCAGCACGTCGTTGGCGGTCGAGCCCAGCAGCAGCGCCAGGCCGTGCCGGCCATGGCTGCCGACCACGATCAGGTCGCATTCCTGTTCCTTGGCCAGATGATGGATTTCCTGGCGTGGCTGGCCATAGGTCAGGTGGCTGTATTCCTTGGACAGCTCAGGGTATTTGGTGATGAGGCGATCGAGGCGTTCCTTGGCCTGGTCGAACTGCTGCTGTTGCAATTGGGACAGGTCCATCGGTACGTCGCCGCCGAACGCCATGGCCATCGGCTCGACGATATGCACCAGGGACAATTTGGCGCTGTTGCTGACCGACAGCTCGCGAGCCCGGTGGATAACAGGATCGCACTCTTCGGTTAGATCTACGGCGACCAGAATATGGTGGTAGGGCATGAGGTGCTCCTCCTGAGGATTGCAATAGCTTCAAGTATGGCTGGTTTCAAGCGGATTGGTTCCGACCTGGATCAATCGGCTCATCAAGAATCGGGAGTACAGATATGACGGTCTGGATAGTGGTGTCAATCCTCGCGGTGGTGTTGAGCCCGCTGGCATGGCTGCGTCCGTCGCGCCGCCAGAGCGGGCAGATCGCCCTGCGCATGGAGGCGCGCCGCATGGGCCTGGGCATGCAACTGGCGCCTCAGGAGTGGCCGCACTGGATGGATCCGCAGCCTCCAAGCCCCTGTGCGCAATACCATCGGCCGCGGCGCGGCACACAACCGGCCTGCTGGGCCTACTGGCAAAGTGCGCCGGGCGTGTGGGTCAACCAATGGCGGGAAGTCTGTGCGGATCCTGCCTTGCTCGAGCACTTTCGCACGCTGCCGGCCAACGTGTTCAAGGTCGAGGCCGACCGGCAGATGATCGTCTTGTATTGGGGGGAACGTGGCGAAGCCAGTGTTTTGCAAGACATTGCCGCAGTGCTCAAGGCGCTGGCGTGAAGCATGACCTGCGCTGCAATGGCACAGGTTATTGAAAAGCAGGCAGTAAAAAGCCCGACAAGGTCGGGCTGGGTTGGCCAGGCAGGCCGGTAAATCCTTTCTGATCCCCTGGTTCTGAGCAGCGGGGGATGAGAGTTGTCGCTGATCTTACGCCTGGTTTTCGGCCAGGCGCCCCTATTTTTGCTCCAGGGTTGTGCCAGCGTAGCCGTGAATCGGTTATGGGGCCACGCATTAGGGCGACTTTTCTAAAGATTGATTCTATGAATGTCCTCAGATGAGCCGGCTTGTTGATGGTGCGTGCCCGTCTGGAATGACTAAGAAGTCGCGTTTTAAACAACCTTTTGGGCGATTGACAATTGTCGGATTTTGCCTGAATGTGGCGTACCCAAATCAAACGGGCGTATGAATTGAGCGTTTGTATTACCAGACGGCTCTTCCAGAATCCCGACTATCGCGTTGGCGGGTGTGCCTGGCGGATTGGCGTAGCATCGATGGAAACGTCGTTGCCGAGTCAGAAGTTAGCGTCCGACGTGTACTGTTCAGCTTCCATATCGTGGAGATCAGTTGATGATTTACGAAGGTAAAGCCATCACGGTTAAGGCTCTTGAAAGTGGCATCGTCGAATTGAATTTCGACCTCAAGGGTGAGTCCGTCAACAAGTTCAACCGTCTTACCCTGAACGAATTGCGTTCGGCCGTGGACGCCATCAAGGCAGATGCGTCGGTCAAGGGTGTGATCGTCAGCAGTGGCAAGGACGTCTTCATCGTCGGCGCCGACATCACCGAATTTGTCGACAACTTCAAGCTGCCGGATGCAGAGCTTGTCGCAGGCAACCTCGAAGCCAACAAGATTTTCAGCGATTTCGAAGACCTCAACGTTCCGACCGTTGCCGCGATCAATGGCATCGCGCTGGGCGGCGGTCTGGAAATGTGCCTGGCAGCTGACTATCGCGTCATGTCCTCCAGTGCCAAGATCGGCCTGCCGGAAGTCAAGCTGGGCATCTACCCGGGCTTCGGCGGTACCGTTCGCCTGCCACGCATCATCGGTGCCGACAACGCCATCGAATGGATTGCCGCCGGCAAGGAAAACCGTGCCGAAGACGCACTGAAAGTCGGTGCGGTCGACGCTGTCGTCGCTCCGGAAAAACTGCATGAAGCGGCCCTGGCCACCGTCAAGCGCGCCATCTCCGGCGAGTTCGACTACAAGGCCAAGCGTCAGCCGAAGCTGGAAAAGCTCAAGCTCAACGCCATCGAACAGATGATGTCCTTCGAAACCGCCAAGGGTTTTGTCGCCGGCCAGGCTGGCCCGAACTACCCGGCGCCGGTCGAAGCCATCAAGACCATCCAGAAAGCCGCCAACTTCGGTCGTGACAAGGCGCTGGAAGTCGAGGCAACAGGCTTCGTCAAACTGGCCAAGACCTCTGCTGCGCAGAGTCTGATCGGCCTGTTCCTGAATGACCAGGAACTGAAGAAAAAGGCCAAGGCCTACGACGAAATCGCCCAGGACGTGAAGCAGGCCGCCGTACTCGGCGCCGGCATCATGGGTGGCGGTATCGCCTACCAGTCGGCGTCCAAAGGCACGCCGATCCTGATGAAAGACATCAACGAACACGGTATCGAGCAAGGCCTGGCGGAAGCCGCCAAGCTGCTGGTCGGCCGTGTCGATAAAGGTCGCATGACCGCGGCGAAGATGGCCGAAGTGCTCAACGGCATTCGCCCAACGCTGTCCTACGGTGACTTCGGCCACGTCGACCTGGTGGTCGAAGCGGTCGTCGAGAATCCTAAGGTCAAGCAAGCGGTTCTGGCCGAAGTCGAAGACCAGGTCAAGGAGGACACCATCCTCGCTTCGAACACCTCGACCATTTCCATCAGCCTGCTGGCTAAGGCCCTCAAGCGTCCGGAAAACTTCGTCGGCATGCACTTCTTCAACCCGGTGCACATGATGCCGCTGGTCGAAGTCATCCGTGGCGAGAAGTCCAGCGAGCTGGCCGTGGCCACCACCGTTGCCTACGCCAAGAAAATGGGCAAGAACCCGATCGTGGTCAACGACTGCCCGGGCTTCCTGGTCAACCGCGTGCTGTTCCCGTACTTCGGCGGTTTCGCCAAGCTGGTCAGCGCCGGCGTGGACTTCGTGCGCATCGACAAGGTCATGGAAAAATTCGGCTGGCCGATGGGCCCGGCGTACCTGATGGACGTGGTCGGTATCGACACCGGTCACCACGGTCGTGACGTAATGGCCGAAGGTTTCCCGGATCGCATGAAAGACGACCGTCGTTCGGCTATCGATGTGCTCTACGAAGCCAAGCGCCTGGGTCAGAAGAACGGCAAGGGTTTCTACGCCTACGAGGCCGACAAGAAAGGCAAGCAGAAGAAAGTGGCCGACCCGTCGGTGCTGGAAGTGCTCAAGCCTATCGTGTACGAGCAGCGTGAAGTCACTGACGAGGATATCGTCAACTGGATGATGATCCCGCTGTGCCTGGAAACCGTTCGTTGCCTGGAAGACGGCATCGTCGAAACCGCGGCCGAAGCCGACATGGGCCTGGTGTACGGTATTGGTTTCCCTCCATTCCGTGGCGGCGCGCTGCGCTACATCGACTCGATCGGTGTTGCCGAGTTCGTTGCCCTGGCCGACCAGTACGCCGATCTGGGCGCGCTGTACCACCCGACCGCGAAGCTGCGCGAGATGGCCAAGAACGGCCAGAGCTTCTTCGGTTAAGCGCCCCCTACTAGAGCGAGAGTGAATATATGAGCTTGAATCCTAGAGACGTCGTGATTGTCGACTTCGGTCGTACTCCGATGGGCCGCTCCAAGGGCGGCATGCACCGCAACACCCGCGCCGAAGACATGTCGGCGCACCTGATCAGCAAATTGCTGGAACGCAACGCCAAGGTCGATCCGGCGGAAGTCGAAGACGTGATCTGGGGCTGTGTGAACCAGACCCTGGAGCAGGGCTGGAACATCGCGCGCATGGCGTCGCTGATGACCCAGATCCCGCACACCTCGGCCGGCCAGACCGTCAGCCGTCTGTGTGGCTCGTCGATGAGCGCGCTGCACACCGCCGCCCAGGCGATCATGACCGGCAACGGTGACGTCTTCGTGGTGGGTGGCGTCGAGCATATGGGCCACGTGAGCATGATGCACGGCGTCGACCCGAACCCGCACATGTCCCTGTACGCGGCGAAAGCCTCGGGCATGATGGGCCTGACCGCCGAGATGCTCGGCAAGATGCACGGCATTACCCGTGAGCAACAGGATGCCTTCGGCCTGCGCTCCCACCAACTCGCCCACAAGGCGACGGTGGAAGGCAAGTTCAAGGACGAAATCATCCCGATGCAAGGTTACGACGAGAATGGTTTCCTGAAACTGTTCGACTACGACGAAACCATTCGTCCCGAGACCACCCTGGAAAGCCTGGCGGCCCTCAAGCCGGCCTTCAATCCGAAGGGCGGCACCGTGACGGCCGGTACTTCGTCGCAGATCACCGACGGTGCTTCGTGCATGATCGTGATGTCGGCGCAGCGTGCCCAGGACCTGGGCATCCAGCCGCTGGCGGTGATCCGCTCGATGGCGGTGGCGGGTGTGGATCCGGCGATCATGGGCTATGGTCCAGTACCGGCCACGCAGAAAGCGCTGAAGCGCGCGGGTCTGGGAATCACCGATATCGACTTCTTCGAGCTCAACGAAGCTTTCGCGGCGCAGGCTCTGCCGGTGCTGAAAGATTTGAAAGTGCTCGACAAGATGAACGAGAAGGTTAACCTGCACGGCGGCGCGATCGCCCTGGGTCACCCATTCGGCTGTTCCGGTGCGCGTATCTCCGGCACCTTGCTCAATGTCATGAAGCAGAATGGCGGCACCTTTGGCGTGTCCACCATGTGCATTGGCCTTGGCCAGGGCATTGCCACCGTCTTCGAACGCGTTTAAGCGTTGCGTTGATGGAAGCCGGGGCCCAGTGCCCCGGTTTTTGTTTTTCTGAAGATTTATATTTTTTATTTTGCACGAGGGCCAGAACATGCAATTACAACCCGGGCTCTATCAGCATTACAAGGGACCGCAGTACCGCGTTTTCAGCGTGGCGCGGCATTCCGAGACGGAAGAGGAAGTAGTGTTCTATCAAGCCCTGTATGGCGATTACGGCTTTTGGGTGCGCCCCTTGAGCATGTTCCTGGAGTCGGTCGAGGTTGACGGCGAGCAGGTGCCACGCTTTGCTTTGGTGCAGGCCGAACCCAGTCTTTTTTCGCAGCCTTAAGCTGAGGTCGCGCAGTACCCTGCGCTTGACCTCACCTTGTTGCCACTATATATAGCGGTGCCGCGTCAGGCGCCAACCGCCTCTCACTTCTCGAATTCAGGAATTTTCCGATCCATGGGCAAATCGCTGGTCATTGTGGAATCCCCGGCTAAGGCCAAGACCATCAACAAGTACTTGGGTAACCAATACGTGGTGAAGTCGAGTATCGGCCATATCCGAGACCTGCCCACCAGTGGTTCGGCGAGCGCCGCCAAAGAGCCTGCCGCCAAGCGTGGCAAGGCGGCTGCTGGTGAAGCACCGGCGCTGTCGGCCAAGGAGAAGGCGCGCAAGCAGCTGGTCTCGCGCATGGGAGTCGATCCGGACCACGGCTGGAAAGCCAAGTACGAGATCCTTCCAGGCAAGGAAAAAGTCATCGAAGAGCTGCGCCGGCTCGCCAAGGATGCCGACACCATCTATCTCGCAACGGACTTGGACCGCGAAGGGGAGGCCATTGCCTGGCACCTGCGGGAAGCCATTGGTGGGGATGACAGCCGCTACAAGCGCGTGGTGTTCAACGAAATCACCAAGAAGGCGATCCAGGAAGCCTTCTCCCAGCCGGGCGAGCTGGATATCGATCGGGTCAACGCTCAGCAGGCGCGTCGCTTCCTCGACCGCGTGGTGGGTTACATGGTTTCGCCGTTGCTGTGGGCGAAAATCGCCCGCGGCCTGTCTGCCGGTCGTGTGCAATCGGTGGCGGTGAAGCTGGTGGTGGAGCGCGAGCGCGAAATTCGTGCCTTCATCCCTGAAGAATACTGGGAAGTTCACGCCGACCTCGGCACCGCCAAGGGCGCCAATGTGCGCTTCGAAGTGGCGCGGGAAAACGGCGAGGCCTTCAAGCCGCTGAACGAAGCCCAGGCCATGGCGGCACTGGAGAAGCTCAAGGCGTCGACCTACACCATCGCCAAGCGCGAAGACAAACCGACCAGCAGCAAGCCGTCGGCCCCGTTCATTACTTCCACTCTGCAGCAGGCCGCGAGCAACCGCCTGGGCTTCGGGGTGAAGAAAACCATGATGATGGCCCAGCGTCTGTATGAAGCCGGCTACATCACCTATATGCGTACCGACTCGACCAACCTCTCGGCTGATGCCCTGACGATGGCGCGGACCTATATCGAAGAAGAGTTCGGCAACAAATACCTGCCGTCCTCGCCGAACTTCTACAGCAGCAAGGAAGGGGCCCAGGAGGCGCACGAAGCGATTCGTCCGTCCGATGTGAACACCCATCCAAGCAAGCTGTCGGGCATGGAGCGTGACGCCGAGCGGCTCTACGAGCTGATCTGGCGCCAGTTCGTGGCCTGCCAGATGCTGCCGGCACAATACCTGTCGACCACCGTCAGCGTCGCCGCTGGTGGCTTCGAGCTGCGTGCCAAGGGCCGCATCCTCAAGTTCGACGGTTACACCCGGGTCATGCCGCAGATGAGCAAGCCGGGCGACGACGATGTCCTGCCGGACATGGCGCAGGGCGATGTGCTGAAGCTGATCAAGCTCGACCCGAGCCAGCACTTCACCAAGCCGCCGGCGCGTTACTCCGAAGCCAGCCTGGTCAAGGAAATGGAAAAACGTGGCATCGGTCGTCCTTCGACCTATGCGGCGATCATTTCCACGATTCAGGACCGTGGCTACGTGGCACTGCACAACCGTCGTTTCTATTCGGAAAAGATGGGCGACATCGTCACCGAGCGTCTGTCCGAGAGCTTCTCCAACCTGATGGACTACGGCTTCACCGCCGGCATGGAAGAGCACCTCGATGACGTAGCCCAGGGCGAGCGTGACTGGAAAAACGTCCTCGACGAGTTCTACGGCGACTTCAAGAAGAAGCTCGAAGTGGCCGAAGGCAGCGACAGCGGCATGCGCGCCAACCAGCCGGTGATGACCGATATCCCGTGCCTCACCTGTGGTCGCCCGATGCAGATTCGCACCGCGTCCACCGGTGTGTTCCTTGGATGTTCGGGTTACAGCCTGCCGCCGAAAGAACGCTGCAAGGCTACCGTCAACCTGGTGCCGGGCGATGAGATCGCCGCGGACGACGAGGGTGAATCCGAGTCGCTGGTACTGCGCGGCAAGCACCGTTGCCCGATCTGCAGCACGGCGATGGACGCCTATCTGCTGGACGAGAAACGCAAGCTGCACATCTGCGGTAACAACCCGGATTGCGCGGGCTATGAGATCGAAGAGGGCAGCTACCGCATCAAGGGCTACGAAGGTCCGAGCCTGGAATGCGACAAGTGCGGCAGCGAGATGCAGCTCAAGACCGGCCGTTTCGGCAAGTTCTTCGGGTGCACCAACCCGACCTGCAAGAACACCCGCAAGCTGCTCAAGAGCGGTGACGCGGCACCACCGAAGATGGATCCGGTGAAGATGCCCGAGCTGAAATGCGAGAAGGTCAACGACACCTACATCCTGCGCGACGGGGCATCGGGTCTGTTCCTGGCGGCCAGCCAGTTCCCGAAAAACCGTGAAACCCGCGCACCGCTGGTGCTCGAGCTGATCCCGCACAAGGACGAGATCGATCCGAAGTATCACTTCCTCTGCGAAGCACCGAAGAAGGACCCGGACGGTCGCCCGGCGGTGATCCGCTACAGCCGCAAGACCAAGGAGCAGTACGTGCAGACCGAAGTCGACGGCAAGCCGACCGGTTGGCGTGCGTTCTACGACGGTGGTAGCTGGAAGGTCGAAGACAAGCGTTAAGGTCCGCATCGGACGCTTCTGACAGGCCGCGTAAACCTCTCAAGGGTCCGCGGCCTTTCTTTTGGGCTTGCGGTGGGCTGGAGTGTTCCATGACACTGTAAGGCCAGCCTGCTGTATCTATTCGTTGTGGAGATTGCCGTCATGGCCCACGAACTCTATACCCGCACCAACCAGAAAATTTACTTCGCCGGTCTGTCGCTGGAAGCCTTGGCGCGAGCCGAAGCGGGCGGGGCAATGAATGCGCAGGCGCTGGTGCAGGCAGGGCGCGAGTCGGTGTTGTTTCATCTGTATGGCGCGCTGCTTGGCTTGTGCCATGAAATCGCCGGCTTCTATCGCCTCCCACAGGCCAATGCGCCCCGCGCGGAGCTGCTGCTCACCCGTGAGGTGCTGGAAAGCATCGCCATCCCCGAGCTGGCCGAGCTGGTGGAACTGGCCCATAACCCGGAGACCTGGCTGGCGAAGCTGCTGGCTGCCCATTCGGCGATGTTCCAGCCACCGCGGGTGCCGCATAAACCCAAGGGCGATGTCACCCAGCCGTTGATTGTCGCAGTGAACCTCGATGAAGAAGAGCAGGCACCGCAACTGAGCCGGGAAGAGCTGGAGCAATGGCGTCAGAACCTCAAGGCTTTGGCGATTCGCTTCCGTGACGGCCTGAATGAGTGTTGAGCCGCCGCTAGCGGATATCTTCGAGTACGACCAATCATTCAAGGATGAGTAATGGCTTCAGCTACAGAGACGAATGCGCTGCCTGCGTTGTTCGATCGTGTCGATCGTCTGGCGGACGCGGCCGCTTCGTCCCGGGATTTGCTCAAGGCGGTGGAGCAGATTCGCGATTTTCCCGAACCTATTGTCCTTAGTCGTTCAGATCCCAATTCAAAAAAACTGGCCTGGTGCCTGTGCATTGTCGGAATACTGGTCTGGCCGTTGCTGATTCCCGGGATCTACCTGATGCGCCGGCGTGGCGCCAACCACTTCATTCATCCGGATGTGGTGAAGGCGCTATCGCAGAAGATCATTCGTAAAGCGGCTCTGCTCAGCGCTGGTGTAGGTGATGCGTCGGCTTCGGGGATTTTCACCCTGGCCGTGATGATGAATGAGTTTGCGCACTATCGTCGGGGTAACTATTCCCGTGAGCTCAAGAACACGCTGCTGGGCGTTTATAACGGTGCGGTGCACGATCTGCCTTACGCTTTCCACCATCTGCATTACGTCGATATGGAAACCTACGAAGTATCGATTTCCAATGGCAAGGGCGGTTCTCGAAGGGAAACCAGAACCCGCTATGTTGGGTATGACCGCTATAGCCTGGTGTTCGATTTTCCCTGGACGGCCGAGGTTGCCGTTCGTGGTGACAAGCATCGAGCCATGGATCGCGAGCATCTCTACAAGACCACGACCCGGGAATTCAACTCTGCCTTCACCCTGACTGGCGCGACGGAGATGGCCTGCGCGACTTTCGCCACACCGGTCACCGTGCTCAAGTTGCTGCAGATCGCCAAGGAGCTGAAAGACGTCAGTTTCGAGTTTTCCTCCCAGAGTCGCCTATGCGTGAGCTTCAACAATGATGATGTGGTTGGCATCGCTACCTCGGCGGTAAGCCTTGCGGAGCCGGTCGCCTTTCATGCCGGCTTGATGCAGGGGGCGACGATGCCGCGCCTGAGGCCGGTGCTGGAGCTGTTGCACCAGTTTGCCGAGTTGCATGACGACAATTTCAATCTACCGAAGAAAAGAACGCAGGACATGGAGCAGTAAATGATCATCCTTCTTACAGCGATACTGGTGGCCTGGCTCCTCTGGTACTACTACAACAAGATTGTCGGCGCAGGGAACCGCGCTCAGCGCGCATGGGCCGATGTGCTCGTGTATGAGCGGCAGAAGATCAAGGTGCTGGATGCCCTGGAGGAGCAGGCTTCCAGCTTCAAGATCTATGAAAGCAACGTGCTGGAAAAAGTGGTGGGCCTGCGTTCGGCCCTCGGAAGGTTGCCTGAGGCGGCCAGTGGTGAGGCGCTGAAGTCGACGCAGATGGCCACTAGGGAACTGGTGGGGGGGCTGAACATGGCCTTTGAGGCCTATCCGGAACTCAAGGCGGCGGGAATCGTCAGTGGGTTGATGAAGGAAATCGTCGAACAGCAGGCGAACATTGCAGCCGCCGTTACGGTCTTCAACCGGACTGTCGAGGAGTTCAATAACTGCATCCAGATGTTCCCCAGTTCGATGGTCAACACGGTCATCAACAAGAAGCAGGCCATTACGCCGTTTTCCGATAAGGAAGCCGCCGCGAGTTTTGATTACAAGCCGAATTTCTGATGGCAAATGCCTGTTTGTAACGCCAGGCCAATAAAGAAAACCGTTTGGGCCCGCGCGAGGTCGGGGTGATGACTGATATAATCCCGGCCTTTCGTGGAGAACAGACCTTTATGCCAACGTCCTTTCTAGAAATTGTCGAATTGCCAGACGGTCGTATCGAGCTGCGCAGGGCCGAGGACGAGGGTTCTCTGGTCACTCTGGACTTTTCAGAAGATGCCAAAGCCTTCTTGCAAGGCCAGCATGTCGAGGTGGCCAAGGCCATGTTGAGCGTGGGTGTGCAGATGGCGGGTCGCCTGGTTGAAGGCGAATTGGAGAAAGAAGAGGGGCCACGGATTCTTCACTGAGTCCGTTTGTCGGTTTTTTTGCTGTCGTTCGTCGCCTCCTTTCGGCTTCTCAATCATGGAGAAGCCTTGTGTCATTCAAGCGTGTCCATCGACGCTTCTAGCGGTCAGCCCAGACGAATATTCAGGCTTTGTGCGTCGCCCGTGCGGGCTGCGCTGATGAGCTGTTGACGGGCGCTGCTGTTCAACGGGTTGAGCCAGCTGACAACGGTGTGGCTGCGTCCCAGGCGCAGAGCCTCGCAAGCTAGCTGTTGCGCGCTTTGGGCGCCGCGCGGGTGCAGCAGCAGAATCCGTTCGCGGTTCAGGCCGGCATCCCGCAACCAGGCCTGGGTCAGGCTGGCCGGCGGGGCAATCAATGTCAGCCAGCGCGCATCCTGGTCCTGGCTCAGTTCCCTGAGGATGGGCGCCAGCAGGCTCAGGCAGTTCCCGGCGGCACCGCGTAACGACAGTTCACTGAAAGCTTCCGGTTCGTTACTCCAGGGCGATTCGACGACCTCTTTGAGGATAGGCGCCAGGGGTTGGGCCATGAACGCTTCGAACAGTGGCAGTTGTGCATGCTGTGGTGTGTGAGGGAACTGCATACAGCCTCCTTTAGCGGCGAATGACGCCGACACTCAAGCCTTCGATCACCAGGTCCTGATCTTTCAGGTTGACTTCGATAGGGGCGAACTCAGGGTTTTCGGCAATCAGCCAGACTTTGCTGCCTTCGCGCTTGAAGCGTTTCACGGTGACTTCGTCGCCAATGCGGGCGACGACGACCTGGCCGTTGCGGGCCTCGCGAGTGGTATGCACGGCCAGCAGGTCGCCATCGAAAATACCGATGTCCTTCATGCTCATGCCGTGAACCCGCAGCAGGTAGTCTGCACGGGGGTGGAAGAAGGCCGGATTGATGTTGCAGGACTCTTCGATGTGCTGTTCGGCGAGAATTGGAGCACCGGCGGCAACCCGGCCAATGATGGGCAGGCTGGAGTCGTCGGGCTTGGCTTCGAACCCCGGGATACGAATACCGCGGGAGGCGCCTGGAGTCATTTCGATCGCGCCTTTGCGGGCCAATGCCTTGAGGTGTTCTTCGGCGGCGTTGGGCGACTTGAAACCCAGTTCCTGGGCGATTTCCGCGCGGGTCGGTGGGTAGCCGTTGTCTTCGAGGCAGCGTTTGATAAAAGCCAGAATCTCAGCTTGGCGTGGCGTCAGTTTTAGCATGTCGATCGCTCTGTCTTTTTATACAGTGACTGGAATTATATACAGTGAATGCCGCTTGGCAATCCTCCTTTTTCCAATCGCCGCTGGACGGTCGGGTCGCCGCTGCGCATGCCTGGTGTCGCGTGGCTGGCTACAGGAAGCGGCAGGTATGATTAAATAGCTGACTGGCCGGCCGCAAAACGGACAGGCAGGCTTGACAAGGCTGGGGCTGAAACGTATGTTTCAAACAAGTGTTTGTCAGGCGGAGTAGCCATGGCCCAGTCGGAAACCGTTGAACGCATTCTCGATGCTGCCGAGCAGTTGTTCGCGGAAAAAGGTTTTGCCGAAACCTCATTGCGGCTGATCACCAGCAAGGCCGGGGTCAACCTGGCGGCGGTGAATTATCATTTCGGTTCCAAAAAGGCCCTGATCCAGGCGGTGTTCTCGCGCTTCCTCGGGCCGTTCTGCATCAGCCTCGACCGTGAGCTGGAGCGGCGTTCGGCCAAGCCGGACAGCAAGCCAAGCCTCGAAGAGCTGCTGGAAATCCTCGTCGAGCAGGCCTTGGTGGTCCAGCCTCGCAGCGGCAACGACCTGTCCATTTTCATGCGCCTTCTGGGCCTGGCCTTCAGCCAGAGCCAGGGGCACCTGCGGCGTTATCTGGAAGACATGTACGGCAAGGTATTCCGCCGCTACATGCTGCTGGTCAACGAAGCCGCGCCGCGTATCCCACCGATCGAACTGTTCTGGCGTGTGCACTTCATGCTGGGAGCGGCGGCTTTCAGCATGTCGGGGATCAAGGCCTTGCGTGCGATTGCCGAGACCGACTTCGGGGTCAATACCTCGATCGAGCAGGTAATGCGCCTGATGGTGCCATTCCTTGCGGCCGGCATGCGCGCCGAAACCGGCGTCACTGATGATGCCATGGCCACGGCACAGCTCAAGCCACGCAGCAAATCGACTCCGGCGGTCGCCAAGGCCTGACCGTCCGGGTGGGCGCGGCAGCTTACATCCGCTAAGCTAGCCGCCCATGTCGACTCTCGTTTCCTACCTCTCTTCACACCTTTCGCCGATCGTCGCTTGCCGGGCCTTGCCGCCGGCAATGGATTCGTGCGTCCGCGCCACGCCAGCACCCTTTGCGGTGCCGTGCGCGCACTTCGTTACTAAGGAATTGCTATGACCACAGGCCTGCAAGGCTCCTTGATGGTGGATGTCGCCGGTACCTGGCTGACGGCTGAAGATCGCCAACTCCTGCGCCAGCCCGAAGTGGGTGGGCTGATCATCTTTGTCCGCAATATCGAGCATCCGCGGCAGGTGCGTGAGCTGAGCGCGTCCATTCGGGCGATTCGCCCGGACCTGCTGCTGGCGGTGGACCAGGAGGGCGGTCGCGTGCAACGCCTGCGCCAGGGCTTCGTGCGGCTGCCGGCCATGCGTGCCATCGCCGACAATCCGAATGCCGAGTACCTGGCCGAGCAGTGCGGCTGGATCATGGCCACCGAAGTGCTGGCCGTCGGCCTGGACTTGAGCTTCGCGCCGGTGCTGGACCTCGATCATCAGCGCAGCGCCGTGGTGGGCACCCGTTCCTTCGAGGGCGACCCCGAGCGCGCCGCCTTGCTGGCAGGCGCCTTTATCCGTGGCATGAACAGCGCCGGCATGGCGGCCACGGGCAAGCATTTCCCCGGGCACGGCTGGGCCGAGGCGGACTCCCACGTGGCGATCCCCAATGACGAGCGCAGCCTCGACGAGATTCGGGCCAAGGACCTGGTGCCTTTCGCGCGCCTGAGCAAGCAGTTGGCGGCGGTGATGCCGGCCCACGTCATCTACCCTCAGGTCGATGCCCAGCCAGCCGGGTTTTCCCGTCGTTGGTTGCAGGAGATCCTGCGCGGTGAATTGCAGTTCGACGGTGTCATCTTCAGTGACGACCTGTCGATGGCCGGTGCTCATGTGGTGGGCGATGCCGCGAGCCGGATCGAAGCGGCGCTGTCGGCTGGTTGCGACATGGGCCTGGTGTGCAACGATCGGGCGGCGGCCGAGCTGGCCCTGAGCGCGGCCCAGCGTCTGAAAGTGACGCCGTCGGCGCGGATCGCGCGGATGCGTGGCCAGGCGTTCGCCTGCACCGACTATCGTCAGGATCCGCGCTGGCTGACGGCGCTCGGCGCACTCAAAGATGCCCAACTGATCGATTAAGGGCTTTTGCGATGACGGTCTACGCGATTATCGGCGGTACCGGCCTGACCCGGCTCGAAGGCTTGAGCATTCACCAATCCTTGCCCCTGGACACGCCCTATGGCGCTCCGTCGGCGGATATCCAGAAGGGTGAATACGCCGGTCGCGAGGTGCTGTTTCTGGCGCGTCACGGTCATCCGCATCGCTTCCCGCCGCATCAGGTGAACTATCGGGCCAATCTCTGGGCGCTGAAGCAGGCTGGCGCCGAGGCGATTCTGGCGGTCAACGCGGTGGGTGGCATTCATCCGGCGATGGGCTCCGGGCATTTCTGCGTGCCGCATCAGCTGATCGACTACACCAGCGGTCGCGAGCACACCTATTTTGCCGACGACCTGGAGCAGGTCACCCACATCGACTTCAGCTATCCCTACAGTGATTCGCTGCGCCAGCAATTGATTGCCGCGCTGGCCGCCGAAGGCTGCGAATTCAGCAGTCAGGGCGTGTACGCCTGCACCCAGGGCCCGCGCCTGGAAACCGTGGCGGAGATCGCCCGCCTGGAACGTGACGGCTGCGACATCGTCGGTATGACCGGCATGCCGGAAGCGGCGTTGGCCCGGGAGCTGGAGCTGGACTACGCCTGCCTGGCGCTGGTGGTGAACCCGGCGGCGGGCAAGTCCGTTGCGGTGATTACCATGGCCGAGATCGAGCAGGCGTTGCAGGACGGCATGGGTAAGGTGAAATCGACGTTGGCGCGAATCCTCGCAGCAAACCTGTAGCCGCTGCCGCAGGCTGCGATCGAGCGCGCAGCGCTCGCAAAACCTGAGTCTGCGATATTACTGAAACATCGTGAGGCTTTACGTCTGCTGCTCAGCCGATCGCAGGCTGCACCAGCGGCTCCAGATCAGCGTCCGCCTTTCTTGTCGGGCAGCGGGGCGAAGAGGGCTTCGATGTCTTCGCTCTGCAGCTTCCAGTCCCCGGCCTTGCGCCCATCCAGTACGCCCGCGGCCAGGTCGGACTTCTCCTGCTGCAGGTGCTGGATTTTCTCTTCCACCGTGCCGCGGGCAATCAGCTTGTAGACGAACACCGGCTTCTCCTGGCCAATTCGATAGGCGCGGTCGGTGGCCTGGTTTTCCGTGGCCGGGTTCCACCAGGGGTCGTAGTGGATCACGGTGTCGGCTTCGGTCAGGTTGAGGCCGACGCCGCCGGCTTTCAGGCTGATCAGGAAGATCTGCAGCTTGCCGCCCTGGAAGTCCCTGACCGGCGTGCGGCGATCGCGGGTCTGCCCGGTCAGCAGGGCGTAGGCGACGTTGCGCCGTTTAAGCTCGGCTTCGATCAGGCTCAGCATCGAGGTGAATTGCGAGAACAGCAGGATGCGCCGACCCTCGTCGAACAGTTCCTCGAGCATCTCCATCAGGCTGTCGAGCTTGCCGGAGGAGCTGCCTCGCGCCGGCACCGCGTCTTCGTTGACCAGGCGCAGGTCGCAGCACACCTGGCGCAGTTTCAGCAACGCTTCAAGAATGATGATCTGGCTGCGGGCCACGCCCTTGCGGGTGATCTCGTCGCGGACTTTCTTGTCCATGGCCAGGCGCATGGTTTCGTACACATCGCGCTGGGCTTCATTGAGCTCCACCCAATGGATGATCTCGGTCTTGGGCGGCAGTTCGGTGGCCACCTGTTCCTTGGTGCGGCGCAACAGGAAGGGCTTGATCCGCCCATTGAGGTGCTGCAGGCGCACTTCGCTGGCATGCCTTTCGATCGGCACGCGGTAGTCGCGATTGAAGCTCTTCACGTCCCCCAGCCAGCCGGGCAGCAGGAAATGGAACAGCGACCACAGCTCGCCCAGGTGATTCTCCAGTGGCGTGCCGCTCAGGCACAGGCGCTGCCGGGCATTGAGCGCGCGCGCGGCCTGGGCCGCCTTGCTCGACGGGTTCTTGATGTATTGCGCCTCATCCAGCACCAGGACATGCAGGGGCAGGGCGGCGAGTTGCTCGACATCCTTGGGCAGTAGCGCGTAGGTGGTCAGGATCAGGTCGTAGTCGCTCAGCCGGGCGAAGTGCTTATGGCGGCCGGCGCCATACAGGGCCAGGACCTTGAGTTGCGGTGTGAAGTGCGCCGCCTCGTCGAGCCAGTTGGGGATCAGGCTGGTGGGCATCACCACCATGCACGGCCGGTCCAGGCGCCCGGCGTTCTTTTCGCTGAGCACATGGGCCAAGGTCTGCAGGGTTTTGCCCAGGCCCATGTCGTCGGCCAGGATGCCGCCGACTTCCAGCTGGCGCAGGGACTGCATCCAGCTCAGGCCTTCGAGCTGATAGGGGCGCAGCGTGGCGTTCAGGCCCTCCGGCGCGGGGGCCGAGTAGTCCTTGATGTCGCGCAGCCGCTGGGCGAAGGAGCGGATGTGTTCGCCGCCTTCCCAGAGCAGGGGCAGGTCTTCCAGCGGATTGAGGCGGGTCGCGTCGACACTGCTCAGGCGCAGTGTGGTTTCGCCGGATTCCTGCAGATAGAACTCGCCCAGGGTGGCCAGCACCGGCTTCAGCCGGCCATAGGGCAACGCCACTTGCAGGGGGCCGTTGGGCGAGTTGGGGCGCCCGGGAATATTCACCAGGATCAGCTCGTCGTCCCGGCGTCTGGCCAGGCGCTCCGGGTTGAGGATCTCGGTATGGGAGCGCATCAGGTTGAGCAGGATCGGCAGCAGGCTCAGGCGCTCGCCGTTGACGATGATGCCCAGTTCCAGGTCGAACCAGTCGCGCCCCGGCGCTTCGTCCACCGTGGCGTACCAGTCGTCCACGGCGGTCAGGTCGAAGCCGAAGTCGTCGTCGATCTGCAGCTCCCAGCCCTGGGTGCGCAGCTTGGGCAGTTCGTTGAGGGTGAAGGTCAGCCAGGCGCTGTCGTTGACCATTTCATACAGCTCGCCGGCGCTTTCCGGCAGGGCTTTGCTTTGCCGGGTGGCGATCTTGAAACCCAGCGCCCGCAGCTGTTCGCGATAGCGTTGTTCGACTTCCGGCTGGCGCTTGATGCGCAGGGTCTGGTGTTCCTGGCGAATCACCACGTCGGCGTTTTTCTGCCCGCTGACGTATTCCTCCAGGTAGCTGAACGACAGCGCGGCACGGTGCTGGATGTAGCGCTGCATCTTGCCGTTACGCGGTTCGAAGGCGCTGAACTCGATACTGGCCAGCCACAGCCGGGGCACTGGCTGCACGTTGTCGACGATCTGTTGCGGCAGCGGGGCGGGGCTGCGGTTTTCCAGGACGGCCTGGAGTTTTTCCAGCAGCTCGGCGTCTTTCGCCGCCGCCGGATAGGCCAGGGTCTCCTCGATTTTCAGCAGCACCGCGGCAATGTGTTTGCAATTGCTGCGCACCGGGCAGGTGCAGGAGGCTTCGACCATCAGCAAGGTGTTCCTGGCCGACTCGCGCAGGCTGATGGTCTGTCGATAGACGTTGCCTCCCGAGCCCTCGCAACTGGCGGTGATGACGCTGTCGCCGGCCTGGACGATCCTGACGCGGTTCTCCAGGGCGTAGCGGCGGCCACGCTCCAGGGCTTGTTCCTTGAATCGGCTGACCCAGGAAGGTGCCAGGGGTTTGGTCAGGGTCGGGGGCATAGGGACTTCTGTCAGTCCACGATTTCAGGCGGCGCCTCGCGCGGCGTGGGGGCCGACAGCGAGGTGATCTTGATCAGCAGGGCCAGGTGACCGTTGTCGAGGTAGTTGAGCTGGCCGTTCTTGGTGTGGCTTTCCTGTTTCAGGCGTTCGCTGGCGGTCACCAGGCCGTTGCTGTCGATCCGGTTGACCCAGAACTGCGCATCCACATCGGTGAAGCGCCCGAGCTTGAGGGTCAGGGTGCCCTCGATCGGGAACTGGCCGAACTGTTCCTGGCCCTCGCTGACCGCGACTTTCACCGGGTTTTCGTCCAGCGCCTGTTGCCAGGCCTTGTGCATCAGCACGCTGTAGTCGCCGCTGGCGGTGAGTTTCTCGACCACGCCACCCAGCGCCGGGGTGCGCTGGCTGTCGGCGCCCAGGCGTTGGGCGCCGGCGGCCCAGTCTTCGGGGGCGGCGCGGCTGACGATGGCGGGAACCGCGTTCTGCCGGACCAGAATCATTTCGACCTGATACATGTCGGCAAACGCCGAGGGAGCGACCAGGGTCAGGAGCAAGGTCAGTGAGCGAAACAGGCGCATGGGGCGTCCTTCAAGCAGTTTTCGGGGTGAGGCGCTCGAACAGCGCCTCCAATGTGTTGAAGCGTTCTTCCGGACGTTCCATCGGCACCATGAATTTGAACAGCGTGGCGCCTTCAAATTTGTAGCGATTGGGTTGGCCCTGGATGAGTTTGATCAGCGCCAGCGGGTCCACCGGGGTATCGGCGGCGAACTCGAGACGACCGCCCTGCGGGCCGCCGTCGACCTTCTTGATGCCCAGTTGCTCGGCCTGCAGTTTCAGCAGGGTCAGGCGTACCAGGTTCTTGGTCGGTTCCGGCAGCAGGCCGAAGCGGTCGATCATCTCCACCTGCAGGTCCTTCAGGCCGTCCTCATCGGTGGCCGAGGCGATGCGCTTGTACAGGATCAGTCGCGCGTGCACATCCGGCAGGTAGTCTTCGGGAATCAGCGCCGGCAGGCGCAGGTTGATTTCCGGACCACCGCCCAGCGGCTGGTCGAGGTTCGGCTGCTCGCCCTTGCGGATGGCTTTCACCGCGCGCTCGAGCATCTCCATATAAAGGGTGAAGCCCACCGCCTGGATCTGGCCGCTTTGGCCATCCCCCAGCAGTTCGCCGGCACCGCGGATCTCCAGGTCGTTGGTGGCGAGCACGAAGCCGGCGCCGAGGTCCTGGGTGTTGGCGATCGCCTCCAGGCGCTTTTCCGCGTCCGGGGTGATCTGCTGGCGCGGTGGCGTCAGCAGGTAGGCATAGGCCTGGTGGTGACTGCGACCGACCCGGCCGCGCAACTGGTGCAGCTGGGCCAGGCCGAACTTGTCGGCGCGCTCGATGATGATGGTGTTGGCACTCGGCACGTCGATGCCGGTCTCGATGATGGTCGAGGCGATCAGCACGTTGAAGCGCTTGTGGTAGAAGTCGCTCATCACCTGTTCGAGTTCGCGTTCGCGCATCTGCCCGTGGCCGATGCCGATGCGCGCTTCCGGCACCAGTTCGGCGAGGTCGGCGGCGCATTTCTCGATGGTCTTCACGTCGTTGTGCAGGTAGTAGACCTGGCCGCCACGCAGCAGCTCGCGCAGCAGGGCCTCTTTGACCGTGCTCTTGTTCTGCTCCATGACGAAGGTGCGCACCGACAGGCGTCGGGCCGGTGGCGTGGCGATGATCGACAGGTCGCGCATGCCCGACACCGCCATGTTCAGCGTGCGCGGAATCGGCGTGGCGGTCAGGGTCAGGATGTCGACCTCGCTGCGCAGGGCCTTGAGCTGTTCTTTCTGGCGCACGCCGAAGCGGTGTTCTTCGTCGATGATCACCAGCCCGAGGTTCTTGATCTTCACATCGTCCTGCAACAGCTTGTGGGTGCCGATGACGATGTCGATCTTGCCTTCGGCCAGGTCGGCCACCGCGGCATTCACTTCCTTGGCGGACTTGAAGCGGCTCATCACTTCCACGGTCACCGGCCAGTCGGCGAAGCGGTCGCGGAAGCTGTTGTAGTGCTGCTGGGCGAGCAGGGTGGTGGGCACCAGGATCGCCACTTGCTTGCCGCCATGCACGGCGATGAAGGCGGCGCGCATCGCCACTTCGGTCTTGCCGAAGCCGACGTCGCCGCAGACCAGGCGGTCCATCGGCTTGGCCGCGAGCATGTCCTCGCGCACCGCTTCGATGGTGGTTTGCTGGTCGGGGGTTTCTTCGAACGGGAAGCCGGCGCTGAAGGTGGCGTAGTCGGCTTTTGGATCGGCAAAGGCATAGCCTTCGCGGGCCGCGCGGCGAGCGTAGATGTCCAGCAGTTCGGCGGCGACATCGCGCACCTGTTCGGCGGCCTTGCGCTTGGCTTTCTGCCAGGTTTCCGAACCCAGGCGGTGCAGCGGCGCCAGGGCGTCGTCGCTACCGGTGTAGCGGGCGATCAGGTGCAGGTTGGCCACCGGCACATAGAGCTTGGCGCCCTCGGCGTATTCGAGGGTGAGGAATTCCGCGGCCTGGTTGTCGATTTCCAGGGTGGCCAGGCCCAGGTAGCGGCCCACGCCGTGATCGATATGCACCACCGGCGCGCCTTCGCGCAGCTCGGTGAGGTTCTTGATCACCGCATCGTTGTTGGCGTCGGCGCGTTTTTCCCGGCGCCGGCGCTGCATCACGCGCTGGCCGAACAGCGGGCTTTCGGCCACCAGCGCCAGGGCCGGATCGTCCAGCAGCAAGCCTTCGTCCAGCGGTGCGATGGTGATCGCCAGGCGATCCTTGCCCGCGACGAAGTCCGGCCAGCTGTCGACGGTCTTCGGCCGCAGCTTCAGGCGCTCCAGCAACTCCAGCAGCACCTCGCGGCGCCCGGCGGATTCGGCGGTGAACAGCACGCGTCCGGAGAATTCATCGAGGAAACTGGCCAGGGCCGCCAGCGGCTGATTGGCCTTGGCTTCGATGGCGAGGTTGGGTAGGGGCTGCGCCGGGAAGCGCTCGCGGCCGCCGCCAGCCTCGATGTCCTGCTGGCTGGCGACCACCCGCGGCCAGCTTTTCAGGCGGGCAAAGCAGTCTTCCACCGGCAGGAACAATTCGGCAGGCGGCAATAAAGGACGGGATGGATCGACGCGGCGTTCTTCGTAACGGTTGCGCACGTCGTTCCAGAAGTTCTCGGCCGCCTGTTCGATGCCCGGCAGGGAAAACACCTGGGTGTCCTGGGGCAGGTAGTCGAACAGGGTCGAAGTGTCTTCGAAGAACAGCGGCAGGTAATACTCGATGCCAGCCGGGGTGATCCCGCTGCTCAGGTCCTGGAAGATCGGGCAGCGGCGGAAATCGACGTCGAAGCGTTCGCGGAAACGGGCCTTGAAGCGGGTGACGGCTTCTTTCTGCAGCGGGAATTCTTTCGCCGGCAGCAGGCGCACCGAATCGACCTTGTCGATGGAGCGCTGGTTTTCCGGATCGAAGGTGCGCAGGGTCTCGATTTCATCGTCGAACAGGTCGATGCGATAAGGCAGTTTGCTGCCCATCGGGAACAGGTCGATCAAGGCGCCGCGCACCGCGAACTCGCCGTGCTCGTAGACCGTGTCGACACAGCGATAGCCGCTGGCTTCCAGGCGAGTGCGCATCTGTTCGACATCCAGCTTCTGGCCGATGTCCAGCACCAGGCTGCTGCCCAGCAGGAACTTGGTCGGCGCCAGGCGATGCAGGGCGGTGGTGATCGGCACCACCAGCACGCCATGCTCCAGCTCCGGCAGCCGGTACAGGCTGGCGATCCGCTGGGAGATGATGTCCTGGTGCGGCGAGAACAGGTCGTAGGGCAGGGTTTCCCAGTCCGGGAAATGCAGCACAGGCAAATCCGGGGCGAAGAAACTCAGCTCCTGCTCCAGCCGTTCGGCACTTTGGCTGTCGGCGGTCAGCAGCAGGGTGAAGCGCTTGGCGGCGCTGGCAGCCTCGGCAATGGCGAGGCTGAGGGCGGCACCGGGCAGATTGCCCCAGTGCTGTTTGCCGGCGGCGGCAGGGAGTTGCGGTAGACGCAGAACGGGCACGGAAGGTTGAGCTCCAGCGTTGCGACAAAGTCGGTAATTGTAGCGGTCCGGCGTACCGGCTGTCAGTTGCTGATGTGTCTATTACGCGGTTGCGGAAAATGTAGTGGTTATGACAAAAAAACGCGTTTTTTGGCGGGAAATGTAGTGCCGAATCGGGGCGGTGTTACGGAGGGTTACAGACAACGCTGGGATACCGCGCAAAATGAGGTCTTTCTGGAAGCCGCGTATTTACTGGGCTGGAGCGGGGTGTATTTTTTTCGGATGGGTTTTTGTTACGTTCCGCGCGACAGGCGCGCATTGCTACGCAGGGGACTCGGCTGCATAATGTAGCCCCTTTTTTCAGCCCCTACATGTGGAAGGTTCCCGTGACTCAGAAGCCCGACCAGTGTCTTGGTGAATGGATCGACCGTGAAGCGCTCGCAGAAGCGATGATTCCGCTTATCGGTCAGCTCTACCGCAATAACAATGTGGTGAGCTCGATCTATGGCCGCAGCCTGATCAACCAGTCTGTCATCGCGATTCTCAAAGCTCACCGCTTTGCTCGCCATCGCTCTTCCGACGATAGCGAACTCTCCGTCCACGAAACATTCCCACTGCTCAAGGCCATGAGCGAGCTCAAGCTCGGCGCGGCTTCGGTGGACCTGGGCAAGTTGGCGTTCAAATTCCGTAACGAAGGCAATGGCCGCACCGCCGAGCAATTCGTTCGCGAAGAGCTGGCTGACGTGGTTGGCCAGCAAAACGCTTCGCCCCGCAAAGGCACCGACGTGGTCCTGTACGGCTTCGGTCGTATCGGCCGTCTGCTGGCGCGCATCCTGATCGAGAAAACCGGTGGCGGCGACGGCCTGCGCCTGCGCGCCATCGTGGTGCGCAAAGGCGCCGAGAACGACTTGACCAAGCGCGCCAGCCTGCTGCGTCGCGATTCGGTACACGGTTCGTTCAACGGCACCATCACCATCGACGAAGCCAACAACACCATCACCGCCAACGGCAACCTGATCCAGGTTATCTACGCGAAGAACCCGACCGAGGTGGACTACACCCAGTACGGCATCAAAGACGCGCTGCTGGTGGACAACACCGGTGTATGGCGTGACGCCGACGGCCTGGGTCAGCACCTGGCCTGCCCGGGTATCGACCGCGTCGTTCTGACCGCGCCTGGCAAAGGCAAGCTGAAGAACATCGTTCACGGTATCAACCACGCCGAAATCACCGCTGACGACAAGATCGTTTCCGCCGCCTCCTGCACCACCAACGCCATCGTGCCGGTGCTCAAGGCCGTGAACGACAAGTTCGGCATCGTCAACGGTCACGTCGAAACCGTTCACTCGTACACCAACGACCAGAACCTGATCGACAACTTCCACAAGGGCGATCGTCGTGGCCGTAGCGCCGCGCTGAACATGGTCATCACCGAGACCGGTGCTGCCACCGCTGCCGCCAAGGCCCTGCCTGAGCTGGCCGGCAAGCTGACCGGTAACGCGATCCGCGTTCCGACGCCAAACGTGTCGATGGCCATTCTCAACCTGAACCTTGAGAAAGCCGCTACCCGTGAAGAGATGAACGAGTACCTGCGCTACATGGCGCTGCACTCCGATCTGCACAAGCAGATCGACTTCGTCAATTCCCAGGAAGTGGTTTCCACCGACTTCGTGGGCTCGCGCCACGCCGGTGTGGTGGACGCTGAAGCGACCATCACCCAGGATAACCGCGTTGTTCTGTACGTCTGGTACGACAACGAATTCGGTTACAGCTGCCAGGTGGTTCGCGTGATGGAAGACATGGCCGGTGTGAACCCGCCTGCGTTCCCGCGCTAAGCCTTAGCCGCAGATGAAAACGCCCCGACTTGTCGGGGCGTTTTTGTTTGTGGCGTTTGACGGCTGGAGGGATGAGTTGATTGTCCGCGAAGACGGTCGATCAGGCGCCGCCCACTACTGCTGCCTGCGCAGTGCGCAGTTCATGCTTGTTGCCGCGGAACAGCACCAGGGTCGCGATCAGGCCCAGCACCGCCGCGCCGCTGAGCCAGATCCCCGGCGCCGCCTTGTTGTCCAGCGCATGGATCAGGTAGGTGCAGGCCGCCGGCGTGAAGCCGCCAAAGGTGGCGGTGGCCAGGCTGTAGGCCAGGGAGAAGCCGGTGGTGCGTACTTCAACCGGCATGATCTCGGTGAGAGCCACCACCATGGCGCCGTTGTACGAGCCATAGAGGAAGGACAGCCACAGCTCGACGATCAGCAGGTGGCTGAAACTCGGGTTGGCCACCAGCCAGGACAGTGCCGGGTAAGCCGTGAGGATCGCCAGGACGGTCGCCGCCAGCAGCAGCGGTTTGCGCCCGACCTTGTCCGAGACGGCGCCCATCACCGGCAGCCAGAAGAAGTTCGACAGGCCGATGCACACGGTGACCAGCAGGGCGTCCAGGTCCGACAGCTGCAATTCGGCCTTGCCGAAGGTCGGGGTGTAGGCGGTGATCAGGTAGAAGGACACAGTGGTCATCACCACCAGTGCCATGCCGGCCAGGACGATGCCGAAGTTCTGGCCGATGGAACGGATGATTTCCCGCAGGGTAGGGCGGTGCTTGCGTGCCTGGAACTCCGGGGTTTCTTCCAGCGAACGACGGATCATGAAGATCGCCGGCACTATCATGCAGCCCACCAGGAACGGCATGCGCCAGCCCCAGTCGCCCATTTGTTCCGGGCTCAGCCAGTGGTTCAGGCCAACGCCCAGCAGGCCGGCGAAGACCACGGCGGCCTGTTGACTCGCCGATTGCCAGCTGACGAAGAAGCCCTTGCGGCCCGGGGTGGAGATTTCCGCGAGGTAAACCGAGACGCCACCCAGTTCCACACCGGCAGAGAAGCCCTGCAGCAATCGGCCGAGCAGCACCAGCAACGGCGCGGCGACGCCGAGGGTGGCATAACCCGGGACGCAGGCGATCAGCACGGTGCCCGCGGCCATGAGCAGCAGGGTGATGATCAGGCCCCGGCGCCGGCCATGACGGTCGATATAAGCGCCAAGAAAGATCGCGCCTAGCGGGCGCATCAGGAAGCCGGCGCCGAAGGTCGCCAGCGACAGCATCAATGACGCGAAAGCACTGTCGGCAGGGAAGAAGGTCTTGGCAATGGCCGTGGCGTAAAAGCCGTAGACCATGAAGTCGAACATCTCCAGAAAGTTGCCGCTGACAACGCGAAAGATCGCCTTGCCTTTGCCCGTGGTCGTGGACATTTTATTCACTCACTTTGGCTATTTTGTTAGCGATCCCTGGTTGTTATCCGTCCTGGCTGCCCGGTCTGGGGCGGCTAAGCCGCAGGCCAGACATTTTGTAACAATATGTGTATGAGTCCGTCGAGGCAACAAAAACTCTTAGCTTGCTTGCTAAGTAGATGGACGGCTTGGGATTTATTGCCCGCCAGTTCGCGGAATAAACCCGCAGGAGCAAGCTCGCGATGAGCCGGGTTCGGCCTGCATCAAATCCCCGCTGGCTGCCGCATAATGGCCCGCCCTGGTCGGACGAAGCCGGGAGGGAAATCGATTGTCGGGAGGCGAAGTCTTGCTGGGTGGATCTTGGGTGCGAGGGTGGCTTCCTGTCGTTTTGGTCATGGCCCTGGCTGGATGTGATCGGGGCGACTCGCTGGAAAGTTTTGGCGGCCCGACCATGGGCAGCACCTACTCGATCAAGTATGTGAGGCGGGCAGGCCTGGCTGCACCGAGTGAGGTGCAGGCCCAGGTCGAGCGGATACTTGCGCAGATCGACCGGCAGATGTCGACCTATCGCAGCGACTCGGACATCGAACGCTTCAACGATCTGCCGGCCAATAGCTGCCAGGCGATGCCGGCGGCGGTCCTGCGCTTGATCGAGATTGGCCAGCAGCTGTCGCGGGACAGCCAGGGCGCCTTCGATCTGACGGTCGAGCCGTTGCTCAACCTCTGGGGCTTCGGTCCGCAGGGGCGCGGTGAGGCGGTGCCGAGCGATACGGCGCTGGCGCAGGTGCGGCAGCGAGTCGGCTATACCCATCTGCGTATCGAGGGCGACCAGCTGTGCAAGGACGCCGCGGTCGAGGTGGATTTCAACAGCATCGCCGCCGGTCATGCGGTGGACCGGATTGCCGCCAGGCTCGCGGAAATGGGCATCGACAGTTACCTGGTCGAAGCCACCGGCGAACTCAAGGCCGTCGGCAGGAAACCCGACGGTTCGGCGTGGCGCATTGCCCTGGAGGAGCCGCGGGACGATCGACAGCTGGCCGAGCGGGTCATCGCCGTCGATGGTTATGGGGTTTCGACTTCCGGCGACTACCGCAATTATTTCCAGCGCGATGGACAGCGTTATTCCCACGCCTTCGACGCTCGCACCGGCAGGCCTGTCGAGCATGGGCTGGCTTCGGTCACGGTGATTCATCCCGCGGCCGTGATGGCCGATGGTCTGTCGACCCTGCTGCTGATCCTCGGCCCCGAACGCGGTTGGGATTACGCGGAAAAACACGATATCGCCGCATTTTTTGTGATCCGCGCCGATACAGGCTTCGTCACACGCAGCAACCGCGCGTTTGATCGCCTGTTTGCCGGACAAAAGCAGTAATCTTGCGCGGTGCCGCGGCGCGATGTCGCAGGCAAAAGTAGCCGGCGACGCGACCAAGGGTTAATGTGCGCGGCGTTGACGCTTCTATAGACTGTGCCCGGGTTCGTAACCGAGCCAAATTGATCCTTCATGCCGCTGGCCGCGGCATGATTTAGCCGCAGGTGCCACACGGGTGCCGCGGCCTGTTCTGAGGAGTACGCATGGCTGTCTACAACTACGACGTAGTGGTGCTGGGTTCAGGCCCCGCTGGAGAAGGTGCGGCGATGAACGCCGCGAAAGCAGGGCGCAAGGTAGCGATGGTCGATAGCCGTCGCCAGGTCGGCGGTAACTGCACCCACCTGGGCACCATCCCGTCCAAGGCCTTGCGTCACTCGGTCCGGCAGATCATGCAGTTCAACACCAACCCGATGTTCCGGGCCATTGGCGAGCCACGCTGGTTCTCGTTCCCCGACGTGCTGAAAAGCGCCGAGAAAGTCATCTCCAAGCAGGTCGCCTCGCGCACTGGCTACTACGCGCGTAACCGGGTCGACGTGTTCTTCGGTACCGGCAGCTTCGCCGACGAGCAGACCATCGAAGTGGTCTGCGCCAACGGCGTGGTCGAGAAGCTGGTGGCCAAGCACATCATCATCGCCACCGGCTCGCGTCCATATCGTCCGGCCGATATCGATTTCCACCACCCGCGTATCTACGATAGCGACACCATCCTCAGCCTCGGCCACACCCCGCGCAAACTCATCGTTTACGGCGCTGGCGTGATCGGTTGTGAATACGCCTCGATCTTCAGTGGCCTGGGGGTACTGGTCGAGCTGGTGGACAACCGCGGCCAGTTGCTGAGCTTCCTGGACTCCGAGATTTCCCAGGCGCTGAGCTACCACTTCAGCAACAACAACATCACCGTGCGCCACAACGAGGAGTACGACCGCGTCGAAGGCCTCGACAATGGCGTGATCCTGCACCTCAAGTCGGGCAAGAAGATCAAGGCCGACGCCTTGCTCTGGTGCAATGGCCGGACTGGCAATACCGACCGGCTGGGCATGGAAAACATCGGGGTCAAGGTCAACAGCCGTGGCCAGATCGAGGTGGACGAGAACTACCGCACCTGCGTGCCGAACATCTACGGCGCCGGCGACGTGATCGGCTGGCCGAGCCTGGCCAGTGCCGCCCATGACCAGGGTCGTTCGGCCGCCGGCAGCATCGTCGATAACGGCAGCTGGCGCTTCGTCAACGACGTGCCGACCGGGATCTACACCATTCCGGAGATCAGTTCGATCGGCAAGAACGAGCAGGAGCTGACCCAGGCCAAGGTGCCGTACGAAGTGGGCAAGGCCTTCTTCAAGAGCATGGCCCGCGCGCAGATCGCCGGTGAGCCGCAAGGCATGCTGAAGATCCTGTTCCACCGCGAAACCCTGGAAGTCCTGGGCGTGCACTGCTTCGGTTACCAAGCTTCGGAGATCGTGCACATCGGCCAGGCGATCATGAACCAGCCGGGCGAACTCAATACCCTGAAGTACTTCGTCAACACCACGTTCAACTACCCGACCATGGCCGAAGCCTATCGGGTAGCCGCTTACGACGGCCTCAACCGGCTTTTTTGAGCGACTCCGGCCGGTGGCCTGAGCCGGCCGGGGAGACCGATTTCAGTAACTCTCGAGCGTGGCGCTGGCCAAACCGGGAAAGTCTGTAATCAGGCTGTCTACGCCGAAGTCGGCGAGCCTGCGCATCAGCGCAGGCTCGTTGACTGTCCATACCGACACATGCAAGCCCTGACGCTGCGCCCGTTGCAGCCGCTCCGGGGTGCAGAGTGTCCAGTTCAACGCCAGAATCTCGCAGCCGTAGCTTTGCGCGACCTTCAACGGGTCGAGCCAGGCGTATTCGGCGACCAGCCCGCGCGACAGATCCGGGGTCAGCTCGACAGCCGCCTTGAGCACTTCCCGTGAGCTGGAGGTGACGGTGACCTTGTCCAGCAGGCCGAAACGCTGCGCCATCTCGCGAATCGCCAGCACCGTGGTGGCGGCACGGGTGCGCGAGGCGCTCTTGACTTCCAGCTGCCAGTGCTCGAAGTCGCATTTTTCGAACAGTTCTTCCAGGCGCGGGATCGGGCAGGGCGTGACCCACCCCGGGCCGCCCTTGCGAGCGTCATAGGACACCAGTTCTTCGGCGCTGTGTTCGACCACCTTGCCGCGGCGGTCGGTGGTGCGCTTGAGGGTCGGGTCGTGGATCACCATCAGCTCGCCGTCCATGGACAGGTGCAGGTCCAGTTCGCAGCGGCGCACGCCATGCTTGAGGCACTGCTGGAAGCTGGTCAGGGTGTTTTCCGGTGCTTCGCCTTTAGCGCCGCGGTGGCCATAAATCAGGGTCACGATTGCTCCTTCACGGAAATTTTTCCATTAGATGATCAGTGCTGCGCGGTGGGGCCGCAGGTCAATCGGCTGCCGGGTCGTTCTGTTCTCGGGCCTGGCGACGTTCCTGGGCTTGCTTCTGCAGGATATAGCGCGCCAGCAACTGGCGTTGGGCGTCGGTCAATGATTCGAACTCGGTACCGATTTCGAACGTGCCGAAACTGCGGGTTTCGCAATGGGTGACCTTGGCCCGCAACAACAGGCCCAAGGCCTGGGGCATCAGCAGCAGCTTGACCGCCAGGTGGGTGCCGGCCGGGTAGGACAGGTGATGTTCGAACTCGATGCCGCCCTCGGAGAGAATCACCCGCTGCGGCTCACCGAACTTGCCGAGCACGGTCTGCGCCACCACCTGGCTGAGCAGGTCGATGCGCTTGTTCATGGTCTTGAGGTAGTTGGCCAGGGTCCGGTCGCGCTCGCTGACCTGGCGCAGCAGGTGCTGCGATTCGAATTCGCTCAGATGCAGCTCGCTGAGCAGGTTGAACAGCGGCGACGCATCCTGCAACACTTCCTTGCTCGCCGCTTCGTGGGCGGACAAGGGGCTAATTTCCAGTGCGATCGTGTCCTCGATACGGTAGTATTCGCGGCGATCTTCTTCATCTAATGTCGACATGGCGAACCCATGGTAGCGGCGGTGGTCTGAGTGTAAAGCTGCTTACCAGGACCCGCCACAAGGACGTCTTCTTTTCCTCCGAACAAGCCCCGACATGTTCAGACCTCTCTTCGTATTTATTGGCACGCGTTATACCCGTGCAAAGCGCCGCAATCATTTCGTGTCATTCATTTCCCTGACCTCGATGATCGGACTCGCCCTGGGCGTGGTCGTGATGATCGTCGTGCTGTCGGTGATGAACGGCTTCGACCATGAGATGCGCACCCGCGTGCTGGGCATGGTGCCCCACGCGACCATCGAATCCGGTGAGCCGATCAGCGACTGGCAAGGCCTGGCCGACAAGGTCAAGCAGAACCCCAAGGTGCTGGCGGTTGCGCCGTTCACCCAGATGCAGGGGTTGCTGACCAATAATGGCCAGGTGCAGAAAGTCCTGCTCAACGCCATCGATCCGGCCAAGGAACGCCAGGTTTCGATCATCGATAACTTCATGAAGCAGGGCAAGCTGGACGACCTGGCCCCCGGCAGCTTCGGCATCGTGATCGGCGACAAGGCCGCGACCAAGCTGGGGGTTGGCCTGGGCGACAAGCTGACCTTCGTCGCCCCCGAGGTCACGGTGACCCCGGCCGGGATGTTTCCGCGCATGAAGCGTTTTACCGTGGTCGGCATCTTCCATGTCGGCGCCGGCGAGCTGGACGGCTATCTGGGCCTGACCAACCTCGACGACCTGGGCCGCCTGCATCGCTGGAAGCCGGACCAGGTGCAGGGCCTGCGCCTGAAGTTCGACGACCTGTTCCAGGCGCCACGCACCGCCTGGGAAATCGCCGAGCAACTGGGCGAGAACCAGTACTACGCCCGTGACTGGACCCGTACCCACGGCAACCTGTACCAGGCCATCCGCATGGAAAAAGCCATGATCGGCCTGCTGTTGCTGCTGATCGTCGCCGTGGCCGCCTTCAACATCATTTCCACCCTGGTGATGGTGGTGAACGACAAGAAGGGCGATATCGCGATCCTCCGTACCCTGGGCGCGACGCCGGCCAGCATCATGGCGACCTTCATGGTCCAGGGCACGGTGATCGGCGTGATCGGTACCTTGATCGGCGCCGTGGTCGGGATGTTCGCGGCGTTGAACGTGAGCGCGGCGATCTCCGCCCTCGAAGGCCTGATCGGGCACAAATTCCTCAATGCCGACGTGTACTTCATCGACTACCTGCCATCGCAACTGATGGCCGAGGATGTGTTGATGGTCTGCGGCGCGGCACTGGTCCTGAGTTTCCTCGCCACCCTGTATCCAGCCTGGCGTGCCGCGCGCACCCAGCCGGCGGAGGCGCTACGTTATGAGTGAGTTGGGCATGAGTGAAAAAGCAATTCTGAGCTGTCGCGACCTGGGCAAGTCCTACGAGGAAGGTCCGGAATCGGTGGTGGTGTTGTCCGGCCTGCAACTGGAGTTGCACCCGGGCGAGCGCGTGGCGATCGTCGGTACCTCAGGTTCAGGCAAAAGTACCTTGCTCAACCTGCTGGGCGGCCTCGACACGCCGACCAAGGGCAGCGTCTGGCTCGACGGCGAGGAGCTTTCGGCGCTGAGCGAGAAGGGTCGCGGCCTGCTGCGCAACCGCTCCCTCGGCTTCGTCTACCAGTTCCACCACTTGCTGCCGGAATTCACCGCCCTGGAAAACGTCTGCATGCCGCTGCTGATCGGCAAGACCGCGATCCCGGAAGCCCGTCAGCGGGCCACCGCCTTGCTGGAGCGGGTGGGGCTGGCCCATCGCCTGGAGCACAAGCCGGCGGAACTGTCCGGTGGCGAACGCCAGCGCGTGGCCATCGCCCGTGCCCTGGTCAACAAGCCAGGGCTGGTGATGCTCGACGAGCCGACCGGCAACCTCGACTCCCACACCGCGCAGGGCATCCAGGACTTGATGCTGGAACTCAGCACCTCGATGCGTACCGCGTTCCTGGTGGTGACCCACGACATGAACCTGGCTCGCCAGATGGACCGCGTCCTGCACCTGCAGGAAGGTTTCCTGACGCCCATCTGATTGGTCGCAGCCCGGGGCCTGAAACAGGCGTCGGGTCTTTAATTTCCATACGGTGCCCCAGCGAATGTTCAGACCGTTATCGATCTTTATCGGCACGCGCTATACCCGCGCCAAGCGCCGCAATCGCTTTGTTTCCTTCATCTCCATGACCTCGATGATCGGCCTCGCCCTGGGCGTGCTGGCGATGATCGTGGTGCTGTCGGTGATGAACGGTTTCCAGCGCGAAATGAGCTCGCGCATCCTCGGCATGGTGCCCCACGCCACCATCGTCGGCGTCAAGCCGATCGACGACTGGCAGCCGGTGGCCGCCGCGGCGATGAAAAATCCCGAGGTGACGGCCGCGGTGCCGTTCACCGAGATGGAAGGCATGCTCTCCTACAAGGGCTCGATGCAGCCGATCCAGATCAGCGGCATCGACCCGGCCCAGGAAGGCAAGGTCTCCATCGTTGCCCAGCACATCGTGCAGGGCCGCCTGGATGCCTTGAAACCGGGCGAGTTCGGGGTGGTGATCGGTGAGATCACGGCACGGCGCTTCCGCCTGAATGTCGGCGACAAGCTGACCCTGATCGTGCCGGAAATCAGCTCCGCGCCGGGCGGCATCACCCCGCGCATGCAGCGTTTGAATGTGGTCGGGGTGTTCAAGGTCGGGGCCGAGCTCGATGGCTCCATGGGCCTGATCCATGTGGCCGATGCCGCCGAGATGCAGCATTGGCAGCCAAACCAGGTGCAGAGCGTGCGCCTGGCGGTCAAGGACCTGTACGCCGCGCCCAAGGTTTCCAGCGATATCGCAGCCAGCCTGGGTGCTGGCTTCAAGGCCGACGACTGGACCCACACCCAGGGCAGCCTGTTCAGCGCGATGAAGATGGAAAAAACCATGATCGGCCTGTTGCTGCTGATGATCGTGGCCGTGGCCGCGTTCAACATCATCGCCACGCTGATCATGGTGGTGAACGACAAGGGTGCGGACATCGCGATCCTGCGCACTATCGGCGCCACGCCACGGCAGATCATGGCGATCTTCATGGTCCAGGGCACGGTGATCGGTATCGTCGGCACCTTGATCGGTGGCGTGCTGGGGGTGATCGCGGCGTTGAACGTCAGCGCGCTGGTGGGTTGGCTGGAGCGGGTCAGCGGCCAGCACATCTTCAGTTCCGACGTGTACTTCGTCAGCAACCTGCCTTCCGAGCTGCAGGGCGGCGACGTGGCCCTGATCTGTACCGCGGGTTTCGTCCTGAGCTTCCTGGCGACCCTGTATCCAGCGTGGCGTGCGGCGAAGGTCGAGCCGGCGACGGCGTTGCGTTACTCGTAAGGCCCAAGCCCGCTATCGCGAGCAAGCTCACTCCTCCGGGGAGCTTGCTCGCAACCCCTCCGCTAGTCCTGCCTCGGCAACTCAATCACAAAGCTCGTCCGGCCCTGCGTCGATTCGCAACGAATCTGCCCACCATGGGCGCGGATGATCGATTGGGTGATGGCCAGCCCCAAGCCTGCATGTTCACTGCTGCCTTCATGGCGCGCCGGGTCGGCGCGGTAGAAGCGGTCGAACAGCCGTGGCAAGCGTTCAGGCGCAATGCCTTCGCCGGTGTTTTCCACCCGCAGGTATGACCCCTTGGCGGTCTCGCCAAGCCGCACTCGCACTTCGCCGCCAGCCGGGGTGAAGCGCAGGGCGTTGTCCAGCAGGTTGGAAAGGGCGCGGCGCAACATGCTGCGGTCGCCCTGGATCTTCGCGCTGCCTTCGCGCCCCAGGGCGATACCGGCGTCTTCGGCCAGCGGCGTATAGAACTCCAGCAGCATGTCGGTTTCCTCACCCAGCTCCAGGGCTTCGCGTTTCGGCGTCAGCAGGCCGTGGTCGGCCTTGGCCAGGTAGAGCATGTCGTTGACCAGCTGGGCCATCCATTGCAGCTCTTCGAGGTTGCTGTGCAGGGCTTCGCGATAGTCTTCCAGCGCCCGTGGGCGGGTGAGGGTGACCTGGGTGTGGGTCAGCAGGTTGGACAGCGGGGTGCGCAGCTCATGGGCGATGTCCGCCGAGAACGCGGAGAGGCGCTGGAAGGAGTCGTCCAGGCGTCCGAGCATGGCATTGAAGGCATGGGCCAGTTCGGCGAGTTCGCCGGGCATCTGCTGCTCTGGCAGGCGCTGGGTCAGGGAGCTGGCGGACACGCCGGCGGCGACCTCACTCATCCGCCGTAGCGGACGCAAGCCGCTGCGCGCGGCCCAGGCCCCGAGCAGCGCGGTGGCCAGGGCCGAGAGGCCGACGGTCAGCCAGATCAGGTGCTGCATACGCTGCAGAAAATGCTGGTGGTGGGTGATGTCGAGCATCAGGGTCAGCTCTGGCGAGCCGGCCTGGCCAGGCTCCAGGGCCGCACTGTAGACACGGTAGGCGGTGCCGTCATGTTGCAGGCTGTGCAGTCCGCTCGGCTGGGCCGAAGTGGCCGGCAGAACCTTGGCGCTGTCGAACCAGACGGCGCTATCCGCCCCTGTGACCCGTAGCGTCAGGTCCGGTTGATGGCTGAGTTCATCCTGCAGCTGTGCCTTGCGTTCGGCAAAGCGTTGCGGAGTGTCGGCGCCCTGCAGTGCACTGCGCATGGCGATCAGCTTGCCTTCCAGCAGTTGCTGGTCGAGCTCGATGAAGTGCGCCTCGCTGGCGCGGCTGAACAGCACCCCGGCGAGCAACGAAACCACCGCGGTGCAGCCGGCGAACAACAAGGCCAGGCGGCCGCTCAGGGACAAGCGGCGCATCAGGCCTGGCGCTCTTCGAGCACGTAGCCCATGCCGCGCACGGTGTGGATCAGTTTGTTCGGGTAATCGTCATCGATCTTCAGGCGCAAGCGGCGGATCGCCACCTCGATGACGTTGGTGTCGCTGTCGAAGTTCATGTCCCAGACCTGGGAGGCGATCAGCGTCTTGGGCAGCACTTCGCCCTGGCGCCGCAGGAGCATTTCCAGCAACGAGAATTCCTTGGCGGTGAGGTCGATGCGCTGGCCGCTGCGTTCGACCCGTCGGCGAATCAGGTCCAGGCGCAGGTCCGCCAGTTGCAGGGTGGTTTCCTGGGGGGTGGAGCTGCCGCGGCGCAGCAGGCTGCGGACCCGGGCCAGCAGTTCGGAGAAGGCAAAAGGCTTGACCAGGTAATCGTCGGCGCCCAGCTCCAGGCCGTGAACCCGGTCTTCCACCGCATCACGCGCGGTCAGGAACAGTACCGGGATCTCCAGCCCGGCACTGCGCACGGCTTGCAGGATCTGCCAGCCATCGCGGCCCGGCAGCATCACGTCGAGAATCAACAGGGAATAGTCGCCGGTCAACGCCAGGTGTTGCCCCGTGGTGCCATCGGCCACCAGCTCGGCGTTGAAGCCTGCCTCGCTCAGGCCCTGGCGCAGGTAGTGGCCGGTTTTCGGTTGGTCTTCGACGATCAGCAGTTTCATGGGCGGCTCATGGCAAATGGAACGCGGGCTTTATACCCTGGGTGACGGCCGCAGGGCACAAGCTGATAAAGTTGTAATCTAGCAGTCAGCTGGCTGGCAGCGGTGCGGCCTTAGAGTTTCACACAAGCTGAACCTCATCTTGTTGGAGTGCGATTATGTTTTTGCCCAAGGGTGTTTTACCTCGTTCATTGGCGGTGGCCGCGTGCCTGCTGGCGTTGAATGTGCCGGCCTGGGCGTCGCCGGCGCAGACCTACGATTTCGGTCAGGCGGCCCCGGCGGCCAAGGCGACACGTACGGTGGAACTGGTCATGAACGACATGTCCTACACCCCCAGGAGCCTGGACATCAAGGCTGGCGAGACCGTGCGTTTCGTCTTGATCAACAAGGGCCAGTTGCTGCATGAGCTCAATCTCGGCACCGCGAGCATGCATGCCGAACACCAGCAGGAAATGCTGAAGATGCAGCAGAGCGGCATGCTCACGCCCACCGCGATGAAGAGCATGCCCGCCGGGGCCATGGATCACGCCGCCATGGGCCATGGCGCGATGCCCGGCATGAAGCACGACGACCCGAACAGCGTGCTGGTGGAGCCAGGCAAGACCGCTGAGCTGACCTGGACCTTCAGCAAGGCCGGCAGCCTGGAGTTCGCCTGCAATATCCCGGGGCACTATCAGGCAGGCATGGTCGGCAAGCTGACGGTCAGCCAGTAAGCGCCTGGGGCTCAAAGGCGGAGGCAAAGACTGATAGAATCGCCTGATTCTTCAGTCAGGTTTCCGCCATGCATCCCGCAGCCGAACATTCGCCGCTGGGCAAGTCCAGTGAATACGTCTCCACCTACACGCCATCCTTGCTGTTCCCGATCCCGCGGGCGGCAAAATGGGCCGAGTTGGGCCTGAGCGCCGACACTCTGCCTTATAAAGGCGTGGACTTCTGGAACTGCTTCGAGCTGTCCTGGCTGTTGCCCTCCGGCAAGCCAGTGGTAGCCATCGCCGAGTTCAGCATTCCGGCGGACTCGCCGAACATCATCGAATCGAAGTCGTTCAAGCTGTACCTCAACTCGCTGAACCAGACTCCATTCGCGGATCGCCGGAGCCTGGAAGAAACCTTGCGTGCCGACCTCTCAGCGGCGGCCGGCAAGCCGGTGGGCGTGCGCATCCGCAGCCTGGGCGAAGTGGAGGCGGAAGGTGTGGTGGCCTTGCCGGGCACCTGCATCGATGAGCTGGACATCAGCGTCAGCAGCTATGAACACCCGCGTCCGGAGCTGCTGCAGTGCGACAGGTCGCGGATCGTCGAGGAGAGCGTGCACAGCCATCTGCTCAAATCCAATTGCCCGGTCACCAGCCAGCCGGACTGGGGCAGCGTGGTGGTGGAGTACCGTGGTCCGGCGCTGGACCACGCCAGCCTGCTGGCCTACCTGGTGAGCTTCCGCCAGCACTCGGACTTCCATGAGCAATGCGTGGAGCGGATCTTCCTCGACCTGCAGCGCTTGCTGCAGCCGGAGAAGCTGACGGTGTATGCGCGGTATGTGCGTCGTGGTGGCCTGGACATCAACCCGTATCGCAGCACCGAAACCGCGAGTTTCGCCAACTTCCGCCTGGTTCGCCAGTAATGAAAAGCCCCGCTCTGGTAGCGGGGCTTTTTTGTCTGTAAGGGGTTAAATCCCCATGTTGCCGAGGGTTTGCACGATGTTGCGCAAGGTGCCGGCAATGGCGGGGTGCTCAAGCTCGAAGCGTTCGACGGCGAGGTTGACCCCGTCGGCCAGGCTGGTGTCCTGGGTGGCGTTTTCCAGTTTGAGCTCGAGCTCGATCTGTTGCATCAATTCCTGCAGATTGGCGCGTTCTGCTTCCGAAAGCGGTGGGTTCTGCTCCAATTGCTCGCGCAGGGTATTGAGCTGTTCTTGCAGTTCGCGGGCAGGCATGGCGTTCTCCCTTCATTGATAGGCTCAGCCATGGACCGCGCCGATTCGCTAAAGGTCCATGTCTGAGCCTTAGCGTAATCCACTCGCGGGCAATGTGCATGATCTTGATCAAGTCAGGGTTTTTCACCTTTCTGGCGACGCTGGCCGATGTCGGCCAGGCAGGTTGGCAACTCGCCAAGATGGTCGATCACCGAGTGCACGCCGAGGCTGAATAGATGCAGGGTGGCCTTGCCACGCTTGAGCTCGCGCTCCTGTTGGCTCAGTGCCTGCCATTGCGTCGGGCTCATGCCGCAGAGCGAACCGCAGGACGCCAGGCCGATGGTCCACAGGCCGGCGTTGAGGCCCGATTGCAGCAGGCGCGGTTCGCCGCTGACCAGCACGCAGCCGTCCAGGCGGCTGACATTCAGGGCCATCAGCGCCTGCCAGCAGGCATCGGGAGCCGGCCAGCGGGAGCCTGTGTTGGGGCAGGGGGTGAGCCAGTCGGGTAGTGAGCTTGCCAGGTGCTGGCTGAGGGTGGCGGGCAACTCGTCGAGCCAGGCGCAAGGCACGCCTTGATGTTGCAGGCTGTGCAGAATGTCCAGGGCGCCGTGAGTGGCGTGGGCCTGTTCCAGGACCGGGTGGTCGGCGCTGTGCAGGCGCATCCGCGCGCCGAAATCCACCAGGCAACCGCTGAGGCCAAAGAGCACGGCGGTCAAGGTGGGGGCGGATACAGGCAAGGCTTCGGCGTGAGGCATCGTGACGTCCCTGAAATACCTTGCAAGAGTATCGACGACAGATGACCGTTGGATGACATCCCTGTGAACAGGCCATGCAAACGAGGGGGAGAGGGCGAAGCACTGCACCAGTGCTGCATAAATGGATATATCCGACTTATACTAGCGCGCTTACCGCCAGGGCATAGCGCCCGCGACAGTACAATCCAAGGAGTTTCTGCTATGCGCTGGAGCAATTGTCTCGCTCAGCTTATGTGTGCCGGCATGCTGCTGGTGCCGGTTTTGGCCCACGCTGCGGAAGACGATCCGTGGGAAAGCATCAACCGCCCGATCTTCACGTTCAACGACACCATCGACACCTATGCGCTGAAACCTCTGGCGCAAGGTTATCAGGCAGTAACGCCGCAATTTCTCGAAGACGGCATTCACAACTTCTTCCGTAATATCGGTGATGTCGGCAACCTGGCCAACGATATCCTGCAAGCCAAGCCCCATGCCGCTGCCGTCGACACTGCGCGGCTGTTGATGAACACCACCATCGGTGTGGCGGGTTTCTTCGATGTGAGCACCAAGATGGGCTTGCAGCGTAACGATGAAGACTTCGGCCAGACCCTCGGTTACTGGGGCGTCGGCAGCGGTCCTTATGTGATGCTGCCATTCTTCGGGCCGAGCACCCTGCGCGATGCGCCGGCCAAGTATGTGGACAGCTTCACCGAACCTTACCGTTATGTGAATGACGTGCCAGTGCGCAACAGCGCGTTTGCCCTGGACCTTGTCGACACCCGCGCCAGCCTGCTGTCGAGCGAGAAGCTGATCAGTGGCGACAAGTACACCTTCATTCGCAATGCGTACCTGCAGAACCGCGAATTCAAGGTCAAGGACGGCAAGGTCGAAGACGATTTTTAAGCGACCTGTCCATGAAAAAGGCGGCCCTTGGGGCCGCCTTTTTTGTTGATCTTAGAATCAGTCCATCTTCAGGATTGTAAGGCCAAGTTTCTGGCCGTTGCCTTCCAGCTCGGTGACCCAGACCACCTCGGTGTCCGCTTCCAGTCCCCTGAGGGCGGCGTGCTCGGAATCGATACGCACGCTGAGCTGGTCGCCGACCTTAAATGAGCGCGGAGCCTGAACCTGCATGCCACTGCTGGAAAGGTCGATGCAGACGGCCGCAATCACCTGGCCCTGGTGGATCAGCGTGACCTCTGCATCCACTCGCATGCGGATGTAATCGCGCTTTTCACTGTAGTCACGATCGTTTGGGCTCATAGGCTCCAACCTGCGTTTAAGTTGCGGATTTGCCTGTTCTTATAACTCCCGGTGATTTGAGGTGTAAAGACGTCCAGCGACCATCGGCATGAGCTTGAAACGCCCCGCGGATGGGAGTACCGTCTGCGCCTTAGAAGGGCACCTCTGATGGTCGAGCGTGCAGGGCTACGGGCCCTGACTCCATTTCCAGAGTGGCTAGAAAGCGAATCCAGTAGTGTGTGTCCAGGCCTCGTGCCCAGCCACCTACGCCAACCTAATTCTGGCGCCGTTTGCCCACATGCCAAAAACCAGTGCCACGCTGCTGATAATCGATGACGACGAAGTAGTGCGCGCGAGCCTCGCGGCCTATTTGGAAGACAGTGGCTTCAGCGTCCTGCAGGCCAGTAACGGTCAGCAGGGACTTCAGGTGTTCGAGCAGGAAAAGCCCGACTTGGTGATCTGCGATCTGCGCATGCCGCAGATGGGCGGCCTCGAACTTATCCGTCAGGTAACCGACATCGAACCGCAAACCCCGGTCATCGTGGTTTCCGGTGCCGGTGTGATGAACGATGCCGTCGAGGCCCTGCGCCTGGGCGCGGCGGACTACCTGATCAAGCCGCTGGAAGACCTCGCGGTGCTGGAGCACTCGGTGCGCCGGGCCCTGGATCGCGCGCGCCTGCTGCTGGAAAACCAGCGCTACCGGGAGAAGCTGGAAGCCGCCAACCGCGAGCTCGAAGCCAGCCTGAGCCTGCTGCAGGAAGATCAGAACGCCGGGCGCCAGGTGCAGATGAACATGCTGCCGGTGAGCCCATGGACCATCGATGAGTTCAAGTTCGCGCACCAGATCATTCCGTCGTTGTACCTGTCCGGCGATTTCGTCGACTACTTTCGTGTCGACGAGCGCCGCGTAGCCTTTTACCTGGCGGATGTTTCCGGGCATGGCGCGTCTTCGGCCTTTGTCACGGTGCTGCTCAAGTTCATGACCACGCGCTTGCTGTTCGAGTCCAAGCGCAACGGCACTTTGCCGGAATTCAAGCCGTCGGAAGTCCTGGGCCATATCAACCGTGGCCTGATCAGCTGTAAGCTGGGCAAACACGTGACAATGGTCGGTGGCGTCATCGACGAGGAGACGGGCTTGTTGACCTATAGCATTGGCGGACACCTGCCATTGCCTGTGTTGTACACGCCAGACAGTGTGCGTTACCTGGAAGGGCGGGGTCTGCCGGTAGGCTTGTTCAATGAAGCCACCTATGAAGACCACATTCTGGAACTGCCTCCGAGCTTCAGCTTGACGCTGATGTCTGATGGCATTCTGGACCTTTTGCCGGAACCCACACTCAAAGAGAAAGAGGCCGCCTTACCTGATCGGGTGAGAACGGCCGGCGGCAGCCTGGATGGTCTGCGGCAGGTTTTTGGATTGGCCACGCTAGGGGAGATGCCGGATGATATCGCCCTGTTGGTGTTGAGCAGGAATCTTTAATGAGTACCGGTAGAATCCAGTTCGCCGAGCAGGACGGCACCTTTGTCCTGAAGTTTATCGGTGAAGTGCGCCTGACCCTGTGTTCGGCGCTGGATGCGACTATTGAGCGGATCTTCACGGCGCTGAACTTCTCGGCGATCGTGATCGACCTGACCGAAACCCGCAGTATCGACAGCACCACCCTGGGCCTGCTGGCCAAGCTGTCGATCCTGTCGCGGCAGAAGGTCGGCCTGTTGCCGACCGTCGTCACCACCCACGAAGACATCACCCGACTACTGCAGTCCATGGGCTTCGATCAGGTGTTCAACATCGTTGATCGTCCGATCCCATGCCCGGAATGCCTGACCGACTTGCCATCCCAGGACCAGTCGGAAGAGGTGGTGCGGCTCAAGGTGCTGGAGGCGCACAAGATCCTCATGGGCTTGAACGACTCCAACCGCGAGGCTTTCCACGATCTGGTGAATGCCCTGGAACGCAACTGATCCCATAAAGCGGCAGCAGATAAAAAAGGGCGAACCCGTGAGGGTTCGCCCTTTTTGCGTTGGCGCTCGCTCGATCAGAGCTTGGCGGCCAGCAGTGCCTCGAGTTTTTCCTGGTCGCGGGCGAACTGACGGATGCCTTCGGCCAGTTTTTCGGTGGCCATGGCGTCTTCGTTGGAGGCCCAGCGGAACTGCGCTTCGTTCAGGCTCTGGCGGGCTTCGCCAGCATGGCCCGGCGCCAGTTTGCGCTCCAGCTTGCCGGTGTCGGCGGCCAGTTTCTCGATCAGGTCCGGGCTGATGGTCAGGCGGTCGCAGCCGGCCAGTTGCTCGATCTGGTTCAGGTTGCGGAAGCTGGCACCCATGACCACGGTCTTGTAGTCATTGGCCTTGTAGTAGTTGTAGATGCGGGTCACCGACTGCACGCCCGGATCGTCGGCGCCGGTGTAGTCGTTGCCGCTGGCTTTCTTGTACCAGTCGTAGATGCGGCCCACGAACGGCGAGATCAGGAACACCCCGGCCTCGGCGCAGGCGATCGCCTGGGCGAAGGAAAACAGCAGGGTCAGGTTGGTCTGGATGCCTTCGCGTTCCAGCTGCTCGGCGGCGCGGATGCCTTCCCAGGTGGAGGCGATCTTGATCAGTACACGGTCACGGCCGATGCCGGCCTTGTCGTACAGCTCGATCAGGCGATGGGCGCGCTTGAGCATGGCATCGGTGTCGAACGACAGGCGGGCATCCACTTCGGTGGAAATGCGGCCGGGGATCAGTTTCAGGATTTCTTTGCCCACTGCGACGCCAAAACGGTCGCTGGCCAGGCCGACATCGCCCTTGACGTCACTGACGCAGGCGTTCAGCAGCTCGGCGTAACCCGGAATGGCCGCGGCCTTGAGCAACAGGGAAGGATTGGTGGTGGCGTCTACCGGTTTGACCCGGGCGATAGCGTCGAAGTCACCGGTGTCGGCAACCACGGTGGTGAACTGCTTGAGTTGTTCCAGCTTGGAAGTCATGAGTGTGCTCTGTCCTGTGGGTCTGTTGACATTACCCGAGCGCTGACAGCCGCTCAAGGGCGCGAATACGTAACCGGATGCCTAAACGAGCCCCAAGGGCAACAACCTGAAAAACAGGTGTTTGAATGCTGGGGCGCTATCCGTTTACTACGATGCCAAAACACCCATCAGGTTCAACCCGAGCGACCGTTAGCGACCTTCGAGCAACTGCCCGGCCTGATCCAGCAGCGCCAGCGGATCCTTGGCCTTGTGAATGTCCACCGAGAGCAACTGGCGGAACTTGCGCGCCCCCGGAAAACCGGTGCCCAGCCCCAATACATGGCGAGTGATGTGGTGCATGGCGCCGCCCGTGGCCAGGTGCCTGGCGATATAAGGTCGCAATTGTGTCAGCGCCTCGGCCCGGGAAATCACCGGTGCGCTGCTGCCGAACAACTGCTGATCCACCTCCGCCAGCAGGTAAGGGTTGTGATAGGCCTCGCGGCCCAGCATCACCCCGTCGAAAGTCTGTAGATGCTCATGGCAGGCCTCCAGGGTCTTGATGCCGCCGTTGAGGACGATCTCCAGCTCGGGGAAATCCGCTTTCAACTGTGCAGCTACGTCATAACGCAGAGGAGGAATATCGCGGTTTTCCTTCGGCGACAGCCCTTCGAGAATCGCAATCCGCGCATGCACGGTAAAACTGGTGCACCCAGCCTCCCGCACCTGGCCGACGAAATCGCACAGCTCTTCATAACTGTCGCGGCCATTGATGCCGATCCGATGCTTGACCGTCACCGGAATGCTCACCGCATCGCGCATCGCCTTCACGCAATCGGCCACCAGGCCCGGATGCCCCATCAGGCACGCGCCGATCATATTGTTCTGCACCCGATCGCTCGGGCAGCCGACGTTGAGGTTCACCTCGTCGTAACCATGCTCCTGCGCCATCCTCGCGCAAGCCGCCAGATCCGCCGGCGTACTGCCACCCAACTGCAACGCCAGGGGATGCTCGGACTCGTCGTGACGCAGAAAACGCTCATGATCGCCATTGAGCAACGCACCGGTGGTGACCATCTCGGTGTAGAGCAGGGCGTGCTTGGACAGCAGGCGCAGGAAGAAGCGGCAGTGCCTATCAGTCCAGTCCATCATCGGTGCCACGGAAAAGCGGCGGGAGAGGGCTGGCGAGGCAGTTGGAGCAGGAGATAAGAGCATTGGGCAATCTGGATGGGTGAGGCGAAGGAGGGGAAGTTTATCAGGAATGGAGTTCCGGGGTTGCAAGGGCGCGCGTACCAGGAAGATGAAGGGTCTTCGGTTCCTATATTCCGATCGGTTGTATGAACAGCGGCAGGCTAATAAAAAGCGGGCGATCTTAAGGTCGCCCGCTTTTGTGTGTGATTCGATAGCCGCATGGCGAGGCGAATGTTCGCTGCATTTGAATCACTTGAAGCTGTCCGCCAGCTCCCTGGCCCGATTCCCGGCCTCTTGCCGCGCCACCTGATCCACCTCATGCCCCAGGATGGTCTTTTCCACGATCAGCGCGTGGACCTGGGTGACGCCAACGAACTTCAACCAGGCCTCGACGTAGGGCTTCTGGAAGTCAAAGCGTTCCGCAGGCGTGTCGGATAGCGGCGAGAAGTCGAGGCCGCGGGCGTAGGCGACGACCGCGGTTTTGTTGTGCAGCAGGCCGCGCAGGCCGTGTTCGGCGGTGAAGCTGAAGAGGATGTCTTTCTGTGTGACCAGGTCGATGAAGTGCTTGAGCTTGTAGGGGATGCTGTAGTTCCACAGGGGGACGGAAAGTACCAGCAGATCGGCGTGGTGCAGGTGGGCAGCGAGGGTTTCGAGGGTGTTCCAGGCGCCTTGCTGGTCAGGGGACAGGGCCATGCCTTGCAGGCCGGCGTACTTGGCGTCCATGGCGTGCTGGTCGAATTCCGGCAGGTCCAGGCTCCACAGGTCCAGGGTGCTGACTTCGGTGTGTGGATGGTGGGTCTGATAGCGGTCGATAAAACCTCGGGCGATTTGTTGCGAGGCGGAGCGTTCTTTGCGGGGGGAGCATTGGATATGCAGCAGGCGGGTCATGACGGCATCTCGGATGAGGAATGCCGGGCATTGCAACATAGCGCTTTGCGGAATATAAATCGTAAATAAATGGCTGATTGATCACGTATCTTTATATGTTCGATGTTCTGTTACTCAAGACCTTTGTAACAGTGGTGGACGAGGATGGCTTCAGCCGTGCCGCCGAACGGCTGCACCTGACGCAGTCGGCGGTCAGCGGGCATCTGCGACGCCTGGAAGAGCAGGTCGGCAAGCCGCTGCTGACCCGTACCACGCGTTCCCAGCACTTGACTGCCGATGGCGAGCGCCTGATGGCCTATGCGCGAGCCATCCTCGCCTTGAACCGCGATGCCTGGGCCGAGCTGACGCGTTCGCCGTTTCACGGCCGGGTGCGGATCGGCATGTCCGAGGATTTTGTCGAGCCCCGCCTGCTGCGCCTTTTGCAGGAGTTCGCGGCGCAGTACCCGGGCATGGAAATCGATATACAGGTGAATATTCCCGGCACGCTGCTGGAGCGTATGCAGCAGGGCGGTCTTGAGGTGGTCATAGGTTCGCTGTGTGAAACCCGTGAGCCGGGCCTGCTGTTGTGGCAGGAGCCGTTGGTATGGGCCAGTTCCGCGTATCTGGTCGGCCGCTTGCCGACTCCGCTGCCACTGGCGCTGTTTCCCGAGCCATGCCCTTATCGGGCGGTAGCCCTGCAGCATCTGGCGCAAGCGGGAATCGCCCAGCGCACGGCAATGCTTTGCTCGAGCACCGCGGCGTTGCGCACGGCGGCCCTGTCCGGGTTCGCGGTGGCGCCGATAGCCACCAGCCAGCTGGGGCAAGGGCTTGCGGTATTGGGGGTGGAGCATGGTTTGCCGGTACTGCCTGACGCGGAGTTTCGGCTGTTCACGGCCAAGGATGCCGATCAGGGCATAGTGGCTGCGTTGTCCCAGGTGATAGTGGCGTATTGTGCGGCGCGGCGGCTCTAGCCGTCGGCTTCAGGGGCGCGACTGCCCGAGGGGCAGTCGCTTGAGCGGAGTTCAGAGGTCCAGGCCTTCCTGGATCACGGACAACAAGGTGTCTTCATTGAGTTCGAGCGGGTCCGGCCTGGATTTACCGGAGCCGGGAACCGTCTGGATCAGCCAGTGCCCCTCTCCATGTTCGCTGCCGTTGCGCAGCAGGTAGCGTTCAGGGCCTTTGCCGTGGATTTCGACACGCCCGGCGCCACCCGTGGTGAAGCGGGCGATGGGGTCGAGGAGGATGCTCTGGTGGTTGCCCTCGATCAGCAGTTGATCGATGGCATAGTTGAAGGTGGCGCCAGAGGGGTGGCTCTCGAACACGCGAGTGGGGACGCGCCGGATATTCAGCCCGACCTCTGAAAGTGGAGTCAGCCAGGTCTCGACCTGGTGGTACATCTCATAGACCTGTGCAGGCCACAGCTCGATGGCCTTGTCTGCCGAGATGTCTTCCTTGGCCCAGCTGTCCTGTTTTTGTTTCAGCCTTGCGGCGAGTTCATCGACCTTACTCATTCCGACTTCCTATCGTGATGTGAGGGTAAGTGTAGTTTCGGAAGGTACTTTACCTTGGCGGAGGGTGGCCAGCGATTCATGACCCTCTGCTGGATGCCGATGTTTGTATTGTGACGGGGTGTTTTTTATATATCCCTGATGAGCATCAGAAAAATGCTCTACATTTTCAGACGACGCCACCCTGAATTGTCCGCTATTACCTCTTAGGATTGGCCGGCCCGGCTGCATTGGATGCCTTACCCTGCCAGGATGATGCTTTGCCTATCCCGATTCACGACCCTCACCATGCCTCCGATCGAACCTTGAAACGACTGCCGCTGCTCAAGGCCGCGGTGGTATTCATTTCGATGGTTTGCCTGTGCCTGTGCGGCCTGCTTTATCTGCAGCTGGCGCAGTCCTATCACTACGATATGGCGCGGGCACAGGTCGCCTCGTCGAACCTGACCCGGGCCATGGCGCAACAGGCCGAGGACACCTTCATCGAGGCCGACCTAGTGCTGGCCAGCCTGGCCGACTGGATTCAGAAGGATGGTTATGGCCCTGAGCAGAAGCCTTTCCTGCAGAAGATCTTTGCGCAGAGGGCGCAAGCGCTCAAACAGATGCATGGCCTGTTCCTGTTCGACCGGGCGGGGCAATGGGTGGTCACCTCCTTCGAGCGTTTGCCACGCAGCGCAGGCGTGGCCCATCGCGACTACTTCCGCTTTCATCAGCAGAACGCTTCCTTGCTGGCCCACGTCGGGCCTGCAATCCGCAGTCGGGAAAACGGCGAGTGGATCATTCCGCTGACGCGGCGCCTGAACGACAAACAGGGCAATTTCGAAGGCGTGCTGCTGGCCGGCATCCGGCTGGCCTATTTCGACCGGTTCTTCAAAGGCTTCGACATCGATGACAACGGCAGCATGTTCCTCGCCCTGTCCGATGGCACCCTGTTGGCGCGGCGTCCGCTGGAGGAGCGGCAGATCGGCGCATCCCTGGCGCGCGGGGAGATTTTCAGCAAGTACTTGCCTGAGTCTTCTTCGGGTACTGCGATGATTCGTTCGCTGGTCGACAGGAAGATGCGACTCTACGGCTATCGGCAGCTGGAGGCTTACCCACTGGTGGTGGGCGCGGCCAGCTCGAAGGATGCGGTCCTCAAGGACTGGTACGCCAGCGCCTACCAGTCCAGCGCCATTGTCGCCCTGGTGGTTCTGGGGATCGGCCTGTTCGGCTGGGTGTTTGTGCATCAGGTGCGCAACGGCGAACGCATCGAGGCCGACCTGCGGACCGCGCAGGCGGCGCTGGAGGTGATCGCGACCCATGACAGCCTGACCGGCCTGGCCAATCGCCGGCTGCTCGAGCGGGCACTGGAGACCGAGTTCGGGCGCGGCGGGCGGCAGGCGAGCCCGCTGAGCCTGATCATGCTCGATATCGATTTCTTCAAGCGCTACAACGACACCTACGGCCATGTCGCCGGGGATCAGTGCCTGGCCGAGGTGGCGCAGGTGCTGAGGGATTGCTGTCAGCGCAAGGCCGACCTGGCGGTGCGTTATGGCGGGGAGGAATTCGTGGTCCTGTTGCCCGATACCGAGATGCAAGGGGCGCTGGCCATGGCCGAGCAGATTCGCTGCGGCGTCATGGAGAAAAACATCCCGCATACCGGCTCGCCCTTTGGGCGAGTCACCCTCAGCCTGGGTTGCTACTGCTTCGTGCCGAACGGGCACGACAGCATCGAAGCGTTCCTCGAGCACGCCGATGCCGCGCTGTACCAGGCCAAGAAATCCGGACGCAATCGGGTGGCGATCGAGAGCGTCAGCCAACCGTTGGCCCGCTCGGATCGCTGACAACTCGTTGCCGGTGCCTTCGGGCGCTTAGTCCTGATCCGGTTAGCCCAGCTTGCGTTCGAGATGTTGCCTCACGCCGGGCCATTCATCGTCGATGATGCTGAAACGCACTGAGTTGCGCTTGCGGCCATCGGGCATGATCCGTTCATGGCGCACGATGCCTTCCTGTTTTGCTCCCAGGCGCAGAATGGCGTTGCGCGACTTTTCATTGATTTCGTCGGTGGTGAACTGCACCCGTACACAGTCGAGCATCTCGAAGGCGTGGCGCAGCATCAGGTACTTGGCTTCGGTGTTGACGAAGGTTTTCTGCCAGCGTGTGGCGATCCAGGTGCTGCCGATTTCCAGCTTGCGGTTCTTGCGGTCGATCTTCCAGAAGCGGGTGCAGCCGATCACCTCGTTGCTGGCCTTGAGGACCGTGGCGAAGGGCAGGACAGTACCGGCGTCGCGACCGCTGAGGGCGATCTGCAGGTAGTCGTCCACCGTCGCGCTGGACGGCACCACGGTGAACGGTAGCCTCCACAGCTCGCCATCCTCGGCGGCCTTGACCAGGGCGTCGGCGTCGGAGAGTTGCAGCGGTCGCAGGAGGATTCGCGGGCCTTCCAGTATGTCCATGGCAGGTTTTTTCCAGCAGTGAAGGAGTGGGCTTCGGCCGTCTATTACAGGCAGACACCTAAGCCTTGGCAAGGTCCATTCATGGGCTGTTTCGAGCAGGGATATTGGCCAAATCAATTGTCGGTTCGGGGCTTTAATGGCTTATACATAGCGCCGATACGCGACACCTCATGCATAAGGACCACCCCATGAGTCAGCCCCATCTGATGAATTTCGCGCTTTACCTGCAACGGCTCGGCTACGACAGCGCGCCGCCGCCGACCCTGGCGACCTTGCGCGAGCTGCAGTTGCGCCACACCAGCACCTTTGCCTTCGAAAGCCTGTCGACCCTGTTGCGCGTGCCGGTGCCGATCGACCTGGCTTCGGTGGAACGCAAGGTCCTGCATGAGGGCCGTGGTGGCTACTGCTACGAGCTCAACCAGATGTACCAGGTGCTGTTGCAGTACCTGGGCTACGAGGCACGCGGCATTACCGGGCGAGTGGTGATGGGCGGGCCGGAAGATGCCTGGCCGGCGCGTACTCATCGCCTGGTACTGCTGACCCTGGATGGCGTGCGCTATGTCTCGGATGTCGGCTTTGGCGGCATGGTGCCCACCGCGCCGCTGCTGCTCGATACCGAGGATGAGCAGGCCACGCCCCATGAGCCCTATCGCATCACCGAGCGTGACGGCAGCTACACCCTGCGCGCCAAGGTCGCGGGTGAATGGCGGGCGATTTATGTGTTCGACCTGCAGCGGCAGGAAGCGGCGGATTACGAGATGGGCAACTGGTTCGTTTCGACCCACAAGGACTCGCCGTTTCTCGGTCAGTTGAAAGTCGCGCTGATGGGCGAAGGCCTGCGCCGGAGCCTGAATAACGGCAGTTACGCCGTGCATAGCCTGGGCCAGGACAGCGAGCGGAGGCAGATCAGCGACCCCGACGAGCTGATTGCCCTGTTGCAGAACGAGTTCGCCATTCGGGTGCCGCAGCATCCGCGGCTGCGAGAGGTTCTTGGCGAATTGCTCGCGCTGCCGCAACCGGCCTGATCGGTTCGGCTTCAGGGCTCCTCGGTGTCAAAGAGGCGGCTCAGGGTCAATGCCATAAAGGCGTCTGCTCATAACCATCCTTCAGCTGGCGGCGATACGTCCAGTGAGTCAGTAGAGCAATCAACGCACTGTCCAGCAGCCAGAGCGGCATCAGCAGGCGCAAGGCCGGGTGAAGGCAAAGTACACCGGCGATTGACAGCCCCAGCAGCAGGCTGCTGAGCCAATTGGCGAGGCCTTTCGCGCAGAGCAGGGCGTACAACGGGGTAAACACCAGCGCCATGGGTAGAAAGCCAAACAGCAGGCCGCCGCTGACGAACAAGGCGAATGCCCCAAGGGCAAACCAGAACCCTTGCCACAGGCTATCGGCGAAACAGGCTCCAAATACTGCAACCGCGAAGCTCTGTAGCACTATGACTGTGCGGAAGCTGCCATAGGCGAGGATAAAGGTTTGCCATAGATGATTCATTCAAGTGCTTCCATGCGTAGACGAAGGGCGTTGCCTGGGTGGACGCCCTCGGAGGCGGGGATTCTATCAGGGTGTCTGGGGCGGTGTTCGGGGGGGTGAAAGGCGGGGCTGGCAATCGGGTGGCGCGGGTTTCTGAGGCCGGGCAGTGTCGAATAAAGTGTATACAACTCTATAGACATTTGTCCCGACTGTTGAATACAGTGTGCCCCATAACAAAAACCAGGGAACCCCCCAACCATGAAAACGCCCTCTGTTTCACCGCAACGGCCTGAAGATGAAAACCTGGGTCTTGGCGCGAATATGGCTTACGGCCTGCAACATGTCCTGACCATGTACGGCGGTATCGTTGCGGTGCCTTTGATCGTTGGCCAGGCCGCCGGCCTGGCGCCGGCGGACATCGGTCTGCTGATCGCGGCGTCGTTGTTCGCCGGCGGTCTGGCGACTCTCCTGCAAACCCTCGGCCTGCCGTTTTTCGGCTGTCAGCTGCCGCTGGTCCAGGGCGTGTCCTTCTCGGGCGTGGCGACCATGGTGGCGATTGTCAGCAGCGGTGGCGAAGGGGGCTTCCAGTCGATTCTCGGGGCGGTGATCGCCGCCTCGTTGATCGGTCTGCTGATCACTCCGGTGTTTTCACGCATCACCAAGTTCTTTCCACCGCTGGTCACGGGCATCGTGATCACCACCATCGGCCTGACCCTGATGCCAGTGGCGGCGCGCTGGGCCATGGGTGGCAACAGCCATGCGGAAAACTTCGGCAGCATGGCCAATATCGGCCTGGCGGCGATCACCCTGGTCCTGGTGTTGCTGCTGAGCAAGATCGGCAGCGCGACCATCTCCCGGCTGTCGATCCTGCTGGCCATGGTGGTGGGCACGATCATCGCGGTGTTCCTGGGCATGGCCGATTTCTCCATGGTCACCCAGGGGCCGATGTTCGGCTTCCCGACGCCGTTTCATTTCGGCATGCCGACTTTCCATTTCGCCGCCATCCTGTCGATGTGCATCGTGGTCATGGTGACCCTGGTGGAAACCTCGGCCGACATCCTCGCGGTGGGTGAGATCATCGACACCAAGGTCGACTCCAAGCGCCTGGGCAACGGCCTGCGCGCTGACATGCTGTCAAGCATGATCGCGCCGATCTTCGGCTCCTTCACCCAGAGCGCCTTTGCCCAGAACGTCGGGCTGGTGGCGGTGACCGGGATCAAGAGCCGTTATGTGGTGGCCACCGGCGGGGTGTTCCTGGTGATCCTCGGCCTGCTGCCGTTCATGGGGCGGGTGATTGCCGCGGTGCCGACCTCGGTGCTCGGCGGTGCCGGTATCGTGCTGTTCGGCACCGTGGCGGCCAGCGGTATCCGCACCCTGTCCAAGGTCGACTACCGCAACAACGTCAACCTGATCATCGTTGCCACCTCGATCGGCTTCGGCATGATTCCCATCGCCGCGCCGAACTTCTACGACCATTTCCCGAGCTGGTTCGCCACCATCTTCCATTCCGGCATCAGCTCCTCGGCGATCATGGCCATTGTGCTGAACCTCACCTTCAACCACTTCACCCTGGGCAACTCGGACCAGCAATCGGTGTTCGCCGTGGCGTCCGAGCGCACCCTGCGCTACCAGGACCTGGCAGCGTTGCGTGAGGGCGATTATTTCAGCGGCGGCAAGCTGCACGATGCCGAGGGCAACGAGATCCCGGTGGTGGATACGTCCCATGGCGAGCATGCTCCGGCTGCTCATCAGGCGTCGTCCCATCCCTCGGGCGCGGTCGAAACCAGCAAGGTCTAGGGCCGGCCGAATCGCCAGGCTGGACGCAATCAGTCCAGGCCTGGCCGGCTAACTACTCCGCGACTCGGTCTGGCAGCCCTTGGCGGACCAGCGCCAAGGCGAACAGCACCACCACGGCGGCTGCCGCCGACAGCGTCAAGGGCAGGCCGTGGGCGCCACCGCTCATGGCTGCGCCGCTGAGCAAGGGGCCCAGCAGGCTGCCGATCCCCCATAACAAACCCGCGCTGGCGTTGGCCGTGACCAGGTCGGGGCCGCTGAACTCCTGGCCGATCAGGATGATCGCCAGGGTGTACACCCCGCCGGCCGCCGCGCCGAGTATCACCAGGCTCGGCCAGAGCAGCGCCGGGTAGTTCATCAGCAGTGGCAGCCCCAGGCCGATCAGCAACGACACCACGCCGCAGCCCAGGTAGATGGCGGCGCGTCCGGCCTTGTCCGACAGCCAGCCCAGGGGGAACTGGAACGCCGCATCCCCCAGCAGAATGATGCTGATCATCAGCGCCGTGAGCTTGATGGCGTAGCCGTGAGTCGCGGCGTAGACCGGAAACAGCGAGAGAATCACCGTATCGAAGAAGGCGAAGAACAGGATGCCCACGCACAGCGCCGGTGCCACCCGGATAAAGCCCAGCACTGAGAAACTCTGGTTTTCTGCGTGTCCGGCAACGGGGCGCTGGCGTGGCAGGGTCAGCCAGATCACCGCAATGGCCAGCAGGTAACCGGTACTGACCGTGGCGATCACCGCCGGACCTTCGGTGCCGAGCAGGGCCACCAGGCCGGGGCCGATCATCTGGAACACGGTGAAACAGGTGGTGTAGACCGCGATCACTCGTCCGCGCACGGCGTCCGCGGCCATCTCGTTGACCCAGGTTTCCCCCAGGATGATGATCAGCCCGGCGCCGAAGCCCATGACGATCCGCGCCAGCCCCAGGCCGGTCAGGCTGATCCCGGGGAGTTCCAGGGCGCCGATGCTGAGGGCGCACAGGCTGAAACACAGTAGGTAGATCTGCCGGCGGCTGAGTTTCCGGCACAGGCCGTTCACCAGGAACGCCGACAGCATCATGCCGGCGGCGGGAAGGGCCGACATGATGCCGATCTGGGGGTTCGAGGCACCGGCCTGGTACAGGCGCAAGGCAATGACCGGCACGGTGGAACCGATGCTCAGGCCGACAATCGAGATGCCAAGGATCAGCGCGGCCAACAGGGTTTTATTCATGGAAGACACCTGCGCCCGACGGGGCGGGCGCTCAAAAACGGTTTGTTGTGGCGCGGTGCTTTTGCTCGGGCAGGGTTGCGGTTCGGCATACGCGGGCGTAGGTCGGGCCGGGGTTCTGCGGTGCAAAGCGGCGGATGGGTCAGTGCGCGGTGAACAAGCGCGGCAGCTGTATCAGGTCCGCGCCGGCTTCAGGCGCAACGGTGGGGTTCAGGCGTGAGGGGAGAAGGTGAAGGCGAACAGCACGCTGCGGCGGCGGCGATTGATCGCGCAGTCGGATTGCGACACCGCGAAGGTCTGCGATGGGCTCATCGAGAGAAAGCTGTGATGGAGCTGTGCGGGGAAAAACATGAGTCGTGATGGCTGGCGTGAGAAGGGGCACAGCCTACTTCAGGCGCTGGCGCCAGGCAATCGGAGACAGGTTGGAATCGGGCGCAGCGCAAACGCGTATCCGCATGCCGGTCTGGCATGCGCTGAATCGATCTTGGGGAGGGTAACGCTGAACTGATTCGCCGCAGGAGCAGGGCGCTCCTTGAAATGTTGCTGGCCAATCAGTGTAGGAAGATGGCTCCACGACCTGGACTCGAACCAGGGACCCAGTGATTAACAGTCACTTGCTCTACCAACTGAGCTATCGCGGAATGCGGCGTATCTTACTGATTAAAATGGATAAGTCAAGCATATCCAAATAATTTTTCGCTTGAGTGAGCCTGGTCGACCCTGGCCATTATGCCAATCCGCGGCTATTTGGCCGTTGGCGGTTACCGGAATCGCGGCACAGGTCTACCATGGCGCCCCGGCAGTGGTTTCACGCGCTCCCGGCTTCCAGCCGAAAAGGTAACGCTCATGACCCTGTTCAAGTTTTTACCCATCACACTGCTTGCCCTGTCGCCTCTGCCTGAGGAGGTTTTATGAGCATCGAGCAGATCAGCCTGCCCAAAGGTGTCGGTCCCCAGGCCATGAAACTGTGGGATGCCATTACCCAGGCCGGATCGGCCGCTGAACTGAACCGCGCGGGTGGCAAGGCCGAAGGTTTTGTCCTCGGGCTGGAAAGCGCCAAGGCCATCAAGAGCCAGGTCGCCGAGTCGCTGTACGTGGCCTTCGATGATGCCGCCAGCCAGCGCAGTGCTGAACTGGCCGGTTGAGCGTTCTCAGCCGCCGAAAGTGAAGGTGCCCAGCATGAGCTTCGCGGCCAGCGAGGTGGCGGCCAGTTGCACCAGCCACAGCGCCAGGCCGCCGAGAAATACCCCCAGGGCAATTTGCAGGACCAGGTTCCTTTCGCGTTTCTGTGGGCGGGGGAAGTGGTCCAGTTCGTCGCGGTCGGCTCGCAGGTCGTCGTGTCTCATGGGGTGTTCTCGATAGGGAAGCGATAGGGAAGAAGGCAAGCTGGATTCAGTCTAGTGGGCATCGGCCTGGCGAGGGCGGCCCACAAAAAAGGGGGAAGCCCTCAGGCTTCCCCCCTTTTCACTCACCGCGCGTGGCTCAGATCACCTGGATGATGGCCTTGGTCACAACGTCGATGTTGTTCTGGTTCAGCGCGGCCACGCAGATGCGGCCGGTGTCCAGGGCGTAGATGCCGAACTCGTTGCGCAGGCGCGTCACTTGATCGACGGTCAGGCCGGAGTAGGAGAACATGCCACGCTGACGGGCCACGAAGCTGAAGTCGCGCTGTGGCGCGCCCTTGGCCAGCAGGTCGACCATCTGCAGGCGCATGCCGCGGATCCGCAGGCGCATTTCGGCCAGTTCGGCTTCCCACTGGGCGCGCAGTTCCGGGCTGTTGAGCACGGCGGCGACGATGCTTGCACCATGGGTCGGCGGGTTGGAGTAGTTGGTGCGGATCACGCGTTTGACCTGCGACAGCACGCGCGCGCTTTCTTCTTTCGACTCGCTGACGATCGACAGGGCGCCAACGCGCTCGCCGTACAGCGAGAACGACTTGGAGAACGAGCTGGAGACGAAGAAGGTCAGGCCCGATTCGGCGAACAGGCGCACGGCGGCGGCGTCTTCGGCGATGCCGTCACCGAAGCCCTGGTAGGCCATGTCGAGGAACGGCACCAGGTTTTTCGCCTTGATCACCTGCAGTACGTTTTTCCAGTCTTCCGGGCTCAGGTCGACGCCGGTCGGGTTGTGGCAGCAGGCGTGCAGGACCACGATCGACTGGGCTGGCAGGGCATTCAGGTCTTCCAGCAGGCCGACGCGGTTCACGTCGTGGGTGGCGGCGTCGTAATAACGGTAGTTCTGCACCGGGAAGCCGGCGGTTTCGAACAGCGCGCGGTGGTTTTCCCAGCTTGGGTCGCTGATGGCCACGACCGCGTCAGGTAGCAGTTGCTTGAGGAAGTCGGCACCGATCTTCAGCGCGCCGGTACCGCCGACGGCCTGGGTGGTAACCACGCGACCGGCGGCCAGCAGCGGCGAGTCGTTGCCGAACAGCAGCTTCTGCACGGCCTGGTCGTAGGCGGCGATACCGTCGATCGGCAGGTAGCCACGGGAGGCATGTTGAGCGGCGCGGATCGTCTCGGCTTCGACAACGGCGCGCAGGAGTGGAATTCGCCCCTCCTCGTTGCAGTAAACACCGACCCCCAGGTTGACCTTGTTGGTACGGGTATCGGCGTTGAATGCTTCGTTGAGGCCCAGGATAGGATCGCGTGGTGCCATTTCGACAGCGGAGAACAGGCTCATTATTACGGCGGCTCTGAATGGAGTGTGGAGGGACGTGTCGCGCTCCAGCCGAATGCACTAGAGCGGTGCACAAACGGGGAGCTAGTATAGAGGCACATCACTGCGCGCGGCGACAGCTGAAAGGGCTTTTCCGGCAAGTTTTTCGGTTTATTTTTCGACCGTTAGTCTTATTGCAACGTCAAAGTCGTACAGGGTCCTGGGACCTTTGCCTTGAAAGCTGTGGAATTTGCCTCCACATCCAGCACAATCCAGTATTTTCCCGGCGACGCTCGTCGTTTGTGGTCTTTCTCGTTCCTGTGCGGCGGCGTCGTGCTGGAGTGAACCCAGAGGTACGTTATGTCTGAATTCCAGCTAGTCACCCGCTTCCAGCCCGCCGGCGACCAGCCGGAAGCCATCCGCCTGATGGTCGAGGGTATCGAGGCCGGGCTGGCGCACCAGACGCTGCTCGGTGTGACCGGCTCGGGCAAGACCTTCAGCATCGCCAACGTGATCGCCCAGGTACAGCGTCCGACCCTGGTGCTGGCGCCGAACAAGACCCTGGCCGCGCAGTTGTACGGCGAGTTCAAGGCGTTCTTCCCGAACAACGCGGTGGAGTACTTCGTTTCCTACTACGACTACTACCAGCCGGAAGCCTATGTACCTTCGTCCGACACCTTTATCGAGAAAGATGCCTCGATCAACGACCATATCGAGCAGATGCGCCTGTCGGCGACCAAGGCGCTGCTGGAGCGCAAGGACGCGATCATCGTCACCACGGTGTCGTGCATCTACGGCCTGGGCAGCCCGGAAACCTATTTGAAGATGGTGTTGCACGTCGATCGCGGCGACAAGCTCGACCAGCGCGCCTTGCTGCGCCGCCTGGCCGACCTGCAGTACACCCGCAACGACATGGATTTTGCCCGCGCCACCTTCCGCGTGCGCGGCGACGTGATCGATATCTACCCGGCGGAATCCGACCTGGAAGCGATCCGCATCGAGCTGTTCGATGACGAGGTGGAAAGCATCTCCGCCTTCGACCCGCTGACCGGCGAAGTGATCCGCAAGCTGCCGCGTTTCACCTTCTACCCCAAGAGCCACTACGTGACGCCGCGGGAAACCCTGCTGGATGCCATCGAGGGGATCAAGGTCGAGTTGCAGGAGCGCCTGGAATACCTGCGCAGCAACAACAAGCTGGTGGAAGCCCAGCGCCTGGAGCAGCGCACCCGTTTCGACCTGGAGATGATCCTCGAGCTGGGCTACTGCAACGGCATCGAAAACTACTCGCGCTACCTGTCCGGGCGGCCTGCCGGGGCGGCGCCGCCAACCCTGTATGACTATTTGCCGGCGGACGCCTTGCTGGTGATCGACGAGTCCCACGTCAGCGTGCCGCAGGTCGGCGCCATGTACAAAGGCGACCGTTCGCGCAAGGAAACCCTGGTGGAATACGGTTTCCGCCTGCCCTCGGCGCTGGACAACCGACCGATGCGCTTTGACGAGTGGGAAGGGGTCAGCCCGCAGACCATCTTCGTCTCGGCCACGCCGGGCAACTATGAAGCCGAGCATGCCGGCCGCGTGGTCGAGCAGGTGGTGCGCCCGACCGGCCTGGTCGACCCGCAGGTGGAAGTGCGCCCGGCGCTGACCCAGGTCGATGACCTGCTGTCGGAAATCACCAAGCGCGTGGCCGTGGAAGAGCGGGTCCTGGTGACCACCCTGACCAAGCGCATGGCCGAGGACCTGACCGATTACCTCGCCGATCACGGTGTGCGCGTGCGTTATCTGCACTCGGACATCGACACCGTGGAGCGGGTCGAGATCATCCGCGACCTGCGCCTGGGCACCTTCGATGTGCTGGTGGGGATCAACCTGCTGCGCGAAGGCCTGGACATGCCGGAAGTGTCGCTGGTGGCGATTCTCGATGCGGACAAGGAAGGTTTCCTGCGCTCCGAGCGCTCGCTGATCCAGACCATTGGCCGTGCCGCGCGTAACCTCAACGGCCGGGCGATTCTCTACGCCGACCGCATCACCGGTTCCATGGAGCGGGCGATCGGCGAGACCGAGCGCCGTCGCGACAAGCAGATCGCCTTCAACCTGGCCAATGGCATCACCCCCAAAGGCGTGTTCAAGGACGTCGCCGACATCATGGAAGGCGCCACCGTGCCCGGTTCGCGCAGCAAGAAGCGCAAAGGCATGGCCAAGGCCGCCGAGGAAAATGCCCGCTACGAAAACGAACTGCGCTCGCCCAGCGAGATCACCAAGCGCATTCGCCAGCTCGAAGAGAAGATGTACCAGTTGGCTCGCGACCTGGAGTTCGAAGCCGCGGCGCAAATGCGCGACGAAATCGGCAAGCTGCGTGAGCGTTTGCTGACGGTTTGAGCCTCACCTGTAGCCGCTGCCGCAGGCTGCGATCGGCCGGTACGGCCGTGGCGGCATCACTACCGCTGAAGGTCCTTCGGACCTATCGCGGCCTGCGGCAGCGGCTACAACGGTTACCCTGGCAAGTCAGTGCGCTTCCCCGGCCTTGATCCCGGCCGGCAGCGCCTTGGTCAGCAGAATCGCCAGCATGCTGACACCCAGGGCGATCCCGACAAAATGGAAGGCGTCGTTGTAGGCCATGATCAGCGCCTGCTGGTGGGTGATTTCGCTGAGCTTGCCGAGGGCGGCGGTATCGCTGCCGAACTTCTCGGCCAGGGTCGCCAGGCGTTCGGCCACTTGCGGGTTGCTCGGCACTATGGATTCGCGCAGGTAGTCGAAGTAAGTCTTGGTCCGCGCATCGAGCAGGGTCGCGAGCAGGGCGATGCCGATCGCGCCGCCGAGGTTGCGCAGGATGTTGAACAGGCTGGAGGCCGAGCCGGCGTCCTGCGGCAGGATGTAGGCGGTGGCGATCAAAGAAATGGTGACCATGATCAACGGCTGCCCCAGGGCGCGGATGATCTGGATCTGGTTGAACTGCGGCCCGGCGAAGTCCGGGTTGAGCACCCCCGAAGAAAAACTCGCCAGGCCGAACAAGCCAAAGCCCAGGGTGCATAGCCATTTGGGCGAGATGAACTGCATCAGCTTCGGCACCAGCGGAATCAGGAACAGCTGCGGCACCCCCATCCACATGATCACTTCGCCGATCTGCAAGGCGTTGTAGTTCTGGATCTGCGCCAGGTACAGCGGCAACAGATAGATGGAGCCATACAGACCGACGCCCATGCCCAGGCTGGAAATGCTCGACAGGCCGAAGTTGCGGTTGCGCAGGATGCCCAGGTTGATCAGCGGGTTGGGCTTGGACACCTGGACAATGACAAAGGTGATCAGGCTCAGCAGGGCGATGCTGCCCAGGCTGACGATCAGGTTCGATTCCAGCCAGTCCTTGCGGTGACCTTCCTCGAGAAACACCTGCAGGCAACCGAGGCCGACACCCAGGGTGAGAATGCCGGCGTAGTCGGTGCTTTTCAGCAGCTCCCAATGGGCTTCCTTCTTCTCCAGGCCATAGAGCAGGCCGGCGATCATGATCAGGCCGGGCGGGATGTTGATATAGAAGATGTATTCCCAGCCCCAGTGCTCCGTGAGCCAGCCACCCAGGGTCGGGCCGATGGACGGGGCGAAGGTGGCGGTCATGGCGAACATGGCCATGCCCTTGGCGCGATGGTGCTCGGGGAGCTTGATCAGGGTCAGGGTGAACGCCAGCGGGATCAGCGCACCGCCGGTAAAGCCCTGCAGGGCGCGGAACACGATCATGCTTTCCAGGCTCCAGGCCATGGAGCAGAGCAGGGAGGCGATCAGGAATCCCGCCGACACCCAGACCGCCAGGCGCCGCGCCGACAGCAGCTGCACCAGCCAGGCGGTGAGGGGGATCATGATGATCTCCGCCACCAGGTAGGAAGTGGAGATCCACGAGCCTTCTTCGAGGGTTGCCGACAGCGCGCCCTGGATGTCCTTGAGCGAGGCGTTGGTGATCTGGATGTCCAGCACTGCCATGAAGGCGCCGAGCATCACGCTCATCACCGCGATCCAGTCGCGCCGGGTCGGTTCGCCGACCGGGCGTAACAGTTGGTCACCGGCCATCGTTCGAGGGTTCTGGGTTCAGGGGCTGGATATTCACTTTGACAGTAACTGACATGCCCGGGCGGATCTTGCCGTGCAGTGGGTTGTCGGCGGCAAAGGTCAGTTTCACCGGAATGCGCTGCACCACCTTGGTGAAGTTGCCGGTAGCATTGTCCGGCGGCAGCAGGCTGAACTGCGCGCCCGAGGCGGCGAACAGGCTGTCGACGCGGGCTTCGATCGGCGTGTCGCCGTAGGCGTCGAACAGCAGCTCGGCCTTTTGTCCCGGCTGCATGTGGCCGATCTGGGTTTCCTTGAAGTTGGCCTGAACCCAGATGTCCTGGTCCGGCACGATCGACAGCAGATAGGCCCCAGCCTGCACGTACTGGCCGTTACGCGCCGCGCGCTGGCCGATCAGGCCGCTGATGGGGGCGTGGATTTCGCTGCGGGTCAGGTTCAGCTCGGCCTGGGCCAGGTCGGTGCGGGCATTGGCGATCTGCGCGTCGAGGCGCTTGATCTCGGCGCTCAGGGCATTGACCTGCTGGCGCTGGCCTTGCAGGTCGGCCTGGGCCTTGGCCACTTGCGAGCGGGCGATATGGTTGTCGGCGGACAGGGTGGTGACCCGCTCTTCCGAGACATAACCCGGCTTGCGTAGGGTTTGCGCGCGGGACAGGTCGATCTGCGAGCGCCCGAGGCTGGCCTGGCTGGAGGCCACCTGGGCCTCGCCGGCGGCGATCAGGCTGGCCTGTTGCGTGAGTCTGCTCTGGGCTTGCAGGCGTTCGGCCTCGCGGGTGGCCAGGGTGGCGTTGGCGCGATCCACGGCGAGGTGGAAATCATCGCCTTCGAGCCTGATCAGCAGCTGGCCTTTTTCGACGTGCTGGTTGTCCTGCACCAGCACCTCGTCGATACGCGCGCCAAGCTGGCTGGAAACGCGGGTGATTTCACCCTGGACATAGGCGTTATCGGTGCTTTTATAAAAGCGTCCATGGAAAAACCACTGCGCCAGAAAGCCCAGGGCAATCAGCAGGACCAGGAACAGGAAAATAAACAGGCGACGCTTGAGTTGAACTGGCATGGGGCGGCAGGCTGCGGTCAGGTAAATGTAAGGAAATTTGTCAGGGGGCGAATCTGGCATACGGCCGACCAGTGGTAAATGCCACGGGCAGATAATCGGCGGTTCGGCGGCCCGGGCGACTCGAGTAGCCTCAACCTTGGCTTAAATGCCCTGCTCACTGGAGCGGGGCCGGCATCGCCTGTTACCATTCGCCTCTTGTTTGATCTTCGCTTTTCATATTCTTTCCGAGACATGCCATGACCACCGTCCGCACGCGCATCGCGCCATCGCCTACCGGGGATCCCCACGTAGGTACCGCTTACATCGCCTTGTTCAACTACTGCTTCGCCAAGCAGCATGGCGGTGAGTTCATCCTGCGCATCGAAGACACCGATCAACTGCGTTCGACCCGCGAGTCCGAGCAGCAGATTTTCGACGCCTTGCGCTGGTTGGGCATCAACTGGAGCGAAGGCCCGGACGTGGGCGGCCCGCACGGCCCTTACCGGCAGAGCGAACGTAGCGAGATCTACCAGAAGTACACCCAGCAGTTGGTCGACATGGGCCATGCCTTCCCGTGCTTCTGCACCGCCGAAGAACTGGACCAGATGCGCGCCGAGCAGATGGCCCGTGGCGAGACGCCGCGCTACGACGGTCGCGCGCTGCTGCTGTCCAAGGAAGAGGTCGCGCGGCGCCTGGCCGCTGGCGAGCCGCACGTGATCCGCATGAAGGTGCCGAGCGAAGGCGTCTGCGTGGTGCCGGACATGCTGCGTGGCGATGTCGAGATCCCGTGGGATCGCATGGACATGCAAGTGCTGATGAAGACCGACGGCCTGCCGACCTACTTCCTGGCCAACGTGGTCGACGACCACTTGATGGGCATCACCCACGTATTGCGTGGCGAAGAATGGCTGCCTTCGGCGCCGAAACTGATTCTGCTCTACGAGTATTTCGGCTGGGAGCAGCCGCAGCTGTGCTACATGCCGCTGCTGCGCAACCCGGACAAGAGCAAGCTGTCCAAGCGCAAGAACCCGACCTCCGTGACCTTCTACGAGCGCATGGGCTTCATGCCGGAAGCCATGCTCAATTACCTGGGCCGCATGGGCTGGTCGATGCCGGACGAGCGCGAGAAGTTCTCGCTGCAGGAAATGGTCGACAACTTCGACCTGTCGCGGGTCTCCCTGGGTGGGCCGATTTTCGATATCGAGAAACTGTCGTGGCTCAATGGCCAGTGGTTGCGCGACCTGCCGGTGGAAGAGTTCGCCAGCCGCGTGCAGACCTGGGCGCTGAACCCCGAATACCTGATGAAGATCGCGCCGCACGTGCAAGGCCGGGTGGAAACCTTCAGCCAGATCGCGCCGTTGGCCGGGTTCTTCTTCGCCGGTGGCGTGACCCCGGATGCCAAGCTGTTCGAATCGAAGAAGCTTTCGGGCGATCAGGTGCGGCAGTTGATGCAACTGATCCTGTGGAAGCTGGAAAGCCTGCGCCAGTGGGAAAAGGACAGCATCACCGCGACCATCCAGGCCGTGGTCGAATCCCTGGAGCTGAAGCTGCGCGATGCCATGCCGCTGATGTTTGCTGCGATCACCGGTCAGGCCAGCTCGGTCTCGGTGCTCGATGCCATGGAAATTCTGGGCCCGGACCTGACCCGTTTCCGCCTGCGTCAGGCCATCGACCTGCTGGGTGGCGTGTCGAAGAAAGAAAACAAAGAGTGGGAAAAGCTGCTGGGCGCGATCGCCTGATTCAGCCTGCTGATTCGCGGGAGCCGGCATGCTGGCTCCCGCGGACCTGCGCAAGAAGTAAGATCGCGACCGTTGGTGGAGGGCACAACGGTCGGCAAAAGCCCCGGATTTACGGGGGAGGGCGGTAAGTGATTGTTATGCCGGCAAATTTTTTTAAAAAAAGCTGAAAAAAAATTTGACAGCCTTCCGATACGCCCTTAAGATTCGCCCCGTCCTCACCGACGAGGGGCTATAGCTCAGCTGGGAGAGCGCTTGCATGGCATGCAAGAGGTCGACGGTTCGATCCCGTCTAGCTCCACCAATTTACAGTTCAAGGTCTGGCCACACCGGCCTTGAATCGATCAGTTCTCAGCGCTGATCAGTTGTTAGAAGGGTTTGCGTCCCCTTCGTCTAGTGGCCTAGGACACCGCCCTTTCACGGCGGTAACAGGGGTTCGAGTCCCCTAGGGGACGCCAGTTTTACAGAAGCGATGTTGCAAGATGTCGCTCCGCCGCGAGGCGAAAAATCTGGGGCTATAGCTCAGCTGGGAGAGCGCTTGCATGGCATGCAAGAGGTCGACGGTTCGATCCCGTCTAGCTCCACCAATTTTACAGTTCAAGGTCTGGCCACACCGGCCTTGAATCGATCAGCTCTCAGCACTGATCAGTTGTATAGAAGGGTTTGTGTCCCCTTCGTCTAGTGGCCTAGGACACCGCCCTTTCACGGCGGTAACAGGGGTTCGAGTCCCCTAGGGGACGCCACGTTTACCCGCTCTGCGGGATTTATAAGGGTCATTCAATTATTGAATGGCCCTTTTGTTTGTCTGGCGTTTGGCCAATTCTCCCTTTCTCCCCACACTGTTCTCCTGACCGACGGTCACACTAACGACTTGCGAAAATTTATTATGGGAATAATATTTTGATCGTAATATTCGGAGGCAACGATGAACGATAAAAAAGCTCAAACCCGCGAGCGCATTCTCCAGGCCGCCAGCACCGCGCTGGTGCAGCGTGGCCCGGCCGAGCCGAGCGTGGGCGAAGTGATGGGTGCCGCGGGCCTGACGGTCGGTGGCTTCTACGCGCATTTTGAAAGCAAGGACGCCCTGATGCTGGAAGCGTTCAGTCAATTGCTGGCCCAGCGCCGGGGCCTGATCGCCGATATGGACGCATCGTTGACCGGCGAGGAGCGGCGAGCGCTGGTGGCGGCGTTCTATCTGTCGCGCAAGCACCGCGACTCCACCGAGCAGGCCTGCCCGATCCCCGCGTCGGTCGGTGAAATGGGGCGCTTGCCGGACGATTTCCGCAAAGTCCTAAATGAACACATCGAGCTGATGCTGGCTCAGTTGGCGACCACCCCCGAAGACACCGACAAGGCCCTGGCCGATCTGGCCCTGATGGTGGGCGGCTTGTCCCTGGCCCGGGCGCTGGGAGCCGGTGAGCTGTCGGACCGTTTACTGCGCGCTGCCAAGTCGGCGGTGCTATGACCTGAGGCGCTGGCCTGAGGAGAGAAGCGATGAGCACGTTAAGTTGGGTTCGTGGCGTTAACGGCACCTTGGGCTGGGTTGCACCGAAGCTGGTCGCCAGCAAGATGCGGCTGGCCTTCATGACGCCGCGCGAGCGGCTGCCGCGTGACTGGGAGTTGCCGCTGCTGGCGCGTTCGGAGCGTATCACCCTGCGCTTCGGGCTCTCGGCATTGCGCTGGGGCCAGGGGCCGGCGGTGCTGCTGATGCATGGCTGGGAAGGCCGCCCCACGCAGTTCGCCAGCCTGATCGATGCGCTGGTGGACGCCGGCTACAGCGTCGTGGCGCTGGACGGTCCCGCCCACGGGCGTTCTCCCGGTCGCGAGGCCAATGTGATGCTGTTTGCCCGGGCCATGCTCGAAGCCGCCGCGGAGTTGCCGCCGCTGCGCGCGGTCATCGGCCACTCCATGGGTGGCGCCAGCGCCATGCTGGCGGTGCAGCTGGGCTTGCGTACCGAGACCCTGGTCAGCATCGCCGCCCCGGCGCGGATACTCGGCGTGTTACGCGGCTTCGCCCGCTATGTGCGCCTGCCGCCCAAGGCACGCTCGGCCTTTATCCGCCAGGTGGAGCAGGATGTCGGCATGCGCGCCGCGGCCCTGGATGTCGCGCACTACCAGCTGGATATGCCCGGGCTGATCGTGCATGCCGAAGACGATTGCTTTGTCCCGGTCAAGGAGTCCGAACTGATCCACGACGCCTGGTTCGACAGTCGCTTGTTGCGCCTGAAGGAAGGCGGGCATCAGCGCGTATTGGCCGATCCGCGGCTGATCGAGGGTGTGCTGACGCTGTTGGCCGGCCGCAGCCTGCAAGCGCGCCAATCCGCCTGAGCAATCCGTTACACTGCCCCGGTCGAATAATCTGACCGGGAGTGGGGCATGGGCTGGGATCTGGCAACGCCGTTTATCATCGATCTGCAGGTAGGCGCCGAAGACATCGACGGCTTGGGGCACGCCAACAACGCGGTGTACGTCACTTGGCTGGAGCGTTGCGCCTGGCGTCATTCCCAGCGCCTGGGCCTGGACCTGAGCGAATACCGCCGCCTGGATCGGGCCATGGCGGTGGTACGCCACGAGATCGACTACCTGGCGGCGGCCTATGAAGGCGACGAGCTGCAGCTGGCGACCTGGATCGTCGACTGGGACCAGCGCCTGAAGATGTCGCGGCGTTTCCAGCTGGTGCGTCCGAGCGACGGCAGCACCTTACTGCGGGCCCAGACCACCTTTGTCTGCATCGAGCTGTCCAGCGGCAAGCCCAAGCGCATGCCGGCGGAGTTTCTCGAGGGTTATGGGCCGGCGTTGCAAGGGGCGAGCTGAGCTGGCCCGCGACCATCCACCCGTTGAAATACCTGCTTCCCAGCGAAACCCAGTAAACTGCCGCACGTTTTTTTATCGCGTTTTACGTTGAGTGTGATTCATGCAAATTGCTTTGGCGCCCATGGAAGGGTTGGTCGATGACATCCTGCGGGATGTGCTGACCCGGGTCGGTGGTATCGACTGGTGCGTGACCGAGTTCATCCGGGTCAACGACCAGTTGCTCACACCGGCCTATTTCCACAAGTTCGGCCCCGAGTTGTTGAACGGCGCCCGGACCGCGTCCGGCGTGCCGCTGCGGGTGCAACTGCTGGGTTCCGATCCGGTATGCCTGGCGGAAAACGCCGCCCTGGCCTGTGAGCTCGGCTCCGAAGTCATCGACCTGAACTTCGGCTGTCCGGCCAAGACCGTCAACAAATCCCGTGGCGGTGCGGTGCTGCTCAAGGAGCCGGAACTGCTCAACCAGATCGTCGAGCAGGTGCGGCGTGCCGTGCCTGCGCACATCCCGGTGACCGCCAAGATGCGCCTCGGCTTCGACAGCCCGGATGGCTCGCTGGTGTGCGCCACGGCGCTGGCCGAAGGCGGCGCGGAACATATCGTGGTGCATGCACGGACCAAGGTCGACGGCTACAAGCCGCCGGCGCACTGGGAGTGGATTCCGCGAGTGCAGGACGTGGTCAAGGTGCCGGTGTTCGCCAACGGCGATATCTGGAGTGTCGAAGACTGGCGCCGTTGCCGCGAAATCAGCGGGGTGGAAGACATCATGCTCGGCCGTGGCCTGGTGTCGCGTCCGGATCTGGCCCGGCAAATCGCCGCCGCGCGGGTCGGGGAAGAGGTGGTCGAGATGACCTGGGCCGAGCTGATGCCGCTGATCCAGGACTTCTGGCTGCAAGCCAAGGCGCAGATGACGGCTCGCCAATCGCCGGGTCGCCTGAAGCAGTGGTTGGCGATGCTGACCCGCAATTATCCCGAGGCGGTGGCGCTGTTCACCGTCCTGCGTCGCGAAACCGAGCCGGATCAAGTCTCGCGTTTGCTGGGCTTGCCGGTGGCCGAGGCGGCCTGAAAAAAATCTGCGAAAAGTCTCTTGAAATGCAATTGGCGGTCCCTATCTAAGGGTTACGCGATGCCGAATTCGGGTCGCGGAGACAAAAAAACTTGCTGATTGTTTTCAGGAGATTTGAACCATGAGTACTGCATTTTCCCTCGCGCCACTGTTCCGTTCCTCGGTGGGTTTCGACCGTTTCAACGACCTGTTCGAAACCGCCCTGCGCAATGAGCCAGGCAGCACCTATCCGCCCTACAACGTCGAAAAGCACGGCGACGACCAATACCGCATCGTCGTGGCCGCCGCCGGGTTCCAGGAAGAAGACCTGGAGCTGCAAGTCGAGAAGGGCGTGCTGACCATCAGTGGCGGCAAGCGTGACGCGAACGAAGGCGTCACCTTCCTGCACCAGGGCATCGCCCAGCGTGCGTTCAAGCTGTCCTTCCGCCTGGCCGATCACATCGAGATCAAGGCCGCCGGCCTGAGCAACGGTCTGTTGAGCATCGACCTGCTGCGAGTGATCCCGGAAGAGGCGAAAGCCAAGCGCATCCCAATCAACGGGACGCAGCAAGCGGCTCTGCAGCATTGATCCATGCGCAGCAATGCAGGCGCTTGATCGAGCGCTGAGTCGCCAAATGAAGGCCCCGACTTGTCGGGGCCTTTTTTATGCCCGGCAGAATCATCGTTCACCTTTGCTGCCCGCGATGGTTTCTCTACAATCCGCCGCAGTTTTGCCGACCCCCCTCCTTACCGGTCGGCCTGGAGCCTTTTTCATGGACGAGATACACCAGCGCTGGCTGTGGAGCCTCTCTGCGCCGATGGTTGCGCTCAACCCTCGCGCCGAATACGACAACCCCGCGTTCTACCCCAGCCCGGAATCCATCGACCTGCAAGGCAGTTGGGGCATCGGTGACCGACGGCAGTTGCTGGACATGCTGGAAAAGATGACTGACCACGGTCACGCCGCCCGCCTCGACGACGCCTATCGCGCGTGGCAGCGCTGCCTGCCGAGCGAGTGGCAGGCCCTGCTCGAGACCCTCGAGCCCCGTGAACGCATCCTGCATGAGTTCGCCAGCCGTACCTTTGGTGCTTGCGGCCCGGGCGGGATCCTGGCCTGGGATTACGGGCGCATGGGTTTTCTCTTGCGTTGCGGCGTGCGCAACCAGTGGATCGATCTGGCCGAGAGCCTGTGGCTGCACGGCCGGCTGGCGGTCAGGGCGCAATACCACTACGGCAGCTGGTTCGCCTATTTCAATGGCTTCCTGGCTGGCCGCGCGTTCTGGGGTTGCCTGGGCAATAGCGACGACGAATTGGCTTACGAGCTGGATCGACAGGGGGAGAACCCCAACAGCCTGATGATCGCCCAGGGGCTTGCGCAAAACATGGCGGACTGCCTGGCGGACTTGCCCTGGCACCTGGATCTCGATTTGCCGCAACGTCCGGCGTCGCTTGAGGAGTTCGACTGGTCATGAGTTGCTGGATAAAGCTGGGTATCGACCCTACCACCGATGAAACGCTGATTCGCAATGCCTATCGTGCCCGTCTGCCGGAGCATCACCCGGAGACCGATCCCGAAGGGTTCCAGGCACTGCGCCAGGCCTATGAGAGTGCCCTGCGGCTGGTGCGTGACAAGGAGCAGGAACTTGAAGCGGCGCAGGAGAGCGAGCCTGAGCCTGCGCAGGCCATCCTCGATTTTGATGCGCTGCTGAGTGATCCGGCGCGACGCTTCAATCCTGAGGCCTGGCAAGCCTTTATCAAGACCCTGGATCAACTGCCGCTCGGCATGCTCGATGACCTGCGCTGGGAGTTGTTCGGGCGGACGGCCAATGCCGGACCGCTGTCCCATCGTTGCGCGGGCCTGCTGGCCCAGCGCATGGGCTGGGAGCATCAGGTGCTGGAGCTGGGGTTCGATCAGGCCCGGCATGTCGAGGACTATCTGGAGCGGATCAAGACCCCGGATCCATTCGATACGGCGCTGATGGGGAATTGGTCGGAACCGGCACAGACCGAAAGCCTGTGGTACGCGCGCAGTCTCGACTTCATCTTCGACCGGCGACCGCTCCACGAGTACGAAGGCTTCGCCAGCCAACACACCTGCCTGCCGTTGCCGAACGATGCGCTCTTCATCAAGCGCTTGCTGGTGCAATTCACCCAGGCCGGCATCGGTGGCCAGGGGCTGTTGCAGCTGTGCATCGAGCAGCAGCGCGAAGCACCGGATGATATGGACTGGCTTTACCTGCTGGCGTGCCAGAACAGCCTGCTGGGGCTGGACGATCAGGCGTTGCCTTGCTGGGTCCGGCTTTGGCAGGAGCATCGTCATCCCAAGGCCGAGAGCCAATTGCTGGCGTTGTGCGCCAAACGTCAGCCGGACTTTTTGCCGCTGCTGATCCAGGCGTTTGATCGTCTGGAGAACTTCAGCGGCTGGTCCACCGATCTCGCCCATGTCACTCAGGAATACGGCAGCCCTTCACAACGTCCCGAGACGCTGATCCGCTGGCTCGGCGTTGGCCGGCTCGAGCTGCAGGGATTGGCGCAGGCCTTTATCGACTGGCGAATGACCGGCGACGAGTTGCCCTTGCTGGCGCAGTTGCTGGGCCAGAACACCGACACCCGGTTGTTGCGCCTGTACCGGCATGCCTGGGCCTTGCACCGTGGCGCAGCAGATCTGTTGCAACAGGTGCTGGACGAACCGCAGCCACTGGATGCCCTCGAAGGCCTGGTGCTGAGCGGGTTCAAGGACCAGGCCGGGCAGCACTTGCGCTGGTTGAGCCAGGCGCCGATTCCGTTGGCGATGAATGCCTTCATTGATGAGGGCGCGGCTTCGGTAGAACTGGCCGGTGCGCTGACAACCGGTGAGCCGCATAAGATCTGCCGTGTGTGGCTGCGCCGATTGCGCCCTTACGGTCACGCTGCCCTGGAGCGTATCGCCGAGTCTTTCGAATTGAACGATACGGATGCCGCTAGCGATTTGTCGGAACTGAACCTGCTGCTGCAACTGAGCCAGCATGGCGTAGTGTTGCCGCCGCCAGGGGCGGGAGAGGCGGTCTGGCACTGGTACGCCCATACGCTGTTCCTGATGGCCTTGCTGCAGCAGCCGGAACGCTGGTGGCAATTGATCGACTCGCGGTGTCTGGAGCGTCTGGCGCTCAATCCGTCCCATCCGCTCAGCCGGCTGCAGCCGCAGCTTGCCCAATTACAGCGCGAACAGGGCGACCTGAGCGCTTTGCTCGGCTGGCTGCAATTGGACGATCCGCTGCATGCCTTGCTCGACCGGCAATTGCTTGGCGTCCAGGAAGCGCTCGACAGTGCGCGGTTGTTGAGCAATGAGCGCTTGTTCGCATGCCTGCGCAGCGACCTGCACGCCTTCGAGGACGATTTGCTCGGGCGCATGCTCTTGAGCGGTGTGCTGTATCACGACCCGGTGATCGATGCGCAGCAGCGTCGATACCTGCTCGATCGGATTACCGAAGTCACCAATCCCCAGGACTGGTTCGACGGCTTCCGCCACGGCTTGATCAAGGGCGAGCCGCCACGGCCGCCACAGCAGACGCTGGTCGAAGACGAAGGGATCGACAGCGAGGCCTTTTACCTGGCCCTCGATGTGCTCAAGGGACTGGTGCGTTACGGCAGTGCCGGTGTGCCTCGGCAGAAAGTGCTGCTGCGCATGCAGCGGGCCAAGGACAATCCGGAACACGGACTCGGCCTGCGGTTTGCCTTCAGTGCGCTGCTGTCCTGGAGCGAGCGTCTGCTGCTGGCCAAGGGCGACAGCCGTCCGACGCCCGCCACGGCTTTCTGGCGTCTGGGCACACGGCTGGGACGCGGGGCGTTTTTCTGGCAGGTGCTGGGCGCTGTGCTGGTCACCCCGCTGGCCGCGTTGTTCAGCGGCACGTCGCTGTCCGCGATCGTTGTGTCATTGCTGGGCAGCCTGTTTTTACTCGGGGTGATTCTGCGCCGCCTGCATGACATGGGGCGTGGTATCCCGACCTTGCTGGTGCTGGGCGGTCTGTCGGTGTTCTTTCCATTTCTGTCGCTGATCCTGTTCGCCTTTCCCGGCGACAAGCTGCCCAACCGCTATGGCGTACCGCCGGACAGCGCGGGTGAAGACGCGCTGCCCGGTGGTTTGCAGGCCTGTTTACGGCGGCTCAACGGCTAGAGACGCAGTTGGTCCAGCGCCTTGTTCAGCTGGGTTCGATGGCTGGCGATTTGCGCTGGTTGCTGGCCGCCGAGCACGGCGGTGAAGGTGCCCAGCCAGTCGGCGATCTGTTCGCGTTCGTCGCCCAGGCTTTGCGCCCACGCCCGTTCCAGGCGTGCCAGCAGGGTGCGGTTGGGCAGGGCCTCGCGGGGGGGGATTTTCAGCGCGGTCAGCCGCTCATGGCTGGCCTGCCGGGATTGCGCATCGAGCCCGGTGGGGCTGCGGTCGATGCTGTGGCTATGGCGTTCGCCGCTGGCCAGCAGGGTGACGTCGACTTCGAGCAGGCCATTGATGTCATAGCTGAAGCGCACGTCCAGGGACTGGATCTGTTCGCTGGGCGTCAGGGGCACGTCGAAGGCGTCGATGAAAATATTGTCCCGTACCCAGGGCCGCTCGCCCTGGTACACCTCGATGCGGATAAACGCCTGATGCGGGTGCGTGGTGTAGAACTGCTGCACCCGTGAGGTCGGGATTACCGTGTTGCGTTCGATGATCGGCGAAAAGGCCCCGCTGACCTGTTCGCCGCGACGGGTGGAAATCCCCAGGGTGTAGGGGCAGACATCAGTCAGGATCAGTTCTTCGATGGCCCCGTCCCGAGCCTTGCAGGCGGCCTGGGTGGCGGCACCCAGCGCGACGATCGTATCCGGGTCGAGATGGCGGTAAGGCAGGCGGCCGAACAGGGTGGCGACCATCTGCTGCACTGCCGGCATCCGGGTGGCGCCACCCACCAGCACCAGGCTGTCGAGGTCGCGAGGCTTGAGACGGGCATCGCGCAGGGCCTGTTCGATGGGCGCGCGCAAGCGGGCCAGCAGCGGCTCCCAGATTTTCAGTGCCAGCGCTTCGTCCAGGGTCCATTCATACGAGGTGTCCCCATGGCGCCAGCTCAGTGACTGAGTGCCTTCGGCGAGTGTGCACTTGAGCTGCTCCAGGGCGTCGCCCAGGCTGGCCATGCCCTGGGCGTCGATCTGCGCCGGGGTGAGTTGCCAGTCCTTGAGGCAGGCCTGCAACAAGGCCTCGGTAAAGTCCTCGCCGCCCAGGAAGTTGTCGCCGGTGGAGGCATGCACCTCAATCAGCGGCAGCGCGTATTCCAGCACCGTGACGTCGAAGGTGCCGCCGCCCAGGTCGAAGATCAGCGTGCGTTCGAACTTCTGTTCGTGCAGCCCGTAGGCCATGGCGGCCGCGGTCGGCTCGTTGATCAGCCGCGACACCGTCAGGCCCGCCAGTTCGGCGGCGAACAGCGTGCGCTTGCGTTGTTCGTCGCTGAAGTAGGCGGGCACCGAAATCACTGCTTCCTGCACCGGATGGCCGAGAAAGGCTTCGGCATCCTGTTTGAGCGAGCCGATCACCAGTGCCGAGAGTTCTTCCGGGCTGAACGGCCGGCCGCCCAGTTCGAGGCGCTTGTCGCTGCCCATGAAGCGCTTGAAGGCCGCGACCGTGCGTTCCGGGTGGGTTGTCAGGCGGGCCCGCGCGGCCTTGCCCACCAGGATGCTGTCGTCTTCATCGAGGCTGACCACCGACGGGGTCAGGACATCGCCGAGGGCGTTGGGGATCAACTGGGCGCGGCCGTCCTGCCAGACGGCGATCAGGCTGTTGGTGGTGCCAAGGTCAATGCCCAGCAGGGCCGGGCGGGGGAGGGTTGCATCCTGCATGATCGATCTCGTGGGCGTCACAAAAAACGCGACCCTACAGGTTGTGCCAAACACTGGCAATTGCTGCCCCGTTGATCTGTCAGGCCGGCGATTGCATGTCGCCCGCTCAGACCAGCAGGGCTTTCAAACCCTCCAGCGGCAGCGGTCGGCTGTGCAGGTAACCCTGATACAAATGGCAGCCCAGGCCTTGCAGGAACTCGAGCTGCTCCGCGGTTTCCACGCCTTCGGCGATCACCTTCAGGTCCAGGCTGCGAGCCATGGCGACGATGGCGCGCACGATCTCCGCGTCGTTGGGGTCGTGGGTCGCATCGCGGACGAAGGACTGATCGATCTTCAGCGCATCCACCGGCAAGCGCTTGAGGTAGGTCAGCGACGAATAACCGGTGCCGAAGTCGTCCATGGCGAAACTCACACCGAGTTTTTTCAGGCGACGCATCTTGCCGATGGTGTCTTCCAGGTTCTGGATCACGATGCCTTCGGTGATCTCCAGCTTCAGCAGCGAAGGCGGCAGCTGGTAATGGCTCAGGCTGTTCTCTATACGCTCGACGAAGTCGTTCTGGCGGAACTGTCGTGGGCTGATGTTCACGCACAGGCTGAAGTCGAGCGGGTCCACCAGGCCTTCGGCGATCAGTTGGCTGAAGGCCTGGCAGGCTTCGTCGAGAATCCAGGTGCCGACCTCGAGGATCAGGCCGCTGTCTTCCAGGACCTTGATGAACTCGGTGGGCGATTGCGCCCCCAGTTCGGGGTGGTGCCAGCGCACCAGGGCCTCGGCGCCGACGATGCGGTTGTCGCGGGCATCGACCTGGGGCTGGAAGTGCAGGCTGAACTCGCCCCGGGACAGCGCCAGGCGCAGGTCGGTTTCCATGCGCATGCGCTCGCTGGCGGCTTTCTGCATGGTGTTGTGGAACATCTGGGTGGTGTTGCGCCCGGAGTCCTTGGCCCGGTACAGCGCGATGTCGGCGCGCTTGAGCAGGTCGGTGGGGGTCGAGCCGTGATCGGGAATCAGCGCCACGCCGATGCTCGGGGTCACCTGCAGGCGCTGGCCGTCGAGGAACATCGGTTCGGACAGCAGCTCGCGCAGGGTATCGGCCAGTTCACGCACCTGCTCGCTGACTTCGCTGCGGCTGCCTTCCAGGCCGCTGAGCAGGACCACGAACTCGTCGCCGCCCAGGCGTGCCACGGTGTCTTCCATGCGCACGCTGGCTTCGAGCCGCGCGGTGACGATCTTCAGCACGGTGTCGCCCACCGGATGGCCGAGGGAATCGTTGATGTGCTTGAAATGGTCCAGGTCGAGAAACAGCAGGGCGCCGCGCAGGTTGTGGCGCTTGAGCAGGGCGATCTGCTGGCTCAGGCGGTCCATCAACAGTGCGCGGTTGGGCAGGTTGGTCAGCGGGTCGTGGTAGGCCAGGTGGCGAATCTGCGCCTGGGCGTTTTTCAGCAGGCTGACGTCCCGCGCGGTGAGCAGCAGGCAGGGGGTTTCATTGAGGGTAATGGGTTCGATCGAGACCTCGACTGTCAGGATATCGCCACGCTTGTTGCGGCCGAGCATTTCCAGGTGATTGACCCGACCTTTGAGCTGCAGCTCGGCGAGCAGGATCGAGCGCTGTTTTTCCTCGGCCCAGATACCGACCTGATACACGGTGCGGCCGATCACTTCTTCGGCGCGGTAACCGGTCAGCCGGCAGAAGCCGTCGTTGACCTCCAGGTAACGCCCGGTGTCGCGTTCGGTGATGGTGATGGCGTCGGGGCTGGAGTGGAACGCCTTGGCGAACTTCTCTTCGCTGGCCTTGAGCGCGGCCTCGGAGCGTTGTTGCTGGGTGATGTCGCGCAGCGTGGTGACAATGCACGGCTGTTTGTCGACGGTGATCTGTCGGCTGGAAATGATGCAGGTCAGGGGTTGCCCGTCCTTGTGCCGGACCACCACCGCGACGTTGTTCAGCGCCTGTTCGCGGATAACCTGTTCGACCCGTTGCAGGCGCTGGGCGGAGTCGTCCCACAGACCGATTTCGTCGGCGCTGCGGTTGAGCACCTCGTCGGCGGTCCAGCCGAAAGTCTGGGTGAAGCTGGAGTTGATCTCGATGAGCTGCCCGGTTTCCTGGAGCGTGACGCAGATTGGGTCCGGGCTGACCTGGAACAGGCTGGCGAACTTCTCCTCGGACGTCACCAGGCGCTGCTCGCGCTCGACCTGTTCGGTAATGTCCAGCAAGGTCCCGGCCATGCGCAGCGGATGGCCCTGCTCATCGCGGTAGAGGCGGGCGCGGCTTTCCAGAAAGCGTGACGAGCCATCGGCCAGTTGTACGCGGTAGGTCAGCTGATAATTGCCGGCCGGGCCTTCGCGCAGGCTGCGGTAGGCATCGCGCATGCTGTCGCGCTCTTCGTCGGGCACGCCCTCGAAAAACGCATCGAAGGACTCATGGAACGGCATCGGCTCCAGGCCGTGCAACTGTGCGGCGCGGGCCGAGCCGTAGAGCATGCCGCTGGGAATGTGCCAGTCCCAGGTGCCGAGCTGGGCCGAGTCCAGCGCCAGGTCGAGGCGCTCCTGGCTGTCCTTGAGGGCCTGTTCGGCGAGCTTGCGTTCGCTGGTGTCGAGAAAGGTGCTGAGCAGGTAGGCCTGGCCTTCCAGCTCGACTTTCTGGGCACTGAGAATGCCGTCGTGAATCTGCCCGTTGCTGGCGCGCAGTTGCACCTCGAGGGTGGCGGCCTGGCCGCGCTTTTGTACCGCCTTGACCATTTGCGCGCGTTGTTCCGGGTCGACCCACAGGCCCAGTTCGAGGGTGGTGCGGCCGATGACGTGCTGCACCGGCCAGCCGAAAAGGCTTTCGAAGTACTGGTTGGCTTCGCTGATCAGGCCATCTTCCTGGCGGGTCAGCAGCACCATGTTCGGGCACAGGTGAAACAGCGTGGCAAAGCGTTTTTCCGAACTGCTGAGGGCTTGTTCCCGCTGGCGTTGGTGGGTGATTTCGCGAATCACCCCGATCATTCGGGGCTTGCCATGTTTGTCCGGCAGCACGCTGCCATTGATTTCCAGCCAGTGCAGGCTGCCGTCGGGCCAGCGGATGCGGTGATGCATCGCCTGTTCCAGCGGCGCGCCGGCCAGCACCGAATGGAAGGCGCGAATGGTTTTGGCGCGGTCTTCCTCGGGCAGCAGGTCGAGGTATTCCAGGTCTTTGGGCAGCGGCTGGCGCGGATCGAAGCCAAACAGCGCCTGGGTGCCCCGCGACCAGCTGATTTGCCCGCTTTCGATGTCCCAGTACCAGGCGCCCAGCCGTGCGCCATTGAGTGCGGCAAGCAACTGCGGGGCGCTCTCCCAGCTTTGCTCCGACTGTTTCGGGTCGAGCGCGTGAACGCGCGGCATGGGCGGTAGACGGTCAGCGGGTTTTGGCATGAGCAGCGGGCCTTGGGCTGAAAAGAGCGTTAGGCGCAGGTTCAGGCAAGCAAAGAGGTGGCATAAGTCATGCCGGGACGCTTACGCCTGGGTCCCTGGCCAATCGACTTGTGCATCCAGTAAGGCCATGAAAGCCCGCGCAGCATTCGACAACGTCCGTTCGGTATGCAGGATATAGCCTAGCTGGCGAGTGAGCTGTATGCCCGGTAAAGGAATGCGCGCCACCTGTTCGTCGAGCATGGTGCGCGGCAAGACGCTCCAGGCCAGGCCGATGGACACCATCATCTTGATGGTTTCCAGGTAGTTAGTGCTCATGGCGATGTTCGGGGTCAGGCCCTGGGCCTCGAACAGGCGCTGGACAATATGGTGAGTGAAGGTGTTGCCGCCGGGAAATACCGCCGGATGCAGGGCAATATCGGCCAGGCTGACCGTGCCGTTGCTCACCAGCGGGTGCTCGGGGGCGGCGACGAAGTCCAGTGGGTCGTTCCACACCGGCGTGGCCTTGACCAGTGTATGGGGCTCGGGGGCCAGGGTGATCACCGCCAGCTCGGCGCGACCATGGAGAATCTCTTCATAGGCCACTTCCGAGTCGAGAAACTGGATGTCCAGGGCCACTTCCGGGTATCGGCGGGTAAAGGCGCGCAGCAGGGGCGGCAGGCGGTGCAGGCCGATATGGTGGCTGGTCGCCAGGGTCAGGCGGCCGCTGACTTCGCCGGTCAGGTTGGTCAGCGCCCGGCGGGTGTCGTCCAGCACGTTGAGGATCTGATAAGCCCGCGGCAGCAGGGCGCGTCCGGCCTCGGTCAGGCCCACTTCGCGGCCCAGGCGATCGAACAGCCGGACATTGAGCTGTTGCTCAAGGCCGGCGATGCGCTTGCTGATGGCCGGCTGGGTCAGGTGCAGGCGCTCGCCGGCTCCGGAGAAGCTGCCGGTTTCGGCAATCGCGATAAAGGCATTGAGGTTGGCCAGGTCCATGGTCGTATTCCAGTCGGTTATCCAAAGTATAAAAAATATGAATTTGAGTTATTTAATGTAACGCCATAGCATCAGCCTCACAAGCCAAGGGGTTATTGACCGATGTCAGAGACCCGCGGCATAGAAAATGATGAGGAACCGTCTGATGGCCGGCAAAACGCTCTACGACAAGCTCTGGGATTCGCATTTGGTCAAGCAGCGCGATGATGGCTCGGCGCTGATCTATATCGATCGTCACATCATCCACGAAGTGACCTCGCCGCAAGCCTTCGAAGGCCTGCGTCTGGCCGGGCGCAAGCCTTGGCGCATCGATGCCAACATCGCGACCCCGGACCACAACGTACCGACCACGCCGGAGCGCAAGGGCGGCATCAGCGCCATCGCCGACCAGGTCTCGCGTTTGCAGGTTCAGACCCTCGACGACAACTGTGACGAATACGGCATCGTCGAATTCAAGATGAACGACGTGCGTCAGGGCATCGTTCACGTCATCGGCCCGGAGCAGGGCGCCACCTTGCCCGGTATGACCGTGGTCTGCGGCGATTCCCACACCTCGACCCACGGTGCCTTTGGCGCCCTGGCGCACGGCATCGGCACCTCCGAGGTCGAGCACGTGCTCGCCACCCAGTGCCTGGTCGCCAAGAAAATGAAAAACATGCTGGTGCGGGTCGAGGGCAAGTTGCCATTTGGCGTGACCGCCAAGGACATCGTCCTGGCCGTGATCGGCAAGATCGGCACCGCTGGCGGTAACGGCCATGCCATCGAGTTCGCCGGCAGCGCGATTCGCGACCTGTCCGTCGAAGGCCGCATGACCATCTGCAACATGTCCATCGAAGCCGGTGCCCGCGTGGGCCTGGTGGCCGCGGACGAAAAGACCGTGGAATACGTCAAGGGCCGTCCATTCGCCCCCAAGGGCGCGGAATGGGACCTCGCCGTCGAAGCCTGGAAGGACCTGGTGTCCGACGCCGACGCCAAGTTCGACACCGTGGTCGAGCTGGATGCCGCGCAGATCAAGCCGCAAGTCAGCTGGGGCACTTCGCCCGAGATGGTGTTGGCGGTCGATCAGAACGTGCCGGACCCGGCCAAGGAAATGGACCTGGTCAAGCGCGACTCCATCGTCCGTGCCTTGAAATACATGGGTTTGACCGCCAACCAGGCGATCACCGACATCCAGCTGGACCGGGTATTCATCGGTTCCTGCACCAACTCGCGGATCGAAGACCTGCGCGCCGCGGCGGTCATCGCCAAGGGCCGCAAAGTGGCCTCGACCATCAAGCAGGCGATCGTGGTCCCGGGTTCGGGCCTGGTGAAGGCCCAGGCGGAGTCGGAAGGCCTGGACAAGATCTTCCTCGAAGCGGGCTTCGAATGGCGCGAGCCGGGCTGTTCGATGTGCCTGGCGATGAACCCGGACCGCTTGGAGTCCGGCGAGCATTGCGCTTCGACCTCGAACCGCAACTTCGAAGGTCGTCAGGGCGCCGGTGGCCGTACCCATCTGGTCAGCCCGGCCATGGCCGCGGCCGCCGCCGTCAACGGTCGTTTCGTCGACGTCCGTGAATTGATCTAAGGAGCGCAGCATGAAAGCTTTCACCCAGCACACCGGTCTTGTCGCGCCTTTGGATCGTGCCAACGTCGACACCGATCAGATCATTCCCAAGCAGTTCCTCAAGTCGATCAAGCGCACCGGCTTCGGCCCGAACCTGTTCGACGAGTGGCGCTACCTGGATGTCGGCCAGCCGTACCAGGACAACTCCAAGCGTCCGTTGAACAAGGATTTCGTGCTCAACGCCGAGCGCTACCAGGGTGCCAGTGTATTGCTGGCCCGGGAAAACTTCGGCTGCGGCTCCAGCCGCGAGCACGCGCCTTGGGCGTTGGAAGAATATGGTTTTCGCAGCATCATTGCGCCGAGCTACGCTGACATCTTCTTCAACAACAGCTTCAAGAACGGCTTGCTGCCGATCATCCTCAGCGATGCTGAAGTCGATGAATTGTTCCAGCAGGTCGAGGCCAATCCGGGCTACCAGTTGCAGATCGATCTGCAGGCCCAGACCGTGACCCGTCCCGATGGCAAGGTGTTGAAATTCGAGATCGATGCGTTCCGCAAGCATTGCCTGCTCAACGGTCTGGACGATATCGGCCTGACCTTGCAGGACGGCGACGCGATTGCCGCCTTCGAGGCCAAGCATCGTGCCAGCCAGCCGTGGTTGTTTCGCGACGCCTGATCGGCGTTAAAGTGATGCATTGATGGCGAGCCAGCTCGCTCCGGCAGGAGAGGACACACAACCTGTAGGAGCGAGCTTTTTGCTCGCCGCAACCGCCAAAAAAAGCCATGGCGGCTTGATATTCGGGCCAGCGCTTCGTTCTCTACGGGTGAACGGACGCCGCAGGCCAGGCAACAGCATTTTTCCGGGCGTGCCAACCAGCACACCGACAGAGCAAATGAGGAAAGCATGAGCAAGCAGATTCTGATTCTCCCAGGTGACGGCATCGGCCCGGAAATCATGGCCGAGGCGGTCAAGGTGCTGGAGCTGGCCAACGACAAGTACAGCCTGGGCTTCGAACTGAGCCATGACGTGATCGGTGGCGCGGCCATCGATAAGCACGGCGTGCCGCTGGCCGACGAGACCCTGGATCGTGCGCGGGCTGCCGACGCGGTCCTGCTGGGCGCCGTGGGCGGCCCGAAATGGGACAAGATCGAGCGTGATATCCGCCCTGAGCGCGGCCTGCTGAAAATTCGCGCGCAGTTGGGCCTGTTCGGCAACCTGCGTCCGGCGATCCTTTATCCGCAACTGGCCGATGCTTCCAGCCTCAAGCCGGAAATCGTGTCCGGCCTGGACATCCTCATCGTTCGCGAGCTGACCGGCGGCATCTACTTCGGCGCGCCACGTGGCACCCGCGAGCTGGAAAACGGCGAGCGTCAGTCCTACGACACCCTGCCGTACAGCGAGAGTGAAATCCGCCGCATCGCCCGGGTCGGCTTCGACATGGCCCGTGTGCGCGGCAAGAAGCTCTGCTCGGTGGACAAGGCCAACGTCCTGGCGTCCAGCCAGCTGTGGCGCGAAGTGGTCGAGCAGGTGGCCAAGGATTACCCGGATGTCGAACTGAGCCACATGTACGTCGACAACGCCGCCATGCAGTTGGTGCGTGCGCCGAAGCAGTTCGACGTGATGGTCACCGACAACATGTTCGGCGACATCCTTTCCGACGAAGCGTCGATGCTCACCGGTTCCATCGGCATGCTGCCGTCGGCGTCGCTGGATGCCAACAACAAGGGCATGTACGAGCCATGCCACGGTTCGGCGCCGGACATCGCCGGGCAGGGCATCGCCAACCCGCTGGCGACCATTCTGTCGGTGTCGATGATGCTGCGTTACAGCTTCAACCTGAACGACGCGGCGGATGCCATCGAGCAGGCCGTGAGCCTGGTACTGGACCAGGGATTGCGCACTAGCGACATCTGGTCGGCCGGTTGCACCAAGGTGGGTACGCAGGAAATGGGCGATGCAGTAGTCGCCGCGCTGCGGAATCTGTAATCTTTCGGGCCCACCGCTCAGACGGTGGCCCACTTTTGTATAGGTGTAGTTGCGATGAAACGTGTAGGTCTGATCGGTTGGCGCGGTATGGTCGGTTCCGTGCTCATGCAGCGGATGCTGGAAGAGCAAGACTTCGATCTTATCGAGCCGGTGTTTTTCACCACTTCCAATGTCGGTGGCCAAGGCCCGTCCGTGGGCAAGGACATTGCTCCGCTCAAGGACGCTTACAGCATTGAAGAGCTGAAGACCCTCGACGTGATTCTGACCTGCCAGGGTGGCGACTACACCAGCGAAGTCTTCCCCAAGCTGCGCGAAGCCGGCTGGCAGGGCTACTGGATCGATGCCGCTTCCAGCCTGCGCATGCAGGACGACGCGGTGATCATCCTCGACCCGGTGAACCGCAAGGTCATCGACCAGCAGTTGGACTCCGGCACCAAGAACTACATCGGCGGCAACTGCACCGTCAGCCTGATGCTGATGGGCCTGGGCGGCCTGTTCGAAGCCGGTCTGGTGGAGTGGATGAGCGCCATGACCTACCAGGCGGCCTCCGGTGCCGGCGCACAGAACATGCGCGAACTGATCAAGCAGATGGGCGCGACCCACGCCGCCGTGGCGGATGACCTGGCCAACCCGGCCAGCGCCATCCTCGACATCGACCGCAAGGTCGCCGAAGCCATGCGCAGCGATGCCTACCCGACCGAGAACTTCGGTGTGCCGCTGGCCGGCAGCCTGATCCCGTGGATCGACAAGGAACTGCCGAACGGCCAGAGCCGAGAAGAGTGGAAGGCCCAGGCCGAGACCAACAAGATCCTCGGCCGCTTCAAGAGCCCGATCCCGGTCGACGGCATCTGCGTGCGGATCGGCGCCATGCGCTGCCACAGCCAGGCGCTGACCATCAAGCTGAACAAGGACGTGCCGATCGCCGATATCGAAGGGTTGATCAGCCAGCACAACCCTTGGGTCAAGCTGGTACCGAACCAGCGTGACATCAGCATGCAGGAGCTGAGCCCGACCAAGGTCACCGGCACCCTGAACATCCCGGTGGGCCGTCTGCGCAAGCTGAACATGGGGTCGCAGTTCCTCGGCGCGTTCACCGTCGGCGACCAGCTGCTGTGGGGCGCCGCCGAACCGCTGCGCCGCATGCTGCGGATCCTGCTCGAGCGTTGATGCTCTGATGCGTTGAAAGAGCCCGCGCCTTGCAAGAGGCGCGGGCTTTTTTCATCTCGGAGCAGCTCCTGATTGCTGGCTATGAGCATGTTTGCGAAAAGTCTGATGTGCCAGATCTGATAAATTGCCTCGCCCCCAAGCGCCGGGTAAAGTGCCGCTCCCCCCGTTTCGCCAGAGGTAGCACCATGAGCCAGTCCTTCGATATCGCCGTTATCGGTGCCACCGGTACTGTCGGCGAAACCCTCGTCCAGATTCTCGAAGAGCGCGATTTCCCGATCGCCAACCTGCACCTGCTGGCCAGCAGCGAGTCGGCGGGGCACTCGGTGCCGTTTCGTGGAAAAAATGTGCGCGTGCGTGAGGTCGACGAGTTCGATTTCAGCAAGGTGCAGCTGGCGTTTTTCGCTGCCGGCCCGGCGGTGACCCTGAGCTTCGCCCCGCGGGCGACGGCGGCCAATTGCGCGGTGATCGACCTGTCGGGCGCATTGCCTTCGGCCCAGGCACCGAATCTGGTGCCGGAAGCCAACGAGCGCGTGCTGAGCGGCCTGGAGAAGCCCGTTCAACTGAGCAGCCCCAGCGCCGCAGCCACATCGCTGGCGGTGGTCCTGGCGCCGTTGCAGGCCCTGTTCGAGATCCAACGGGTCAACCTGACCGCCAGCCTCGCGGTGTCCACCCAGGGCCGTGAAGCGGTAATCGAGCTGGCGCGGCAGACCGCCGAATTGCTCAATGCGCGTCCGTTGGAGCCGCGATTCTTCGACCGGCAGATGGCATTCAACATGTTGGCGCAGGTCGGCACGCCCGACGAGCAAGGTCACACCTTGTTGGAAAAACGCCTGGTCCGGGAGTTGCGCGAGGTGCTGGCGCAGCCTTTATTAAAGATTTCTGTCACTTGTGTTCAAGCCCCGGTGTTTTTTGGCGATAGCTATAGCGTGACTCTGCAGTCAGCCACGGCGATCGACCTGGACGCGGTCAATGCTGCGCTCGAAGCGGCGCCCGGCATCGAGTTGGTGGAGGCGGGCGACTACCCGACCGCGGTGGGCGATGCGGTGGGGCAGGATGTGGTCTACGTTGGTCGGGTGCGCGCGGGGATCGACGACCCGGCGGAACTTAATCTCTGGCTGACGTCAGATAACGTACGCAAAGGGGCTGCGCTCAACGCCGTGCAGCTGGCTGAGTTGTTGATAAAAGACCTTCTGTAAAAGATACTTGGCAACAATTTGCAGAATGATTCTAGCTGGGCGCTATGCTTGGCTGGTTGCTGGAGGTGAGCTGCCGTCGCGCTCTTCCAAGGCATGCAGACATATATCGCGCGAAGCGGCCCTTCAGGCCGCACGCAATGCCTTACGGCAGCGCTACAACACCTTCTCGCTGGCCGAGGAATGTTCAAACAAAGGATGAGGCTATGGTTCAAGTTCGCAAACTGGTGTTAGCAATAGCGGCCGCGTCGGCGCTGTCCTCCGGTATGGCGCAGGCGCTTGGGCTCGGGGAGCTGACCCTGAAGTCGACTCTGAACCAGCCACTGGTTGCAGAAATCGAGTTGCTGGACGTCAAGGATCTCACCGCCGCCGAGGTTGTGCCGAGCCTGGCCTCGCCTGAAGATTTCGCCAAGGCGGGCGTCGATCGCCAGGCCTTTCTCAATGACCTGAGCTTTACGCCGGTGCTCAATGCCAACGGCAAGAGCGTGCTGCGGGTCACGTCGAGCCAGCCGCTCTCCGAGCCGATGGTCAAGTTCCTGGTGCAGGTGATGTGGCCCAATGGCCGTCTGCTGCGCGACTACAGCGTCCTGCTCGACCCTTCCAAGTTTTCCCCGCAAACCGCTGAAGCGGCCGCGCAATCTGCGGCACAGACGCCAGCGGTTGCCGCGCCGGTCACCGGTGCCGGCAAGCCTGCTCAATACACCACCTCGGCCCGCGACACCCTCTGGGAAATTGCGGCCAAGGCCCGCAATGGCGGTTCGGTCCAGCAAACCATGCTGGCTATCCAGGCGCTGAATCCGGATGCCTTTATCGACGGCAACATCAACCGGCTGAAAACCGGGCAGGTATTGCGCCTGCCCGATGCGGTGCAGAGCACCAGCCTGCCGCAGCCGCAAGCGATCGCCGAGGTCGCCGCGCAGAATACGGCGTGGCGTCAGGGGCGCCGCCTGGCGCCGCGTGGCGCTCAGCAGCAACTGGATGGCACCCGGCGCGCGGGCGCGGACAAGGCGTCTGCACAAGGCGCGGTCAAGGATAATCTGAGCCTGGTGTCTGCCGAGTCGGGCAAGGCGCGGGGCAAGGGCGCGGCTGGCGACAGCCAGGCGCTGAGCAACAAGCTGGCGGTGACTCAGGAAAGCCTCGATACGGCCCGGCGTGACAACGCCGAGCTGAAAAGCCGTCTGACGGACCTGCAAAGCCAGCTGGACAAGCTGCAACGCCTGATCGAATTGAAGAACGACCAGTTGGCCAAATTGCAGGCGCAAGGGGCGGGTACCGTGGCGCCAGCACAACCGACCGCGGCCATGCCGGCGCAACTGGCCGAGCAGCCTGCGACCCCGGCGGCGCCAGTGGCCGATCCTGCGGCAGCTGCGGGCGAGGCCCCGGCTGAAGCGGCACCGGCCCAGGCGCAAACACCGGCGTCCGATGAGGACAAATTCAACGACCTGCTGACCAATCCGATCCTCCTGGGGTTGGCGGGTGGCGGGGCAGTGCTGGTGCTGTTGTTGCTGCTGTTGCTGGCTCGCCGTCGCAAGGCTCGGCAGGAGGCGGAAAAGCATCTGCGCATGGCTCGCGCCCTGTCCGAAGAGTCTGAGCTGTCCAAGGATCTGGATCTGCCGGAAAGCAGCTTCGAAGGCCTTGAAGTTCCACCGCCGAGCGTCAAGCTCGCTCCAGCTCCAGCTCCAGCTCCAGCTCCAGCCCCGGTCGTGGCGCCTGTGGTGGACGCGGCGCCGGTGGCTGCCGCAGTCGAGCATCCGGTCGATGTGCTGGATCAGGCCCAGTCCCATATCGATGGCGGTCGCCTGAACCAGGCGGCGGCGATTCTGGAGGAGGCCGTCAAGCTGGAGCCGCAGCGTAGCGAGGTGCGCTTGAAGCTGATGGAAGTCTACGGTCATCAGGGCGATCGCAGCGCCTTTGTGGCCCAGGAGCGTCAGCTGGTGGCCAATGGCAAGAATCACGCTGAAGTCGAACAGCTGAAAAGCCGTTTCCCGGCAATGGCTGCGGTGGCGGCTGCAGGTCTCGGTGCGGCTGCTGCAGCGGCTGCGCTGGATGCTCAATACGTCAAGGAGCTGTTGCTCGACGAGCCGCAGGAGCCAGCTCCGGCACCGGCTGTCGACGACCTGGATACCGACTTCGATCTGAGCCTGGACGATCTGGAGGCAGCCTCTCCAGCGGCGCCAGTTGCTCCGGCTGTTCCTGCTCAAGTTGAGCCTGAGCTGGACGACTTCCCGCTGGATGACGACCTGAGCTTCGAGTCGGTGCTGCAGCAGCAAACCGCAGCCAAGGAAAGCCTGGATGATCTGTCGGATTTCGACCTGGATCTGGGTGAGGACCTTCCTGCAGCGGCGCAAGCCGATGAGGATTTCCTTCTCAGCCTGGATGACGACCTGAAGGATCTGCCGGCTGTCGAAGTGCCTACGGTGACCGAAGCTGCGCTCGACGATCTTGAGCTGCCTGCGGACTTCGACTTGTCACTGGCGGACGAGATGGATGCGCAGCCCGCTGCCAAGGATGCTTTCGCTTCCGAGCTGGACGATGTCAACGCCGAGCTGGATCGCTTGTCGCAAAGCCTCGAGCAGCCGGACCTGGCCGAGCCGACCTTTACCGCAGAGGATGCCGCAGGCAGTGCCGACGAAGGGGATTTCGATTTCCTTTCCGGCGCCGATGAAGTGGCGACCAAGCTCGATCTGGCCCAGGCCTACATCGACATGGGCGATAACGATGGCGCGCGGGATATTCTCGGCGAAGTCATCAGCGAAGGTAACGACGGTCAGAAAAGCGAAGCCAAGGAAATGCTCGCGCGTCTGGCCTGAGTCGGCGCTAGCAGCAAAAAACGGCAGCCATCGAGGCTGCCGTTTGTGTTTCTGGGCCCATGGCAGCGCTTGCGCGGTTAAGCCAGCAGGTCTTCGTAGAAGGCGCCGAACGGCCGGGTAGGGTGGGCGATCTGGATTTCCAGAATCCACAGGCCAACGTTGGGGCATGCCTCGAAGTTGCCCAGGTCGCCCGCTCGATAAATGGCATGGGGGAAGTCGCTGACCCGGTGCCCCTTGATCTCCAGGTTCAGCACCCAGCCCATGGCGCTCGCCTGTTCTTCGGCATAGCGATACAGGGCGGGGCCGGCCACCTTGTGCTCGCTCCAGTGATCACGAACCCGTTCGAACAGGGTTTGGGCCGCCGTGGCGCAGGCTTGCATCTCGGGATCGTTGCCGGTGACGAAGGTGGCGCCGCAATCACCTTCGTGTCGGTCCCAGACCACCCCCAGGTCAATAAAGAAGATGTCGTTGTCGCCCAGTATCGGATCGCCTTCGGAGCGTTGCTTGAAGGTCTTCAGGGTGTTTTCGCCAAAGCGCACCAGCGCCGGGTGCCAGATCCGGTCCATGCCCAATTCCGCAAGCACCTCCAGCCCCAAGGCGCGAGCCTGGGATTCGAGCATGCCTGGCTGAATGCGCGCGGCTATCTGCGCGATGGCTTCCCAGGTCTTGCGCTTGGAGTGGAGCATGCCTTGCAGGCTGTAGGCGAGGCCCACGGCCTCCTTGTTGATGGCGGTCATTGGTCAGGTCCCGGTCGAGTGGATTTATGCTTATCGCTATGTACCTTTCTATATAGCGTTTGTCCTGGTTTTCACGCAATCCTGTTTACGCTCGCTGGCGCTTAATGGGCAAACATCAACTAAAAGCGGGCCGCGCATGGCGTCTGCTTGCGCGCGCCTTATAATGGCCGTCTTTGCGCATATCAGCAGGCTGTAAGTTCTTGGCAAATATAGATAACGCGGCCGCCGAAATGGCGGCCGCAGGCTTTTTCAGAATCGCGTTGGGTGTCGAATACAAGGGCTCGCGTTATCGCGGCTGGCAGCGTCAGGCTTCCGGTGTCCCGAGTGTCCAGGAAACCCTCGAGAAGGCGCTGTCCCGGGTGGCGGACTCGCCGGTGCTGCTGTCTTGCGCCGGACGTACCGACGCCGGCGTGCACGCCTGCGGGCAGGTGGTGCACTTCGATACCCAGGCCGAGCGTTCGATGAAGGCGTGGGTGATGGGGGCCAATATCAACCTGCCCCACGACATCAGCGTGAGCTGGGCCAAGGTCATGCCGGCGCATTTTCATGCGCGGTTCAAGGCGATTGCCCGCCGCTATCGCTACGTGATCTACAACGACCAGATCCGTCCGGCGCACTTGAACGAGGAGATCACCTGGAATCACCGGCCGCTGGATGTCGAGCGGATGGCCGAGGCTGCCCAGTATCTGGTGGGTACCCATGATTTCAGTGCATTTCGGGCAGGGCAGTGCCAGGCCAAGTCGCCGATCAAGGAAATCCACCATCTGCGGGTCACCCGGCACGGCAAGATGATTGTCCTGGATATCCGCGCCAGCGCGTTCCTGCATCACATGGTGCGCAATATCGCCGGAGTGCTGATGACCATCGGCGCGGGCGAGCGTCCGGTCGAGTGGGCCAGGGAAGTGCTGGAGAGCCGGATTCGCCGCACGGGCGGGGTGACGGCGCATCCTTTCGGACTGTATCTGGTGCAGGTCGAGTATCACGATGAGTTCGAGCTGCCCGAGCGATACATCGGGCCACATTTCCTCACCGGCTTCTCGGAACTTGACGGCTGACGCCCGGAAAAGCATTTGCTACCATCCGGGACTTTCCCCGGATTTGCCCTGAGGTTTAAACGACATGTCAGCCGTTCGCAGCAAAATTTGTGGGATTACCCGCATTGAGGATGCGTTGGCGGCGGTCGAGGCCGGGGCCGATGCCATCGGGCTGGTGTTCTACGCCAAGAGCCCACGGGCGGTGAGTGTGCAGCAGGCACGGGCGATCATTGCCGCGCTGCCGCCGTTCGTGACCACCGTGGGCCTGTTCGTCAATGCCAGCCGCTGCGAGCTGGGCGAGATCCTCGATGCAGTGCCGCTGGACCTGTTGCAGTTTCACGGCGATGAAACGCCGGCGGACTGCGAGGGCTATCACCGGCCCTACATCAAGGCGCTGCGGGTCAAGGCCGGCGACGATATTGCCAGCCGTTGCGCGGCTTATGCGCGGGCCAGCGGCATCCTGCTCGATACCTATGTCGAGGGCGTACCGGGCGGAACCGGCGAAGCCTTCGATTGGTCACTGGTACCGCAAGGCTTGAGCAAGCCGATTATCCTGGCCGGTGGCTTGACTGCCGAGAATGTCGGCCAGGCGATAGCGCAGGTTCGCCCGTACGCCGTGGATGTCAGCGGCGGGGTGGAGCGGAGCAAGGGCATCAAGGATCACGCAAAGATTCGCGCATTTATGCAGGCCGTTCGCGGCAGCTGTTAGTCGATGTGACGGCTGGCAGTCTGCCGCCGTCCATAACACCACTGTACAAAACAGGCCGGCACCGTCGCTGGGCGGGCCGAAATCGAAGTGGCAGCCGCTCTATCCGGGGGTTGCCGGGATGGCTGAGGAGCCGTTCGGTACAGGCAGGTCAAGCTCGCGCTGACCGCGGTAGCGAACAGATCATCGCCGCATACATGAATTTAGCTCAAGGGCATACGCGGGGCCGCGAACCAGAGCGTTCGGGCCGCCGGTACTGGAGAAAGAAAGCATGAGCAACTGGTTAGTAGACAAACTGATCCCTTCGATCATGCGTTCCGAGGTGAAGAAAAGCTCGGTGCCTGAAGGTCTGTGGCACAAGTGCCCGTCCTGCGAGGCGGTGCTGTATCGTCCGGAGCTGGAAAAGACCCTGGACGTCTGCCCCAAGTGCAACCACCACATGCGTATCGGCGCTCGCGCCCGTATCGACATTTTCCTCGACGCTGAGGGCCGTGCCGAACTGGGCGCCGACCTGGAGCCGGTAGACCGTCTGAAATTCCGCGACGGCAAGAAGTACAAGGATCGCCTCACCGCGGCCCAGAAGCAGACCGGTGAAAAGGACGCGCTGATTTCCATGAGCGGGACCCTGCTGGGGATGCCGGTGGTGGTATCGGCGTTCGAGTTCTCCTTCATGGGCGGCTCCATGGGTGCCATCGTTGGCGAGCGTTTTGTGCGTGCTGCCAACTACGCGCTGGAAAAGCGTTGCCCGATGGTCTGCTTCTCCGCTTCCGGCGGTGCGCGGATGCAGGAAGCGCTGATCTCCCTGATGCAAATGGCCAAGACCTCCGCGGTGCTGGCGCGTCTGCGTGAAGAAGGCATGCCATTCATCTCCGTGTTGACCGACCCGGTCTATGGTGGCGTTTCCGCCAGCCTGGCGATGCTGGGTGACGTGATTGTCGCCGAACCCAAGGCCCTGGTCGGTTTCGCCGGTCCTCGCGTGATCGAGCAGACCGTGCGTGAAAAACTGCCGGAAGGTTTCCAGCGCAGCGAGTTCCTGCTGGAGCATGGCGCTATCGACATGATCATTCCGCGCCAGGAGCTGCGTCCGCGCCTGGGCAACCTGCTGGCTCAACTGATGGGCTTGCCGACGCCTGAGTTTGTGGCCGCGCCCGTCGAGGCGATCGTAGTGCCACCGGTGCCTGCAAACATATGACCGAGCGTACCCTTGGCGACTGGCTTGCCTACCTTGAGCAGTTGCATCCGTCAGCCATCGACATGGGGCTGGAGCGCTCGCAAGAAGTAGCGTCCCGCATGGGATTGGGCAGGCTGGCGCCTCGGGTCGTCACGGTGACCGGTACCAATGGCAAGGGTTCTACCTGTGCGTTCGTGGCGTCCTTGCTGCGAGCCCAGGGGCTGAAGGTCGGTGTCTACAATTCCCCCCATCTGTTGCGCTACAACGAGCGCGTGCAGATCGATGGCGTCGAAGCCAGCGATGCCGAGCTGTGCGAGGCCTTTGTCGCGGTCGAAGCCGGGCGCGGTGAAGTTTCCCTGACCTATTTCGAGATGGGTACCCTGGCGGCCTTCTGGCTGTTCCAGCGGGCCGGTCTCGATGCCGTGGTGCTGGAAGTCGGCCTGGGTGGGCGCCTGGATGCGGTCAATCTGGTGGATGCGGATCTGGCGCTGGTCACCAGTATCGGCGTCGACCATGCCGATTACCTGGGTGACACCCGTGAATCCGTGGCCTTCGAGAAGGCCGGGATTTTCCGCCAGGGCGCGCCTGCGCTCTGCGGTGACCTGAATCCCCCTCAGCCCTTGCTGGATAAGGCGCGTGAATTGAACTGCCCGTTCTTCCTGCGCGGTCGTGATTTCGACCTGGGGATCACCGAGGCGAACTGGCAGTGGCGGGGGCTCGATGCGCGGGGCAATGCTGTCGAGCTGCGCGACTTGCCGCTGCTCGATCTGCCCATGGAGAACGCAGCGCTGGCCTTGCAGGCCTATTTGTTGCTGGGGCTGCCTTGGCAGGCCGAACGCATCGCCGAAGCCTTGCAGCGGACGCGAGTGGTCGGGCGCCTGGATCGCCGTCAGTTCGAATGGCAGGGCAAGCGTCTGAACCTGTTGCTGGATGTCGGGCACAACCCCCATGCCGCGGAGTATCTGGCCGAGCGCCTGATGCGCCGACCAGTGGCGGGCAAGCGCCTGGCGGTATTCGGCCTGTTGGCGGACAAGGATCTGGAGGGCGTGGTTGCCCGCCTGGATGCCTGTGTCGAGCATTGGGCGGTGGCGCCGCTGGATTCTGCCCGTGCGCGTCCCGTTGCGGACTTGCAGGCGGCACTGCAGAACCTTGGGGCTTCGGTAGCGTCTTATGAAAGTGTCGCCGCAGCCTTGGAAGGGCAGTGTGCGCAGGCTACGGCCGAAGACGAGATTCTGCTGTTCGGATCTTTTTATTGTGTTGCCGAGGCGCTCGAGTGGCTCGCTCGGCGCTCCACGGAGGAAGCTGCACATGGCTATGCTGGATAACGTCTACAAGCAGCGAATGGTTGGGGCCTTGGTTCTGGTGGCGTTGGCGGTGATTTTCCTGCCGATGCTGTTTTCCCGCGAAGACGAGCAGCGGCATGTCAATGTCGAGGCGCCAGCAGTGCCTCAGGCGCCTGCTGTAACCCAGGTGCAAGTCGAGCCTGTGGTGGTGCCCGAGCCGCAGGTGCTGCCACAGGAGCCGGTACCCACCGATGAAGAAGTGGCCCAGCAGGCCGCGCCTTCGATGCCGATTGCGCCAAGCGCTCCGGTTGCTCCGGCTCCAGTCCCGGTGGCACCGCCAGTCGCCGCGAGCAAGCCCGTGGCTCCACCTCCGGCGCCAGCCCCCAAGCCGGCTCCGGCCCAGCCGATTGCCGCAGCGCCAGCCAAGCCCGATGCGACCCCAAGCCGTGTCGATGCAAACGGCCTGTCGGTCAGTTGGTCGGTGCAACTGGCCAGCCTGTCCAGTCGGGAAAGCGCCGAGAACCTGCAGAAAACCCTGCGCAGCCAGGGGTACAACGCTTATATCCGTTCCGCCGATGGCAAGAACCGGGTATTCGTCGGTCCATTGATCGAGCGGGCCGAGGCAGACCGCCTGCGCGATTTGCTGAGCCGTCAGCAGAACCTCAAGGGTTTTGTCGTGCGCTTCCAGCCTGAGCGCGGTTAAGGCTATCGCCTTGATTTGCAAAGCACAGTGAATCGCAGCTTACCGACGGCCATGCGCTCTGTTAAAATGCGCCGCCTTATCCGTCTGTAGGCTGCACTGTGCCATTTACCTGGGTTGACTGGGCGATCGTTGCAATCATCGCCATCTCCGCTTTGATCAGTTTGAGCCGCGGCTTCGTCAAAGAAGCGCTGTCGCTGCTTACCTGGATCGTCGCAGGAGTCGTTGCCTGGATGTTTGGTGGCTCTCTGTCCGAATACCTCAGCGGATACATCGAGACTCCCTCGGCTCGCGTGATCGCGGGCTGTGCCATCATGTTTGTCGCCACTTTAATCGTGGGCGCAATGATCAATTATCTTATCGGCGAATTGGTTCGCGTCACCGGGCTATCCGGGACCGATCGATTCCTGGGCATGGCCTTCGGCGCGGCGCGTGGCGCGTTGCTGGTGGTCGTGGCGGTCGGGCTATTGAGCCTGGGGCCGGTACAACAGGATTCCTGGTGGCAGCAGTCGCGACTGGTGCCACAATTTCTATTGGTTGCAGACTGGTCAAAAAACCTCATATTGGGGTGGAGCAGTCAGTGGCTGGCCAGCGGTATCAGCGTACCCGCTGAAATACCGTTCAAGGAACAACTCTTACCGGCCAAAACGCCTCAGTAAGATGTGTTCAGTTCAGTTTCATTAAGTAGGGGTTGCGTCGCATGTGTGGCATCGTCGGTATCGTCGGTAAGTCGAACGTCAATCAGGCGCTGTATGACGCGCTAACCGTCCTCCAGCACCGCGGCCAGGACGCTGCCGGTATCGTGACCAGCCATGATGGCCGGTTGTTCCTGCGCAAGGACAACGGCCTGGTCCGTGACGTTTTCCATCAACGGCACATGCAGCGCTTGGTCGGTCACATGGGTATCGGCCATGTGCGGTATCCGACCGCTGGCAGCTCGACTTCGGCCGAAGCTCAACCGTTTTACGTCAACTCGCCTTACGGCATCACCCTGGCGCATAACGGTAACCTGACCAATGTTGAACAGCTGGCCAAGGAGATCTACGAATCTGACTTGCGCCACGTCAACACCAATTCCGATTCGGAAGTCCTGCTCAACGTCTTCGCTCACGAGCTGGCCCAGCGCGGCAAGCTGCAACCGACCGAAGAAGACGTGTTCGCCGCCGTGACCGACGTGCACAACCGTTGCGTTGGCGGTTATGCGGTAGTCGCCATGGTCACCGGTTATGGCATCGTTGGCTTCCGCGACCCTCACGGTATTCGCCCGATCGTTTTCGGTCAGCGTCACACCGACGAAGGCGTCGAATACATGATCGCCTCCGAAAGCGTGTCCCTGGATGTGCTGGGCTTCACCCTGATTCGCGACCTGGCGCCGGGCGAAGCGGTCTACATTACTGAAGACGGCAAGCTGCACACCCGTCAGTGCGCGACCAATCCGAAACTGACTCCATGCATTTTCGAACACGTCTACCTGGCGCGTCCGGACTCGATCATCGACGGCGTGTCGGTGTACAAGGCGCGCCTGCGCATGGGCGAGAAGCTGGCCGAGAAGATCCTGCGCGAGCGTCCGGATCACGATATCGATGTGGTCATCCCGATTCCGGATACCAGCCGTACCGCGGCGCTGGAGCTGGCGAACCACCTGGGCGTCAAGTTCCGCGAAGGCTTCGTGAAGAACCGCTACATCGGCCGGACCTTCATCATGCCGGGCCAGGCCGCGCGGAAAAAATCCGTGCGCCAGAAACTCAATGCCATCGAGCTGGAGTTCCGCGGCAAGAACGTGATGCTGGTGGATGACTCGATCGTTCGTGGCACCACCTGCAAGCAGATCATCCAGATGGCCCGTGAAGCCGGCGCGAAGAACGTCTACTTCTGCTCCGCTGCGCCTGCCGTGCGTTTCCCGAACGTGTACGGCATCGACATGCCGAGCGCTCACGAACTGATCGCGCACAATCGTTCGACTCAGGATGTGGCCGATCTGATCGGCGCCGACTGGCTGATCTACCAGGATCTGCCTGATCTGATCGAGGCGGTCGGTGGCGGCAAGATCAAGATCGAGAACTTCGACTGCGCGGTGTTCGACGGCAAATATGTCACTGGCGACGTCGATGAGGCCTACCTGAACAAGATCGAAAACGCACGTAACGATGCCTCCAAGGCCAAGACCCAGGCGGTCAGTGCGATCATCGATCTGTACAACAACTGATTTAGAGCATTAGAAGACATAAGGAGTAGGCGGCATGAGTCAGGATTGGGATGCCGGTCGGCTGGACAGCGACCTTGATGGCGTAGCTTTCGACACCCTGGCCGTGCGCGCCGGCCAACACCGTACCCCGGAAGGGGAGCACGGCGATCCGATGTTCTTCACCTCCAGCTACGTGTTCCGCACGGCCGCCGATGCGGCCGCGCGGTTCGCTGGCGAGGTGCCGGGCAATGTCTATTCCCGCTACACCAACCCGACCGTGCGGGCGTTCGAAGAGCGCATCGCCGCCCTGGAAGGCGCCGAGCAGGCGGTGGCCACGGCCACTGGCATGGCGGCGATTCTCTCGGTGGTCATGAGTTTGTGCGGCGCGGGCGACCATGTATTGGTTTCGCGCAGTGTGTTTGGCTCGACCATCAGCCTGTTCGAAAAGTATTTCAAGCGCTTCGGTATCGAGGTCGATTACGTGCCCCTGGCGGACCTGTCCGGTTGGGATGCGGCGATCAAGGCCAATACCAAGCTGCTGTTCGTTGAATCACCGTCCAACCCGCTCGCCGAACTGGTGGATATCGCCGCGTTGTCCGAAATCGCTCACGCCAAGGGCGCGATGCTGGTGGTCGACAACTGTTTCTGTACCCCGGCGTTGCAGCAGCCGCTGAAGCTGGGCGCGGACGTGGTGGTGCACTCGGCGACCAAGTTCATCGATGGCCAGGGGCGTTGCATGGGCGGTGTGGTGGCTGGCCGCAGCGAACAGATGAAAGAAGTGGTGGGTTTCCTGCGTACCGCGGGACCGACCCTGAGTCCGTTCAACGCCTGGATCTTCCTCAAGGGCCTCGAAACCCTCAACCTGCGGATGCGCGCCCATTGTGCCAATGCCCAGGCCCTGGCCGAATGGCTGGAGCAGCAGGACGGCATCGAGAAGGTGCACTACGCCGGTCTGCCAAGCCATCCGCAATACGAACTGGCCAAGCGTCAGCAACGTGGTTTCGGCGCGGTGGTGAGCTTTGAGGTCAAGGGCGGCAAGGACGGGGCCTGGCGTTTTATCGACGCCACTCGCCTGATTTCCATTACCGCCAACCTGGGCGATAGCAAGACCACCATCACTCATCCGAGCACCACCTCTCACGGCCGTCTGGCGCCGCAAGAGCGTGAAGCGGCGGGCATTCGTGACAGCCTGATTCGCATCGCTGTCGGCCTTGAGGATGTGGTGGACCTGCAAACCGACCTGGCGCGTGGGTTGGCAGCCTTGTGATCGAGTTGTCCGAACAGCAGAGCATTGCCAACGGCCGCGTCGCGCTGGTGACTGGCGCGGCACGCGGTATCGGCCTGGGCATCGCTGCCTGGCTGATCAGCGAAGGCTGGCAGGTGGTGCTGACCGATCTGGATCGGGTACGTGGCTCCCAGGTGGCCAAGGTCCTGGGTGACAGTGCCTGGTTCATTGGCATGGATGTGGCGGATGAAGCGCAGGTCGCCCTGGGTGTCGCCGAAGTGCTGGGGCAGTTCGGGCGCCTCGATGCGCTGGTGTGTAACGCAGCAGTCGCCGATCCGCGCAACATCACCCTGGAGAGCCTCGATCTGGCTTACTGGAATCGGGTGCTGGCGGTGAACCTCAGCGGTCCGATGCTCCTGGCCAAGCACTGTGCGCCGTATTTGCGTGCTCATGGCGGAGCCATCGTCAACCTGGCATCTACCCGTGCCCGGCAATCGGAACCGGACACTGAAGCCTATGCGGCGAGCAAGGGCGGTTTGCTGGCCTTGACTCATGCATTGGCCATGAGTCTGGGGCCGGAGATCCGGGTCAATGCGGTCAGCCCCGGCTGGATCGACGCTCGGGACCCGGCGGCGCGTCGGGCCGAGCCCCTGAGCGATGCCGATCATGCCCAGCATCCGGCGGGCAGGGTGGGGACGGTCGAAGATGTGGCGGCGATGGTGGCGTGGCTGTTGTCGAAGAACTCCGGTTTTGTCACTGGTCAGGAGTTCGTGGTCGACGGCGGTATGAGCAAAAAAATGATTTATCGCGACTAATGGCGTGTGGAGGGCGCAACGAGCACGGCTTGAGGTCGTCGGTGTTGTTGATTCCTTTTTCAGGCGTTGTCGTGATTTTGTCTTTTTCAGAAAAACTTCAAGCAGGGTATTGACTTAGCATCGGTATCTGCGTAAATTTCGCGGCCTCAACGAAGCAAAGGGTGATTAGCTCAGCCGGGAGAGCATCTGCCTTACAAGCAGAGGGTCGGCGGTTCGATCCCGTCATCACCCACCACTTCTTGAGTGTCTTTCGAAAGAAAGGCGGAGGCTTCCACGGAAGCATCCAACCGACGCGCAGCGGTAGTTCAGTCGGTTAGAATACCGGCCTGTCACGCCGGGGGTCGCGGGTTCGAGTCCCGTCCGCTGCGCCATATTTTCCAGATCAGGTATTCCTGCTCTGAGATTGAAAAGCCTCGAAGCCTCGAAGCCTCGAAGTCTTTCAGTCAGACGATTTAAACGGTTCACATGGGCGCAAGTCCAAGCGATACGCAGCGGTAGTTCAGTCGGTTAGAATACCGGCCTGTCACGCCGGGGGTCGCGGGTTCGAGTCCCGTCCGCTGCGCCATATCTACTTGAAGGAACACTGAACGCCTTCAAGTGACGAAGAAGCCGCAAGCTCTTCGGATCGATAGCAAAGACCCTGGTCGAAAGGCCGGGGTTTTTTGTTTTCGGGATCCGGCTTTTTCGATACTGCTCAGGCAGTCGATATTGCCTCTCTGCAAATAAAAAACCGCCTTATGGGCGGTTTTTTATTTGCAGAGAGGCAGGGTTATCAGAACCCCAGCTTGTCCCGCAGGCTGTAATACCAGGCGCCCATTGCGGTAAATGGGGTGCGCAACAGCTGGCCGCCAGGGAAGGGGTAGTGCGGCAGCTCGGCAAAGGCGTCAAAACGTTCTGCCTGGCCGCGCAGGGCCTCTGCCAGTACCTTGCCCGCCAGATGGGTGTAGGTGACGCCATGGCCGCTGCAGCCCTGGGAGTAGTAGATGTTGTCGCCCAGGCGTCCGACTTGCGGCAGACGCGACAGGGTCAGCAGGAAGTTGCCGGTCCAGGCGTAGTCGATCTTCACATCCTTGAGTTGCGGGAAGGCCTTGAGCATCTTCGGTCGGATGATGGCTTCGATATTTGCCGGGTCGCGAGCGCCGTAGACTACGCCGCCGCCAAAGATAAGGCGCTTGTCGGCGGAAAGACGGTAGTAATCCAGCAGATAGTTGCAGTCCTCGACGCAGTAGTCCTGGGGAAGCAGACTTTTTGCTAGCTCATCGCTCAATGGTTCAGTGGTGATGACCTGGGTGCCGCACGGCATTGACTTGGCGGCCAGCTCCGGCACCAGGTTGCCCAGGTAGGCGTTGCCCGCGACTATGACGAACTTGGCCCTGACCTTGCCTTGAGGGGTATGTATCACCGGATTGGCACCGCGTTCGATGCGTACCGCCGGGGACTGCTCGTAGATAACGCCACCCAGGGATTCCACGGCTGCCGCTTCACCCAGTGCCAGATTGAGTGGGTGGATATGCCCGCCGCTCATGTCGAGCATGCCGCCCTGGTACAGGTCACAAGCGACGACTTCGCGAATGCGGCGCTGATCCAGCAATTCCAGCTGGGTGTGGCCGTAGCGCTCCCACAGGCGCTTCTGCGACTCCAGGTGACCCATCTGCTTGCTGGTGATGGCGGCGAACACTCCGCCATCCTTCAGGTCGCACTGGATTTGATACTTGGCGACCCGCTCACGGATGATCCTGCCGCCTTCGAAGGCCATCTGGCCAAGCAGTTGAGCTTGCTTGGGGCCGACACTGCGTTCAATCACATCAATGTCGCGGCTATAGCTATTGACGATCTGTCCACCGTTGCGCCCGGAAGCGCCGAAGCCTACCTTGGCCGCTTCCAGGACGGTGACTTTAAAACCATTCTCAAGCAGGAACAGGGCACTGGAGAGGCCGGTGTAGCCGGCACCGATCACGCAGACATCGGTTTCCACATCATCTTGCAGCAGCGGCCGGGCTGGAGCAGCGTTGGCTGACGCCGCGTAATACGACTGTGGGTAAGGTGTGTTCGCCATCCTGCAACCTCTGTTTAATATTCTTGACGATTGCGTGGATCCTACCTGAGTTGAAAAACGCCTACCAGCCATCGAAAAATCTTCTTGGCAGGCTCAAAAAATAAAAATTCGCATATTCAGAGGGTTAGCTGCAAAAAAGGTGTTGACACCCCTCCGGAATTCCGTAGAATGCCGCCTCACAGCAGGCACGTAGCTCAGTTGGTTAGAGCACCACCTTGACATGGTGGGGGTCGTTGGTTCGAGTCCAATCGCGCCTACCAAACAAAATCCGCTCTGCTGGGCGGTCTAGAAGGGCCCACCGAAAGGTGGGCCCTTTTTTGTTGTCCGCGATTTGCAAAACCCCATCTCAACGTACTCGATCGTCTTGTCGCCGTGCCCCTCCTGGTAGTGCTTCGTCATCTTCTCGTCCGCATGCCCCAGAAGCGCCTGGCCTTCGGTTTGTAGTGAATCAGGTACGGCGATACCAGAGGGGATCGTAGGCATTCGCCGACCACTTCGCGCAGCGCGGTGCCCATGGTGATCTTCAGGTGAGCCGGTTTTTCATACCCAGGGTCTTTCCCGGCGACACAGTGAGCGTGTTTTTATCCATGTCCACAGTTGACTTGAGCCATGTGACGATATCTTCACGATGCTGAAGGCTAACCAATGCCAGGCGAATCACGCTCTTCAGCCACTGCGTCGTGGTCGCGGCGTTGATTATCGACTTCAGGCCGTCGAGCGTGTGCCGCTGTCGCTTCTTCTCCGCCTCCTTCTTTACCAGGGTCAACTCGGCGTTGTTTCGCTCGGCCAGGCCTTTGGCCACGGCGAAGGCGAAGATCTGCACCCACAGCCCGCTGTGTTTCGTGTAGGCGTTGTTACTGAGCTGGTCCAGATATTCGGCCATGGCCAGCCCGTCCATCCGCCCGATCAGTCGATCGCCGAGATCTTGCCGGTACCGTTCGAGCTTGAACTTGATTTCTTCACGGGGCGCGCCGTGTACCCCTTGTCCACCAGCCATTCGTCATGATGGAAGCGTTGCTACTGCCGATCTACAGCTGCCAGTGCGGATGCAGCCAGTGGCTGCCACCACCGCCACCGGCGGCCATGGTTCATGGAGTCCCGTGAGCCCGACTTGACCCGGAGCATTCTCAACGATTGTTAGAATCACCAACGATGGGGACCAAGGACTGATTGCTCTGGTGGCGTGTCAGGATTACGCAAAAAATTGAGACGATTGGATTAGGGCAAATCGTTAAAAATTGTCATAATACTACTGTATGGATATACATGTGCGGCCATGGAGGGCACCCACTTTTCTAGCATGAGATTGATAAATGGCAATTTATGTCGATACCCCATACATCTTTACCCCGAATCCTAATGCCGATAACGGACCTCAAATTCAGTCGATCTTGAAGGCTGGCTATCGTTGGTTGCAAATCAATGGCATTGAATGTCCAATCGGGACGACAGTGCTTTTGAACCGCGACGACAACTGGCCATATAGCGGCCAGATCATTGAGCCCGCGCCCGGGATCGATAAGGTCACGATCGATTGCAGTGGGGTTGGCCGAAACCCCGAGCTGCCATCAGATCCCAGCTACGCAGCGATTGATTATGAGGGCAACGTCCGGCCCGGCAGCTACCTGACTGCTACAGCCCACGTCAACACAACCCAGATTTTCGTTGCGGATACGACCCCTTACACGAACGGGTCATGGATTGTAATTTCGGATGCCTCCACTGACTTTGACACCTATCCGATGCCGCTGGATGGCCCGATGGAGGTCAGGCAGGTTATCTATGTCCTGGCTGATTCCTTGATCGTCAACCGGGTCATCAAGCGAGAGCACCCGGAAAACGCGATTGTCGCGCTGTGTGAACCGATCAAGAATGTGTACATCCGAAACCTGGAGTTCACCGGGGATTGCGCTGTCGGCCTACACATGCACTATGCCCAGCACTGTGTGATTGAGAACATAACTTCGACCGACTGGACTGGTCGCACTATGTTGCTGCTCGATAATGGCGGCGAGTACAACACTATTATCAACAGCTACTGCACTGGGACCGAGCCTGGTATTGAAGATGCCCAGAACACTTGGGGTGTTATGGTGGAAGGACAGGACTCAACTCGGATTGTCAACTCCGGCGGCGAAAGTTGCGGTGTTGGTCAGGGAATGAACTACTGTATTGATACTGTCTCTATTAATGCGATGGGACGCTTTAACACGGTAAACGTTGGTGTTTATACCGCGTCCATCCGTTCCGGCCTTCTTCGTCCGCAGGTCGCGTCACCAATCGTCTTGGACACGGTCATCACTGAAGACTGCGAAGACTGCTACATCGTTGAGCCAATTCCTTTCGAGTAAACCCAGGCATGCGAAAAGCCCGCTGAGCGGGCTTTTCATTATCAGCGTACTGCGATTGGCGCAATCGGTGGGCTGATCATCATGGCCAGTTTCTTTCCAAGGACGTGCGTTGGGTTCTCAACTGTTTTGTGAATAATCCAAGAGAGAATAATGGTAGCAACTATCTGTATAGCAAGAGCCAGTACAGCCCCAACACCTTGATCAATCATGATCCGCATCCCAACGATTCCAAAAGCTCCATGGCATGCGTACAAGGGGTAGCTGATGTTTGCAAGGAAGTCGAACACCGGCCCACCACTCCAGTCTCGAGCAAGCAGATAAAAGGCCGTGAACAGCGCGAATGCTGCAAAGTAAGAAACGATTACTTCGATCTGCCACCCTTCTGCAAAGCAGCTGTAGCCAAATACGCAGAGCATTCCCACGGTCAGTGCAAACAGTTTCTCCAGGCTTAAAAGTCCGCGATGATGGTAATTAAATGCAACACCAATCATCATAAAAAACACGTACTTAATTGGAAAGACTAGCGCCGCGACTACCCCTGTTTTATAGGTGTTGCTCGGATAAAAGTTGGCGGCAAGAACTGTTGCAATGCCTAGTGCGAAAAGTGGGAATAACTTCGCTTTGCTAATCATCGACCAGCACAGCAGCACAATAAGATAGAATTTAATCTCAACTTCAAGCGTCCAGACAACTCCGTCCAAAGGAACTGAGCTTCCAAACCAGTCACGGAATAATGACATCTGTATAATAACTTGTTTGGCTGTATAGGATGTGATGTATCCCATATATCTTGCTGCAATCTCAAGCGCTATCAAAGTTATTGTAAGACCAATAATATAGGTCGGCCAAATCCTGAATAGGCGACCGATAGCGAACTTGGTTTTTGCCAGTGTCTTCCCGCATAGGCTCGCGACCGATATCGGAATCACAAGTCCGCTGATTAGGAAGAACAAGGCTACGCCGAACGCCCCTACGTTCAAGCTGATCAGGGGGTTGAAAACACTAATCATCCATGCGGGGAATGGTGTTTCGGGCAGTGCCGGAAGCCCGCCGAATTCTCCTCGAATGTAATTGAACATGAGAATGTAATGCGCGATGACAACGCAGAGAGCGGCAATACCGCGCAAGGCGTTCGCAAATGCAATCCTTTGCATGAGGGAGTCCTTCAGTTTTTCAGTTGTGTATCTTCCTAGTGTTGGATTCTATACATAACAGAGGGTATAAGCTAAGGAGTTGGATCCAATTCGGATTTCGGCTAGAAAAAGTCAGATTTGTCTTGCGCGTTTCTCCTTTCGATCAGATGGACACCTTGGTTTCTCGAGTTGCCCAAGGCGCGCTCGACCTTAAGCCACTCGAATACCTCGGCAGGTTCACCCTAGTGGAGCACCAACTGCTCGGAGTGCTCCTGGGGCGTGGCCGGGTCAAACCACTCCTGGGCTAGGTCCGGCGCCAGCGCCACGGGTCGGCGGTCGTGAATGTCTACCATCCCGCCCTGGGCGTCGGCGGTGATGATCACGAATTCGTCGTGCTCGCCATGGCCTTTGTTGGCATCGGGGGAACTGGCCGATGGCGGCGCAGAGGATCGGCGAGCAATGTAGTAGGGCTGTTTCTTCGGCTCGCCTTGTCGACTCACTCAAATCATCCATCAATCGGGGCAGAGTGAGCGGCGGGGCTAGATCGCCCGTATGAGGGGGCTGTAGAAATCAGATGATGACTGCTAACTGCCGCTTGGACACGGGTGACAAGCTAAGTTTATGCGTGACATACGTCATGAGGCGGGCTACATCGCGGGTATGTGGTTTAGTCGACTCGGTGGTTTTACTGCGTCGCCACAGGCCAAACATGACGAGCTGTGAGCCCACTGGAAATGTCCGCAGCCAGAATACTGACTTCAAAATAATCTTGGCGATTTGGATCAGTGGTGCGGTTGTATTAATATTCGCAGTTCAGGTAAGTCGTGGTATAGGTGGCGCCGGCAGGTGGCGATCTATGGGATTTGACCGTTCCCACCAATGCTAATGGCATATCGTGTTGAGCGCCGGGTGCCAATTTTTCCCAGACTTCGTCATAACGCCCGGATTCAAAGAAAAAGTCTTTCCACCCTAAGGTGTGTTTGCCAAAGCGCAATTTCAGTTGCGTTGCCAGAAGTTCATCGTCATCGCAGGCCGCACGCAAGGCAAGCAAGTCGGTGGTGGTGCGCAGGTAGCTGTCGAGTTGCTGGCCTGTGGCACGAAGTCCTGTCGGGCGTTGTGATGAGTTGCCAGTGTCAGATGGTGGGGGCGGTGTAGCTGCGTTAACTGAGGCCCCTTTGCCTTTTAACCCCTGATGGAGAATCAGGAGGCGCAGTTCACGTTTACCATCGTCCAGCGTGTGCATAAAGTTACGGTCGGAGGCAGCAGCGAGGATCAGCTTCAGGCGCCTAGGTGCGTCGTAGCGACAGCCCAGAATATGCTCGGACCCTCGACTCAATCCGATATAGGCCGGCACGTGGATGGGTTCAACGCGATCCATGCGATTCTCCGTGTGCTGTTTTACAAATCGAACAGCGCTGCCGCAGTTGGGACTATCACAGAAAAGGGTAGGTATCGGCTGGTTGTTGTCATATTGCGTTTGCAGGCTGTCTACGGAATAGCGGCCCCCTAGCGCATCCACCGCAGATAACATCTTGATGCCTTTACTCATCCGCAGAAATTCCTTTTTTGGCGGTACGGAAACCCGCATCTTATCCGCAGATCATGACGACGCAACACTGTAATGAGTTTAACAACGCGACACGGGTCAATCTGATCGATCGGCAGAGCGCTGGAGGAGAGAGGACTCCTGTAGGAATATCCAACGTTAAGTTATTGATTCTTATAGGGGGATATCGCTTGTTTTATATTCTTATGAGTTGCTTTATTTTTCTTTAAAATCAATGTGTTGTAGTTATTCTTGTGGTCGCCTTGACATGGTGTGGGTCGTTGCTTCGAGTCCAATCGCACCTACCAAACAAAATCTGCTCTGCTGGGGTGTCAGCGCTGGGATCTATGAAGGATCTTTGAGGGATGGTTTTCTGTGTCTAGACGCAGAGTTATCTTTGATTCGACTTCAGCAGGACCAAGGCGGTTGGGCCTGCTGGGTAGTTCTAAATCGACTTGAAAATTTTATATCTGAGTAAATTTGGAGTTTATATTTTTGTAAATGAAGGGCGCATGGCTGTTATCGTTGCTCCAGAATCATATCCGATATCACCATTTTTAAAACCTGTGATTATGTTATTCATGGAAATGGCCTCCGTTTCCCTGCCGTAGCAATAGATTCCCCACTCACCATTTGGCGGGCAGTCGATGACAGAGTCTTTTATGATAACTTTTTGCGAATCTATGATTGCAATTGCAATAGGTGAATTGTTTTGGATTACTCTGCATGACTGAATTAATACTTGTGTTGATCCATCGATCTGTATCGAAGCATCATTTGAACCTTCGATGTCGCAATTGCTGATCATCAAGTTTTCAGCTTTTGCTAATATTCCTTGAGTTCCTGAATTTTTTATTCGTATGTTGGAGAGCGATAGACCGGTTATTTGGTTGTTGGCGGAGACGCTGCGAGCATTTATGGCTGGGCCATGACCCTTTTTCGTGGTTATGATAATATTTGAAATTACAGTATCTATGAGTGTTGTTTTGCTTTTGATTTCAATTGGTATGCTTATTGATATTGCACCGGTAACAGTTGCGTTGTAGTTGTTTATCGATAGTCCGTTTATGAAGTTTCCAGAGGAGTCATGTTCTATATCTGCATGAGATATTGCAGCCCCGGCGCTGCAGTTTGTAGCGGTGCACCCTGTTAATCCAGAAAATCTGGAGCTTTCGATGACAAAGGCAGTATCTGTGACACTATCTGCAATGCAGTTTGATGTCAGAATCTGTTCTCCTGAGATGAAAAAACCATCTGACTTTCTGGTGGGGTCAGGTCCACAGTTTATAGCGCTGCAATCGGATATTGTTGATCGGCTAGAGCGACCCGCAATAGCAAAGGCCACTCCTGAATAGTTTTTTGTATCACCGATCGTGTTTTTAACAGTGCAGTTGTGGATACTGCTGTCATTGCAGTTATATAGGACAATGCCGCAACTTCTACGGTTGTCTCCTAAAATATTGGCCCGGTTTTTTTGGTTAACATCTACAGTAAGTTCTGATATTTTGTAGCTGCTTGATCTATCGCTATAAATTGCATACTCAGCAGTGCTGTCCTTGTCCAGCGTTAGAGTAGTTCTTGATGCGCCGTTACCACGTAGGGTTATATTGTCTTTATTTAGGTGTACGGTCTTGGATATGAGGTAATTTCCATCTGGGAAATATAGAGTTCCTCCTGCTTTGTCGAGGGAGTTTAGAGCGCTATCAATGGATTCTGTATCATCTGTTATTCCGTTTCCAACTGCTCCGAACCATCTGACATTAATAAGATTTTTAGTCTGGAGTTGGCGATGCCATCGGCCAGTAGATGATAAGTTGCTTTTTATGACAAGAGCATCGTCAGCATTATCAGTTGACTGCGTATCCCAAAAAAAATGGCCACCACCTCCGTCGCCAGAAAGCGTATGGTCAATCACAAAAATCGACCGAGCTGGCGTCGGATCGAGAGTTTTAAGTGTGCCTATGTTTTTTGCGAAATTGGCATCTTTTAAGTTGTCATTTTTATAAGCAGTTGGTGTTGATCTAGCCGGGGATGACATGAGCAGAGCTGAAGTTGCAGCTAGAAGAGAAAGCAATTGTCTACGGTTTGTGGGGAGTGGTTCTTTATTTTTCTTGGAGTTCATTTTTTTTCCGAATGCATGGAGCTAGGTCAGGCATGGATTCATCATGCCATTACTTGCTAGTCTAGCTCGAATGTGTCCATGTTGGGAGAGGTGCTGATTTAGGCACATCGCTCCACTTGATAATGTGATAGAGATCAAGACGTTTGAGGCTCTGTGAGGTGTAATGATGGTAATTATCGTCTACGGAAACCATGGGGCGTTGGTTTGGCTTGCTGGTGGTGGTAGAGGCAGGGTTCATATGTCACAGCCGGAAGACGCTGCATAGCACTTAGCAAAACGAATGCCCGGGCCTGAGATGTATGCTCATTTCTGGGCAGGCCCGATGTTGGAAGCAGAATACTCTAGTGTAAGGAAAAAGATTAGTAATTTTAAGAATTGTCCTACATCCTAAGGCTGCCCCCGGCTGGTAAAAACCACGCTCTGGAAATCATGACGGAGCGAGACGTGCATAAGTCGGTATTTTGGATGTTACTGTATTCACCGCTATTTACATTCGTGCATGCCGCGCCTGGTAGCAGTTACTTCAATATCCCTGATTGGTCGGGTGACCAGGAGTCATGCCCTTCACCACGAGATATTAAGGGCGAGATAGGGGTTTTTAGCGCGCCAGCCAAGAGTGAGGGGGCTGAATGGGTCGGGGGGTTGACTGATGGTGCCATGGAAGCTGTTACCAACTTCGAGAAAAGCTATTTTGTATTGACTCACCAAGGTGTCGATAAAGTTGGCTTTATAAATAGCTGTATCTATGTAACCTCCGGTGGCCGATATTTGAATATGCATCTTGATCTCGGCGGTCATTACAAACAGGTCATGTGGATTGGAAGCTCGTTGTCATGGAAAGAGTCTCGAGACTTCTCTTCATCAACGATTCTGGAATGCACGGATACCTATAGAGATGCATGCAGTTTTTATTTGAAGTGAATGTCTCCGTCTGTATGGATGGGTTTTGTTCCAGGTTATGCCGTTGTCTTTTTGGCATCCTTAATGCTTATGCATTTCATGACATTTTTGTGACACTTTTAAGTCGGTTTTCGGTCTGTATGCACGTTCCCTGCGCAATACGGGCAGGATGTGGTCGGGTAGGGTGCAGCTATGAAGAGTAGAGCGACGGTAATTTGTGCGCACGGAGGGCAAATTCTTTTTGTCCGCAAGGATCGCGCAAAATGGTCTTTACCGGGCGGCAAGGTCGAGCCTGGGGAGTCTCCCGCTGCTGCCGCGGTACGTGAGTTGCGGGAAGAGACAGGGCTGGATGCCAGTGAGCCTCTTTACATCCTGGAGTTCGACGCCGGCAATGTACGGCATCATGTATTCGAGGTTGCCGTGGCCAATGCCGAGGATGCCCGGCCCTTGAATGAAATTGCGGCCATTGCTTGGCATGCCTATGGGGCTGCCCGTGAGCTGGATGCAACGGCTGCCACCAAGAGTATTGTGAGCTCGTTTTTACGCCGCCTTTAACCCAGGTGTTATCGATTCATGAAGAAGCCCGCCTTGCGCGGGTTTTTGTTTTTCCGGCCAGTGAGCGAAATGGTCTGCGAGTGGTTTTCTCGCAGCCGAGTGCCAATGGCTTGTCATGTGAGTGATACAGTCGCGTTTTTACGCGAGGTAGCGTGATGCGGGTGTTGATGGCGGTAATGGTCGTGGCGTTGCTGGCGGGGTGTGCCGGCTCGGCGATGAATGAGGCGCGTTCGAAGAGCCCCTACAAGGTGCTCTCGTCGGCCAAGGCGGAGCAAATCGTGGCGCAGTGTGTGCAGTTTGCCTGGCAGGACGAAGCTGTGTTCGGTGTGGATGCGTCGGCCTATCTGGAATCTGCCAAGGTGGGTGGATACACGGTCTATACCCGTTCGGCGGAGTCCTTTGCCGATATTCGGGGGCAGGCTTCGGGTACCACCGTCAATTATTACGCGGTCCAGGACAACTGGGTCGCCAAGCGTAGACTGGCCGCATTGGCGACTTGCCTGTAATTCCTTTTTGAACGCTATCCAGTAAACGGATCATGAACCCGGCTCTTGCCGGGTTTATGGTTTATTGAATATCTCCATTGTTTTTCCTGAAGGGTTGGTTGACAAGAGGCTAGTTGAATATTCATTTAGTTGCTTGTGTAAGTTATTTGCCTTTCTCCCTGTAGGTTTGCGCTGTAATTATTGGTTGATGTCCCGGCTTTGTTGAGGTGCGACAATTTGCTCGGCATTTTGTATGCGCGAATCAGTAGACAAAACACTGGTTTGGACTAGTTTAAAAGTTCTCCTCAAGAAGGAGATTTATTTAAACAAAGGAGTGAACAATAATGAATAAGCCATTAGTTCAACCGAAACACGGGCGTGTCGTATCCCCCTCCAGCCGTGGCGCTGTCGCCGTCGAGCTGGGGCTGCTCGGCACCTGGCAGGTCAATGAGATGGAAGGCGGTAAAAATTTCCCGGCCCTGGTGGGCGGACCTTTTCCGAAGCCATACGAGAGCGACGTCGCCAGCGTTGTGCCACCGGCTGATGGGTATATCCTCAGCGGCGGCAAGACCGACGAGCGTGACTGCCTCAACTTCACCAATGAAGAAATGTCGAAGAAGCTTGGGCGTTCGTTCTCCTGGCCGTTGCTCAACGTCGATCCGGGGCAGGTGTTCCAGGTCAAGTGGGAGTACACCGCTCCTCATGTGACCCGCGGTTACAGCTGGTTCATCACCAAAGATGGCTGGGACCCGAAACAGCGTATCAGTCGTGCGCAACTGGAGCCGCAGGCTTTCTTCAAGGACTTCTATACACAAGTTCCGTATGACCAGCACGGCGATGAAATGAAGGCCAAGGTCGAACATCAGGTGACACTGCCCAAGAACAAGAAAGGCCATCACGTGATTGTGCTAGCGTGGATTGTCGCCAACACTGGCAATGCGTTCTATCAGGCGTTCGACGTCGACTTCAAATAGTCGACTTCGAATAACAGCAGAAGTTGTCATTCTCTTTAAATGGTTCTGAAGGATTAGAACGTGAACAAGATCAACTTTGCAGCGGTAAAGACTCAGGCGAATGATTCGGCATCGTTGATGCCGTCGATCGCAGGCAAGAAGATTCTCATGGGCTTCTGGCACAACTGGCCGGCAGGCCCCAGTGACGGCTACCAGCAGGGGCAGTTCGCCAACCTCGACCTGGTCGATGTACCCAAGGAATACAACGTGGTGGCGGTAGCCTTCATGAAGGGCAACGGCATTCCCACCTTCAAGCCCTACAACCTGTCGGACGAGGAGTTCCGGCGCCAGGTTGGCGTGCTCAACAGCCAGGGGCGGGCGGTGTTGATTTCCCTTGGCGGTGCGGACGCTCATATCGAGTTGCACAAGGGCAACGAGCAAGCGTTGGCCCACGAAATCATCCGTCTGGTGGAAACCTATGGTTTCGACGGGCTGGACATCGACCTCGAGCAGAGTGCCATCGATTTTGCCGACAACAAGATCGTGCTGCCGGCGGCGCTCAAGCTGGTGAAGGATCACTACGCAGGCGAGGGCAAGCATTTCATCATCAGCATGGCGCCGGAGTTTCCCTACCTCGCCACCGGCGGCAAATACGTCGGTTATATCCAGGCGCTGGATGGCTACTACGATTTCATCGCGCCGCAATACTACAACCAGGGCGGCGACGGTCTGTGGGTCCAGGAAGCCAACGGCGGGCAGGGTGCCTGGATTGCCCAGAACAACGACGCGCTGAAGGAAGACTTTCTGTTTTATCTGACCGAGAGCCTGGTCACCGGTACGCGTGGCTATATCGCCATCCCTGCCGACAAGTTCGTGATCGGTCTGCCGGCCAACGTCGACGCGGCAGCGACCGGGTATGTCATCGACCCTGCGGCGGTGAGCAATGCCTTCAAGCGCCTGGATCATGCCGGATTGTCGATCAAGGGCCTGATGACCTGGTCGGTCAATTGGGATGACGGCCTCAACAAGTACGGCGTCCGTTACAACTGGGAGTTCCGTGATCGTTATGCGCCGCTGATCCATGGCGGCAGCGGCGAGGAGCGACCTTCGGCGCCGGGCAACCTGTTTTCCCCCGCACAGACAGAGAACAGCGTGACCTTGAGCTGGAGTGCTGCCCACGGTGTTCGTCCGATCGAGTTCTACACCCTGTTTCGCGATGGCAAGCCGGTGGCCCAGACGGCCTCGCTGACCTTGAAGGACGAGGGGCTGAAAACCGATACGCTGTACAGCTACTTTGTCAGCGCCACGGACGCCCAGGGCAATCAGTCGCTGCCCAGTACCAACCTGAACATCAAGACCGCCGGCGGGGTGCCTGACCCGCAATACCCGGAATGGCAGTTGAATCATCACTATCGCAAAGATGATGGTGTGACTTATCAGGGCAATCTGTATCTGTGCTTGCAAGAGCACACCTCGAATGCCGGCTGGACTCCGGATGTCGCCTTCACCCTTTGGGCCAAGGTGGCGGTTCAGCGTCGTGCGTGAACGCGGCTAGGAGCAGTACAGAGGCGCCCCGATGACGGGCGCTTTTTTATTGAGTGTCGGGCAAGGCAAAGCTGCGGGTTATGGGCTAATACTCACAGGCCGTTTTTTGTCATCCGTCAATGGAGAGTGGAGCGATGCTCATGCACTGGTTTCTCGCGGCCGTACACCTGTTGGCCTTTGCTGTCGCCTTTGCGGCGGTGCTCAATCGCGGTACAGCGTTGCGCCGCGTGGTCACTGAGGGGGCGGACGTGCGCCGGGCTCTGCTGGCCGACAATGGCTGGGGGCTGGCCGCCGCGGTGTTGTTGATCACCGGCTTGCTGCGCGCCTTCGCTGGTTACGAAAAAGGCACGGATTACTACCTGCACCAGCCGCTGTTTCATATCAAGATGACCTTGTTCGTCATCATCCTGTTGCTCGAAATATGGCCAATGGTTGTGCTGATCAAATGGCGAATCGCCCTGGGGCGCGGGGCGTCGATCGATACCGGCCGCGCCACGCTGTTTGCACGCATCAGCCACCTGCAGGCGCTGCTGATTGTGCTGATAGTAGTGGCGGCCAGTGGCATGGCGCGTGGGGTCATGCTCGGCCAGTCATGAGGTGGGGAAAGAGCAACGAATCGCGTGTCCTCGGGCTCGCTGCGAGCTGTTGCGTGTCATCGAGCACCGCGCGTTCTAGCAGAGTTGGCTGAAAGCCTTGCTGATGGTGGCTCGGTTGGTTTTGAACTCGGCCTGCTGCACGGGAATGATGCCGAACTCGTCGCTGACGATAGCCAGCACGCGGTGCAGGTAGTCGACGTTGGCCTCGGAGCGGAAGGTGAATATTCCGCGTTTGACTTCGTAGAGCCCCTCCGTCGAGCAGGCGGCAATGGTCCGTATCGCATTCAGGTCGTTGGTGATCAGAAGGTAAGCGAACTCTTGCATATGACCACTCCTTGTTCGTAAAGCATCTGCCGATGGCAAGGGGGGGCCTCGGCGGGTTCGCGGAGGCGGTAGCTCTTGAAATTACTCCTCCTGCTCATTGCCACGCTACTGAGTATTTATACAAAAACGAAGGAGGGCTTTCTCCCGGCCGAGTCGTATCGACCGATTGCCGGGATGGAGCGCTATCAGTGAAGGGCTTGGGTAGTGCGCTTTTGCCAGGGCTGGCGCTGGCGGCCAGAACTTCGCCGCTGCCATTTGAAGAGGGGTGGGTGTTGCGGGGAATCAATCAACGACGACGCTGCGCCAGCCATTGTGATGAGACAAAGGGCTGGCTGCTCATGACGCTCAAGGTGTTTCGCGTTTGTCCGGGGCGGTGAGGCCGGCTTGGATCCGTTGGTAGATTTCTTCGCGATGGACTGCGACGTCTTTCGGGGCATTGATGCCGATCCGGACTTGCTGGCCGCTAACGCCCAGAATGGTGATCGTGATGTCGTCACCGATATTTATGCTTTCACCGACCTTGCGGGTGAGTATCAGCATGATCTTCTCCTTGATTGCTTAGTAGGGCACCTGATTCAGACAGTGCAGATGTCGGTAGTAGTGCGTATAGATTACTGCGAAGTACCACTGTGTGGGTGCCTCTTTCTGACGCGCAGACGCTGTATTAATTCCCGAGGTGCAACTATACAGAGGCGATAAATATCATTCTCCTTGTTTCGCGCTGATTTTGTGGCGTTTGTATAGGGGATTGGGGTGCTAAAATCGCCGCCTCAGACTTTCAAGGGGTAGGTTGTGCGCACAGTAGCGATGATGATGGCGGTCCTGGCATTGGCGGGATGCGGTGAAGGCAAGCATGTCGAGGAGGACAAGAAGGTGGCGCCGGTTGTCCAGGCACAGCCGCCGCAGGCCGCCACGAAACCGCAATGGGATGTGCTGGTCGCCGGCACCCTGCCTCAGGCGACGAGCGATCTGGCCGGCTGGCTGATCGAACACGGGATCATTTCCTATGTTGTCGTCGAAGATGGCAAGGATCGGGTGCTGATCGGCCCGTTCGATTCCCAGGCCGAAGCCGAAGCCAAGAAAACCGAGCTGGTCGAGAAGCTGACCAAGGCCAAGAAGCGCAATATCGAACCGCAGGTGATCGAGCACCGCGTCGCGCAATAAGCCGTTCTTTTGGGTGCCGGGTCAAGGCCAGTCTTGCCGGCGCTCAATCATCCTTGAGGGGGCCATCCATGCCCCAGACGTTAATCGGCAACCCGGACGGATATCAGCCGCAGGCCTTCAGGTTGACCGGGCCGACGAACTCGTTGCCACGCCCCATCACACAAGCCACGCTCTGATTGCGCTGGCGCTCCCAGGGTTGTACCGGATAGGTCTTGTTCCAGGCTTCGTACAACTGGCGGTCCTGTTTCGACAGGCGCAGGTTGTACTGCTTGCTCATATAGAAATAGGTCCGGGCGATCATGCCGCGAATGGATGGGCGCGGCATGACCTTCTTGGCCTTGAAGTCGACCTGAGTCAGGCACGAACCGTACTGGCCGGACCGCGCCGGCAGCCAGCCGAAGCTGAAGTTGTTACGGTCGCCATTGACCTCGCCGATGCTCGGCACCAGGTTGTGCAGGTCGGCTTCGGCGCGTTGATAAATCGGGTCGTGGCGTGTGCAGTTCTTGCGCCCGCCTTGCTGCCAGCATTGACGCTGATGGCCGATCTGCCAGGCGGGAACGATGTGCTCCCATTCGATGCGCGCGGCGCGATTGGCGTTTTTGCGGGGGACATAGCCGCAGGCGGCGAGGTTGACCCGATTGCCGCTGTACTTGCAGCCACAGTAGAACTCGGTGGATTGCGGGGCGTACAGCTTCCAGGCGATTTTCTTCGCTTCGTTGAAGGTACGGGGCGCATCGGCGTGGGCATTCAGGGCAACGCAAAACAGCAGTACAGCAAAACAGCGGGCAATCATCGACTCAGTCTTCCTTCGGCACGACCCAGAAAATCTGCACACCGCCGTCATCGCGATAGGCGAGGGTGACGTTGTCGTTTTCGGCGATTTCTTCGAGCAGGCGCTCCCACTCGTCGACCGCTTCGTCGGGCTGACGGAAGATCAGGGCGGCCTTGGCTTTTTGTGCGTTGGGCGAGTTGATGATTTTCTGAACGCGCAAACCGAGGCGTTCATAAGAGCTTGGTGGTGCTGCGGCGGGCACGGAACATTCCTTATTAGGCTGTATGCGCGTACAGTATTTTACTGTAGGAAATTTCGCAACCGCTTAAAATTCAAGAGGTTCTTCTGACAGCAATATCCGCGGATTACTGCAAAACGAATGAGTTTTTTATCTGCGGGATAAAGAAGAGGGCAGGCCAACCGGGGCGGAGCACTCGCCCAGGGCGGGCGAGTGCGGGGTAGAGCGGTGCCCGACCAGAGCAGGTCGGGCGGGCCAATCAGTATTCCCAGAACATCCGCTGCAGTTCCTTGCTGTCCTGGGTCTTGGTCAGGGCGACCATGGCCAGGATGCGGGCTTTCTGCGGGTTCAGGTCGTTGGCCACGACCCAGTCGTATTTGTCGTCAGGCTGTTCCGCGTTGCGCAGTACGAAGCCGCCGGCATTGACGTGGGACGAACGAATGATCTGTACGCCATTCTTGCGCAGCTCCTGCAGGGCCGGCACTACGCGGGAAGACACCGAGCCATTGCCGGTACCGGCGTGGATGATGGCTTTGGCGCCGGACTGGGCCAGGGCCTTGTAGGCGGTGTCGCTGACGTTGCCATAGCCATAGGCGATTTCGACGTCAGGCAGGCTCTTGATGGTCTTGATGTCGAATTCCGAATCCAGGGTGTGACGCTTGGCCGGCAGGCGGAACCAGTAGGATTTGCCTTCCACCACCATGCCCAGCGGGCCCCATGGGCTCTTGAAGGCTTCGGTCTTGATATTGATCATTTTGCTGACGTCGCGACCCGACTGGATCTCGTCGTTCATGGTGACCAGCACGCCCTTGCCATGGGCTTCCTTGCTGCCGGCGACGGCGACGGCGTTGTACAGGTTGAGCATGCCGTCGGCGGACATGGCGGTGCCCGGACGCATGGAGCCGACCACTACGATGGGCTTGTCGGTCTTTTCCACCAGGTTCAGGAAGTACGCGGTTTCTTCCAGGGTGTCGGTGCCATGGGTGATGACGATGCCATCGACGTCCTTGCTGTCTGCCAGTTCGGCAACGCGGCGGCCCAGTTGCAGCAGGTTTTCGTTGGTGATGCTTTCAGAGGCGATCTGCATGACCTGTTCGCCACGCACATTGGCGACCTGGCTCAGCTCGGGGATCCCGGCGATCAACTGCTCGATGCCGACTTTGGCGGCCTGGTAGGTGGCGCTGTTGGCGGCACTGGCGCCAGCGCCGGCAATGGTGCCGCCGGTAGCGAGCACGACCACGTTGGCCAGCTTCTGTTGGGTTTCGACTTCCTTGGCCTGCAATGCAGTCGGAAGGAGCAAGAGGAGGGCCAAAGCGCCCGGAACAAGGGTGTTGAAAGCAGATTTCATTATTTTCTCTCTAGTAGTGAGACGGTGCTGGTGCAGGTTCATCTAGATACACCCGAGACAGATCTGAATGCCGCGGGCGAAAGGGAACAGCAGGATCTGTACCAGTCGGACTTTGGTCGCAAAACTCTTTTAACTTAATGATTTATATCAACTTATTTTTATTTGTCGGATTCGGTGGCCGTTTCGTTGTCCGGTTTTCCGAATGCTCGGAAGATTTACGTTCGGTTGTCCGACAGTTCTGGTTAGCCTGAGGAAAAGGCTGAATTAAAGAGAAGGCCCTTGCAGCCGATGCCCTTCAAGGATCGTTTCTTTATGGAGCTCACATGTCTATTTCTGTCGGTTTTCCCGCTGCCGGGGCCATCACCATCAACGGTAAATCACCGGCCACTATCGAGGCTCTGAGCCAGGGTGCCGCCGATAGCGCTGCGCAAGCCCTGGGGATCGATGAAGAGGGCAAGCTGCGAGTGGCATCCGCTTCCGAGGCAGAGAAGGCCGAGAAGGCAGAAACCCAAGGCTCTGAAGGGGACAATCAAAGCCTGGTGGTGAAAATGCTGCTCAAGCGCATGAAAGAACTGCAGGCCCAATTGCAGGAGCAACAGCAGCAGTTGGCCGCTGCCCAGGCGGCGAGCTACCCGACCCCTGAAGCCAAGGCGACGGTCGTGATGGCGATTCAAGGCCAGCTCGCCGATACCAGCGGTGCATTGCAGGAAGTGGTGGGGAAGCTGGTCAAGGAACTGAGCAAGGACGCTTCGTCAGGCGCACTGGTCAGTACCACCGCATGATTGTGTGATGTCGTACGGGGCTCCTGTCCTGGCGTTCCGGGCGGCTCATGGGCTTGGTTTGCCCGTTGACAAATAGCGGCAGGGTTCGCATAGTTCGTTTTACGCAAACGTTTGCGCAGGCCCTGGGCGATAAAAGTCATACACCTCTCAGGTTCGCTTCAAGCCGCGTTAATCGGGTCTGAAGGTCGTCGAGCGTACTCCGGCGCAAGCGTTGCTCACAATAATCATAAGATCGGAGTGAACCCATGAAGCTGCCATTCGCTGGACGTCTTCTCGCTGTCGCTGTTCTGGCTGCCGCATCCGCTACGCTTCCCCTTTCTTCGGCATTCGCCGAGACCCCGGAAAAACCCAAGGTCGCCCTGGTCATGAAATCCCTGGCCAACGAGTTTTTCCTCACCATGGAAGACGGCGCCAAGGCGTATCAAAAAGACCATGCCGCCGATTTCGACCTGGTTTCCAACGGCATCAAGGATGAAACCGACACCGCCAACCAGATCCGTATCGTCGAGCAGATGATCGTTTCCAAGGTCAACGCGCTGGTGATCGCCCCGGCGGACTCCAAGGCCATGGTGCCGGTGATCAAGAAGGCGGTGGACGCCGGTATCACCGTGATCAACATCGACAACCAGCTGGATCCGGCCGTACTCAAAAGCAAAAACATCAGCGTGCCTTTTGTCGGCCCCGACAACCGCAAGGGCGCGCGTCTGGTGGGCGAGTACCTGGCCAAGGATCTGAAGGCCGGGGACGAAGTCGGCATCATCGAAGGCGTGTCGACCACCACCAACGCCCAGCAGCGCACCGCAGGCTTCAAGGATGCGATGGAGGCCGCGCAGATCAAGGTGGTCTCGCTGCAATCCGGTGACTGGGAAATCGATGCCGGCAACCGCGTCGCCGCCGCCATGCTCAGCGAATACCCGAACCTCAAGGCGCTGCTGGCCGGCAACGACAGCATGGCCGTCGGTGCCGTCTCGGCGGTGCGCGCGGCCGGCAAGGCCGGCAAGGTCAAGGTGGTCGGCTACGACAACATCAATGCCATCAAGCCGATGCTCAAGGACGGTCGCGTGCTGGCGACCGCCGACCAGTTCGCCGCCAAGCAGGCGGTCTTCGGTATCGAGACGGCGCTGAAGATCCTCAAGGGCGAGAAGGTGGACGGTGGCGCCAATGGCGTGATCGAAACTCCGGTTGAGCTGGTCACCCAGTAATCTTTCTGGCGGCGCAACGGCGCCCGCCTGAACAGGCGGGCGCATGGAGAGTTTCTTATGTCAGTTTCCGCTGTGAACGCTGTCCTTTCGGTCAGCGGTATCGGCAAGACCTATGCGCAACCGGTATTGACCGGCATCGACCTGACGCTGATGCGTGGGGAAGTGCTGGCGCTGACCGGGGAAAACGGCGCGGGCAAAAGCACCCTGTCGAAAATCATTGGCGGCCTGGTGACCCCGACCACCGGCGAGATGCGCTTCAACGGTCAGGCTTACCGTCCCGGCAGTCGCACCCAGGCCGAAGAGCTGGGCATCCGCATGGTCATGCAGGAACTCAACCTGTTGCCGACTCTATCGGTGGCCGAGAACCTGTTCCTCGATAACCTGCCCAGCCGCGGTGGCTGGATCAGCCGCAAACAGTTGCGCAAGGCGGCGATCGAGGCCATGGCCCAGGTCGGCCTGGAGGCGATCGACCCCGATACCCTGGTCGGCGAACTGGGGATTGGCCACCAGCAGATGGTGGAGATCGCGCGCAACCTGATCGGCGACTGCCATGTGCTGATCCTCGACGAGCCGACCGCGATGCTCACGGCCCGCGAAGTCGAGTTGCTCTTCGAGCAGATCACCCGTCTACAGGCCCGTGGTGTGGCCATCATCTATATCTCCCATCGCCTGGAAGAACTGGCCCGGGTCGCGCAGCGCATTGCGGTGCTGCGGGACGGTTGCCTGGTCTGTGTCGAGCCGATGGCCAATTACAACAGTGAGCAATTGGTCAACCTGATGGTGGGGCGCGAGCTGGGCGAACACATCGATCTCGGCCCGCGCAAGATTGGCGCGCCGGCCCTGACGGTCAGTGGCCTGAGCCGTTCGGACAAGGTTCTGGACGTGTCTTTCGAGGTGCGCAGCGGTGAGATCTTCGGTATTTCCGGGTTGATCGGGGCGGGGCGCACCGAACTGCTGCGACTGATCTTCGGCGCCGACAAGGCTGACAGCGGTACGGTGGCCCTGGGTTATCCGGCGCAGGTGGCGAATATCCGTTCGCCGGTCGATGCAGTGGCCCACGGCATCGCCCTGATCACCGAGGACCGCAAGGGTGAAGGCCTGCTGCTGACGCAATCCATCAGCGCCAATATCGCCCTGGGCAACATGCCGGAGATCTCTAGTGGCGGCCTGGTCAATGGTCGTGACGAATCGGCATTGGCGCAGCGGCAGATCGATGCCATGCGCATTCGCAGTTCGGGGCCCGCGCAGCTGGTATCCGAACTGTCCGGGGGCAATCAGCAGAAGGTAGTCATCGGCCGCTGGCTGGAGCGCGATTGCGCGGTGCTGCTGTTCGACGAGCCGACCCGGGGCATCGATGTCGGCGCCAAATTCGATATTTATGGCCTGCTTGGCGAACTGACCCGCCAGGGCAAGGCGCTGGTGGTGGTCTCCAGCGATCTGCGGGAGCTGATGCTGATCTGCGACCGGATTGGCGTGCTGTCCGCCGGGCGCCTGATCGATACCTTCGAGCGCGACAGCTGGACCCAGGATGAACTGCTTGCCGCCGCTTTCGCCGGCTATCAAAAACGTGATGCGTTGCTCAACGAAGCGGCGCCTAGGGACCTCCCATGAAAACTGCATCTTCGGCCGGCAAACGTGGCGGCAACTATTACGGCCTGGGTACCTACCTGGGGCTGGCCGGTGCCTTGCTGGCAATGATTGCGCTGTTCTCGACACTGAGCAGCCACTTTCTTTCCTACGACACCTTCAGCACCCTGGCCAACCAGATCCCGGACCTGATGGTGCTGGCGGTGGGCATGACCTTTGTCCTGATCATCGGCGGCATCGATTTGTCCGTCGGCTCGGTGCTGGCCCTGGCGGCCTCCACCGTCAGCGTGGCGATTCTCGGCTGGGGCTGGAGCGTGATTCCGGCGGCATTGCTGGGCATGGGCTGCGCGGCATTGGCCGGAACCATCACCGGCTCGATCACTGTCGCCTGGCGCATTCCTTCGTTCATCGTCTCCCTCGGCGTGCTGGAAATGGCACGTGGCGTGGCTTACCAGATGACCGGATCGCGCACGGCCTATATCGGTGATGCCTTCGCCTGGTTGTCGAACCCGATCGCCTTTGGCATCTCGCCATCGTTCATCATCGCCTTGCTGATCATCTTCATCGCCCAGGCGGTGCTGACGCGCACGGTGTTCGGCCGCTACCTGATCGGCATCGGCACCAACGAAGAAGCGGTGCGCCTGGCGGGCATCAATCCCAAGCCCTACAAGATCCTGGTGTTCAGCCTGATGGGGCTGCTGGCGGGCATCGCCGCGCTGTTCCAGATTTCCCGCCTGGAGGCGGCGGACCCGAATGCCGGCTCCGGCCTGGAGCTGCAAGTGATCGCGGCGGTGGTGATCGGCGGTACCAGCCTGATGGGCGGACGCGGGTCGGTGATCAGCACCTTTTTCGGGGTGTTGATTATCTCGGTGCTGGCCGCGGGGCTGGCGCAGATCGGCGCGACCGAGCCGACCAAACGCATCATCACCGGCGCGGTCATCGTGATTGCGGTGGTGCTGGATACTTATCGCAGCCAGCGCGCAAGCCGGCGGAGCTGAGTCATGGCAACGATCAAAGATGTGGCGGCGCTCGCAGGGATTTCCTACACCACGGTTTCCCACGTGCTGAACAAGACGCGTCCGGTCAGCGAGGAAGTGCGGATCAAGGTCGAGGCGGCGATCCAGCAGCTCGACTACGTACCCAGCGCCGTGGCGCGCTCGCTGAAGGCCAAGACCACGGCGACCATCGGCCTGTTGGTGCCCAACAGCCTCAACCCGTATTTCGCCGAGCTGGCCCGGGGGATCGAGGATTATTGCGAGCGCAACGGCTACTGCGTGATTCTCTGCAACTCCGACGACGACCCGGAAAAACAGCGCAGCTACCTGCGGGTGCTGTTGGAAAAACGCATCGACGGCCTGATTGTGACCTCGGCCGGTGGCGACGGCGGGCTGGCCAAGGGCCTGGCCGCCGTGCGCACGCCGATGGTGATCGTCGACCGCGGGCTGGAAGGGGTGGATGCGGACCTGGTGCGTATCGACCACGAATACGGCGCGTACCTGGCGACCCGTCATCTGCTCGAGTTGGGCCATCGCGATATCGCCTGCATCGGCGGCCCGGACTACACCAGCGTGGCGCAGCTACGTCTGGCGGGGTTCCAGCGGGCGTTGCGCGAAGCCGGCGTGGAGGTGCCTGCGCAGCGCATCCTGCAGAGCGACTTCACCAGCACCGGCGGTTATCACGCGGCGGCCCAGTTGCTGGAGCGCAACCCGCCCAGCGCGATTTTTGCCAGCAACGACATGATGGGCATCGGTGTGTTGCGCGCGGCGGCGGAGCGCAATATCCGGGTGCCGAGCGAACTATCGGTGATCGGCTTCGACGACATCCAGATGAGCCGTTATGTGTATCCGGCGCTGACTACAGTTGGCCAGTCGATCCTGCAGCTGGGCGAGCAGGCGGCGGAGCTGTTGTTGCGCCGCATTGCCACCCCAGGATTGCCGACCGACCAGCGTATCGTCACCCCAAGCATTGTCCTGCGCGAGTCGACGGCGCCCGTGGCCGGCGCATTCGCCGAGTACCGTTGAATCGAATTGTGAGTATCGATGTATGCCAGCAAAAGTAGTGGTAGTAGGCAGCCTCAATATGGACCTGGTCACCCGGGCCGAGCGGTTGCCGCGTGCCGGTGAAACCCTGATCGGCCAGTCGTTCGCCACGGTTTCCGGTGGCAAGGGGGCGAATCAGGCGGTAGCGGCAGCCCGCCTGGGCGCCCAGGTGTCGATGATCGGTTGCGTCGGTGATGATGCCTACGGCGAGCAATTGCGCTCGGCGTTGCTTGCCGAACGGATCGATTGCCAGGCCGTCACCGCTGTCTCGGGCTCCAGTGGGGTTGCGTTGATCGTGGTGGACGACAGCAGCCAGAACGCAATCGTGATCGTGGCCGGTGGCAACGGTCAGCTCACGCCAGAAGTGGTCAGCGGCTTCGACAAGGTGCTGCGGGCTGCCGACGTAATCATCTGCCAGCTCGAAGTGCCGCTGCCCACGGTGGGGCATAGCCTCAAGCGCGGCCGTGAACTGGGCAAGACAGTGATCCTCAATCCCGCGCCGGCCAGTGGCCCTCTGCCGGCGGATTGGTACGCGTTCATCGACTATCTGATTCCCAACGAAAGCGAGGCCGCGGCCCTCAGCGGCTTGCCAGTGGATTCCCTGGCGAGCGCCGAAGCCGCGGCCGCCCGCTTGATCGCCGCCGGGGCCGGTAAGGTCATCATCACGCTCGGCGCCCAGGGCTCGCTGTTCGCCAATGGCACGAGCTTCGAGCATTTTCCGGCGCCCAAGGTCAAGGCGGTCGACACCACGGCCGCCGGCGATACCTTCGTCGGTGGTTTTGCCGCCGCCCTGGCCGCCGGCAAGAGCGAGGCCGAGGCGATTCGTTTCGGTCAGGTCGCGGCAGCGCTGTCGGTGACCCGCCCAGGTGCGCAACCTTCCATTCCCACGTTGTCCGACGTACAGGCGTTCTCTCCCGCATGAAAAAAACACCCTTGCTCAATGTCGCCCTGTCGCGACTGATTGCCTCCCTGGGGCACGGCGATATCGTGGTCATCGGCGATGCCGGCCTGCCGGTGCCGCCGGGCGTCGAATTGATCGACCTGGCCTTGACCCAGGGTATTCCGGATTTTCTCAGCACCTTGCAGGTGGTGCTGTGCGAGATGCAGGTGGAAGGCCATGTGCTGGCGCAGGAGATCCTGGATCGACAATCCCCGACCCTGCAAGCGCTCGAGGCGTTGAGCGCCGAGGGGGCGCTGGGCGCGCGCAGGCTGTTGAGCCACGATGAGTTCAAGGTGCTCAGCCGCCAGGCGCGGGCGATCGTTCGCACGGGGGAGTGTCAGCCTTATTGCAACATCGCTTTGATTGCCGGGGTGACGTTCTGAGCGTTGCCTCTCTCTGTTCAACCACGCAAAGGAGTGCGCCATGCACCGCTATGCTCAGCTACTGAAACACCTGATCCGGAGTGTTCTGCTCGTGTCCCTGTTCACTGCTACCAGCGCCCATGCGGCAGAAAAAATCGATCTGATCATCGATACCGATCCGGGTGCCGATGATGTGGTTGCGTTGCTGTTCGCCCTGGCGTCGCCGGAAGAGCTGCAAATCCGCGCGCTGACCACGGTGGCCGGCAACGTGCGCCTGGACAAGACCTCGCGCAATGCGCGCCTGGCCCGTGAGTGGGCGGGGCGCGAAGAGGTGCCGGTGTACGCCGGCGCGCCTAAGCCGCTGCTGCGCACGCCGATCTATGCCGAGAATATTCACGGCAAGGAAGGCATTTCCGGGGTCACGGTGCATGAGCCGAAAAAGGGCCTGGCCGAGGGCAGTGCGATCAATTACCTGATCGACACCCTGCGCGCCGCCAAGCCCCACAGCATCACCATCGCCATGCTGGGGCCGCAGACCAACCTGGCGCTGGCGCTGATCCAGGCACCGGATATTACTCAAGGCATCAAGGAAGTGGTGGTCATGGGCGGGGCGCATTTCAACGGCGGCAATATCACCCCGGTGGCGGAGTTCAATCTGTTCGCCGACCCGCAGGCCGCCGAGGTGGTGCTCAAGAGCGGCGTGAAGCTGACTTACCTGCCGCTGGACGTTACTCACAAGGTGCTGACCAGCGATGCGCGCCTGCAGAAGATCGCGGCCTTGAACAACAATGCCAGCAAGGTGGTGGGCGATATCCTCAACGAATACGTCAAGGGTGACATGGAACACTACGGCATCCCGGGTGGCCCGGTGCATGACGCGACCGTCGTTGCCTACCTGCTCAAGCCCGAACTGTTCAGCGGGCGCCAGGCCAACATGGTGATCGACAGCCGTGAGGGCCCAACCTTCGGCCAGACCATCGTCGATTGGTACGACGGCCTGAAGCAGGAGAAGAACGTGTTCTGGGTGGAGAATGGCGATGCCCAGGGTTTCTTCGATCTGCTGACCGAGCGTCTGGCTCGCCTGAAGTAAGTGCTATTCCCGGCAGGTGCCAGCCTGTCGGGCGTTACGCCTTCCCTGTATTCGGCGTGCCCGAGTGCTCGCCGGGATACTTCTCGAATATCTGCTCGATGAATGTCTGGGCCGCTTCGGTGCCCAGCTCCCTGATCAGCAAGTCGATGCCGATGATCGCCAGCTCTTCGGGGCTGCCGGGGCTGTAGGAACAATGGCCTTCAGGCCATTTGGCTTTGATGTCGGCGTCGATCGTCACGGTGGCCATGGAAGTCTCGCGAGCTCGGAAAGGATAGGGCCGGACAGGCGCTTGTCGAGGGCTTCCGGTCTTGTAGAGTTAAACACCTTGGCGGGCTTTTCGCACTCCGACTTAGGCATGAGGGGAGGGCTGTGCGACACTTGGTCATTGTCTGTTTTCAAAGGGTGCCAGTGTGCAGATCGATTTGAACAATCCTGATGCCTTGACCTTCGAGGCGGTGCGCCAGTTGCTGGCGTCGGCCAGTGACGATGTGCATACCCAACTGCGAGTGACCAAGGCGGGCATTGCCTATATCTCGTCGGGCGTGGTCGGTGGCGCGGACATCGACGGCCTGCTGTTCAGGCTGGAGACCTGGGCCGCCGGTTCCGGTTATGTCGGGCGGGTAGCGGCCAGCGATGAGGTCTGGGTGACGCAGATTTTTAACGCGTTGAAACAGAACTGGCCGAAGCCACCATTCGATTACATCGATATTTACTGAGGCTGTTCATATCCGGTCACGATTGCTGCATGAAAACGTGGCCGTACCTGATGCAGACTTGCCCGCTGCCTGGCCAAGAGGCCATTGGCCAGTCCGTTTGTGAAACCAATAGTCAGAGCGGTTGTCGCACTATCTCTGCTTATTTTTGAAAAGGAGGCTTCATGCCTTGGAAGCTCGCGTCATTCGGTACCTTGTTGGTTGCAGTCGTTTTGACGGGGTGCAGCACTTCTTCGCCGGATAAGGATCCGGTAGCGACCGAGAGCGGCCATAGCCGCTGTGAGGCTAAGGCGGCCGAATTCGCCATCGGCAAAAAAGCTTCGCCTGAGCTGCTGGAACAGGCGCGTACTCGCGCAGGTGCGCAGAACGCCCGTATTCTCAAGCCGAATGACATGATCACCCTGGAATACCGCTCCGATCGGCTGAACCTAAACACCGATACCAATCTGGTGGTCACCCGGGTCAACTGCGGCTGATCGCGTCAGCGCTTTTGCACCTTGCATAAAAAACCCCGTCACATGGACGGGGTTTTTTTAGCTCGCTGAGAAATTACTCAGGACGAACTTGTGCAGCTTGCATACCCTTTTGGCCTTTCTCAGCCACGAAGGAAACGGTCTGGCCTTCTTTCAGGCTTTTGAAACCGTCGCTTTCAATAGCTTTGAAGTGTACGAACAGGTCGTCACCGCCACCTTGAGGAGTGATGAAGCCGAAGCCTTTTTCATCGTTGAACCATTTTACGGTGCCGGTTTGGCGATTAGACATGGTGTATCTCCAAGAAACATATATTTTCAGTAGTACTGTGCTGCTCAGGCCAACTGGGCACACCGGGCTATCATAGTCGAAATGTTCGACTTGGGAGCCCCCCGGACGTGCCGATTCCCAGGTGCTTGAGTCCGTTTTGTTGCTCCGATCGGCTGAAGGCCCCGGTTTAAGGGGCTTTCGCTGAAAATATTCGGTGATAAAAAAAGCCGTAAAAGCTGCGTAAATTGTGAAAAAAGGCCGGTTTTCAGATCGCATCGAACCTGATTCAAGGCCCTCTCTCGCGCTTTAAAGGCTTATTTCACCACCCGGCAAGCGGCAATAGCGTCTAGGGCCTTGGTTCTCAGCGCCGGATCCGGTTGAGTCTGCTTGCTCATGAGCTGTTTGATTTCATCGGTAGTGAATTTCTCATTGAGCTTGTCCGCACCACAGGCGCAGTGCTTTTCCGCACTTTTCACATCAACGCTCTGGCTGGCGGCAGCCGTGCAATCCTTCATGTATTCGGCACGTACCCCGGCTGGCCAGGCGGCTTGCGCGCTCAGTGGCAGCAGCAGGGCGAAAGGGGCGGCAAGGGCGAATAGTTGGGTGAGGCGCATGAGTCGAGCTCTCCTGGGATTGGTACAAGAATGGCGATTCTCGGTGTATTTGAGACCTTGCGTACACACCAAGTTCACTTTCTCGAAAGAAAGCGCGGATACGCTGGTCCCGGTGGGAAGTACGGCGCGATGACCGTTCATCTGTGCTAGCATGCCCGGCTTGGGTGTTTTCAGGCTCTGGGCGAGTTTCAATCCCACCGCGGTCTATGCCTCTATTTTTCTGATTTGAACTCCAGTCACTCTGGTTCGTTTTACCGGTTGGCCGCAAGGCTCCTGCCACTGTGAGGCAGGCGTTCGTCACGAACGGCCTGGATCGAACCGCGTACTGGCTCATCCCAACCCACGTGACCTTTGGTAGGGGTCACCACTAGGAGAGGAGGCGCCATGCCCACTATTACTCTTCCCGACGGCAGTCAACGTTCATTCGATCATCCGGTTTCCGTAGCCGAGGTCGCCGCATCCATTGGTGCAGGTCTGGCCAAGGCCACCGTGGCCGGCAAGGTCAATGGCAAATTGGTCGACGCCTGCGATCTGATCGACAGCGACGCGACCCTGCAAATCATCACGCCAAAGGATGAAGAGGGGCTGGAGATCATTCGCCACTCTTGCGCTCACCTGGTTGGCCACGCGGTCAAGCAGCTGTATCCGACAGCGAAGATGGTTATCGGTCCGGTGATCGATGAAGGCTTCTATTACGATATCGCCTACGAGCGTCCTTTCACCCCGGACGACCTGGCGGCCATCGAGCAGCGCATGCAGCAGCTGATCGAGAAAGATTACGACGTCATCAAGAAGGTCACTCCGCGCGCCGAAGTGATCGAAGTGTTCAAGGCTCGCGGCGAAGACTACAAGCTGCGTCTGGTCGAGGACATGCCGAACGAACAGGCCATGGGCCTGTACTACCACGAAGAATACGTCGACATGTGCCGTGGTCCGCACGTGCCGAATACTCGCTTCCTCAAGTCCTTCAAACTGACCAAGCTGTCCGGCGCCTACTGGCGCGGCGATGCCAAGAACGAGCAACTGCAGCGCGTCTATGGCACTGCCTGGGCGGACAAGAAGCAGCTGGCGGCTTATATCCAGCGTATCGAAGAAGCCGAGAAGCGCGACCATCGCAAGATCGGCAAGCGTTTGGGCCTGTTCCATACCCAGGAAGAAGCGCCGGGCATGGTGTTCTGGCATCCGAACGGCTGGACCCTGTACCAGGTGCTCGAGCAGTACATGCGCAAGGTGCAGCGCGACAATGGCTACTTGGAGATCAAGACTCCGCAGGTGGTCGATCGCAGCCTGTGGGAGAAATCCGGGCACTGGGCCAACTACGCCGAAAACATGTTCACCACCGAGTCGGAAAGCCGCGACTACGCCATCAAGCCGATGAACTGCCCGTGCCACGTGCAGGTATTCAATCAGGGCCTGAAGAGCTACCGCGAGCTGCCGATGCGTCTGGCCGAGTTCGGTGCCTGCCACCGTAACGAGCCGTCCGGTGCATTGCACGGCATCATGCGTGTGCGTGCCTTCACCCAGGACGATGCGCATATCTTCTGCACCGAAGAGCAGATGCAGGCTGAATCCGCGGCATTCATCAAGCTGACCATGGATGTTTATGCCGACTTCGGCTTCAAGGACATCGAAATGAAGCTTTCCACTCGCCCTGAAAAGCGTGTGGGTTCCGACGAGCTGTGGGATCGCGCTGAAAATGCCTTGGCCGCCGCGCTTGATAGCGCCGGGCTGCCGTATGACCTGCAACCGGGCGAAGGGGCGTTCTACGGTCCGAAAATCGAGTTCTCGCTGAAAGACTGCCTGGGTCGTGTCTGGCAGTGTGGTACCCTGCAGCTCGATTTCAACCTGCCGATCCGTCTGGGTGCCGAGTACGTTTCCGAAGATAACAGCCGTAAGCATCCGGTGATGTTGCACCGGGCGATCCTCGGCTCCTTCGAGCGTTTCGTCGGTATTCTGATCGAGCATTACGAAGGGGCATTCCCTGCGTGGCTGGCTCCGACCCAGGCCGTAGTGATGAATATCACTGATAAACAGGCAGATTTTGCCCTCGAAGTGGAAAAAACCCTCAACCAAAGCGGATTTCGTGCCAAGTCCGACTTGAGAAATGAAAAGATCGGCTTTAAAATCCGCGAGCATACTTTGCTCAAGGTTCCCTATCTCTTGGTTATTGGAGATCGGGAAGTCGAGACGCAGACTGTCGCTGTGCGTACCCGTGAAGGTGCTGACCTGGGCTCCATGCCCGTCGCCCAATTCTCGGAGTTCCTTGCACAAGCGGTTTCCCGGCGTGGTCGCCCAGATTCGGAGTAATTATTATTAAGCGTGAAATGAGACAAGATAAACGAGCTGCACCGAAAGCCCCGATCAACGAGAATATCTCGGCACGCGAGGTTCGGTTAATTGGCGCTGACGGCGAGCAGATTGGCATCGTCTCGATTGATGAAGCGCTTCGTATTGCTGAAGAAGCCAAGCTTGATCTGGTGGAAATCTCCGCCGACGCAGTCCCACCGGTTTGCCGCGTGATGGACTACGGCAAGTCGATCTTCGAGAAGAAGAAGCAGATTGCCGCGGCGAAGAAGAACCAGAAGCAGATTCAGGTAAAAGAAATCAAGTTTCGTCCAGGGACGGAGGAAGGGGATTACCAGGTAAAACTGCGCAACCTGGTACGTTTCCTGAGTGACGGGGACAGGGCCAAGGTATCCTTGCGATTCCGCGGCCGTGAGATGGCCCACCAGGAGCTGGGGATGGAACTCCTCAAGCGGGTTGAAGCTGACCTGCAAGAGTACGGTTCGGTCGAACAGCATCCTAAGATGGAAGGACGCCAGCTGATCATGGTCATCGCCCCGAAAAAGAAGAAGTAATCAACAGGGCACGGCAGGCCTTCTGATTATGTTTATCAACTGAATGCGGAGTATCCGAACATGCCAAAGATGAAAACCAAAAGTGGTGCTGCTAAGCGGTTTCTGAAAACTGCTAACGGTATCAAGCACAAGCACGCTTTCAAGAGCCACATCCTGACCAAAATGTCGACCAAGCGTAAGCGTCAACTGCGCGGTAGCAGCTTGCTGCATCCGTCTGACGTGGCAAAAGTCGAGCGCATGCTGCGCCTTCGTTAATTTTTGGATCAAGAATAGAGGAAGTAACTCATGGCTCGTGTAAAGCGTGGCGTCATTGCCCGTAAACGTCACAAAAAAATTCTGAAACTTGCTAAAGGCTACTACGGCGCGCGCTCCCGCGTATTCCGTGTTGCCAAGCAAGCGGTAATCAAGGCAGGCCAATACGCCTACCGCGACCGTCGTCAGAAAAAACGTCAGTTCCGCGCTCTGTGGATCGCTCGTATCAACGCTGGTGCTCGTATCAACGGTCTGTCCTACAGCCGTTTCATCGCCGGCCTGAAAAAAGCGTCCATCGAGATCGACCGTAAGGTTCTGGCTGATCTGGCAGTGAACGAAAAAGCGGCGTTTGCTGCGATTGTCGAGAAAGCTAAAGCCACTCTGGCTTAAGTACCCCCGACAGTCACCCGGGCTCACCTCTGTGGGCCCAGGTGTTAAACGTCATAAATAGGGGAAGAGCCTACAAGCTCTTCCCCTATTTTGTATCTGGAGTCTGTACATGGAAAACCTGGATGCGCTGGTCTCTCAAGCACTAGAGGCTGTGCAAAGCGCTGAAGACATCAATGCCCTGGAGCAAATCCGGGTTCAGTACCTTGGCAAGAAGGGTGAATTGACTCAGGTGATGAAGACCCTGGGGAATTTGCCGGCAGAGGAGCGCCCGCAGGTCGGCGCCCTGATCAACGTTGCCAAGGAGCGTGTTACAGAGGCTCTCAATACGCGTAAGGCTTTGTTTGAAGAAGCCGAGCTGGCTGCCAAACTGTCCGCCGAGTCCATCGATGTGACCCTGCCTGGCCGTGGCCAGGTCTCCGGCGGTTTGCATCCTGTGACCCGGACTCTGGAACGTATTGAACAGTTCTTCACTCATATCGGCTACGGCATCGCCGAAGGCCCTGAGGTCGAAGACGACTATCACAACTTCGAGGCGCTCAACATCCCAGGCCACCACCCGGCCCGTTCGATGCATGACACCTTCTATTTCAATGCGAACATGTTGTTGCGCACCCATACCTCTCCGGTACAGGTCCGCACCATGGAATCGCAGCAGCCGCCGATCCGCATCGTCTGCCCAGGCCGTGTGTACCGTAGCGACTCCGATATCACCCACTCGCCGATGTTCCATCAGGTCGAAGGCCTGCTGATCGATCGCGACATCAATTTCGCCGACCTCAAAGGGACCATCGAAGAGTTCCTGCGGGTGTTCTTCGAAAAAGAACTGGCAGTGCGCTTCCGTCCTTCGTACTTCCCGTTCACCGAGCCGTCCGCTGAAGTCGACATGGAATGTGTGATGTGCAGCGGCAAGGGCTGCCGTGTCTGCAAGCAGACTGGATGGCTGGAAGTCATGGGCTGCGGCATGGTTCACCCGAACGTGCTGCGCATGTCCGGGATCGATCCGGAAGAGTTCCAGGGTTTTGCCTTTGGCATGGGCGCCGAGCGTCTGGCCATGCTGCGTTACGGCGTGAATGACTTGCGCCTGTTCTTCGACAACGACTTGCGGTTCCTCGCGCAATTTCGCTAGGTCGCACGCCCGTAACGAATCTTTCAGGAGAGCAGGATGAAATTCAGTGAACAATGGCTGCGCGGCTGGGTAAGCCCGCAGGTAAGTCGCGATGAGCTGGTTGCTCGTCTGTCGATGGCCGGTCTTGAGGTCGATAGCGTAACGCCGGCCGCCGGGGTTTTCAGTGGCGTGGTGGTGGGCGAGGTGCTGAGCACCGAGCAACACCCTGATGCTGACAAACTGCGTGTTTGCCAGGTCAGCAATGGTGCGGAAACCTTCCAGGTCGTGTGCGGTGCGCCAAACGTGCGTCCGGGCCTGAAGATCCCTTTCGCCATGATCGGCGCGGAGCTGCCTGGCGACTTCAAGATCAAGAAGGCCAAGCTGCGCGGTGTCGAATCGAACGGCATGCTGTGCTCCCAGGCAGAACTGCAGGTGGGAGAGGGCAATGACGGTCTGATGGAATTGCCGGCCGATGCGCCGGTAGGCAAGGATTTCCGTGAGTACCTGGAACTGGACGATGCCAGCATTGAAGTCGACCTGACTCCTAACCGCGGTGACTGCCTGTCGCTGGCGGGGCTCGCCCGTGAAGTCGGCGCGCTCTATGCCGCACCAGTCACCCGTCCGGTGGTGCTATCCGTCGCGCCTGCGCACGATGAGGTGCGTCCGGTTGAAGTGCTGGCGCCCGCAGCGTGTCCGCGTTATCTGGGTCGGGTTATCCGTAATGTTGATCTGTCCAAGCCAACCCCGCTGTGGATGGTCGAGCGTCTGCGTCGCGCTGATGTACGCAGCATCGATGCGGCCGTAGACATCACCAACTACGTGATGCTGGAACTGGGGCAACCGCTGCATGCTTTTGACCTCGCCGAAATCAACGGTGGCATCCGTGTGCGGATGGCCGAAGAGGGCGAGAAGCTGGTCTTGCTTGACGGTCAGGAAGTAGTCCTGCGCAGCGATACCCTGGTTATCGCCGACCATACCCGTGCCCTGGCGATTGCCGGTGTCATGGGCGGCGAGCACAGCGGTGTAGCGGCAACTACCCGCGACGTTTTCCTGGAAAGTGCCTTCTTCGACCAGATCGCTGTCGCTGGTAAAGCCCGTTCCTATGGCCTGCACACCGACGCCTCGCATCGCTACGAGCGTGGTGTGGACTGGCAATTGGCCCGTGAAGCCATGGAGCGCGCCACCGGCTTGCTGCTGGAGATTACTGGTGGCGAAGCTGGCCCGATCATTGAAGCCGTCAGCGAGCAGCACCTGCCGTCGATCGCTCCGGTCACTTTGCGCGCCGAGCGCATCACCCAGATGCTGGGCATGGAAATCGAAGCGGCAGAAGTCGAGCGTCTGCTCGGTGCTCTGGGTCTGAAGATTTCCGCCGATGGAGCAGGGCAGTGGCGCGTTGAAGTGCCAAGCCATCGCTTCGACATCAGCCTGGAAGTCGATCTGATCGAAGAACTGGCTCGCCTGTACGGCTACAACCGCCTACCGGTTCGCTACCCTCAGGCGCGCCTGGCTCCACAAGCCAAGGCCGAAGCTCGTAGCGATCTGCCTGAGCTGCGTCGTTTGCTGGTGGCCCGCGGTTATCAGGAAGCTATTACTTACAGCTTCATCGATCCGAAACAGTTCGAGTTGTTTAATCCGGGAGTCGAGCCGCTGTTGCTGGCCAACCCGATTTCCAACGACATGGCTGCCATGCGTTCCTCGCTGTGGCCAGGGCTGGTCAAGGCGCTTCAGCACAACCTGAACCGCCAGCAGGACCGTGTCCGTCTGTTTGAGAGCGGCCTGCGTTTCGTCGGTCAACTGGAAGGCTTGAAGCAAGAGCCGATGCTGGCCGGCGTGGTATGCGGTACTCGTCTGCCGGAAGGCTGGGCACAAGGTCGCGATGTCGTGGACTTCTTCGACGTCAAGGCCGACGTGGAAGCGGTGCTGGGTTTTGCCGGTGCACTCGATGCGTTCACTTTCGTGCCTGGTAAGCACCCTGCGTTGCACCCGGGTCAAACCGCGCGCATCGAGCGTGAAGGTCGTCTGGTTGGTTATATTGGCGCTATCCACCCTGAGTTGTCGAAAACCCTCGGTCTCGACCGTCCGGTCTTCGTTTTCGAGCTGGTTCTGGCCGAAGTAGCCTCGGGAAAAATGCCTGAATTCCGTGAGTTGTCGCGCTTTCCTGAAGTGCGTCGTGACCTGGCCTTGCTGGCTGATCGCGATGTTGCTGCCAGTGCGGTACAGGATGTAATCCGTGAGAATGCAGGCGAATGGCTGACAGACCTCAGGTTGTTTGACGTGTACCAGGGTAAAGGCATTGATCCTCATAGAAAAAGCCTTGCAGTTGGCTTGACCTGGCAGCATCCATCGCGCACTCTTAATGACGATGAGGTGAACTCCACGACGCAAAATATCCTCACCTCGCTCGAACAAAGGTTGAACGCCACGTTAAGGAAGTGACGTATGGGGGCTCTGACGAAAGCTGAAATGGCCGAACGTCTCTACGAAGAGCTGGGCCTGAATAAACGTGAGGCCAAGGAATTGGTCGAGCTGTTTTTTGAGGAAATCAGGCACGCTCTCGAAGATAACGAACAGGTCAAACTGTCCGGTTTCGGTAACTTCGATCTTCGGGATAAACGCCAGCGACCTGGCCGCAACCCGAAGACGGGTGAAGAAATCCCGATCACGGCACGCCGTGTGGTCACCTTTCGTCCAGGGCAGAAGTTGAAGGCCCGAGTTGAGGCTTATGCTGGAACCAAGTCATAACGACGAGCTCCCGGTCATTCCGGGCAAGCGCTACTTCACCATTGGTGAAGTCAGCGAGCTCTGTGCGGTCAAACCGCATGTGCTGCGTTATTGGGAGCAGGAGTTTCCTCAACTCAACCCCGTCAAGCGCCGCGGAAATCGCCGGTATTATCAGCGCCAGGATGTGCTGATGATCCGGCAGATCCGCGCGCTGCTGTATGATCAGGGGTTCACCATCGGTGGAGCGCGCCTGCGCCTTTCCGGTGATGAAGCCAAAGACGACACCACCCAGTACAAGCAATTGATCCGTCAGATGATCTCCGAACTGGAGGACGTTCTGGTGGTACTCAAGAAATGATTTTCAGCTTTTAAAATACTTCCAAATTTCAAAAGCTTGCGATATATTCTTGAGCGCTTCGTTAAGAAGCAAACCCAGTAACACGCCTAGTCGGGGCGTAGCGCAGTCCGGTAGCGCACTAGCATGGGGTGCTAGGGGTCGAGTGTTCGAATCACTCCGTCCCGACCATATAATTCAATGACTTGGGCCAATGTTCGCAGCATTGGCCTTTTTCATGTGCGTGACATTTGCGTGACTTCTCGTTTTTTCACGCCTGCTTCCTCTTCAAAATTGTCAGTACCGGTCCACGTGAATCGGTAGCTGATACCATGTTCGCAGCTTCGATCAAATGCCCGAGCTCGGCACCTGAGTAATGACTGGTGATGCTGCCGTTCTTGTGGCCAAGAAGCGCCTTGCGGTCTTCTTCGGTTACACCTGCTGCGCGCAGCCGGCGGCCAAACGTATGTTTAAGGTCATGGATCCTGATGGATGCATACCCAGGGTGAGCGGGGCGAAGGTTTTCCTCCTGCCAGAGTTTCGCCGCTCTCACCCGCGCTTTCTTCCAGGCTGAGTCGTTCATGCGGTGCATCGCGGTACCGTTGTAAGGAAAAACCCATTCCTTGCTCAGGCCTCGCTGCTGCTCAATAATCGATTTCGCCACGCTATTGAGCACAACCAGGCGCTCATCACCATTTTTCACCCCGGACCGTTCATGCCGGCCGCCGAAATCAGCTGGTATCAGGAAAACACTAGTCCCCAGCTCCGGAACATGAATTTCCCAATCCCACCTCAATTTGCAGACCTCCTGCTCCCGCGTGCCGGTGTTCACCTTGAACAACGCCATCGTTTGTAGGTGAGCCGGCAACTCCCCGAAAAGAATCGACTGCTCCGGCCAAGACATTGGGTACGGTTTTCGGCTCGACTTCTTCTCTTCCAGCTTCGTGAGCATCGGCACGCTATCCAGCCACGGCCTCCGCTCATCGTCTCGCCACTTCCTGGCACATAACGATAAAACCCTAACCACGCGCTCGATCGAGATATTCACGGTTCGGTTGCTTACCCCTTTTTTCACTTTCCCGTTCTCGAGCTTCTTTGTCGACAGCCGATCCTTTATGAATGGCGCCAGGGCCTGATCATCAATGTGGGTCAGCGGCATGTCGCCTATGAATTGGTCTAGTTGCGAAAGGTGGTGTGCCGAAAGCTTGATTGATGGCTGGTCCTTGAACTCCAACAGGAAGCGAGTCGCCGCCTCCCGCCAGATTCTTACCTTCTTTACGCCGTACACCTTCTGTTGCCGGATCTGCTCCAGCCGGTAAATCAGGTAGCGCTCCGCTTCTTCCCGGTCACCAGTTCCAGTGCTTTCGTAAAGTCGTTCTCCGTTGATTTTCTTGTCGATATGCCAGATACCTTTCCTTTGGGAGAGGCCTGTAATCGATTTTCGCGCCATGATTTATCTCCTTTCAGGCGCTCGCTGCGGGGCAATTGTTGCTCCGTAGCGCGCTTTTTTTCAATTGCCTTGGCTTCGACATAGGCTGTTGCCCAGTCGTCCAGCTCCTGGCGGTCGAAGCCGACGCCGCGCTCGCCAATGGGAAATTCGTGAACATAAGGGCGGACTTCAGCGTCAAACACTGCCCGGCACATGCCGAGATATGCTGGTGCTTGCTTCGCCCGGATGAAGCGCGGTAGAAGCGCTAGCCCAGCACTCATAACTTCCTCCCTTCCTCGCGATGAGCCTTGTTCCAGCCGTCAATCCACCGCTGCTTGGAGTGGGGAGACGTGTCGTTTTCCGTTTCGAACGGGTTTTGCTTGAGGCCTACCCCTTTAAGGAAGGCCGCGTAGCCCTGCTCGAACGGGTTGATCTTCTGGCCATGCAGCTCAGCAGTTGCCATGGGTGTGCTCCATGCCGCCCACGGCGGCAGGCTTGTGAAAGTTGAGTGGTTATTTCTGTGGGGGGCTCGACCTATTCGGTCCGAAAGACTTCGCCGCATACCGAGCGCATCTCGTCTCGGTTTTTTGCCGGGGCGCGTCCAAACCATTCCTCAGCGATATTTGCCAGATCCTCTCTGGCGCCTGACCACCCTTCACCGCGGCGTAGCGCGATCACTCGCACTTGGTCGCCAAGACTGCTGCAGTTGCGGAGCTTTGTTCTTGAGCAGATGAAAATTCCCATGAGGGCATCCTCGCCCGCGAGCGGCGGGCCTATCTGAAAGTTGAGTGTGATTTGCAGAAAGGTCTTGCAGACGCCGGCGTTGCGCCGGTCCATGGTTTCAGCGTTCGCCCGGCCCGTTGTCCTGGCTATCCGTCGACTGCAACACGGGCTGTGGCGAACTCCTATTGCTGGATCAGCTCCGCGGGAACTTCGAAAAAGCCGAGCCGGCCCTTGAGCGGGGTGAACGGCAGCGGCTTTGGATCGCGCAGAAGGAATCCTTTCTGACCCATGTACCAGGGCGAGCCGCTGGTATCGACGCTATCAACCAGCTCAACCGAACCGATGATGCCGCCGCGTTGCAGCTCTTCGAAGGCAGGCATGTCGAACGGCGTGTCGTGAATTCCCTGCGCGATGCAGAAGTCGATCGCCGCCACCCACTCGCGCACCGTCATACCCTTGGCGGCGTGCACCAGGAACCGCCCGCGGAACTTCGTGTGCCAGCTGCGGTTCTCGATGTCCTTGCCGCCGTGGACGATCAGCCAGGCCTAGGGCTGGCGAATGCTCAAGGCCTTCATGGCATCAGCTCCTTGGGCACGCTGACCACCTCGCCGAGCTTGGCGGCGACGATGGCGCGGCAAATCGCTAATTCTGGTGTTCCCGCTTCAACCTCAGGGGTTTGCGGCTCGTCATCCGCCATCACGTGTGCTCGCCAATCACCTACGTACAAGGGGCTCAACTCGATCCGATACCGCTTGATCAAGTAGCTCAACCATACCCATCCCGTAGTTGGGTCGAATTTACACGTGGCGGAATCGCCGAGATAAACGAACGTGTATTCAGCGATTCCCGTGCAATAAACCTTCGGATCACGCCCATCAGCTTTCGCCACCGCCCAATCCAGCGCCGGCCCAATCAGCTCGGCGGTCTTCACTTCGATCATGGCGCAACCTGCTTGCGGTAACCCGCGTTGTACAGTGCCTCGCAGTAGCCGCGCTCGAGAGGGCCAGTGCTATCGCCCTTTTCCTCGAACAGGATCGACACCATGCGGTCTATGCAAGCCTTCCGCTCTTCCGCCGCGATCTGCTCGGGCGTGCGGATGGGGCGGAAGAACGACGGCTCAGCACAGCCTGCCCAGCATCCATTTTCGTAGGTGAAGAGTGCGGTATGGCTGCCGTTGTAATTCGGCTTTACCGCGAAGACTTCGACCTTCTGCCATTCATGCACGCGCTTGTGCTCACACACCGTTCCAACCGGCGGCAGGCCTTCGCCGCTCCAGGTCTGGATTTCATTTTCTACAGGCATGACTTGTCCTTTCGGCTTGATGCCGAGTTGAGAGAGTTGAAGGGGGATTACAGGCTGGGGTTGAGGCGGGCTACTTCGTCGAGGCAGGCGTCTGCAATTTCGTACAGTCGTGCTTCACTGTAGGTCAGCGGAACAAAGTCATCTTCTGACATGGTCCCAACGCCCCAGGCGCTCCATACCCTGGTGCAGTCGTAGGTGTCGCCGCCGATGGCCTGGGCGATGATATCTCGCAGCGCAACGCGCTCAGGCAGCACCACCGCTACCGGCGCGGGCTGCTCGGTGTAGAGCGGCACGGGCTTTCCGGCCATGCCAGAAATCATCTCCACCACTCTTGTGGAGCGTGACCATATCCGGATATCCCCATTATCGGCAAACACCGCGTATGCCACTGGATCAACCCCAGAAACAGGACGCTTGACGCTGGGTTGCCAACCATCTGCGCCGTAAGTTCCGATAATCCCGAGTATGTGTCGTCCATGCGGAAGATTTTCTAATGCTTCTACGGGCTGATCAGTGCCCAAATCAACATACCCGCCAGCGCCAATGTCGAGATACGCCACCGGCTCGCCCTGGGCGGCTTTCAGCGCGTCCAGTTCTTCGGTCAGCCTAGATATCTCGGTGCAGAGCTCGGTCTGTCCGTTCTTGCGGTCGATAGCCAGCTGGGTCAGCCTCTCCACCTCGGCCTGCAACCGGGTGACGTGTGGTTCCCATGCGTTGCATGCGGCGTTCCATCCACTCGTCTCGCCCAGGGCGTACTGCGAGAACACACTGTCCCAAGACTTACGCTGTGGCAGCACTTCCGGCTCCACGCCAGCAGCCGGCACAGCTCTGAGCGCATCGGCGATATCAGGCATGTAGGCAGCAACTTTTTTGTGTTGGTTGTTGGTCATGCACACCAAAACCTCACGCGGCATGCTGACCATTTCGTTATTGCTCATGGCTTCGCTCCAATGCAGCCTGCCGGGCAGGCGCCGCAGCAGGCGCCGCAGCAGGTGGGCTTCAGGGTGGGGTTGAGGGCGGCGTCGATCTCACGTATCAGCTCGCGCACGCTTATCTTTGCAGGGCTTTCAAGATGTGGAAGCGTTGCCTTGATGGTGGCCAACAACCCTTCCAGCTCATCCACCCGCTGATCCGCCACGGTCAGGCGCTGCTGTAGGGCCGCGACTATCGCGATAAGGTCTGAGTCCAGCTGGTCGGCCTGGTCTTTCTCTGCACTGTTCATTACTGGTCCTCCCGCGCGCGCAGCTCGGCCATGGCCGCCTGGCGCTGCTTGCTGCATTTGTCGTGGTTGCCATGGGCGCGCGAGTGGTTACAGATGCGCACATGACGTTGAGATCGAGCGGCTTCATGGGTCGCCCGCGGATTGTGGTCTTGCGGCGGAGGGTGGTCATTCTTCCCTCCAGTAGGTCACGCCGTCGTTGCAGGCCCACCCGGTCTTCCCGGGCGTATAGGTGGTGACCATCGCGCCCTGGCCACTTGAGGTGAATCCGTAGCCGGTTGAGGTCGTGCCCGAGATTTCCTCGATCTTCTTGCATTCATGGGCCTGGGCGAATGCCTTCCACTGCCTGTTTTCCTCGATGGCCGCCCACGCAGCCACGGCCATGAGTCCGATACCTGCTGCGATAATCAGGTATTCCTTGGCGATCATGATCCCTCCTTGAGCAAGTCGATGATGACCTTGATGCCGGCGGCCACGCTTGATGGCTGAGCTGTGGCGTAGGTGGTTAGGTCGCGGACGATCTTCGCCGCCACGGCCGGGTTGCGTATGGAGCTGCCGGCGGCGCGGGCCACCTCCAGGGCGTAGCGCTTGCCCTCCAGGAACATGACTTTGTTGATAGGGCCAGTAATGACGATCTCCGGAAGCGGCGGATTGGCCAGGACTGGCGGGATCAGCTTTGGCGCAGGCGCAGGGGCCCGGCCGGCGAACGCTTCTTCAAGCGCGCGGAATGTGAGCGGGTTCATGTTGGTTACTCATTCAGAAAGGATGGTGAATGCTGTTGCTGCCACTCTCGGAACCTGTCCATTGCCAAGGGCTTTAATTCGGTCCAGCCGGAAGGCCACCCCATCAGCCATTCGACCCACTCCGGGTTCAATGGGCCACCGACGACCTGGGGCAGGCACTCGCCTGATTTGCTGCCAGTCCTTTCCATTCGGCTCTTCCCTGGGTGTCTGTAATCGCGCCTGACAGGTGTCGGCCATAGCTTGACTGCTGCGCTCAGACCCCAGCCGGCGCTCTTGCTGCTGCCTGGTTGGTTGTGATTGCCATGTACCGTTATCGTGGGCCACAGCCCAGCAACGTTCGCGTTGATGGGGCGCTCCGCAGTCGGATGCTGAAACAATGCACCACTCCGCGTCATACCCCATTTCGGCAAGGTCACCGAGGACCAGTGCAAGTCCTCTTCCCACAAGCAGAGGTGAGTTTTCCACGTAGACGAATCGAGGTCGTACCTCGCCGACGATTCGCGCCATTTCACGCCAGAGCCCGGAGCGGGCGCCGTCGATGCCATCGCCATTCCCGGCAACTGATATGTCCTGACACGGGAATCCGCCAGAAACCACGTCAACAAGGCCGCGCCATGGTCTTCCGTTAAAACTGCACACGTCAGACCAAATTGGGAAAGGCGGGAAGGCTCCATCGTTTTGTCGTTGCGCCAGAACTTGTGCGGCGTAGGCATCACGCTCAACGGCGCAGACGGTACGCCACCCAAGGAGGTGGCCGCCGAGTATTCCGCCACCAGCGCCTGCGAAAAGAGCCAGCTCATTCATGCGATCTCCATGGGGTCAGTCGTTGCGGGTCACGCCCGCCAGGTCGCCGTCGCGCAGGACAGCCGTCTCTTTCAGTTCCAGCAGGATGGCCGCGGCGTGCTCGCGGTTGAGGGCGTAGAGGTACACGCTGAATGTGCCCTCTACGGTGGTGAAGTCGACGGGGAACAGGCGCCAGGTCCGGCCCTGCTCGATGACTACGGCGTCAAGGGTCAGGTGGTTGCTGATCATGCTGCACTCCTCATCCGCTCCCGCATTTCCTTCTCAAGGTCGGCCAGCTCTTCCAGAAAGGCCGTAATTTCGGCTTCCATCTCGGCGATGCGCTTGTCGTCGCGCTCGAATCGGAAGCAGGCGTACTGCAGTTCTTCAGGCATGCGATCGTCAAAACTGACAAAGTCGACCCAGGCACGCCCGGTGCAGGCCATCTGTGCGAGCATTTGCCACTCGTACTGGCTGTCGTGGCGCCCGGCCTGGATCACTGAAATGTGGGTGGCCGTATGCGGGCATTTGATTTCGATCAAGCCGTCGGTGCCGACAACGCCGTCAGGTGATGCCGCGAACCCAGCAATAACCGGATGTGCGATCAGACCCACTTCCTGAATCATCAGGCCTTTGTTGATCTCGTAGGCTGATTTGGCCACAGGCTCCAGCTCAGTGCCGCGCTGTACTGCCAGGTTGCGGGATAGGTCTGGCCCGCTCTGATTGCCCGTCAGGCGCTCACAGAGCAGGTCCATCATGTAGTTGCGGCGGGTGGCCGATGGCTCTTTGCCGCGACCCTTGGTCATCACGTCCTTGACCTTGCTGGCTGTCACCTTGCCCAGGCGAGCCCGAATCCACTCATCACTCCCCTGTTGCATCTGGCACCTCCTCAAAATCAGCGTCGACAGGCTCGGACAAGTCTTTTTTGCGCTCGTCCTTGGCCTTGGTGAGTGCCGCCCGCTCGGTCGGAAGATCTTTCCAGGCTACCGTGAAGGCCGCTTGAAGCTCTTCCATCGATTGGGCGTTACGGATGGTCTCGATTGCCGGCCCAGCGTCCACAGATGGAGGTGTAGCGTCATTGGTGACGATCCGTTCGGCCTCGTCTTGGTCATAGATGCCAGCAAAGCCGAACGCCAAGCGTGCGCACTGGATCATGGCCTTGTGGCGCAGCATGCGGCGCGGGTGTGACTGCCAAGGCTGCGTACCGCGCTTACATTCGGCCATGTACTCGGTGGCGCTGATCGCGTGCCCACGGTCCTTGCGGTAGATCTTGCAGGTGCATTCGGTGCCATCCTTGTCCATCGAGAATTCCATGCCGTCAAAGGCTGGGTTCTCGTTGATGATCCTGGCCCAGCCGTCAACGCCGACGACCGGAACGATGCCGCCCTTGTCCGGGAAGGCGTAAATCTCTTTCGTCCACGGGTTGAGGCCGTACTGGTCAGCGACGATCATCAGCGCCTGCATTTGTGCGTCGGTGACGGTGCCCTTGAACGCGGTGGCCTTTAGGGTCGCCATCATCTCTTGAGGGTCAACGCCGAAACGCTCGGCCATTCGCCCGGAAAGGGTCTTTGGTTTGATTGTGGCTACGCTGGTTGCGGACATGACTGTTCTCCGCGCCACCGGAGAGGGGCGCTGTGAAGGGGGTTATTGGGTGGCTTTGGCAATGGCTGCAGCGTTACGCTTGTAGCGTTCAGTGCCGATGTAGCCTGCTTTAAAGCACAAAGCTGCGTGCGTTTCTTGAAGCTCTGCCAGAAGGTCCGGCGCGGCGGCGATCAGCTTGGCATCTGCTTCCTCATACACGAAGTCAACGACCTGCTCTTGGTCTTCGTTGAAGTCGATTGCCCAGCCGCGCTGACCGACCCAACCCTGACCGCCAGTCTTGCGAGCGATCCAAGGACCAGGCGTGTGCTTTTTTTCCGTCATGACAGTTCCTTGCTGCGACGTGCGCAGCGCTTGAAGGGGTGGCTTAGGAAGTGATGCGATCGGCGAGGGCGCCCAGCAGCATCAGGAATGTACAAAGGAGAAGGGTGATTGCAGATCCGCGCCAGTAGGCGATCCTCCTGGCTTGCTGGAGAGACCTCACTTCACCACCCCTGCACAGTGCGGAACCTGCGGAATCTCAGGCCGATGCTCGACTGCAAAGGAAAACCCCCAGATCCCGGCGCCGCAGAAGAGAAGCCATGCAGCGGCTTTGATGAATTCGCGCGCGGTCATGGCCGAACCCTCACTGCGATCCGGCCGCCCTTGATCACTTCAGCAAGCTTCGGAGGGATAGCGGAGACAGGGAGGTCACGTGGAAGCCCTGCGCCGAGGATGGCCAGGGTGCGCTCGATCTGCTCGAGCTGTTCGTCGATCAAGGTCTTTACGGGTGAAGTGGTCATGCTGACCTCCGTAGGTAAGCGCTTCGTTCGGTGAACTTGGTGTCGAGCTCGTCTCGGTAGCGGTTTGCTGTTCGTGAGTCGATCAGCTCTGCGAACTCGGCCAACTCGATCATGCCCATGACGAAGGTTCGGTCTTGAGCGGGGTTGTGAGTGCGGCTGATCTTCGAGATCTCGTATTCGATCCCTGATGAGGCTTTGACGTCGTTCACAGTTCGTTATCCTCGGCGATGGCGATCAGGGCGTCGTCGGCCAGCGGCTCAAGAAGCGCCTCGGCGATCTCGCCAAACACCCCAAAGCGATGGCTGCTGTAACCAAGCAGGTCGACAATTGAAGTGGGGTTCTTGCAGCCGCAGCGAGCCTCGATGAGCAGGGCACCCAAGGCCGGGCTACTGACCTGGCAATCAGCGAGACGACTGTTTGCGAACTGGTCCAACGCAAGCTCGAATTGCTTCGCCGTGACTCCTTGGCGCTGGCGGAATCGGCGCTGGAACGAAACGTCCCCGCCATTGCACAGCGTCTCGGTCGCGTCGTAGATCCAGTCGGCCCGCGCGTTCTCCCGCGGGCTTTCACTCACCGGAGGCGGCAAGCGTTCGTCATACTCAAACTGTGCTTCGCGTAGTGCGCTCATTATCGCCTCCGTCGGCGGCTGGTGATGGGTGCGAGCGGCCGGCGCTTCCCGGCACGCGTCAGGTCTGGCTGATCAAGCCCCGCGACTCGCTCGCATGGCTGGTTACGCCTTGACGAATTTGTTGTTGCCGTCGAGCCGGTAAGCAACATCAGATTCGATGCCGTCTTCGCCGACATAGGCGATGTGGGTGCGGTAGCGTTCTGTCTTGCTGCACCACTTGCGGATGCGCAACTCGGATTTCGCCCCCCCGGTCAGGGTCGAGTCGTCGCCCCCGGTCAGGGTCGAG